>LFMX01000073.1 GCA_001184405.1 Candidatus Burkholderia humilis
AATGCCCTTCTCTAAAAAGGCCTTCTTGAAACCTGCCTCGTCCAGATTGCCCCCGACCACGCTGAGACCAAATACTTGCACGTCGAGCGTCGACACATCGTTGAGTTTGCCGGCTAGCATTGGGTATTCGTCTTCGAGATAGGACATCGGCCCTCTCTCGAAAAGGTCGACACCGACAAGATCCCATGCGGAAACCACCAGTGCCAGGCGCGGCTTTCCACCGTCCGGGCCGTGTGAGCGTTAGCTCGAGGAATCGGATCAGCTCGCATAGCATTACCTGAGTCGGAGCCCCCTTGTCGTCGGCTATCTTCGTCTTGGACAGATACTTCTTGGCCGTGATCCAATCGAGGGGCTGGACGTTTTGATCCGAGCCTTCGCGCAGAAAGAGAAGCGCGCCAGACGCAGCGCGCATGTCTTTCATAAGGTCGGGGGAAACATCGAGGTCGGTGACGGCCCGCCACCACAGCTCACCCGATATGTCAGGTACGACAATCTTCGCCTGCTTTCCATTCGAGCGAGACCCAACTGTCACCTCGAAGTCGCGTCGGTCCTCCGTCTGCTCGGATCGATGGATGAACTGTCCTTGGAAGAGGTGTTCGGCGCCCTCTAGAACGGAGTCGACGAACGAAACCGCTCGCGCGGTAGAAGGCTACGGCTCGACTTAGCGGGTAGTGAGAAGTGTGTGGCGCGATTCCGCATGTTGAAGGTCGGGGCAATCCGACTCGTTCTCCAACGGAGCCGCATCATGACTTCCACTCAACAGGGTGTCAGCTCTCTGCGTCAGCGCATGACGGACGACATGCGCATGCGCCAGCTTTCTCCCAAGACTCAAACGAACTATCTGTGCATCGTGCGTGAATTCGCACGCTACTTCAAACGCTCGCCCGACACCGCGACGGTAGAAGACCTGCGAAACTACCAGTTGTATCTGGTCGATCGCGGAACGTCGCCTATCTCGCTCAATTCCGCAATCACCGGGCTGAAGTTCTTCTTCGAGGTCACGCTTCAGAAGCCGGAATTGATGGCCAGAATGCAGCCGGTGCGCGTGCCGCGCGTACTGCCGGTTATCCTCAGCCCCGACGAGGTCCCGACGACTGATTGCGGCGACAGGTAATTTAAAGCATCAGACGGCGTTGTCGCTCGCCTACGGCACTGGGTTGCGCGCCAGCGAAGTGATCTCGCTCAAGGTTGGCGATATCGATAGTCAACGCACGACGCTGCGTGTCGAACAGGGCAAGGGCCGTAAGGATCGCTACGCGATGCTCTCGCCGGTGCTGCTGGAGCGCTTGCGGGTCTGGTGGCGCCGTGGCCCGCTCGCAAGGCAAGATGCCGGCTGCCGGCTGGTTATTTCCGGGACTCGATCCTGTCGACCCGCTGACTCCGCGGCAACTGAATCGCGCGATTCGCGCCGCGGCCGAAGCCGCACAGATCGACAAGCGCGTATCGATGCATATGCTGCGCCACAGTTTCGCCACGCACCTGCTGGAGCAGAAGGTGGATATCCGCGTGATTCAGGTGCTGTTGGGCCACAAGAAGCTCGACTATCTCCCGCGCCGAACTATGTCCAGCTTAGATTAAAGGTGGTCGTTTTTTGTGAAAATGCGGCTTAGACGCTAGACATTGGCATGCTTCCTTTCAGGCACTTCCGCCTGAAAGGAGAAGACCGTGGAGCATTCTTATGTAAGCGCCAAGACGATGGTCCGCGCTGCCGGAGGTACGACATCTGAGCATCTCGTCGCGTTCGTCGAGTGGCTAGTTGAGCAACAATATTCGGAGAGTTATGCATTTCTGGTTGCTCGGCAGGCGCTCGCATTTGGGCGATGGTGCAACGAGAGGCGAGTTTCGTTCTGCGTCTTGAAAAACAGCGACATCGCACGATACCAGCGGCTGCGATCGCGACATCGATCGCGATGCCTTGAGACCCGATGCCGGGAGCTGCGCGCATTGCAACTATTGAGAACTTCTTGCGCAGTCGAGAAGTGTGTCATGCCTCTCAAGCGCTCGCGACTGCCGCTGACAGCGTTGTCGAAGAGTTCGCGCTGTGCCTGCGGTGTGAGCGGGGGTTAGCGGAAATAACCGTCGAGAACTATGCGAGGTGGGTACAAAAATTCCTGGTATGGCGTTTCGGGTGTGGAGATATATGCCTGTCTGATGTTCGCACGGACGCCGCCGCAGCATTCATTCAGGGTGAGGCAAAGCGCATGAGGCCGGCCGCGCTGAAGAACATTGCGAACGCTTTGAGATCCTTCTTCCGTTACTCCCAGTTCCGAGGCGAAGTCTCCGCAGGACTTGTGGCAAGCGTGCCAACGGTGGCTACCTGGACGAGCACACCTCCTATTCCGAGAGCGATCTCTGCAGAACACGCACAGCGCGCAATCGACAGTTGTGACCGACAGAGTGCCGTGGGGCTACGCGATCGCACCGTTCTATTACTTCTGGCGCGGCTCGGGCTGCGAGCCTGCGAGATCATCAGACTGATGCTGGATGACATCGATTGGGATCGTGCTCAATTGCGCGTGTGCGGAAAAGGTGGGTGCGAGAGCCTCCTTCCACTGGCCGCCGATGTTGGTGAAGCGATCGCTGCCTATCTCCAGCACGGGCGGACTGCCAGTCCAGATCGGCACCTCTTCCTCCGTTCCGTGGCGCCGATAGTCGGGTTGATGGAGGGTTCCGACGGGATTGGCGCGATTGTGCGTCACGCACTCCTACGAGCCAGAGTCGACGCTTCTCATCGCGGTTCACATCAATTTCGGCATGCTTTGGCTGTACGCATGTTGCAGCTCGGCGCGTCGCTTCCTGAGATTGGCCGGGTGCTACGCCATCGTAGCGTGCAGTCCACTAGCATCTACGCGAAGGTGGATCTCAACGCACTCCGGACATTGGCGATGCCCTGGCCGGGAGGTGCGCTATGAATACTCTTCGCGAGGGACTCCGCGAGTACCTTGACCTGCGCCACAGCCTGGGCTTCAAGATGCGCGAGGCTGGCTGTTGCTCCAGTTCGTCGACTTCGTGGAAGCACGCCAGGCTGAATACATCAGCAATGGCCTGGCGATCGAATGGTCGCAACGTCCTTCGGTGCAACCCGCCGAGTGGGCCAGAAGACTTTGCTTTGTGCGCGGGTTTGCACGTTACCGCAGCGCCACCGACAGCCGCACAGAGATTCCGCCAGTAAGCCTGTTGCCGCACCGTTCCACTCGGGCGAGACCGCATCTGTACACAAACCAGAAAGTAAAAAAACCTCATGGACGCAGCACTGAAATTGCCGGTGACCTGGCCGTCGACGCCGCTGCGGCCGTGGATGTTTTACTGCCTTATCGGCTTACTCAGTGTCACGGGCATGCGCATCGGGGAGGCAATGAGCCTTGAACTGGATGACATCGACATTGAAAACGCCGTTCTCACGATTCGCGGTGCGAAACAGGGTCGTTCGCGCCTGATCCCCATTCATGCGACTACCTGTGCCGTTCTGGCAGAGTACCTCAGGCGCCGCGAGCAGTTCTTCGATCATCCGGTCTCATCTTATGTCTTCGTTAGCGGCCGCGGAACTCGGCTGGATATGGGGCGTGTTCATCGAGCGTTCTACGCACTATCGCGGGAAACTGGTTTGCGGGCAGAAGGTGCAAGCAAAGGGCCTCGGCTGTATGACTTCCGTCACCGCTTTGCTGTCGAAGTACTGACACGTTGGTATCAGTCCGGGGAAGATGCGTGGCGCCTGTTGCCGCTTCTGTCGACTTACCTCGGACACGTACGTAGTCGGCACATACTGGTATCTGAGCGGCTCTCCCGAGTTGATGGCACAGGCGATGGCCCGGTTCGAACGGCGGTGGGGAGGCTCATCATGACACGCGAGCCCAGTTTCGCCGTCCTGCTGGAAACACCCGCCGAAGCTGACCAGGTAACACCCGTGCAAGGGAAAGATCATCCGGCAAAGCTCCTTCGGAAAACTATTTCACCTCAGACGTTTCAACACTCGTCGCAGCTTGACCACCGATAATGTTGCAAATAAAAAAGAGCTTGCAGCACGAAAACACGCGGTCGGGATGTCCCTGACGCGTGCCATCCCAGACGGCGGCAAGCTTGCGTACCAGGACTTCGAAGCCGCTTTCCTCACGAACCTCTTTAACCACGTTTTCGGCGGCCATGAATTCACATCCGCCCAGTCGCCCGGCAAGGTTCAGCGCCCGTTATCAGCCACTTCGCGCACCATAAGTATGTCGTCTCGCGAATTAAAAACCGCGCCACGAACATCAACACCTTCGGCGCAGCGTAACCGCTCTCGCCTTCGAATAGTGCTTCAATCGACGGGGGCGGCGTGCCGGTTGCGGAGGCTATCATTTCTGATGCAAAGGTGCGTAGTCTCTCGTAGCGCTCGATATCGTAAGGGTTATCCGCGAACGTTAGCCCCGTCTGTGCAATCGCTTGAAATTCATGTGTCCAGCTTAAACCATTGCGTATCGCTCATATTTTCCTTCCAGTTACCACTGCGGTCCAGGCCATTTTTGTCCGATAACGGTTGTGCGGGACGGTGGTGTAGGTTGTCGAACGTGCGACACCCGTCCGTTGGAGTATTGCAGCACCATTGACGACAGTGCTGCGGGTGAGTGATGTCATCTTCTCTGATCACAGTCAGATCGTAGATGCGTGATTCCCCTTCCGAACAAAGCGGTTCAAGAGCAGATGTCGTGCTCCAGCAGGATGCGATTGTCAACCACCGCTCTGCTCAGCACCTTTGCGTCGGGCAGGATGACACTGTTGCGGATCGTGGCCAGAGGCGAGATCTCCACCTGCGGATAGACAATGGAATTTTCGATCGACGCCGGTGTATCGCAGTCGTCGCAGACGATCGAATTGATGACATTGCCATGCGACTTGACATAGCGACGTTTGATTGCGGGCAGCAAAGTTTTTGGCATGTCGTCAAGACCGAGTGTCGGCATATCGCTCAGCAGTGCCATATGGGCGCGGAAATATCGCTCGACGGTGCCGACATCCTCCCAATAATCGGAGAAGGGGAAGCCTTTGATCGGTTCGACCAGGACGCAAGCGACACTGCCGGTGCTCGAGTACTTGATGAAGTCGTCGATGCGCACTATGCATAGTTTGCCACAACTGTCAGCCGCCTGGCCATAAAAACAGCGCGAACAATAAGGCGGCGGCACCTGTATGCCGCCGGGGAAGATATTGGGAAACGGCGTGCGTTTAGTACTGAAACCCGACAGACCGGTCATTGCGAAAGTCTGCCGAAGATGGCTGCGAAACAGTGTGATCACGTCGCGCTTGCCGGTGATGTGCTGCGCAATGCGAATGGCGCCTTCATTCGCGGTGGAGCCGCCGGGGGACCGCAGGTGCGCGCGCGTCAGATTGGGTGGCGAGATGGCCACCAGCGCACTGGGGAGTGCATCGACAGGAAGCGAATTGAAGTTGGAACTGGAGAACACCAGCTGATCCATCTGTCGCTTGGCGGCTTCCACCACTTCCGGATGATTGTGTCCCAGAATCAAGTTGAAGGTGCCGGAAATACAGTCGAGATATTCCTTGCCGTCTTCATCGTACAGATAGAGTCCCTGGCCGCTGACCATCTTGACGCTGCTGACCGGATAGTAGAACGGATTTTCCTGCCCCGCATCGGATACGGCGCTCATACGGCATCCTCCAGTGCGGTGATATGTTGGTCGACCCAGCCCGGTAGCCCGTACTGGACCACAACCTTGCAGCGCTCTTCCGCGCGCCGATTTCTCTGTTCGGACATCAAATGAAATGCGTAAGCAAGTGTATCGGCCAGTTCCGCGATGTCGAACGGATTGATCAATTCGACCGAAGACGCGAGCGCCCCTGCGGCGCCGGCCCGCTCAGACAAGATCACGGTCGCGTGTCGATGGTTGAGCAGCGAGCCTTCGAAAACCGTCAGATTCTGCCCGTCGATGGTCGAGTTGAACAACAGCGCGTCCGCCTCCTGAAGACAGCCCAGCGTATGATCAACATTGTTCTCACAAACGACCCGGACTAGTTCCTCGCCGAAGCGGCTATTGGTGTGCGCGGCTTCGCGCTCGAGTTGCGCCAGATAGTCGCTGTTCGTCTTGACATACAGCCGATTCGGATTGCAGCGCACCAGAAAGCGGCTACGCCCGCGCAGAGCTTCATCGTTCTCACAAGCCAGACGGAACGCGGCGATCGCGCGCGCCGTTCTTGATCGGATCGGTCCTGCCGGAATGGACGAACAAGAAGCTGTCGGCCACCCACGATTGCAGATCAGCCGGCAGCGCCTTGCTGCGGTGTTCGATCGCTTGTGGACTATACCCGAGTGGCATCGCGGCCACCGTGGTGACGTGTCCACGGTACTCGACGGTACCCGCATCGCGATTCACCACGGCGTCCGGCAACAGATCGCGCACGCAGTCCACAAAATTTCGACACCAACGTGCCGCGAAGAACCCGACGACGGATGCGCCCAACATTCCTTCGATGAATTCGGTGCGCAGATATTTTGGCAGCATGCTCCAGTAGTCGGCGGCCGGCCAAGGAATGTGGATGAAAAGCAGGACCGGAACGCCCGCGTGTCGGCAGCGGATCATCGCCGGGAGAACGGACAGCTGGTAATCTTGTACAAGAACGGGTGTGCCGGGCGTCTTCTCCAGTTGCGCCCCGACCGCCTCCAGGAAGTCTGCGTTGAAGTCCTTGTAGTGCTTCCAGGCGCTGCGTATCTCGGGACCGAAGTTCGGTACGTTCCAACTGTCCCACAGCGCGTTATTGCTGGCCCATAGCACGTCGGCGGTCATGATCTCCTGCATGTCGTTGAAGACCTGCGCGTCGTGCTCCAGTATATGCACGGTGATGGGGTGCTGTTTGGAGGTGAATGCCAGTTGCAGACCGTCGGGGTGCTGCTTGCGCACTTCGAGGTCTTCCGCCGTCATTGCCGACGAAATCCATTCGACGCCGAGCAAGCTGGCCATGTCGGCTACGACGTTGGCAGTACCACCAGGAGCGAGCGCTGTTTCTAGCGTGCCAGTGCTTTCGTTGCGATGATAGGTCAGCGGAGAGCGCTTACTAACAAGGATATAACGTTTCGCTTTTATTGCATTCCTTATGTTTTGTCGGCCATCGGTTGAGGGAGGTGCGGCGCACGAATATGCCACTGCGTCCCCAAGCCGGCTTTCATGTCCGCGGCGACTTCGGCAGGAGAACGGCAGGTTACGTCGTGCCATTGCGCCAGCATGGCGGGTAGGCGTTCGCTGGAGAGGCAGGAGTTCCGGGGACGGCAGAAATAGCGGGAAACCTGCACGGGAACGGCCTTAATCAGGCCGGCGTCGAAACCGAATTCGGCTGCCAGCAAGCGTGCCCAGTCCAGCCGGGAGATGCGCTGCGGCCCCGCCACGTGCAGTAGGCCGGTAACGTTCTCTTCCAGACAGCGCCTGTATATCTTGGCCGCATCGGCAACGGCAATCGGCGTATTCCACAGATCGTCGGGCACCTCCAACGTTTCGGCGAACGCAAGCCGTTGGATCGACAGTGCGAAGAAATTCTGCCAGCCTCGCTGATCTTCTTCCCAGCCGTAGATCAGACTTGTGCGGGCAATGAGAAATTGACCGCCGTAGGCGTGCAGAATGCGCTCGGCCGCTAGCTTCGCCCGCCCGTAGGCGTTAAGCGGCTCCGGCGCGACGGCTTCGGTGCAGGTGGTTCGCCTGCCGTCAAAAACATTGTCGGTGGACACCAGCAGCTTATAGGCGGTCGGCGCAAATTCGCAGGCATTGCGCGCGACGGCGCCGTGTATTCGGGCAGCCTCCACGGGATCTTTTGCGCATTCGGAAATATCCGACGGCCCATTAACCAGCACGACCACCGACGGGCGCAGCCACCCGACCGCTTTCCTGAAGGCAACGGCGTCAGTGGCATCGAGCTGAATCCATCGATCGCGATGGCGAAGACCCTGGGGCCGGTTGCGACATGCGAGCGCAACCCGGTGTCCGTTTGACAACAGCTCGTCGGCTAGACACTGACCGACGAAACCGGCTCCTATGATCAGCACGTTCATCACCGGAGTAGCGGTTCTCTGATGGGCTTCATGACCTTTCATCGAATAGTGCTCCACAGCCTTGGCGGGACGCTTCGCGCAAAAGGCGCTGCAAGGCAGCGCCAACAACACTGCTGGGCAGGCTGTCGCGTTTTTCCAGAAAGACACATCGACTGATCTCCACGGGCATAGGGAAATTGATCGACCCGCCCCGGTGATAGACAACCTCATCCAACGCAGCCTCGCAAAGTTCGACGGTGAGCTCCGGTGCGCAAATGGGAAGGCCGGCCTGCACTAGCGCGGCAATGAAGCGATTCCTTTCGTCCGTGCGCATGAAGCCGAGTGACTCCGTGAGCGTGACGGTCAACGCCATGTCGATAGCCACAGCCTCGCCGTGATGCAACCCGAAAGTCGGTCGCGGCTTCCAGCGCCGGACTAAAGGCGTGTCCTATATCCACGAGACGCTGATACATATAGACTTTCGTATGGATTTTTCTGTAGCTCTTCCAGCATCAAGCGACTCGAGCGCCAGA
This sequence comes from Candidatus Burkholderia humilis, assembly GCA_001184405.1. GTDB lineage: Bacteria > Pseudomonadota > Gammaproteobacteria > Burkholderiales > Burkholderiaceae > Caballeronia > Caballeronia humilis. Next base: position 8,542 of record LFMX01000073.1, read on the forward strand.
TAATCTCGCGGCCGACTTCCTCTGGCGCGCCAAACTTGCTTTTGATCAAGGCTGTTTGATAAAAGATTCGCATAACTCGAAGAGGTGCCGATCGGCAACAAGTGCCATCTTGAGAATTTCAGCCATCCCGTGCTGCAGAAACGACGTCGGCAGGATCTCCAGAAAAGAGCGGTCCAGCAGCGCGTGGGTGGGTTGAAACAACCGAAATAATTTTTCTTTTTACCCAGATTTACGCCGCTTTTGAGACCGATACCGGCATCTATCAGCCCGATCAGCGTTGTCGGAATACGCAGATGATCGATGCCGCGGCGGATGGCCGATGTGGCCATCGCGACCACATCGGTACATACGCCACCGCCCAACCCGATTAATAGGGAACGCCGGTCCAGCTTGTACTCCAACGCGGCCGCACAAATCCGCTCGACCGAGCGCAGCGTTTTATTCGTCTCACCGCCAGGCAATACGACAACCTGCACATTGAGTCCGCGGTTGCGGATCAGGCCGGACAGCAGTTCTCCATAATGGCCGTAGACCGTTGACGTAGTAACCACATGCGCCTTTCGTTCCTGCAACATGGCAGGAAGGACCGAATACTCGGGTGACAGTAAGCCTTCAATCAGGTGGACATCGTAGTTCTGTTGTTTCCGACATTCCATGCGGAAACTATTTACAATTCCCTGTTTAGGTAACCGGCGACCGATCGTTTCGAGGGCGGTAAGCACTATTAAACTCTCCTTTATTCAACAGGCCAGACATGAAAATAGCCGCCCAGACGGGTGAGATGGCGGATGACCTCACTCGCGGAACGGTTGACCGGTTTAGCCAAATTTTCCGCAGGGGCGCCTGCTGCAATCCAAAGAAAAAGCACGCTACAAATATCGAAAGATATTGACTGCTGCTACGCAGCGGCATTTCCACGATAAACCATATGGAATACTAATCGATCGTAGTGGCAGGCACTTCACCTCGATGCGAAGCCGGTAAACTCACGACAGCCAGGCGCATCTCGTTCAATCCGTCATTGACCAGTCCATGCGTTGCGCCGGGAGGATTGTGGATCACGTCTCCCGCGGCAACCGGATAGTGGCTGTCTTCCACCATCATGGTCCCGCGTCCTTCAATTACAATGTAAACTTCTTCTTCGTCGATGCTGTGCGTATGCGGACCGATATCGGATCCCGTCGGCAACCGGACCAGATCGATCCAACTGATTGCGCCGCTGCGCATGACGCGAGCCGAAGCAATATCCGCCGCGCCGTTATGCGCGCGAGACCAGTGGAATTGCGCATCCTCGAAAGTAAAGATTCGATCGGTGCTCGACTTCCCTATGTCAAGCGTCGTCATGAAATATCCTGCGCCTTCCAGCGCAACGGTATCAGGTTGCTTTTCTATACGGACGATGGAATGCCAGTTCTGCCCGAGATTCCAGCAGTACTGGTCTGCCAGCGTAGCCAGCAGCCCACGGTATTTTTCGCCACAGGCAATGGCGAAACCACCGACGATGACGATTTCTTCCAGACCGAGGCAGACGTGCAAAAAGGCCAGAACTTGCGCAAGGTATTTGGCCGACGCCGCGACCGCGTGCTCGGCCCAAGAATCGCCCTGCAAAAAAGCGTGCACCAATATCTCGTTATTGAGATTTTCGACCTGGTGTCCGGAAAGACGGCCCGTCAGTGATGCGGCGAATACACCGGCATTCTCCGCTGCCATATGGCGCGCAACCGCCAGCGATCCCCGCCCCGAGGCTATCGAACCGAGATGTCCGAAACCTTCACAATCGCAGACGAAGGACTCAGAGAAAGAATCCATCATGCGGAGATGACCGATCTCACCGCCGCGACTGTTCGGTCCGACGCGCGGAACACCATCAAGGAATACCTTGGCGCCAATGCCCGAACCCACCGTGACGATGGCGAAATCCCGGCTGCCTTTGGCAACTTGCAGGTAGCCCGCCGCGGTGACATCGTTGATCAACCGCACTGGAACCGCTGGCCAGAGAGCCCGCAGAGGCTGAAGGAGATTCAGTCCGCCTCCTGAGTAAGGCCCTAACACCGTCGGCATGTGCCAGGCGTTCCCATCGGGGGAAAGCGGTGCTGGCATGGCTGCGCAAATCCCCGAAATTTTGGCATTTCCCGCCAGAGCATGTGCCTCTCTTTTTAACGTTTTCATCAGGTCGTTGACGATCTCATGACCATCTCGTTGACCAGTCTTGATGAAGTTGGGTGTTTGCACTTTATGGAACCGCTCCAGGCAGCGATCGGTACTGTTATATAGGCCGATTCTCGTGCTGGTGCCACCGATGTCGAATACTATGCAGCGTTCTTTGTGATCCATCGCTGTGAATTCCCTTCCGATTGAATGTTGGTTGTCGGACATCGATTGGAGCAGCTCTGGAATCCGTCGCCGTAACGGAGCAGATACGCGCGGCGCTAAGCTGAAGTTGTCGTTATAGGGCCAGCCTGTGGCGCCACATCTTTTCGTTGCCAGCCGCGCGCTCGGCGCTCTGGATCTTGCGTGCGGCGGAGTCCAGTTCGTCCCACGTGGCCGACACTTTCAGGTGGTATTTGTCGAGCAGATTCTTGCGGTAGTACAGCAGACCGGTGTCGATGAACCAGGGCATCGCGACCAGCCTGCCATTCACCGTGTCGTTGGCCACGATGCTGGGGAAGGAGTGGCCTTCCTGCCCCTTGCTGTACGCTTTCAGACCGGCCAAATGGTTAGCCAGGATGCCTGGCCACACAGTGTCAATCTGCATCACGTCGATCTTGTCCGAACCGCTGCAGAGCAGTTGCTGGTAAAGCGCAAGGGTTTCGCTAGAGCTATTCGGCATGCTGATTAATTCGACCTCATTGCCGGTTTCCTCCTCCGCCGCAACGCTTTGCGGATACCTGACAGATGTCCTGGTCGACACTCGCAGCTCCGCACGCAACTCGCACTGTCGCAGCAGTCGCAGGGTCGGCCGCTTCCGCCACAATCAAAACCACTGCCTTGGCCCTTGCCATCCGGTGCCTCCGTTTTTTATCTGTCTTGTGCGCAACCCTGTTGTGGACTGACACGCTTATAACCGCTAGTAGCCCATGCTTCGCCGTTGCACGGAGCTTTTGCTGCCTGTGGTGAGAATCTAATGAAGTGCCCGGCCGCGCACACCTGCCCAAATGGACAGTTGGTCAGAATCCAAAGTCCGTAGGATGGATGTTGGCGAGCAGCATCACCGCACGATATTCGGGCGATTGCTGCGCAGGGAGCTGAGCTTCCCCCGAAATTTCGACTTCCAGCGGGTCGTGTGTAGACTCGATCTGAAGGAAGGAAAAGAACGATGCTCAAGGTACCAAACCAGGCCTATACGGCGGAGTTCAGGGCGGCCGCCGTACAACAACGGGTCAAGGATGGACAAAGCATCCGTGCCGTGTCCCGAGAATTGAAGATGTCACCGCAGACACTGCGCAACTGGGTGAAAGCTGCAGAGGCGGGCAAGCTGAACGGCGCCGGGACAAAGACTGTGACGCCAGAGCAGATGGAGCTGTCGCGCCTGCGAGCCGAAAACAAGCGCCTGCAAATGGAACTTGAAATCGCAAAAAAAGCGGCGGCGTTCTTCGCGAAGGACCGCCTGTGAAGTACGCCTGGATTGATACACAGTGCCGTCAATTTCCACTGTCAGCACTGTGTGAGGTCCTGTCGGTCAGTCTGAATGGCTATCGAGCATGGAAGCGCGGCGGCACCCCCGAGCGCAAACGCCTGAGCAGCGAACAGTTGCTGGCGCTGATTCCACGATCCACGCTGAGATGAAGGGCGCCTACAGCCTACGGATCGCCACGGATGACCGAGGAGATTCGCGCGCGCGGTTTTCCGGCCAGCAAGGAACGAGTCGAGCGGCTCATGCGCGAAAACGGTATCCGGGCCCGGCACAAAAAGCGCTACAAGGTAACGATGGACTCAAAGCACAAGTTGCCGGTCGCTGAGAATCTGCTGGCGCGCAACTTTGCGCCGACGGCGCCGAACCAGGTGTTCACGTCAGACATCACATACATCTGAACTGACGAGGGCTGGCTATATCTGGCGATCGTGCTGGACCTGTTCAACCGGGAAGTTGTCGGCTGGTCGATCAAGCCCCGCATGACGGCGGATATCGTGATAGACGCGCTGACGATGGCGTGGTTCCGACGCCGGCCCGAGCCCGGCGCGCTGCATCATTCAGACAAGGCAGCCAGTATGCCAGCCATGACTTCCAGCGCAAGCTGACGGAATTTGGCATGCGCTGCTCGATGAGTCGCAAGGGAAATTGTTGGGACAACGCGCCGACGGAAAGCTTTTTTAACAACCTGAAAAACGAGCGCGTCCATGCAACACGCTAGCGGACGCGTCAGGAAGCGACGGCAGATTTGTTTGAATACTTGGAAATGTTTTATAACCGCAATCGTCGTCATTCGTCGCTTGGCTTCGTATCGCCGGTTCAGTTTCTGCAAGACTGGATCAAGGCTCAGTCGACCAAGGATGCCGCTGCATAACTCGGGACCCGTGGAAGGTGAAAACCGAGGGAAGCTCAAACATGCGATCCTGGCGTTTCTCGCTCTTCGGCGCGTAGCGCTCGGACTGCAGCAGACGGACCTGCTCCTCGAGTTGCTCGATCCTCTGGCATCAGCTCGCCGATGCGCTTCATGTCGCCAGCCACACGTTCTTCGAGATCGCGTGTATAGCCCTGGACGGCTCGGGGCACGCGCTTGAGATCGGGTACATTTCTTCATGCGCTCCAGAATAGCGAAGCACGGCACGCCGCAGGTTTACGTCAATTTTTATCTGAAATATTCATTAACTCCTGTTGCAGGTGTGACGACTCAGAAGCAGAGAAACTAAATCGACGGGCAATTCCATCATTTTGGAACCTCTTATAGCAATATTCTTATAAGAGAAATCGCGTGTTATCGCTTTGTATGGAAGACAAGCAGGACGAATTCCAGCACATCCTCGTGCGCCAGGAACAAGCCGCAGTTCACGCCGCTGACGCCTATTTGCGTTCCACCGGCAAAGTGGGTGTCTGCCTCGTGACCTCCGGCCCCGGTGTTACCAATGCGGTGACCGGCATCGTGACAACCTACATGGATTCGATCCCGATGGTGATCATTAGCGGCCAGGTGTCGACTGCCGTGATCGGTCATGTATTCCAGGAGTGCGATACGATCGGCTTCACGCGTCCCTGCGTGAAGCACAACTTCCTCGGGGAGGAGTGCGCGATTTTGCCGCTACCGTCAAGAAAGCTTTCTACATCGCCCGTACCGGTCGTCTTGGCCCGGTGCTGATCTATATTTCGAAAGACGTGTCGAAGACGCCATGCCAGTACGAACCGCTGAAGACGGTTTCACTGCGTTTGTACAACCCGGTCATGAAAGGGCACTCCGGTCAGATCCGCAAGGCGTCCGTACATCTACACCCGCGGCGTTATTCTCGCTGATGCTTCGTGTAAGCTGAACCAGTTCGCCGATCTGCTTGGCTATCCCGTCACCAATACGTTGATGGGTCTGGACGCCTACCGCGCGAGCGGCAAGAAACTTCTCGACATGCACGGCACGTACGAAGCCAACATGGCGATGCAGCACTGCGACGTGCTGATTGCGATCGGCGCTCGCTTCGATGAGCGTGCGATCGGCGACCCGGCCCACTTCGCATCGGACTCGCGCAAGATCATTCACATCGACATTGATCCTTCTTTTATCTCCAAGCGCGTCAAAGTCGACATTCCGATCGTCGGCGACGGGTAGCTCCTGTCAGGCGAAATCAGTGACGATCGACATTGACAAACTAAAGTGAGATATCTGCGAGTTACAGCGAGTTCCAGTATCTTAGACAACTCGGGATGTAGCGCCCGAGTCCGCACATGTGCGCGTACATTGTCATCTTTGTCAAATCGTTGTCTCCGATCTGCGGCATTATTGGGAGCATTGCGTTGTCGTCCTAGCTTATTGATGCATATGTCGCGGAATGGTATTTTCCAAAATGAGGTGGAATCTTGCTTAGTTTTTTCCTATAAAATTTGCGGTGAGGCGCAGATCCACTGTCGAAATAATGTAAATAATCTGTGCCTTTCTCTAGCCCCGTGCGAGTGAGAAGTCGCTGTTTGACTCACGCGCGATGCTTGAATTGCCAGTGTCATAGAAGGGTGGTGGGCTAGATTTTTCATGCGTTTTCTCTGAAGTGTTGGAAACTGAATATCTCTCGCAAGGAACGATTAGGTCATATCGGTTCCTTTACAGAGACCGCTTGCTGATGGAGGGTGCCTAGACCAGTTGATTGAACCGGTGATGCCGTCAACGCCTGCCAGCCATGTTTTTTCTTCTCCCATGTCTTTTACCTAAGCGTTTGCAGTATCTGCCGCACCGATAAAGTGACCTCGATGACACCGTTGCATGATAGGATAATTGGAATTCCCCATCTTGTCGAACCCCTGACGACAGCGCACGCCACGCAGATCAAGGAGTGAACATGCACTCACTTTGTCGACTTGTATCTAAAGATGACTTGATTCTGATAATTGAGCTAGCCGCCAGACTTGCAACTCGTTGCGAGACAAACGATGCAATCTATGCGGCACTGGAAAAAATCTTGCCATTCCAAAATTTTATTGCGTGCCGGGTTAGGCCATCTGCCCCATCGCATGGATTGAAGCACATTCTCAATCTAGGGTACCCGAAGGAATGGCTTGCAAGCTATAACAAATTAGGTTATCATAAAATTGACCCAGTCGTGACCACTTCAACTGAAGGGTTGATGCGCTGGGATCAAATTTTCCAATCCGGTACGCCGGATCAAAAGTATTTGATCAAGAAGGCGGCGGAGTACGGACTTATTGAGGGCTTCAGCGTACGGCATCACGACAGCGACGAGCTGAAAGTAACGTCATTTGCAGGTAAGGAAATTTCCACGCATCCTAGGCACGCGGCCGTCATAGAGCTAATATCGCCTTACCTGCAATTTGCTAGTGAAAACCTCGACGCGATTGACTGCGATCTTATTAATCTATCCGATCGGGAGATGGCCGTTTTGCACTGGGTCGCAGCTGGGAAAACAAACTGGGAGATTGCCTGCATATTGAGCATAAGGGAGCGCACGGTTAAGTTCCATCTTAGAAACGTAATGACGAAGCTGAACTGCAACACCCGATCCCAGGCCGTAGCGAAGGCCTTTAACTGCGGAATACTAAGGCTTTAGCATGTGCAAGAAGACCTCAGAGGCCGAAGACTAATAAAGGTGTCCAAACGGTCCCAATGCATACTCGCAGCCACACTTCTCACGCACCCCAGAAAGCGTCTTAGTATTGCTGAAAGGAACGCAAGGAAAACCTCTCTCGCGAAGGGAATGAATGAACTCTGGCGTTGATACGAAATCAGCTTCGTGAGCATTTCGGCTGAGACATCTAAATAAGCCGCGTAAAACAGTGCCTGCGAGGCCTGTCTTCCTAAGCCGCTACGGCATATTCGATGATTCACACACAACCGTGTCATCTCTGCAGGGGCCGTTTGGCCCGTTGGTCAATCCGACAGGAAAGTGGCAAACTCACGCTCAAGCATGAACTGAACGTATCAGGTTTAAATAAAATTCGAATAGTGCCGATGACCGATCCAATTGAGTCTAATATTCCAATTAGCGTGGCACGAGTATCGTACCGGCCCTGCTCCAAGCCAGAATTAACCTGCGGTACCTGCGTATTCCACGCCAAACCGAACGCTGATTCCACAGCAAACCGAGCAGGGATTCCTCGACTGTCCGAGCTCGAATTCCGCGCGTAACCGAGCAGTAAGGTGGAGGGACGGCGACGCGGATAACCATGGCACGCTCGACGATTTTTGTCAAACGAACTAAAGTTGATACGAATTTCTACAAAAGTTGGCACTTTTCAGTTCTGCGACGGATTCCGGGCTGATTGACGTAAAAATGGTACCTTGTGTGGCGAGAGACTTTTTTTGGCCTGTCTCACTCAACGCGTCGCGTCTCAATCAAGAATCTCAAGCCCGTTTTCAGCACACCATTGCTTCAGTGCCTTTTCGACAGATTCGGCTTCAAATGCATACCAGAGTTCCAGGGCACCTTCGCGCTCGAGTAAATCCTTGAAGCGCGCGTATGCTCCTCGCCGCTGGAAAAACCCTTCAACCTGGTCATAACGCGCAGGCAACTGCTGTGCGGCAAAGCGCAGGGCGAGACTGCGTCGGAGATCAAGTTCGTTCTTGTGCGGTATCACGAGGTAGCGATCCGGGTCTTCGAGATCGTTGGGAATCTCCTTATCGATCGTGTCGATGGCATTGGAAATCCAGTAGATTTTTCCCGTATCGAGCGAGACATACGCTTGGTGTTCCATAGAGGCTGCGGAGCTGACGAAGTCGAAGGCCGAGGAAAGATCATCGAATTTGATGGCGACCATGACGTTGACCTCATCTGGATGTTTTTGCTTTCTGTGGGGATCGTGGTGTCGCCGGCGAATGTGTGGGTCATTTTTGCGTGGCGGTTGAACGGGGCGCCTTTGGCGCGTCCGCGCGCGCTTGCCAGCAGGTTTTGCGGCAACGACAGCTTTGACTACCGCTTTGGGCGCCGCAGGCGGTGTGGCGAGCGACTCGCTGCCGGTGTCGATCTCGATACCGAATACGTCGCCCAGAGCCGCGTTGTCGAGAGACCCTGCCTGACGCAGGTGCGGCTCCCGCTGTCGACAATCCGGCACCCGTGCTGCTGACGCCCGTTACACCGCGCCCGGCGAAGGACCGGGCGAGGCGGATCGGGATGCCCGACACAAGGAGGCCGAAGCGGCGGCGGGATCGTCCGTGTTCTTCCGCACTGGGCAGCCCGGCGCGGACGGTCCCGCGTGTTGCCCCGATGACAAATATCTTCGTCTCACTGCTCCGGACGGGCTGGAGCGATTCCGAGGTTGCAAAGAAACTGGGAATCGCTCCGGAAGAGGTGTTCCGGTTCAAACAAGTTTCCGGGTTGCCCGATCTGTTTCGGGACCATCCCTATTCCCGATCTTGGGATTGATGGCGGAAATACCGGCCATCAACTCGATTGTCTTGGCTTCGGTTCAATCGCTCTCGTTCGACAGAGGGCGCTGGCGCTTACGGCGGCGAGGCACCTATCTGACACTTGGGTCGAGCACTCGAAACCCCCGGAAATCTTTTTGGCTTCACTTATCTCCTTGTCATATAAAGCGTTTTACGCAGAACCTTGCTTTGTTCGGCCACTTGACATCGGCCATTTTTGATGCTCGGCTCTTAGGACTGCACGCAATAGCATAAGCCTTCATGGCAACGGCAACCCCACATCGCGCTTGACTTCGCGCAGCGAAAGCATCGATTCGACCGATGTTACGCCCGGCAATGTGCGCAGGACATCGCGCATGAAGAGACCGTATTCGTCGAGATCGCGCACGACGATCTGCAACAGAAAGTCCGCCGTGCCCGAAATGTTGTGACACGACACGATTCGCTCGATGCCCTGAATCTCGCGTTCAAAACGATCCGACCGCGCGCGGTCATGCACGCTGAAGCGCACTTGCGCGAACGCGATAACGCCCAGCCCGAGCGCCTTGCGCGAGAGCATCGCGCGATAGCCGTCGATGAAGCCCTCGCTTTCCAACCGCTTGGCAGCGCGCGCACGGCGTTTCGCTCAGGCCCACGCGTTCGGCGAGCTTCGCGACAGGCATGCGGCCATCCTGCTGAATGGCGGCGAGAATGGCGCGGTCGATGCGATCCATGTCGTTTTCCTCCCTATTTTCACAGAATCTTAGAGGAAAAACGTGCATCAACGCAGATGAAAAGCCGAAAAAGCCAAAAAGCGCTCCGCAAAAAATGTCACGATGATGCCCTTCACAAGGAGCTTCATCATGGTTTCGGCGCAGTTGCTTTGGGGGTTCATCGGCGCGCTCGCGGTCGTCTACGCGCTACCGGGGCCGGATATGGCGCTCGTGCTTCAGACGAGCGCAACGCGCGGTCTGCGGCACGGACTCGCCGTCTCAGGCGGACTCGCGACCGCGCGCGCCACGCTGTCGACGCTGGGCGTCGCGGCCTTGCTGCGCAGCGCGCCGTGGCTTTACGAAGTGGTGCGTGTCGCGGGCGGTCTGTATCTCGCGTATGTCGCCGTGCAGATTTTTCGCTCGCCGGCGTTTGGACTCGACGCGGCATCGAACGGACAGAGCGCACCGACGTTTCGCTCGGCGTTCGGACGCGGCGTGCTCAGCAGCATTCTCAATCCGAAAGCGCTGTTGTTCTGCTCGGTGCTGTTGCCGCAATTCGTCAAGCCGGAAGCCGGGCCGGTGTGGTCGCAAGTCGTCGAATTGGGCGTGGTGCTCGTCGTGGTCGGCGTTCTGTTCGATGTCACGCTCGCCGCCGGGGCCGTCAGGATTTCCGGCTGGCTGAGACGTCATCCGAAGGCGCAAACCGTGCAGCGCTGGACATTTTCGGCTGCGTTGCTGGCGTTTGCGGTGCGTTTGTCGATCGACTGAAAACTCAGGTTTCGAGCGGCTTTAGAAACAACTCATGCTTCGGCGCGAAATGCCCGTAGAGCGGCAGAATCGCGCCGCCCATCGCGCGGGCGTCGAGGCCGATCTGTCCTTCGACGAGACGCGGCCGCGTCATGCCCTGCCAGTCGAAACGCGCAAGCGCCTCATCCGTTCGGCCGATGACATCGCGCAACAGCGCCCGATCGATCTCGCCATCGATCACGACGGCCTTCAGATCCAGCAACGCCGTCGATGACGCGATGCCCGCCGCAATCGCCGAACACGTCTCGGCGAGCCACGCCTCGGACAGCGCGCGCCAGCCGCCGCGAACGCCTTCTCCAGCACATAAACCGACACCGTATTGAGCAACTGTCCAGCGCGGCCATCGCCTGACAGCGGCAGCGAGCCGATCGCGCCCGCGTTGCCGCGCGGCCCCGCATGCAATCGCCCGTCGATGACGAGCCCGCCGCCGATGAACGTCCCGATGAACACGTACAGAAAATTGCGCAGTCCGCGCCCTTGCCCCATGACGAGTTCGGCGGCGCAGGCGGCGGTCGTGTCCTTGGCGAAGTCGACGGGCAGCGCGGTCATCGCCTGAATGCGCTCGCGGATGTCGATGTCGTTCCACGTGGCCAGTACGTCGGGCGGCGTGTCGAAGAAATCGCGCCAGCTGCCGAGCCACAGCGGCGGCGCCACGCCGATGCCCGCGATCTTGCGCGCGCCTCTTCGCCGAGTTCTGCGATCACGCGCGCGAGCCGTGCTTCGAGCGCGGGAAACAGCGTAGCCGGATCGGGATACGGATACTCCAGCGTTTCGCGCGTGCGCACGCTGCCGGCGAAGTTCATCGACAGCACATCGAGACTGCGCCGCCCCACTTTCACGCCGATGGAAAACGCGCCGTCTGCGCGCAGCGAAATCGGCACCGACGGCTGGCCGATGCGCACGCGCACGCGCGTTTTCGGATCGCGCGCGAGCAAGCCGTCCTCGATCAGATGATCGACTATCAGCGACATGGTTTGCATCGACAGACGCGTAAGACGCGCGATATCCGCCTTGGGCAGTGTGCCGTGCAGACGGATCGCCTGGAGCACGATGCGCTCGTTGAACTGGCGCATGCCGAGTTGATTCGAGCCGACCGAATGCACCGATGCCTGCCGCATGTGCGTGTCCCCGAGCGCGTTTATTGAGTGAAGCCGTCCGCGGCGATTTTAGCAAGCATGCGTATGCACGCCGTATCGCGAATATTTTTCGGGATTTTTGGTCACGTAAGGTCGCAAAGGACCGTTCACTCGACGCTTAACAACATGGGCACACTCGAAGCCCTTCACGCTATCGTCAATGACGACAAGGCGCCGCAGATCATCCGCGATCACATCGTCGATTCGTTGCAGTTCGCGCTGCGCAATCATCCCGGCTATTTCACGCGTAAGGAGATTCAATGGCTCGCGCAATGGGACGACACGCGCATTCCCCTTGCGGCGGCTAAAATCCTGGATGAAATGAAGGCGGCCTGAAGCCGTTCTAATGCGTGCCGGCGGCGCGCGCCATCCGTAATCGTAGATGGCGGCCTGCGCCGGCTCCGACAAGCATTCGACGAAAGTCACCACTTCTGGACAGCGCGGCGATATAACCTTGCACGTAGTCCATGCCGATTTCCTGCAACGCGCGCAGCGTATATCGACATCCTCGACCCACTCCGCAACGCTTCGCATGCCGAGACTGCGCGCCAGCGCGACGATCGCCTCGACGAGCGCGATTTTGCCGCCGATGTCGTGCACGCGCGCAATAAAGCGCTGCGTGTTTTCCAGATCGTGCAGCGCGCCGCTTTCGGTGAGTTCGAGGCAAAGGTAATGCACGACCGACTGATGCCGCGCGAACAACGCGAAGATGTCCTCCATGAACTGCTCGTCGTTCAGCGATCTGCCCGACAGGTTCACTCACGCAAATGAATTGCGTGTTCTTCAGTTCATGGCGATGCGTTTCGATCCACTCCAGCAGCGTCGAAATCACCCAGCGGTCGATCGCCGCGATATTGCCCGACTCCTCCGCCGCGATGATCACCTTGCCCGCGGGCAGCGTGGTGCCATCGGGCGCGCGCATGCGCAACAGCACTTCGAAGTTCAGCGATTCGGTCGGCTTCGACAGCGACATGATCGGCTGCATCACGAGAAAGAGGCCCGGCGGCAGTCGATTGCGCCCGAGCGTCTCGACGAGCCGCAATTCCTCGCCGTGCTCCTCGAACGCCGCCGCGCCCTTGCGATACGTCACCAGATGCGTATGCGCAACCTTCTTCGCCTCGCGGCACGTGCGATCCGCATGCGACAGCGCGTCCTGCACGCGCACGCCGCGCGAACATTCGACCAGCCCGATCGACGCCTTCACCTGAAACGCGCGATTGCCGACCTGATACGGCGCGTCGCTCAAAATGGCGATGAGTTCGCGGCATTGCGTGATGGCGTCGTCGATCGACGTGTCGTTCATCACGCAGACGAACTCGTCGCCGCCGATGCGCACGACCGGATAATTGCGCGCGAAATGCGCCGTGTGCGCGCCGCGACTTGCCGCAGCACTTCGTCGCCGCTGCGATGGCCAAACAGATCGTTGACGAGCTTGAGCGGTCCAGATCCATATACGCGAGCGCCCACGGCAGCGTTTCATCGCGAAATGGCCTTTTCGATACCGCGCCGGTTCAGCGAACCGGTCAGCGGATCGTGCTCGGACAGAAAGTGCAGACGCTCGACCGCTTTCGAACGTTCGGTCGTGTCCTGCAATGACCCTTCGATCCATCCGTTCGAGCGAATCGCCTTCAAAAGATAACGCCGCTCGCCCGTGCCGCGCTCGACCGAGCTACCTCGAGCTTCGCCATCGCTGCCCTTCGACGCCAGCGCCTGCAACGCGCCCCACGCGCCTGGCTCGAAGTAATCGTTCCAGTGGCGCAGCTTGTAATCGGTCTTCTGCAACTCGAGCATGGTGCGCAAGGACGGATTTGCGCGCACGAAGTGGCCGTCGGCATCGAGCGTAAAGAGTCCGATCGGCGTCACTTCAATACATATTACGCAGCTCCATTTGCGCTTGCCGGCGGAAATCGCGTCCGGCGCGCATTTGTTCGGCGATGGCGAACGCCGCCATCATGCTCGACGACAGCGCAGCCCACCGTATTTACGTCGCCGACCAGCAGCTTCACGCCGAACGCCGAGCCGAGCACTTCCGAAAACGTCGAAAAAAGCTCGACCGCAAGCGATGCCACATACCACAGCACCGTGCGCGAGCGCGTCATTCACACGAGACGCGTGAGGAAGAACAGCAGCACGAAAATGCCGAACCCGGCGATGACCCATAGCGTCGGAATGAAA
>LFMX01000074.1 GCA_001184405.1 Candidatus Burkholderia humilis
CATTGAGGGTACGGAGGAATTTAGCGGTCAACCATAAGAACTACAACAATGAACTGAAGGTCGCGGGTTCCCCCTACGGTGTCCAGTGGCTTTCGGCAAGACACTTCGATGCAGGACCGACCTGTTAGGGCGACGACTTCATCGCACTGTGCGAGCAGTAGCGGGGTACAGCCGCGCCAACTCATTGATGCGCTTCGCCGTGCCATGTTGACTTTGCATTCGCTCGATAATGGAGCGGGTCTCGTTGGCGATCGTTAAAGGAACACCGATCTGGCTGGCTAGTGAGCACGCATCCTGAAGATCTCTAAGGGCTTCGTCGACGTTGCCTTTGCTAAGTTGTTCGCCATCCAGCAATTCGCTAAAGATATGACGTGATCCCATACTCCAGCCCGAACTGCTATGGAGAACCGTTTGCATGTCGCTTAACTCCAAGCCGTAATTCAGGCCAGCGGCAATGCATTCGTAGGAAATCAAACGTGATTGCGATGCGGCTACGCTAGCGAGAATGTCCAGAATTTGCATGCCATCGTGCGTCGATACTGCAGTCGCGTGACCGCGTCCGTCTCCGGTAATGTCGGATCCGGCCATCAATCCGATGAGTCGCACCATATCTTCAAGCCGCGCCTGCGGGCCGTGCAAGTTTCCGCCAATCGTCAACAATCCTTACACGAGGCCCGTTAATGGCATCGGCGCATGGTACTTCATGCCGAGTGAGAGTGCTTGAAACACATCCTTAAGCATTAAGGAGAGCGCGAAATCGGTTGATGCCTTCCCTTGTAGTAAAGCATGGCAACATGCGCTCGGAGATCTGACAGTGTGCCTCGCCTTTTGACAGCCGCTCTGCCATTGTCTGAAGTGTCAAGCCCAGCTTCCTGCCGAAGGCGAGAACTTCGAGCATTCCGAGTCGGTTACCAGCGTTCATGGCATTGTTGACGGTTTTCATGGCCTGCCCGTCACCCACCCGAGATCCGCAACGGAGAATCTTGTTCGTAATCGCTCGCAGTGCGCAGTCTGCACGCTCAAGAAACTCATCGGGCGGACACCATGAGGGTTGCAGTTCCCGTGGGGACGATCTGAGGACTTGCCGATACCGCCGCATCCATCATCAGCACGCCAGAGTATGACAGCGCCGCGGCAGTCTCGCGAGTCTCCTCGGGCATCCCGCTAGTCTGGTCTATTACGAGCTTTCCGGGAGTCAATCCCGCAGCTAGGCCATCGGGGCCGAATACGACGTGTTTCACGTCTGCGCTGCGCGGCAGGCAGAGAAAGATCACATCGGATCGCGTCGCCAACTCGGTGGCGGTGGGCGCCCCGCGCGCGCCAAGTTCAGCTAATTCCCTCGTCGCCGTCGCATTGATGTCCCACACGGTCAACTGGTGATCCTGCAGAAATCGCCGGGCAAGCTGGCCGCCAAGCGCCCCTAACCCTATGTATCCGATATTCATTGTTGCCTCGCATGTTGGTTTGGTGATATGTGGAATGGTGTGACGCGCTATCCGGCCTCGTGACCTCGACGCGTTCGGCTGATGCATCGTAACATCAGGCTCACTGATCAATATAGGTTTCACTCAATGAAACTTAATTTGGTTGTCCAATGCGAAGTTCAAAGTGCGTCGCTGAGCGGAAGTCGGACCATTTCTTCGTATCTTGAGAAACATAGTCTTTGACCGATCGCGGCGTGCTGACGCCTGGTTCGTACCCAAGTTTGTGCATATAGGCGACGGTCTCGGGCATGCGGGACATTGTATTGATCGTGGCGCGCGATGAGGCGGCAGCAAAGGCACGATTCGTGCGGGCACCCCACAGCGCATTAGCCTATATCGAGAAGGCGGGTCGATATACCTTGCTTGAACAGGAAGCGTTGGCACCGCTGTTGGATGTTTGCGCGCAAACTCAAACTCGGATTGTGATTGGTGGAGTCTTCAATTCTGGTGTTTTGGCCGGAAACGGAAAATTCAATTATTGCGATGCGCCTGCAGAGGTGGTCGCGAAAGTGAGAGCGCTTGCGGATGTTTGTCAGCGTTTCGATGTATCGTTTCCTGCAGCAGGGCTTCAGTTCGTATTTGCCCATCCATCTGTTGTTTCGTGCGTAGTTGGGGTGCGTAGTGTCCAACAGCTAACTCAAAGTATTGCGTGGCTCGAAACGACGATACCAGCGCACTTTTGGAGCACGTTGCACGCTGAAGGCCTAGTGTCACCCGACACACCCACTCCGGAAGAAGCTCAATGATTCAGCCATTCGACGCTCATCAGCACAGTTGAGGGTCGCGCAGGCATGGAGATTCCGTACAGTCACAACATGTTTATGTTACTAGCGACCTTCGTTTTTTCAAGCAACTCGCGTTCCTCTCAATCTTGGGCTCGGCAGGCTTGCCGAGAAAAGGGCAGAAAAATGACATGCTTAATATTGCCACGCAAGCTCTGGCGTAACACGTTGTCTAGACCGAAATGAGCAATTAGTGCTAGTTGAGTGCGATCTGAAGCCGATTGCGTGACCACAGGGTAGCTCTTGCGCTGCTTTGCGTTGCACGCTGCATCGACTAAATGCCATCACTTTTCATGTGCGATATGCGTTCAACTTCGCGCGAAGAAAGAGAACAGGAACTTCGTTTGACTTCTCTCGAGAGGGACTTGCTTATGGCGGCGCTCGATATGCTCGCCTCGACGCGCACGCGAGCGCTTGACCTTTCTCGGCCTGCGCTTGCAAAGGGCAGGGACGTTGTGCACCTTCGGTACATGACTTTCACCTACCCAGAATAATTAGCTTGCAGCGCCGCTTCGATAGACTTCCAAGCAATCACACGGACTTATGAGAGCTTGTATATGCGACATTGCCTTGCACTCGACCTGGTCGACGACCCCGAACTCATTCTTATGTATGAACGATATCATCGAGATGTGTGGCCTGAAGTCCTGGCTCACATCCGCAAGCATGGCGTCATCGACATGCAGATCTTTAAACTCGGGACGCGACTTGCGATGGTTCTGGAAACGGACGACACCGTTTTTGATGCCAAAAAGATTGATCAAGCGGCGGCCAGCAATGAAGCGATAAGGCGTTGGGAAGCGCTCATGTGGAAGTTTCAACGTCCGACGCCTTGAACTCCAGCAGGAAAGAAATGGGTGGAGATGACATCGATATTCAATCTAGCTGAGCAATAGTTTGACTGCCGTCCGATTTCCATTGGTCTCGTTTCAACATTCGAGCGCCTGTCATAAATGTCGTGTTCGAGGCATAAGATGCACCAAAAAGAGTATATATGCCACGCAAACCGAAGCGACACCTTACACGCCGAATCTGCAGAAGATTCCCGAAGAGCTGATCGATCGGTTCGTTAAAGGTCAGATGACGGCTGACGCCGTTCAGGCCGCCCCGATGACCCTAAAAAGGCGCGCATAGAGCGCGTTGGGTGCCAATTGGGCAGGGCCACCATTTGGGCTAACCAAACTGTGGCGAGAGCCCGCCGGAGTCAAGCAACCAGCGCAACGGCAAGAGCGGCAAGACCGTGCTCGCCGACGAGGGACCGTTGCGGATCGACATTCTGCGCGATCACAACGGCAACTTCACGACGATTCTCATCCCCAAGCACCCACGCCGCTTCACTGGTTTCTCGATGACAAGGCTACCGTGATGTATACGCGTGAGATGGCCAAACGCGAAACCCAGTTATTTTCAACCGAGCGATATGGCACGCAGGTGTCGCCCAATTTCTTAATTTCGTGACCGATGCGGCGACGCAGGAATTGGCCGCGTGGCAAAGCCGTCCGCTTAAGCCGACGTTTCAGTCATGTTCTTGGATGCGATGCGCGTGAAGACGTGCGATGAAGGTGTCGTGCGCAACGGTCTTAGCGCCGCTAATCTGTGGCGCTAAGGGCGCTTTACAGATGGCCGCGAAAATCGATGCGTAAAACGACTGCAATATTCGCAAAACGGGCGATTAGTCGGGTAGACCCGAAATGCCCAAAGCGAAAAAAACATTCAAATGCAGTCCAAGGTTCGATTACGACGCTCGAGAACGCTCGTGTCTCTCATTTTTCAACGAAAAGCAAGATTTCAGTTGACCGATCTCTTTGGTCTAAGCGAGGAGCAAATCTCGTATCAATATGGTAGAGAAATGACGAAGTGGAATTTTCGGCGGGGGTGAGGGTCACGCTATAGCGTGACCTTGTTGCCAACATTTCATCGATTCAGCGTTGCGGAAATGATGCTGTTCGGTATTTTGGTACCCCTTTATATTTAGGGATACTAAGTGATGTTGCTAGATATTCAACCCAAGAGCATTCACCGAGACAGGGGAACGGTATTGACTGGTCACATGACCTATTGAGTTACTTTGCGTTGTTCTAATGACACGCTTAGAAAAGAATTAATATTAGGAGACTATATGAATCGCGGGTTAATTGCATCCTTCCTCGCAATGTCGTGTCTCATCAGTGCATGCGGTGGTAATGGTTCTGATGGCCACCTCAACGCGGCGCAAGGTTCGAACCCTTCGAGCGGAGGCTCCGCAAGTGCACCTGGAGGGACTGCGAGTAGCCCAGAGAGTGCCAGTGGCCCAGGAGGCTCGGGCTCGAATCCCAACGGAGGAAGTCAGGGCAGCGCTGGTGGTAGTAGCGGGACAGGTTCAACCGGAACTGGGGGCACCGCCAATCCTGTTGGCGGTGCCAGCGGGACAGCAGGAAGTTCCTCTGGAGGTTCGAACGGACAAACGTGTCAATCTTCGAACAATCCTAGTCACCCGTGGATGAACACATGTTTGACTTCAGCGGATCGCGCGTCGCTGCTCGTTAAAGCAATGTCGCTCGCTCAAAAAATCCAGCAACTTAGCGGGAATATCGATGACACGCCATTTTGCGCGAGAGGGGTGAGGCATGTGGCTGGAATTGCCGCGTTAGAGATTCCGTTGTTCCGCATCACAAACGGGCCAGTGGGGATAGGTGGAAACGACTGTTCTGACAAGGCAACGGCCTTCCCGTCGTCTATTGGTTTGGCCGCATCGTTCGATCCGACTGTGGCTAATGGCGCGGGCACAGTGATGGCAACTAAAGCAAACAATCTTGGCTATCAAGAGATTGAAGGGCCAGGGATGAATCTAGCGCGCAATCCGGAGGGGGGCAGAAACTTCGAGTATCTCGGGGAAGACCCGTTTCTTGCCGGCACTATTGCAGTCGCGGAAATCAAAGGGATACAGCGAAAGAATATCATTGCGATGGCCAAGCATTTCGTCGCGAACGAGCAGGAGACTCATAGGACCACAATCAGAGAAGTCATCGATGACCGCGTGTTGCGCGAGCTGTATCTGTTGCCGTTTGAAATGAGCGTCAAGGACGGCAAAGTCGCGTCAATGATGTGCTCCTATAACTGGGTGAACGGACATTCGATGTGCGGAAACCAACCTTTGCTATCGGGGGTACTTCGTAGCGAGTGGGGCTTTGGAGGGTTCGTCCAGTCCGATTTTGGTGCTAACTATACGACCGTAGACACCATGAAGGCCGGGATGGATCTTACGATGAACACGCCCGGGCAGTGGAGTGCCACTAAGCTTCAGGCTGCGTTGACAGCAGGCACGCTTACCGAGAAGGATATCGACGCTGCTTTGACGTGCCGTTATACCCAAATGTTCACGTTTGGCGTGTTTGATCATCCTCTTCAAACTTCACCGATTGACGTCGACGCAGGAGCCGCGATGGCGAGGCAGGTTGGTGAACAAGGGGCCGTTTTGCTAAAAAATAGCGGTGCGACGCCTTTACTTCCAATCAATGCAAAGTCGATCAGGTCTATCGCCTTGATTGGTCGCTCTCCGTTGATTGATTTGGCTTATTCAGGGGGCGGTAGCTCCAAAGTCAACCCGTTGGTCAAAGTACCGCCTGCACAAGGTATCCCCGTAACACGCTGGCCAAGATTGGTGCGAATGTGACTGTCAACCAAGTCAATGTGACGGGCACTACTCCGGCCGACTTTGCCGCCGGCGTTCAAGCGGCGAAAGCAGCGGATATTGCGATCGTAATTACCGGGACGACGTCATCTGAAGGTAGCGATCGCACCTCGATCAGTCCAAGCTATAACCAAGACGAACTGATCCGCGAAGTTGCGGCGGCTAACCCGAAGACCATCGTGGTTTTGAACGACAACTCATCTGCGGTGGTAGATAGTTGGCTCAACTCGGCCGGCGCAGTATTAGAGGCCTGGTTTCCTGGCGGTGAAAGTGGCAACATTCTCGGTGACTTGATATTTGGGTTGGCGAACCCATCG
The DNA here is from genome assembly GCA_001184405.1 of Candidatus Burkholderia humilis. GTDB lineage: Bacteria > Pseudomonadota > Gammaproteobacteria > Burkholderiales > Burkholderiaceae > Caballeronia > Caballeronia humilis. The sequence continues at coordinate 6,254 of LFMX01000074.1, forward strand.
GGAAAATTGCCCGTCACTTTTCCCTCACAGAATGACGCTTGGCCAGCAAGCGCGCCCAATCAGTTTCCGGGCGTTCAGGTGGATGGCGAGCCGACTGTTGTGTACTCGGAAGGTCTGTTCATGGGCTACCGGTGGTACGACCAGAACAATGTTAAACCAACATTCCACTTTGGGTTCGGTTTGTCATATACCTTGTTCAAGGTCGCGGACCTCAATGTTTCACAAGGATCCGCGAACCACAGGTCTCCTATCACTATTCAGCTTTCTGCTCAGAACACTGGGAAAGCATATGGTGCAGAGGTCCCGCAGATTTACGTGAGAATGCCAGGTGGCATCGACGAACCGCCCAAACGACTCGTAGGATTTCAGAAGGTATGGTTGAATCCTGGCGAAAAGAAGACCGTGAGCATTGTTATTGATCCAGACGCGTCCAATCACCCGTTCGACATCTGGGACAAAGCTTCTTCAAAATGGAGAACGCCGAGTGGAACGTATCAAGTGTTGGTGGGAACCTCATCGGACGACAACGATCTGGTTTTCGCCGGAACAGTGAACTTTTAATGAGCGAAACCGAAAACTTTTTTATTCACTTGCGGAGCTAATTAGGATGGCCGCGGAGGGTGGGAACGCGGCCATCTTGCATCCGCCAACAAGCAACGGCAATCTTTCTAAATGGCATTGAAGTGAACCAAGCAATGCCGTAGAGGGTAGGGCAACGAACGTCGCCTGCTGGCAATGAGCATCGCGGCGTTTGTTTCACATTAGGCTGATCGGCGACATGTTGTTTTGAATTCGAAGCCGGGCTCGATGAAGGCGCATCTGCACGGTCTTCCATCGGAAGATGAGTGTCATCGTTGAAAGCGAAGGCAAGGCTATGTACCTAAACATTGAGCACCTATCGAGGCCTATTCTCCCAGTTTCTAGTGATGGCGCTCAACTGAAGAAAGACCGATGTATGAGCCACAGTTCCGCTGCCTTGATCGCGTCGAAAGTCAGACTTAGACCTTTCTCTGAGACAGTCGTTTTGACCTTCTTCCACATTGTTTCGTTGTGGACTAACTCAAGGAACTCGTGACCATCCAAAGTCATGGATCGGACCAAATAGGTCGGGTATCGATCTCCCAGCGCAAACATTTCGGTTGCCTCGATCAGTCCTCGCTGACACATTAGTCATAGATGATAGTGCAGTATCTCCGGCTCCAATCAGAGTCTTCGATTTTTTGCAACAGCTTTCGCGCGATGTCCCATTCAAATTTCAATTAACACCTCTGTTTGTGCTGTTCGAAGAGCATTGCGGTGGAATCTACATTCGTTTGACGGCGGTTCTGTCTTGGAAAGACCATGACTGTTCGTGTGGATCCGCCGCTGCAATCGTATCGTGTCAGCTCGTTTCAATAAGATCGAGAAGCCAACCCTTTACCGTCTGATACGAATCGCCACTACCGTCAAACCTCAGATATGCAGATCTACGCCATCCCACTGGGTGTTCGCGCTGCATTGCAAGCCTAGCACGATGTGCGGCTGGAAGAACTGATGTCGAAACTTGGGTCCGGGTGAATAGAAACGCAACAAGCACCCCATGCGCCTTGGACGGTTGGAGGCGTGTGGCGCCAACGCATTGACCGGAACCGCCATGCGGCTCTTTTGCAGCACGGAGGCCTAGCCGCGATCACCGTTGTCGCGGCTACGACAGGAAAGCATTGTGTATAAGAGCATGCAACCTCGACAGACGAAGTCGGCTTTGCCCCGGACAATCGGCTCCAGGTTTTGAGGATCGTTACGACGCCGCCCTTGTCGAACTGCAAGGTTATGGTCTGCGATCCGCCGGCAGGAGCCGATCCACCCGTGATCGTGCCGGAGACCTGTGCCTGCTTGTATGGGCATGTCAGGTCATCATGGGTTAGCCATGCCCGGATACTGGCATAGTAGGCGATTGCCTGTCGCTTGCCGAGTTGTTGCGGCGAATCGCTGACCGCCCACGCCGCACCTGCGAGGCTCAATCCGCCTGCAAACAGCATGAGCCTTTCCAACGTCCTTATCGGGACATTCATTTACCGATTCTCCATCTCGAACATGGGAGCATTGCTCAATAATGTCGTTTCGTTGAACACTATCATACCGGGACCTTGCGGCACAAAATGCGTTTCAGTTTGCCTGTCGAAGACGATCTGAAATGAAGGGGTATCACAAGTTGAAGGAGCTGAGCCGGCGGAAAGGCCGCTCGTTGGGCGCAAACCTTAAAAATCCTGACTCAGGTACGACAACCAAGGAAAAAAAACTTCAATAGCCGCTTGACCACTGATCTCGCTTACGGCTTGAAGCGCTAATTTAACGAAACAGAGTCTCCACTCGTTCCCCACGTTGTCTAGTCCCGTACCCCGAGCGTTTCTGGCGCAGCCCTTGGCCATCCGCCAGCCAGCGCCTTGGAACAGGCTGACGCTTGCTGTCGCGCGGCGCATTCGCGCATCCTCAGCGGCGTCCTGCGCCTGTAACAGCGTGCGCTGCGCATCAAGTACTTCGTAGTAGTCTACTGCGCCTGCTTTGAAACGCGCTTGCGCCAGGCGCGCTGCTTGCGCGCTTTGATCCGCCGCGCGATCCAGATGCGCGCTTTCGTCACGCGTGCGCGATACGTGCAGCAAGGCGTTTTCGGTGTCCTCCAGCGCGAGCAGCACCGTTTGCCGATACTGCGCAAGCTGACCGGCGGCATCGGCATTGCTCGCTGCGATGCGCGCCCGCACGCGTCCCACATGCAGAAACGACCAGTCGATGCCGAGCGCGATCAGATTGGTCTCGCTGCCCGAGCGAAACACGCCATAACTTGCCGACATGCTGCCGAGCAGGTCCGACAGCGTGAAACGCGGGTACAGATCGACGGTCGCGATGCCTACGCGGGCGGTCGCTGCATGCAGGCGCGCTTCGGCGGCGGCAACGTCGGGCCGGCGTCTGAGCAGATCACCGGGCGTGCCGGGATCGAGATCCACGGCAAGCACGGGCAGCGGCGCGGGTCCGTCGAGCTCGGCGATCAGCGCTTCAGGTGCGCGTCCAGTCAGGCACGGCCAGCCGATGTTCGTCGACGCCAATTGACGCTTCGTACAAAGCAATGCGCGAAGTCGTCGATTCGAACTGCGCGCGGGCGCGCGCAGCGTCGAGATCGGAACCGCGTCCCGCCGCGAGGCGGTCTTCGATCAGCGCCAGCGTTTGGCGCTGATTGTCAGCATTGTCGCGCGCGATGTGCAGACGCGTTTGTGAGCCGCGCAGGTCGACGTACGCGTTCGCAACATTCGCTACGATCGCGATGCGCATCGCGCGGATATCCGCTGCGCTCGCCGTGGTGTCCGCGTGGCTTGCCTCAACGCTTCGGCGGACGCGGCCAAACAGGTCGAGTTCCCAGGTCGCGTTGAACTGCTCGCTCGAGATAGGGGTGTCACGTGCATCGCGCGGCGCGCCGAACGCCTGATTGCGACTGAGCAGTTGATGGCCGATCTCGCCGTTAGCCGTGACGGTCGGATAACGGTCGAACTTCGCCTGCGCGAGCAGTGCATTCGAGGCGTCGTAGCGCGACACCGCGAGCCGCACGTCCTGATTGGCGTCTAGCGCATCACCGATCATGCGGCTCAGCAGCGGATCACCGAAGCCACGCCAGAACGTGGCGTCGGCGCTGTCGATGCCGTCGACATGTCCGGCGCGGGCAGCGGAAGCACGCGCGAAGCGCTCGGGAAGATCGGTCGAGGCGGGCTGTCTGAAGTCCGGGCCGACGACGCATGCGCTCATCGCGAGTGTCACGGCAAGAAGGCTGATGCGCCGCTTCATTGCTGTTCTCCTTCGAGCGCGCCCTGATGTTCGCTCCAGCTCGTGGGCTTGTCCTTTGCCAGCTTGCGGATCGCGGCATAGAACACCGGCGTCAGGAACAGGCCGAAGATGGTCACGCCAAGCATGCCCGCGAACACGATGATGCCGGTCGCGGCTCGTACTTCGCTGCCCGCGCCGCTGCCCACCAGCAAGGGCACCGATCCGGCGATGAACGCCACCGACGTCATCACGATCGGGCGCAGTCGCAACCGGCAGGCTTCGAGCGCCGCTTCGACGATGCCTTTGCCCTGAATCTCCAGTTCGCGTGCGAACTCGACAATTAGAATCGCGTTCTTGCAGGCGAGGCCCATCAGTACGACGAGTCCGACCTGCACGAACACGTTGTTGTCGCCACCCGCGAGCCACACGCCGAAGAGCGCCGCGCAGATGCACACCGGCACAATCAGAATCACTGCGAGCGGCAGGGTCCAGCTTTCATAGAGCGAGGCGAGCACGAGAAACACCAGCATCACCGCGAGCGGAAACACAACAAATGCTGCGTTGCTCTGCGTGACCTGCTGATAGCTGAGGTCCGACCATTCGAGCGTGATGCCGGGCGGCAGCACGTTATGCGCGATGCGTTCGAGCGTCGCGATGGTCTGCGCCGACGACAGTACGCGCGGGTCCGCTTCGCCGATCAGATCGGCGGCCGGATAGCCGTTGTAGCGCACCACCGGATCGGGGCCGTAAGTCGGGGTGAGGGTCACCATCGAGCCGATCGGCACCATGTCGCCGCCGGCGTTGCGCGTGCGCAGATTGCCGATGCGCGGCGTCCGCCTGCGCCATAACGCGATACACACGCCCGAAGAGATTGAAATCGTTCACGTAGACAGAGCCAAGATAGGTTTGTAGCGTATCGAAGAGATCAGTCAGCGCGACGCCCTGCGCCTTCGCCTTGACGCGATCGACGTTCGCTTCGAGTTGCGGGATGTTGGCCTGATACGAACTCACCGGATAGGTCATGCCCGGCGTCTTCGCCACCGCCGCTTGAAACGCATCGAGTGCGTGTTGCAGCGCGCCGTAGCCAAGACCCGCGCGATCTTCCAGATAGAGCGAGCCCGAGCCGTTTCCAAGACCCTGGATGGGTGGCGCGGCATGAGCGCATACGCGTAGCCGTCCTTGACCGATGCGAAACGGCGGTTCAGTTCTGCATTGATCTGCGCAGCGCTGCGATGCCGCTCGTCGAAGGGCTTCAGAATTACGTACGAATTCGTGATGTTCGGCGTGTTTACCACTTGCAGCGCGTTTAGATCCGAATACGCCGGCACCGAATCGATATCTTCGACGCCATGCGCGATATCGATCATCTGCCGCGTCACAGCATCCGTTCTCGCGAGCGAGGCGCCTTCAGGGAGCTTTGCGCCCGCGAATAGGTAGAGCTTGTCCTGCACCGGAATGAAGCCGCCTGGAACCGCGTTGAATAGCCATGCCGTGCCTGCGAGCAGCAGCACATAGACGACGAACGCCACGGAGCACCGCCCGAGCGCGCGCTGCACCGTGCTGTGATAGCGCGTCGAACTGCGCTCGAAGAAGCGGTTGAACGGACGAAACACCCAGCCGAGCATCCTGTCGATGAAGCGGCTCAGCGCATCAGGCGGCGCGCCGTGCGGTTTCAGAAGCTTCGCGGCCAGTGCGGGCGATAGGGTAAGCGAATTGACTGCGGAAATCACGGTTGAAATCGCAATGGTCACCGCGAACTGCTTATAGAATTGCCCCGTCACGCCAGACAAAAACGCCATCGGCACGAACGCCGCGCACAGCACTAGCGCGATGGCGACGATCGGCCCGGACACTTCGCGCATCGCTTGATAGGCGGCGTCGCGTGGCGACAAACCTTGTTCAATGTTGCGCTCGACGTTCTCGACAACGACGATCGGCATCGTCTACCACGATGCCGATCGCGAGCACGAGGCCGAACAGCGTCAGCGTGTTGATCGAATAGCCGAGCAGCAGGAGCCATGCGAAGGTGCCAATCACCGACACCGGCACGGCCACCAGCGGAATGATCGACGCGCGCCATGTCTGCAGGAACAGGATCACGACGAACACGACGAGTACCACGGCTTCGATCAGCGTGTGCTGCACGGCGCTGATCGATTCGCGCACGAACACGGTCGGGTCCCACACCGGCTTGTAGGTGACGCCGGGCGGGAAGCGCTTAGAGAGGTCGTCGAGTTTCGCGTAGACCGCTTTTGCCACGGCGAGTGCATTCGCGCCCGGTGACAGAAAGATCCCGACCGTCGCCTGATTCTTGTCGTCGAGCCGCGCGTGTAGCGTGTAATCGCCGGCACCGAGTTCGATGCGCGCCACATCGCCAAGCTTTACGACCTGACCGTCGTTGCCGTTCTTGAGTACGATATCGGCGAACTTCTGCACCGTGCGGAGTCGACCGCGCACGTTGATTGGCACTAGAAAGTCGTTCTTTTGCGGCGACGGTTCCGAGCCCAGTTGTCCCGCTGAGACCTGCACATTCTGCTCGCGGATCGCGCCGATCACATCACTGGTTGACAGGGCACGCGACGCGAGGCGGTTCGGGTCGAGCCAGATCCGCATCGCGTAATCGCCGGAACCATAGAGACCGACGTCGCCGATGCCGGGAATGCGCGACAGCTCGTCTTTCAAATGAAGCGTCAAGTAGTTGCGCAGATAAAGCGAGTCGCGGCTGTTGTCAGGCGAAAATAGGCTCACGTACATGAGCGGCGTCGGCGATTGCTTCTGCGTCGTCACGCCATACTGGCGCACCTCCTCGGGCAGACGCGTGAGTGCCTGACTTACCTGGTTCTGCACGCGCACGGCGGCGGTGTCGGGATTGACGCTCGGCAGGAACGTGACCACGAGTTGCAGGCTACCATCGGAACCCGCGACGGACTTCATGTACATGATGCCTTCGACGCCGTTGACCGCTTCCTCTAGGGGCTCGGCGACCGATTCGGCGATTTCTTTCGGGTTCGCGCCAGGATAGGTCGCGCGCACTACCACGCTCGGCGGCACCACTTCAGGATATTCGCCGGCGGGTAGCATCGGAATGGAGATGAGCCCCAAAGCGAAAATGACGATCGACAACACCACGGCGAAAATTGGCCGGTCGATAAAGAATCGGGAGAGGTTCATTTCGCATGCGCTCTCTGCGATTGCGCAAGCTTCGGTGCATCGGCAATCTTTTTCGGTTTGATCGGTGCTCCCGGATAGTAGATGCGCTGCATGCCTTCGACGATAACGCGATCGCCGCCGCTGAGTCCGCTTTCGACGATGCGCTGCCCGTCGATATCGCGGCCCAGCTTGAGATCGCGACGCTCGGCGCGGTCGTCCTTGCCGACGACGTAGACATAGCGGCGATCCTGATCGGTGAGCACGGCTTTATCGTCGACCAGCAGGGCATTCGCGTCATGACCGCTCACGTGAAGGTGTGCGCCGAATTACCGACCCGCACACGCGCACGAATCGTACCGGTCGCGGGATCGAGCCGGTTGTTAAGAAAGTCCACCGTCCCTTCATGCGGAAAACCAATTTCGTTCGTGAGCGCGATATGCACGGCGTCGGTGGAGTTGCACGCCTCGTAGCGTCGCCGCGCTGCGCGAGGTAGCGCAGATAGCTTTGTTCATCGCAATCAAAATAAATGTAGACGGGGTCTTGCGACACGACTGTAGTGAGCAGCGTCTGATCGGCGCGCGCAAGATTGCCGACGGTCAGTTCAGCTCGTCCGGCGCGGCCCGCGATGGGGGTGCGCACCTCGGTAAAGGACAGATTAAGCTTTGCATCGTCGACGGCAGCCGCGGCGGCGTGCAGCGATGCTTTCGCCTGCACGGCGCTGCCTTCCGAGTTGTCGAGTTCTTCCTGAGATGTGGCGCGCGACTGCATCAGCTTGCGCACGCGTTCGAGCTGCAGCTGCGCCAGTTGCGATGCGGCCTGCGCGCGCTGCCATTGCGCGGCGGCCTGATCGAGTGCGATGCGATATGGCCGCTGATCGATCATGAACAGCACCGCTCCCTTCTGTACGGCCTCGCCCTCGCGATAACTGACGCTTTGCAGATACCCGCTAACGCGCGGACGAAGCTCCACGGAGTCGACGGCCTCGACACGCCCATTGAATTCATCGGCGAGACGCACAGCGCGCGGCGTGATGATGGTGAAGCCGACTTCGGGCGTGGGCGGCGCCTGCTCCTGAGTGCGCTGACACGCCGCTAGTGAGATGACGGCGAGGCTCGCGATGAGCAGTCTTCGCCAGTTTCTCCAGCGTTGATGCGAAGTCAGTCGCCTCGTGGATGTCCCACGATTGATTAAAACCATTATTTCTGAGCCTAGATAGTAGACCGAGTGAAGTCTAAAAGTTGAAGCGAACTTCAAGTAAAGAGGAAATTGGGAGGACCGAATGGTCTCTACACGCACGAGGGTCATCGCCGACCCTCTGATGCCGATTAGCGAAGTGGTGCAGCGCAGCGGCGTGGTCGCATCGGCGCTGCGGTTCTACGAAGCGCGCGGATTGATTGCATCGCGCCGGCAGAGCTCAAGCCGGCGCTACTATCCTCGTTCGTCGCTAAGGCGCATTGCGTTCATCGTGTTTGCCCAACGCATTGGCTATTCGCTGGACGAAATCGCCAATCAGCTCGCAAGCCTGCCCGCGGATACGCTGCCAACAAACAAGGATTGGCAGCGACTGTCGACGGGATGGAAGCGCCGCGTGCGGCTGAAGATCGAAGAGCTGGAGCGGCTTGACATGGATTTGGACCACTGCATCGGTTGCGGATGTCTTTCGCTCAGGCATTGCAAGCTCGCCAATGCGGACGATCGCGTAGGGCGGAACGGTCCCGGCGCGCGACGCTGGCTCGGTGATTCGCCGCCGGAGTAGCCGCGCGTAGGGCGTCTCGAGGCTCTTGATGCGAAGCAGCTAGTTACATCCGGAGCCTTGCTTACCTGGTGCATAGGAACGAATACCGCGCTCGGGGTAGAAGAGCGCGTCTTTGGCTCACTCGCATCTGTTCGCCTTACCATCATTGCATTGTGCCGCGCCAAACTTTTCAGTTGCGACGCAGCGAGCGCACATGGTTAAGCGTGGACGGCGAGCATGCCGCTAACGTCTTGCAGACTGACGAGTTGTTTGCCGAAGGTGACGCCTTCAGACGCTGACGGAGGGGTCTCGCATGCTTGAGCCTTGGGCCGCCGATGCCAGTTGAAAATTGAAAAACTTGGGTAACGCCGATGCAATGCGTGGCAACCCACGCCCGAATCGCTCGAAGATAGCGGCTTGCGCAATCGAATGAGTCTTAAAAGACGTGTATGAAGCTTGTCACCGGATGCTTACGTTTCAACGCTTCCTGTCTGCGCACGCGAGGAGCGTCCCCGTGTACTACCTACAGATCTGAAGGCATTTGTTCGCCTTTAGGCGCGGCGACAGATTGTGGTCTTCCCGTTTTTGAACCGCTGTAACCAGTCCTCATACGAGATGCCCTCAGCGCGTCTGTCACTAAAGTCATGATAGCAAGCTGTTCGGCATTCGCATCTGGGCGTGAGGATATTGCGAGTCCTCGCGCGAGCCCCCAAAGCGTACGTATGAGCAAAATTGCATCCTTCTTATCGATTCCACGGGCCGTCACATGTGGGTAACCACAACGCTTCGGTGGCGGAGCGCTGAGAGGTAGTTAACGCGATGGCAGTATCACCAACAAGCGTATGGTGGCGAACGGAGAGGAATATATCGAGATAAATTAAGAACTCTGGGCTTCCATAGAAACGCTGAGCGCTCTTCGCGATGAGAAGAAGGATATCATCTACTTCATGTTTATCTTGCGCAGCGTCCAATTCGACCAAGTGCATGACCTTGGCTGAAAGTTGCTCCAGTACAGCGACCACTAGCGATTCTTTGCTCGGAAAATGGTGAAGGAAGCCCCCGAGGGAGACTCCGGCTTCCTTGGCTACCGCGGCCACTCGCAAGGCGGCATAACCGTTTTGACCTAGGAGTTTGGTCGCGGCGACCAAAATATGTTCGCGCGTCATCTCCTTCTGTTCAGTCCGTAGATTCTTCGCTCGATTCGTGACCAACTTTTCCTCCAGATTCTGTTTAGGTCCGAACCGCGCAGACTGCGAACCGATGCTTAGCGCCTAGCGTTCTACTTGCGGCGAGCGCGGTCCGAATGGTGGGCTTGCCGCTGACCACTGTCAACCCCTCACATTTTGCTTTTATCGCACGCTTGTTAGTTGACGGGTCCCATAGGCAAACCCCAGTTGTGCAGTTTGAAAGGAAATATATACTGTCAATAAAGTGCTGGTGACAATTGGGTTGGCTCCGCTAGCCGGTGCGATCGGGTACACAAAAGACGTGCTAAGACAAACTGTGGAGGATTTGAGATATGACGACAAACACGCAATCACGAGGAAAGATCACCAGCCCGCGGATTGACTTCAAAATCATGGCGGATTGGGGTAACGCCAATTTCCATGCGATCGCAGGATGGATCATGGCGCACCTGCGTTGGCATCTGAGCCCGGGTCAGAATTTTGGATCAAAACGGGCACGGGTTATGCCAACAACATTCGAGCCCTCGTTTCTAAAGAAGTCGACCTCACCATCACAACTCCCTTCGACGTTCTGCCGGAGGGGGCGATCACAGGAGCAAATTTCTTCGCTAACGTTGAACCGGCGCCGTCGATCCGAAGCTTGGGATGGTTGCCCCAAAACGATCGGTTGGTTTTTGCGATTCGCGAAGACACCGGGATCACTTCATTCAAAGACTTGCGGGACCGGAAATTTCCTCTGAAGCTGGCTAGTGGGTTTCGGACGCAGGACAATGTGATGATGTGGGCCATCGATCGAGTGCTAGAGGAACACGGCATCGAGGTCGAAGCATGGGGCGGCAAGTGGCTAGAGCATGATCATCCGAGAATTAGTGTGCCGTTCGTTACAAGCGGCCAGGCGAATGCGGTTATCAACGAGGCGATTATCGTTCCTCAATGGCGCGAGCTCGTCGAAAAGGTGGCGGCCTGCAGTTCTGCCAGAAGGCTATCTGCGCACACCAGTAGATGTCGCATGTCTAGATTGGTCAAACTGGGCAATCCTGGTGCGTAATGACATGGATGACGACCTTGACTACCTTGTGACATCGATCATAGTTTGAGGGGCGGGCCGAACTAGAGGGCCGTTACCGCCATTTGCCTCCCGACATTGCCGCAATGACTTATCCGATTAATCCGGAAGTGATGTGGAAGGGTGTCGGGGCGCCCCTGCACCCCGGTGCAGAACGATACTATCGAGAACACGGGTACATGCGATAACTTTTACACGGGTACATGCGATAACTTTTGTGCATATTTGTTTTTTCGGCGGCGGCCGGTAGACCGTAAGGCCGGCCTTAGAACAGAATCGGCGACCGCACGCTTCACGATTCGCCGCTTGAAGAAGGCCTCTGAATTACGTGCGGCTGAGGCTTTTTCAGCCTAACCTCGATAGAGCACCATCGGATGCACAGATGTAACCACTTGGCCGCTTGAGAAGGATAATGGCGCAGACGTGAAGCAGGAGCCAGTCATCGGAAACGCAGACCCTTCGACAATAGTCGAGGACGAGACGCGAATTTCGACTGTTGATAAATGACGCTGTCCAGGAGATGTGATTATGCTTTATTCAGATCTTTACGTTGAGGAACCGATAGAAAAAATCTGGGATGATTGGAATTATCTTCACGACAAGGTAATAAAACAGTTTTTTTGGGATTCAAGGATGTAGGCGACAATGTCGTTGGTATCCGATCGGTTGAAAACCAAACAATATCGGACCTGGGAACCAATAAAACGAGTCCGATTGCTTTGGTTCAGACACGTAAAAATTTCGAAAGCGGTCCGAACGGAATATTGGAAGTGCCAAGGCATCCGTTTTCGATTCACGTGACCCGCGCTGGAACGCTGCATCATGCGCAGCACGTATTCGGATATTGGCATATCAACGATAAAGATGAAATCGCCTTAACGCTTCCACCCGATGAAACACAGCCTGGAAGAGTGATAATTGTGATGGGAAAGCCGACGGGCAGAGAAACCGATCGATTCGCCTGGTATTGCGAAAAGTGCCTGACCTTGCTTTTTATGCACGAGCTCAGAAGTGGTGAGGATTTCCGGAAATTCTGGGCGGCCAAAGTCGCCGCCGTACGAGAGTACAATTCAAATCCAGAAAACCAACGTTGTCCCGATTGCGGTCATTGCAATCCATTGGGTTATTCTGCTATGCAGCCAGTCGATAAACCCGAGGAATGAGCCGCGAGGTTGCAATGGTGAGCCGCGGATTCGTCGCCCCTGCTGAAGGGGCCATTCCGTCTCCGGACATGTCGTTCGTTCGGATGCTCGATGACACCGCCTTGGGCTGGATCCAGCGGGGACAATACGCTATCTGGACTGGCGCCAATAATGTGGAAGGAGCGAAATTTCGCTTGCTTGAGCGCCGCGACAATCGAGTAATCGTGATTTCGGACGTGAGCGGTGCCCTCGTAATGCACCGGATTTCTTCGGGTGTGTCATTTACGATCGAGAATCTCTTCGGCTATTGGGTGTCATTCGACTCGGACGCTATAATATGGCTGGACATCCTCAGTTCTCGCGGGCAATACGCGATACTTGCCGTAGGTGGTGCAGAAGGCAAGCCTGCTCACGCGAACGTGGATTGCCCCTGTCCAAAATGTGGCGATTTTTTAAATCGTCAAACTTGCGAGATCGCACCGCTGAGATTCAGAAAGTTTCTCGACTTTGCGGACCAATGGACATCAAACTTCAACAGGGCCATTCGTGATAGAACCTGCGCGAACTGTGGATTCGCCCATCCAATTATTGGATTGCCCGACCGTGATGCGGATCAGCGCGCATCGAGGAGTTGAACATGAATCAAACTATGCCGAAGACTCCTGAAATGGTACAGGTCTGTAACGAAGCTGACGTGCCGTTCGATGGCACTATTATGTGTGCCTTGCAAGGGCACGTTCGACTTATCGGTGCAAATTCGACCCGGCTAACTCTCGCTCCGGCCGGAAGCACAAGGAGCGGTCCAGGAGGCAACGAGTGGGCTGAAGCACTTCTTGAAACCGTGAGTTGCCGGTTGAGGAAATGCGGGCGAAACTGCGCATGCTGCTACAGGGACGCAGCCGTGAAGCGGAGAGAACGCTTCGAAACGCCTTTCTCAAATGGGAGAAGGGTAGGAATGCAAAGCAGAAGAGGCTACCGTGCCGACCTCATATCGGAGATGATCGTCTCAACTGCGTTTCTGCACTCCGCCTGCAGATGACCGAGATCGCTCAAAACCCGGGTGATGTAGGCATCTCCGCCGAAGCTATTCGACCCCTTTTTGAATATCTTGTCGGCGTCTCAGCAGCGGCACGACGTAAGCGCAAGGTCCCCTGGTGCCCAGACGGCCGATCCAAGAAAAGCGGATACTAGCTCGTGACGAGCAGACCTGCATCTGTCCCAATCCATGAACGGCACGAACTTCAGGAGGTCAGGAATGTCGTTTGCCTTAGCGTACTCTCGGTACACTGTAGGGAACGCCACAGCAACGAGCGCCGACACAGGTGCCTGCTGCGAACGCATGAAGATCGGCAGGAGCCGTCCCGACGCGGCCAGCGCCGCAGACCACGCGTAATCGTTCGCATCCGCCAGCAGGTTTGCGGCCGCATTGATCGCAGAGTTGTCAACGTCTATCACATGACGCCCATCCAATGCGTGGGCCAGATCGTCCACGGCCGCCAAGATCCGTCCTCGCGCACCCGTCGGAGCGAGGTTAAACGCGATCAGGTTGCGGCTTGCTACGGTCGGCGGAACGCCGCTTTCAAGACCGCGACGAAGCGCCCATGCGCCATCAAGACCATCGCCCATTGCTCCGAGCAAACGGATGATCGTCTGCGTCTCGTCGTGCTCAAAATGGGTGGGAAGGCACCGCCAAAGAGCGTCACTGGAAAAATCTCGCGCCTCACCTAGATCAAGCGCGGGAAGTAGATCGAGAAGCAGATCCAGATAGACGTCGAGAGACAAACCGCCATCGGAGAACATCCGGTGTCTTACGTCGATTGCGTTGGCCGGCAGCGTGGCGATCACTCGACCACACAAGTCGACATCGGAGAAAATCGCAGCGAAATCCGACAGCGAGGCCGACATCAGCATCGCAACCAACCACACACGTACGAGATCATCAGGAACGCGGCTCTCGCCAAGCAGCCACGACACATCGACGGGCGACGCCGTCAGCGTTGCGAACAGTGTTCGATCGCGGCTATCGTGCCGCGGCAGCTCTAGTAACAGCTCGCGCAACAGCCCAATGCCGTTCAGCTCGTGTGCCCGACCGACGATAAGATCGACTAAACCCGGTACGGCTAGACCTGTCGCTATGTCCAGATGGCTGACCTCGGCCATCAGATCGTCAACTTCAAGAGTCCCGATTAAGGAGGCTGCGAGCGATAGCTGTCGCTCCTCGACCAGCAGTGGCAGGAACCTCTCTCGAACCTCGACGAACAGATGCGGCTGGAGATCCATTACGATTGCTTCCACGCGACCCAGCAGACGCTGATCGTCCGCCGCGCCACATCGTCGCTCACAGCCAAGATGCGGCCGAGCACATCCGGAGGGGCTGACAGCAATGCGCTAGACATCGCTGCGTCCGTTGCGCGCGCCATGCCGCTCGCGCGATGGCCGGAATAAGATTCGACCGGATTTCCTCGGCGACGGACTGCGAGAGGAACGCGATGGCACCCTGTGGCGAAGAAATTGAAAGACGCTCGGCCGCATCATGAAGCGCCAGTTGTCCATCGTGAAGGTCGTGCCCGCGCATCTTGCGGGCTAACGTCGTGACGAACTCCCATGCCTGGTCCGGGGAGATGCCAGCGATCGCCGTCCGCAACGCGATCGCGATCGCGCCATCGAGGACCTCCAGCGTGTCCGAATTCGAGATCCCGCGGGAATTGGCGATGTCGAGCAGGCCGAGGGCGGCCGTCGGCGTCGTGCGGACTTTGCCAACCAGTTCGTTCCACAGGAGCGACATTCGCAGCAGGGTCGAGTTCTTCCCGTCGTTGGAACCGGCCCACTTAACATCGCGGTCTGACAGCAAACGTGGCAGAGGTGCCACGAAGACACGCTCCACAACGTCGCCTGTCCACCGATGCCGTGCGACGCTGTCCGCAGACCCGTCGATTCGGCGCCCAGGCCAATCAGCGAACTTCGAACGGGCATCCTTCGACGCAAACACAAGGTCAAACTGTCGCCCCTCAATCCGACGGGGAGAGCGAACGAATGTCGAGAAAGCGAAGTGCCGCCGGAAGTCGGCCCATACTACGGTGATGAGCCTCGTTACGATGAGCTCGGGCTCCGGTGCGCCAAATACCACGACTGGCTTTGTTTCCTCCAGAAAGAGCGCCTCGAATAACTCGCTCCCCCGAAAATCCTGGACCGGCGCAATCGGCCGGATTTTCTGCAAGAACGACACCTTTCGGGATGCGGCCCCCCAGTTTGCGGGAAAGCAGAAGGGTCGAGCAAATCGAGGAACGGAGCAAGACTAGTCGCCCTGGCCCACTCCAAGGCCGGGATGACGAGGCTAAGCGTCCGGACGCAGCCAGCGCGCGCTACCGTCAGGTCCTGCCAAGTCCGTGCAAGGATGTAGCGATCTCCGCTCGGTAGCGGGTAGCCTGACAGATATGGCTTGAACCTCTCATTGGGGCGCAGTGGGCCAGCGACATCCGACAGCCTGTCAATCACGGACTGATCGCCCTTGGGAAGGTTGACCGACGATGACAGGAGCTGATGGCCCCGGAGGTAACCATGTACTTGAGTGTCGACGACGATCACGTAGTCAAAGCCCGATCGCCCAGGCCACCGGCTTCGTTAAGTCAGAATCTTTCGTCCACGCCCCAGTATCGGTTGCGCGGATCGCTACCCATCCATGCCCGTC
>LFMX01000008.1 GCA_001184405.1 Candidatus Burkholderia humilis
GCCAGGCGCGAACGCGATGCGCTTAGAACGAGTGCTGAATGCCTGCGTAGATACCCTTCTGGCTATTGCCCGGCAACGGGTTGTCCGTTGCCGCGCCCGAACCGTAGTTATTGGCGTTCAGGCCGTAATTCGCCGCCTTGCTGTTCTTCGTCATGGCGATCTGCATATCGACCAGCGTGCGCTTGGACAGATTGTACGAACCGCCGATCGTGTACAGCGTCGCATTGCCCGAACCGTTGTTGCCGTTCACGTGATAGACCGCGCCGATCAGCGCAGCCGCCGGGGTGGCTTGCCACGTCACGCCGCCCCATTCGTGATCGAGTGTGGTCGGCTGGCCGGGCAGCACGAAGTTCATACCCGACGTGCGGATGGCCTGATAGCCGCCCTGAAAACCTTGAACTGGCCGAGGAACACGTTGAACATCGCCGTGTATTCGCGCGAGTAGGCGTACGCCCCGTTGCCGTTGGCTTGGCCCACCGGCACATACGCACCGCCGAGCGAGCCGTTGTTCGGATTGCGGATTTCGTCATAAAGGCCGCGAACCTGGAAGTACGGCGATGAATACGTGACTTGTGCGCCAGCTTCACGGCCTTGATTGGTCGTGCCGTTGCCGTTCCAGTTTGTCGCGTTCGACAACGCGTACTGGCCGTAGAAGTCGAAGCTCGCGACCTTCGGCGACTGATACAAAATGTTGTTGCTCGATTGCGGCCAGTTACGACCCCGCACCAGCGATGCCGACGACCAGTTCGACTGACCGAACGGATCGAAATCCCACACGCCGTTCGAGATGAAGAGTTCGGGGCCGAGCAGCAACGTACCGTAGTTGGCATTGGACATGCCGACCGTCGCCTAGCGGTTGAAGAGGTCGTTATTGGCCGGGCCTTGACCGTTCATCGTGTTGAAGCTGCCTTCGAGCTGGAACACCGCTCGTGTGCCGCCACCCAGATCCTCCGCGCCCTTGAGACCCCACAGGCTCGTGCCCCAGTCGCCGCTTTCCGCGCGGAAACGATGCGTGCTGCCCGCCGTTTGCGTCCGGCACGCCGTTCATGTATTCGAGACCGGCGTCCAGACGGCCGTACAAGGTCACGCTGCTCTGAGCCTGCGCTGCCGCGCTAAATGCCATGAGCGCTGCCGTCGCGAGCAATACTTTCTTCATCATTTCCTCACCAACCCCTTAGAAAAAGTTCTTAAAACGCCGAACGCGCGAGACGAAATCGCACGATCCGTTGCGGACGGCGCGATCGAAACGACTTTCGGTGGACGGGGAATTGTGAAGTGAAAGACAACTACGCTGGCAACGCGCGGTTAGTGTGCCTTTGTTCGGCAGAGTGATGAATTTCGTTAAGGCGATGGCGCGAGTCATCGAAGGAAAATAAAAAACGGTGCGATACCCTTTCGGGCACCGCACCGATACGCGCCTCTCGCAGCAACGTGAAAACCTTATACAACGATTCTTCGATCAGCCTCGTTGCTTAGAACGAGTGCTGGATGCCAGCGTACACGCCCGTCTGGCTGTGACCCGGGAACGGGTTGTCCGTCGAGGCAGCCGAGCCGTAGTTGTTGGCGTTCAGGCCGTAGTTCGCGCTCTTGCTGTTCTGCACGGTCGCGACCTGCAGGTCGAGCAGGGTGCGCTTGGACAGGTTGTACGAGCCGCCGACCGTGTAGATGGTTGCGTTACCCGCGCCGTTGTTGCCGTTCACGTGGTAGACCGCGACGATCAGCGCTGCCGCCGGCGTCGCTTGCCACGTCACGCCGCCCCATTCGTGATCCAGCGTCGTAGGCTGCTCCGGCAGCGCGCCGGTGATGCCCGAGCTGCGGATCGCCTGATATGCGCCCTGAACCTTGAACTGGCCGAGGAACAGGTTGAACATCGCCGTGTACTCACGCGAGTAACCGTAGACGCCGTTCGCCGTGCCGGCGTTGATCGGGTCATAATACACGCCGCCGAGCGTACCGTTCGCCGGATTGCGGATTTCGTCGTACATACCGCGAATCTGGAAGAGCGGCGTCGTGTACGTGATGTACGCGCCGGCTTCGCGGCCTTGCGGCGTCGTGCCGTTGCCGTTCCAGTTCGTCGCGTTCGACAGCGAGTACTGACCGTAGAAGTCGAAGCCCGCGAACTTCGACGACTGGTACGAAATGTTGTTGCTCGATTGCGGCCAGTTGCGGCCACGCACCAGCGATGCCGACGACCAGTTCGACTGACCGAACGGATCGAAGTCCCACACGCCGTTGGAGATGAAGAGCTCACGGCCCAACAGCAGCGTACCGAAGTTGTTCTTGGCGATACCGACCGTCGCCCAGCGATTGAAGAGACCGCCGCCGCCCGAGCCCTGGCCCGTCATCGTGTTGAAGCTGCCTTCCAACTGGAACACGGCGCGATAGCCGCTGCCCAGATCCTCGACGCCCTTCATGCCCCACAGGCTCGTGCCCCAGTCGCCGCTTTCCGCCTTGAAGCGGTGCGAGGTGCCGGTGGCCGCACCGTTGGGGCCGACGCCGGTCGGCACGCCATTCATATATTCGAGACCCGCGTCCAGGCGGCCATACAGCGTCACGCTGCTTTGAGCGTGCGCCATTCCGCTGAACGTCAGCAGCGCTGCTGACGCGAGCAAAGCTTTCTTCATCATCTCAACCCTGTCAAGAAATAGAACCCAAGTGCTGCTGTGTGGTTCGATGCGAGCGCACCCAACCGTAAATTGTTTTTCAGAGGCAGGACACGCGTGGGCTTTGCATTTGACGACCCGCGCGTTTTGGGCGCGGGTCCAGCATATCGACCTGGTCGGTCGATGTCCGTCCTCAGTTTTCTTGGATTTGAAGTAAAACTACTTTTTGTGAATTCGTTTTGGTACTTTGGTTACTAATTTAACAAAATATGATTTTAACACCAAAGAAAATTGACGCTCTCCGAACCTTTGTGTCAAAAATGCAAACCCTTATGTGGTATGCATGCGACCCACAGCGTGGGAACCGCCCCGCAAACCCTTATGGGTAAAGGGTTCAGCCGGACGTAAGTTTCGGGGTCAGGTTTCTCGCCTATTGACGGCGATGCATGGCAGCGCTATGCCGCTCGACGTCGGAAAACTGGGCCTTTCGGCCGTGCGCAAACGCAAAAAAGCGCCTCAAAGGGCGCTTTTTTTGAGTGGACGTTACTAAACAGCGATTGTGTAGTCGTGCTACTTGAGGCTGCCCGAAAGGAACTGCTTCAGCCGTTCGCTCTTTGTATCGCCGAACACCGCATCCGGATGGCCTTCTTCCTCGATGCGCCCCTGATGCAGAAACACCACGTGGTTCGATACATTGCGCGCGAACACCATTTCGTGCGTCACGACGATCATCGTGCGGCCTTCTTCGGCGAGCGTCTGCATTACCTTGAGCACTTCGCCGACGAGTTCCGGGTCCAGCACGGACGTGGGTTCATCGAAGAGCATGACATCGGGATGCATGGCGAGCGAGCGCGCAATGGCCACGCGCTGCTGCTGTCCGCCCGACAAATGCGACGGGTACTGTTTCTCCAGACGCGGCGCGAGCCCGACCTTCTCCAGATACGTCCGCGCGCGATCCTCCGCTTCCTTCTTCGACAGTCCGAGCACGTTGACCGGCGCTTCGATCACGTTCTCCAGCACATTCATATGCGACCAGAGATTGAAGTGCTGGAACACCATCGACAGCTTCGAGCGCATCTGACGCAACTGCTTCGGGTCCGCGACCTTCAGCGCACCGGTCTTGTCCTTCAGCGTGCGCATTTCCTCGCCATCGACGAAGATGCGCCCCTGATTCGGCTGTTCCAAAAAGTTGATACAGCGCAGCATCGTGCTCTTGCCCGAACCCGACGAGCTGATGATGCTGATCACATCGTCCGCTTTCGCCTTGAGCGAAACGCCCTTCAGAACTTTGTTGTTGCCGTACTGCTTGTGAATGTCGTCGACGAAAAGCTTGTGCTGCTCGGAATTCATGAACGGTCCTGAGGTTGAAGGGGCTTACTTGCTTTGCGGTCGCAAATACGCGAGCCAGCGATGCTTCGCGCGGCGGAACAGCCACACGAGCGCGAACGAGATGCAGAGATAGAGCAGGGCGGCGATGCCGAACGCCTCGAACGACTGATATGTCGCCGAGTTCACATCGCGCGCGATTTTGAGGATGTCCGGTACGGTCGCGGTGAAGGCGACGGTCGTGGCGTGCAGCATCAGGATGACTTCGTTACTGTAAGTACGGCAGCGCGCAGCGCAGCGCCGACGGCAAAATCACCCGCCGATACAGCGTGAACGTGGACATGCCGTACGCCCGCGCCGCTTCGATTTCCACGTACGGCATCGCCTTGATCGCGCCGGCGAAGATTTCCGTCGTGTAGGCGCAGGTGTTGAGCGTGAACGCGAGCAGCGTGTAGTTCATGCCGCTGCGGAAAAATTCGGCCATCAGCGCGTGACCGCGCACGACCTGCAGACTGTACAAACCGGTGTAGCAAAGCAGCAGCTGCACGTAGAGCGGCGTGCTGCGAAACACATACGTATAGAGCCACACCGAGCGCGACAGCAGCTTGTTCTTCGACACGCGCGCCACCGCGAGCGGCACCGACAGATAAAACCCGAGGCCGATGGAAATGACCAGCAGCCACATCGTGATCGCAAGACCGGTGATGCGGTAGCCGTCGGTAAAGAGGTAGTTCTTCCAGTATTCCTGGATGATTTCGATCATGAGTTCCGCCGCACTTTAAAGATCAACCTTGCGCACGCCGATGGAATAGCGCTGCTCCAGCCAGATCAGCACGAGATCGGGGACGCCGCGAATCAGCGTCGTGTAGACGGTGCCGACGCCCGACGGTTTTTCGACAGCTTCGCCGCCGCGCCGATCAGACCCATCACGAAGGCGAATGCGAGCGACAGCACCGCCAGCTTGACGGTCTGCCGGTGCTCGCGAGGATCAGCGGGCCGTAGCCTTGCAACATGGTGATTCCTTGGTAGTGAGCCCAATGCGGATTCGAACATGCGAACGTGCATTTCGTGCAGCCGGATTGGCGTGCGGCGAATGTCCCCCTTTCGGCCCGGTGCGCGGGCCGTTTGCCATCGTTTCAGGCGCTGGCGGACCGTATTCTAGGTGGCCAAAATTGGATGCCGTCGTTGCTGCTAACCCTTGCACCATCAGGCCGATGCCCCGCATCTGACGCTTTTAGCGATGGCCAGTCAGCCGTCGCCGCCCCGAAAAGCGCGATATTTTACCCGAACCCGACCCGCGCGCGATTAGAGCCGGAACTCTCCGATTACATCGATTGGCGAGACGGTGTAGTGCCGTTGTGCGCGTTGTTTGCAACGATGCCCGCCCTTACATTCTCTCCATCGCAAATCAATGCCTTCAGGGCGGGAGCACAGATCATGTTCGAGATCCGTCGCAGCAACGAACGTGGCCACGCCAACCACGGCTGGCTCGACTCGTATCACGCCTTCTCGTTCGCCGATTACCACGATCCGCAGCACGTCCACTTCGGCACGCTGCGCGTGATAAACGAAGACCGCGTCGCGGGCGGCCAGGGCTTTGGCACGCACGGGCATCGGGATATGGAAATCGTGAGCTAGCGCTCGAAGGCGCGCTCGCGCACCGCGACAGCATGGCAACGGCTCGACCATCCGTCCCGGCGACGTCCAGCGCATGAGCGCCGGAACCGGCGTGCGCCATAGCGAATTCAACGGTTCGCCGACGGACACCGCGCACTTCCTGCAGATCTGGATCATTCCGGATGCGCCGGGCTATGAAGAAAAGCGCTTCACCGACGATGAAAAGCGCGGCCGTCTGCGCGTGATCGCTTCGCCCAATGGCGACGACGGCTCGGTGAAGATCGGCGCAAACGCGCGCATCTTCGCCGGCTTGTTCGATGCCGCCGAACGCGCCGAATTCGATGTCCCCGCCGCACGCCGCGTCTATGTGCATGTGGCGCGCGGCGCGGTGACGGTCAATGGCGTTGCGCTTTCGGCGGGCGATGCCGCGAAGATCGAAGACGTCTCGAAGGTGACGCTGGAGCAGGGCGAAGGCGCGGAAGTGCTGCTGTTTGACCTCGCTTAAATAAGCCGTCGATGTGACAAAGGCCGCGGAATGAACCTCGCGGCCTTTTTTTTCGCTTGAAGGAAAGTTACGGCTTCGCCGGAGCCGACGCGCCCGCACCCGGCGCCGCGCCGCGCTTCTCCCAGCGCTCATGCATCTTTTCGTGACGCTCGTGCATCTTCGCGAAGTGCTTCTTCAGCGCCGTGCTGACGGTGGTCTTTTGCTGATCGTTCAGCGCGGACGATTACCTCGGCAAGCCGTTCAATCCGCGCGAGCTGCTCGCGCGCGTGCAGGCCGTGCTGCGCCGCCGCACCATTCCGTCCGCCGCGCCGGAACAGCGCGAGCCGTATTCCTTCGGCAAATTCCGGCTGGATTTCCAGTCGCGCACGCTGCGACAGGACGACAAGCCCATCACGCTGTCGGGCAGCGAATTCGCGCTCTTGAAGATTTTCGTCAACAACCCCATGCGCACGCTCACGCGCGAACGCCTGCTCGAACTGCTGCACGGTCCGGAATACGACGGCACCGATCGCGGCATCGACGTGCAGGTGTGGCGTCTGCGCCGCATTCTGGAAACCGATCCCTCCGCGTCGCGCTTCATTCAGACGGTGCGCGGGCGCGGTTACGTGTTCGTGCCGGACGGCGAGCAAAATGCGCCGGGCAATTGATACGCTGTTCGGGCGGCTGGTCGTCATCGGCATGCTGGTGTTGTCGCATGTCGCGTGGTTCGCGATCATCCGCTTCGAGCGGGACAACACGCAGACGCGTTTCGCGGTGGAAGAGGCCGCGTTTCTCGTCGAAGCAGTGCGTCAGCACATCAGCAATACGCCGGATCAGCCCTTGCCGCCGCGCGTGCGCATCGTCGGGCTGGACAGTCCCGAAGCGCTGCGCGAGTCGGACGAGGACATGCCGCCGCCGCTTTTGCGCTTCATCGAAGATTTGAAAGACCGTCTGCCCGACGGCACCGATGTCCGCATGAGCGAGCCCGGCACGCCGCCGAGCGTGTGGGTGCACGGCGCGAAAGATGCCGGCTGGGTCGTCGTTCCGGTGCGGCCGCTGCGCCCGTCGCGCTCGCGCGACCGTATGCTCATGTGGCTCGCGCTGATTTTCTCGACCGCCGTGCTCGCCGCGCTGTTCGGCGCGTGGCAGTTGCAGCATCCGCTGCGCGCGCTCGCGCAGGCCGTGCAGCGCTTCGGTTGCGGCCAGCCCACGCCACCTGTGCCCGAGCGCGGGCCGAGCGAACTGCGTCAGCTCACGCACGGCTTTAATCAGATGGTGCGCGAGGTATCGCAGACGGAAAACGACCGCGCGGTGATGCTCGCGGGCGTCGCGCACGACCTGAAGACGCCGCTCGCGCGCCTGCGTCTGCGCGCCGAAATGATGGACGACCAGAAAACGCGTGATGGCGTCGTGCGCGCCGTCGATTCAATGGCGCATATCGTCGATCAATTCCTCGTGTTCGCGCACGACCGGCCGGACGGCAGCGAGCCTGTTCCAGTCGATGAACAATGCGAGCGCGTGGCGCGGTCGTATCGCGCGGTGGCGGCGGGCGCGGAATCCATTCGCCTCAGGCTCGACGCGGGGCCGACGTTCATTTTGCCGGCCGCGACGCTCGACCGGCTGCTGTCGAATCTGCTGGACAACGCGCATGCATACGGCGTGCCGCCGGTCGATATCGAAACGCGGCGCGGCGCGAACGGCTGGGTGTTGTCGGTATCGGATCATGGCAAGGGCATTGCGCCCGAGGATCTCATCAAGGCGAGCCGGCCGTTCGTGCGGCTCGATCCGGCGCGCGGCGGCAGCGGACATAGCGGGCTTGGCCTGGCAATTGTCAAGCGGCTGGCGCGGCGCGCGGGCGGCGAGTGTGAAGTGAGCAATCGCGCGGAAGGCGGCCTGCAGATCGTGATGACCTTTCCGTTCGATAGCGCGCTGCTGCCGGCATCCGAGCGGCGCGCGGCCTCGCATGAGGAGCGGGCGGTCTGATGCTGTGCGCGTGATGTGTCGCAGAAAAAACGCCTTCGGTGATGCCGGAGGCGTCGTGCATTAATCGAACAGCGTCTCCAGCGCGGACGCCGCCTCGCTGTCCACCGTGTTGTACGTCACCGTATCCGCCTCGAAGATGTAGTGCGTCGTGTACTTGCCGAGGCGCGACAGAATTTCCTCCTGAATCACTTCCGGCGCGAGTTCGATCTTGAGGAACCACGCCGTCGACGAAAGCCGCGTCTGAAACGAGCCGTACTCGGCAAGCAGTTGGTCGAACGTTTCAGCGTCCTGATCGCGGCACACGATGACCAGATTTCCCTTCATGCAATCCTCCGAAGACGGCCACGCCGCCTGAATTGAAGTTCGATGATACCTGCGCACCGCAGCCGCGTCGCGACTGGCGCATGAACGTGCGATGATGGCGGATGACGCGTGATTACTTCCCGGCGAGCGAATCTTCCGGATGCCGCGCGGGCGGCGTGGAATCGGCGGGGCGCACTTCGCTGCGGTCGCGTCCGCGCGATTTCGCCTCGTAGAGCGCGAGATCGGCGCGCGACAGAATCCATTCGATCGCGTCTTCCGCCGCCAGTTCGGTAATGCCGATGGAAACCGACAGCGTGGCATCGTCGGGCAAGTGGGCGCAGTGTTCGTGGTGAAAGCGCGCTCCAGCACGGCCTGCGCGTCCGCGAGCGATGTCTGCGGCAGCAGAATGCCGAATTCCTCGCCGCCGAGCCGGCCGATTGCATCGCTCGGGCGAAGCTGCGCGCGGCACACCTCGACGAAATGTTCCAGCGCCCGGTCGCCGGACGCATGGCCAAAGCGGTCGTTGATCTGCTTGAAGTGATCCAGATCGGCAATGGCCACCGACAGCGGCGTGCCGACCGAACGCGCAATTTCGACTTCGTGGCGCAAGGTATCGAGAAAATAGCGGCGCGAGAGGGCGCCGGTGAGCGCGTCCTGACGTGCTTCGGCCGACAGCAGCGTATTGGCCGATTGCAACTGCTCCGCAAGATCGCGCGAATAAGACGTGGCGATCACGATGGCGAGCGTCACGACGCCGAGCATCGTCAGGAACACGAGCAGGCGGTCGCGGCTGTGATTGCGGCTGATTTCCGGCCAGCTCGTCAACGGATGCACGATATGCGCCGACAGCCCCGAGTTCAGGCCCGTGCGCTCGTCGTAAAGCGCGGGCCCGCTGCTGCCGTTCGCGGCGTAAAAGCTTTGCGCGAGCGACGGCGCGAGCCAGTGTTCGGCGGCGCGCATCTGATCGCCGACATGCGTGATGCGCAGTTCGGCAAACGCTTCGCGCCGATAATGCTCGAGCCGCTCGGCGGCGTCATGTGCGTGACGGGTGTATCGGGCATGGCTTCGTTTTCGAGACTGCCGTCGTGCGCCATCACGACGACGCCGTTTTCGTCGGTGACGAAGGTGCCCGCGCGCGACACCCAATGCCGCAATCGGTCGATGCTCACCTTCGCGATCACCGCGCCCACCAGAATGCCGTCCTCGTAGGCGGGCGCCGCGATAAAAATCCCCGGCTCGCCCGAGAGCCGCCCGACCCCGTACATTTCGACGAACCCGCCGAGCAGCGTCCGCACCACGTACGCGCACGCTCATGTCATAGCCGATAAAGCTGTTCTCGTCCTCCGCGTTGCTCGACGCAATGCAAAAACCCTGCTCGTTGACGAGCCAGATCGAGTCGAGGCCGGAGAAGCCCTGCGCGTTGTGCAAAAACTGATTGACCTTCGCCAGGCCCGGCACGCCGCTCCATTTAATGCGCCGGGCGCTTTCGGTGCCGCCAGTGTTCAAGGCATAATGCCGCGACTGCGCGAGCGCGCGCTGCGTGACATCCATCTGGGCGAGCGTGGCGGGAATGGCGCGCGACATGGCGAGATCGCTGGCGATGACCTGCGCCATATTGTCGACGATCGATCTGGCCATCTGGCGCTCGGCGCGCGCCGTCGAGATCATCTCCTGTTGTACCATTCGGTCCGACAGCAAACCGGCCGCGATCCAGCACGCGAACACGAGCAGCGCGAGGCAAAGCATCACGATGGCACGGTGCAGGATGATCTTGTTCATCGTTCGAGAGCTGCCCGATTTCGTCACGCGCGCGCCCGGCGTGCTTGCGCCGCGCGGCTCCGCGCTTCGGAAGACTCGCCGCCGCCAGCCAAAAACGGGATAATCGCCGCCTGGACGGCAACAGTCGTCCAGGCGCGGCCCTTGCAAGGGACACGGCTTGCCGGTTCCACCGCCGGGGCTTCGCTTATGCGACGTAAGCGGCTGGCGCGGTCTGTCGGCTCGAAATCGGCGTCACGCATCGCATCGGCGCTCATTTTTTGTTTGTGATGCCCACAGATTGGGCGATGTTTTTCGCCGCCTATCAAGCGCCTTGTCGTTTCGATCGGCGTGCGGGCATGCCGATCCGGCACAGGCTCGATTAACAAGCCCAATCGTAAAGAAAGCGAAAGGACACGTGCGGCAAACACGCTTGGAACAGTTTTGCCGCGGCTGCCCCTTCATTTTGCCTTCGCCGTGCCGAAGAGCAACAGAAACATCGCGGGATTTGCGCGCCGGGTCGCACGGAGGTTGTGTCTGTCATGGCGCTTGGTGTAGTGTCGCTCGATTCGGCTCGGCTCGGCCCGAAGCATGCTCGATTCGATACCTGACGCCCGGCTGTCTTCAGCATCGAATCGAGCAGCGCAGCGAGCATCGAACCAGGCATCAAATCCGCGCCTCGCGCGGTCGCAATAAAGCCTTTACGAGGAGGGCGTGAATGGATTTTGGTTTCAATCTGAAGAGCACGGCGAATGCATCGGCGTGGCGGCTTCTGCCCAATCGATGGGACTTCGTCGCCTTCCCGATGATCATCTGCATGATCGCGCTCGCCTCGGTCGGGTTCCACGAAGCCCTCGCGCCGATCTCGACCTTGCAGACGCAGGCGATCTCGCTCGATCCCGCGAATCTCCCCGAATACGCATTGCGCACGACCTTGCGCATGCTGCTGGCAATGGTGGCATCGCTCATTTTCACGCTGGTCTACGGCACGCTCGCAGCCAAGAGCCGGCGCGCGTCGATGGTGCTCGTGCCGATTTTCGACATCCTCCAGTCGGTGCCGGTGCTCGGCTACATCTCCTTTACGGTCACGTTCTTTCTCGCGCTGTTTCCGGGGCGCGTGATCGGCGCGGAATGCGCGGCGATCTTCGCCATCTTTACGAGCCAGGTGTGGAACATGACCTTCAGCTTTTACCAGTCGCTGCGCGCGGTGCCGCGCGATCTGGACGAAGTCTCGCGCGGCTTTCACCTCACGAACTGGCAGCGCTTCTGGAAACTCGAAGTGCCGTTTTCGATGCCCGGCCTCATCTGGAACATGATGATGTCGATGTCCGGCGGCTGGTTTTTTGTCGTCGCGTCCGAAGCGATCACGGTCGGCAACCGCACCATCGTGCTGCCGGGCGTCGGTGCGTATCTGGCGGCCGCCATTGGCGAGCGCAATCTGAGCGCGATCGGCTGGGTGATTCTCGCGATGACCGTCGTCATCCTCGCGTACGACCAGTTGATGTTCCGCCCGCTCGTCGCGTGGGCCGACAAGTTCCGCATGGAAAACACCAGTTCGGGCGATGCGCCGGAATCGTGGCTGCTCGATCTGATCCGCCGCACGCGCCTGATTCACCGTCTGCTCGTGCCGGCCGGCTGGATTCTCGCGAAAGCCGCGCGCGTGCCGATCAAACTGCCGTCGCTGCAGGGCGTGAAGCTGCCGCTGAACATGCGCGCGCCGGCGCCATCGACGAAAGCGGGCGACATCGCGTGGGGCGCGGTGGTGCTCGCGCTCACCGCGTTCGTCGTGTGGAAAGTGGTGTCGTTCGTCTCGACGGGCGTGACGTGGGGCGAAGTCGGCCATGTCTTCGTGCTCGGCTTCATCACGCTGATTCGCGTGGTCGTGCTGATTGCGATTGTATCGGTGATCTGGGTGCCGGTGGGCGTGCTGATCGGCTTGCGGCCCGCGCTTGCCGAGAAAGTGCAGCCGCTTGCGCAGTTCCTCGCGGCGTTCCCAGCGAATTTGCTGTTTCCGGTGTTCGTCGTGGTGATCGTGCGCTTTCATCTGAACGCGGATATCTGGCTGTCGCCGCTGATCGTGCTCGGAACGCAGTGGTATATCCTGTTCAACGTGGTCGCGGGGGCATCGTCCTATCCGAACGATTACCGCGAGGCCGCGACCAACTTTCAGATTTGCGGCTGGCAGTGGTGGAAGAAGTGCATGCTGCCGGGCATCTTCCCGTACTACATCACCGGCGCGATCACGGCATCGGGCGGCGCGTGGAACGCGAGCATCGTCGCGGAGGCCGTGTCCTGGGGCAAGACCGAAGTCGTCGCGCATGGTCTGGGCGCGTATATCGCGCAGACGACCGCCGATGGCGACTATCCGAAGATCATTCTGGGCATCGCCGTGATGTCGCTCTTCGTCACGCTGTTCAACCGCCTGCTGTGGCGTCCGCTGTACGCCTATGCCGAATCAAGACTCCGACTGGATTGAGGACGAGTTCCGATGCAGAACCTTAGAACCACTCAGACTTCACCGCGCACGCCGGGCGCATCGTCCACGCCCTCGCCAGGCACGCCGCCGTGCTTAGGCGAAGAAATTCTGCGCGTGGCGAACGTCAGCCGCGGCTTCAACAAGACGCAAGGCGAACTGCTCGTGCTCGACGATGCCAACCTCGCGCTGTGCGAAGGCGAAATCGTCGGCTTGCTCGGGCGTTCGGGCTCGGGGAAATCGACGTTGCTGCGCATCATTGCCGGGCTGATTCAGCCGACAGCGGGCGAAGTCACGTATCTGAAGGAGCCGTTGCGTGGCCCGGCGAAGGGCGTCGCGATGGTGTTCCAGACGTTTGCGTTGTTTCCGTGGCTGACCGTGCTGCAGAACGTGGAAGCGGGTCTGGAAGCGCAGGGTGTCGGCGCCCGCGAGCGGCATGAACGTGCGTTGGCGGCGATCGATCTGATCGGTCTGGACGGATTCGAAAACGCGTATCCGCGTGAGTTGTCGGGTGGCATGCGACAGCGCGTGGGTTTCGCGCGTGCGTTGGTCGTCGATCCGACTTTGCTCCTGATGGACGAGCCGTTTTCCGCGCTCGACGTGCTGACCGCTGAAAACCTGCGTACCGATTTGCTCGATTTGTGGACGCAGGGGCGCATGCCGATCAAGTCGGTGCTGATCGTCACGCACAACATCGAGGAAACGGTGTTCATGTGCGACCGCATTCTCGTGCTGTCGAGCAATCCGGGCCGCGTGATGGCCGAGATCAAGGTGCCGTTCAAGTATCCGCGCAATCGTCTGGATCCGGCGTTCCGGCGTCTCGTCGATGACATTTACGCGAAGATGACCGCGCGTCAGTTGGGTGAATCGAAGAAGAAGGGACTGGAGCTGGGGAGCTGGCTGCCGTCGGTGTCGACGAACCTGATGGCGGGTCTCATCGAAACGCTCGCGGCCGAGCCGTACTACGGCCGCGCGGATATGCCGGAAATTGCGCGCACGCTGCATCTGGAAGTCGACGAACTTTTTCCGATTGCGGAAGTGCTGCAGCACCTCGGTTTCGCCGATGTGCGTGAGGGCGATATTTTCCTGACGCCGCAAGCGCGCGTATTCGCTGAATTCGGCACGCAGGAACGCAAGATGATGTTCGCGGAGCATCTGCTGCGGCACGTGCCGCTGGCCGCGCGGATCAAGAAGGTGCTGAACGAGCGGCCGGGGCATCGCGCGCCGCGCGTGTGCTTCGAGCAGGAACTGGAGGATTTTCTGTCTGATAAGGCCGCGCAGGAGACGCTGGACGCGGTCATCGACTGGGGACGGTACGGGGAGATTTTCTCGTATAACGATCAGACGGAGATGTTGAGTCTGGAGGATGTGGAGGCTTGACGTAGTCTTCGCAGCGGATCGAAAAAGCGCGGTTTCCGGTGATGGGGACCGCGCTTTTTGCTTTGGAGCAGGCCGTTTGGCTGAATGGTGGCAAAACGTCACGCGCCATAAATTGTCTGTCTTGGAGATTGTCCGCTTCGTGTGTAAAAATACATACGAAGCATTCGGAGACGAGATGGATTCATCGCGCTTGATACGAATGCTTTTGGATGATGGCTGGGTGCTGGTGCGCACCCGAGGCAGTCGTCACCGTTTCAGGCATGAGCAGAAGAACGCCCGGGTGATCGTGGTTCATCCCAAAAAGGATATGGCAATCGGGACACTCAGAGCGGTGCTGAAACGTGCCGGACTACTCGACCGTCTACACGTCGTAACGGAGTTGGACATGGAATTCGCTATCGCCATTCAAAAGGCTTCCGACAATAGCTACGATGTGATCGTGCCCCAATATTCCCGGCGTGTTTTCGGCCGGAGACACGATCGATGAGGCCATTCGTAACGCGAAGGAAGCAATCTTTTTTCACGTAGAGACGATCGTTGAGGATGGCGGCAAGGTTAGCATCGAGTCGACGGCGATTGAGGAGTTGATCAGCGATCCCGATTACGAAGGGGCGATCTGGGCCTATATCGAAGTCGATCTCTCCCAACTCGACTCAAAGCCCGAGCGCATCAACATCAGCCTGCCTCGCTTCATCCTGCACAAGATCGACAGCTACGTCGAAGCGCGGCACGAGACGCGTAGCGGCTTTCTCGCACGTGCGGTGCTCGAGGCAATAGCGAACGGATGACGTTAAAAAAGGGCGGTTCCCGGTAAAGGAAGCCGCGCTTCTCGCTTTTTCGGCACGCAGCGTACTTACTGCAAATTCCCCCACCGATCCACCGCCGGTTCCGCCGATGCCCACTTCCAGCCGCTCGTCTGCTGGCAAGCCGTCGCGACATACCACTGCGCGGGCGCATTCGCCTCGTCGCCATTGACCACGGAAAACGCGAATTCCTTGCAGTTCGCCAGCGCGCTGTTGAACGTGTGCAGCATGCGCACTTCGCCGTGTCCGTTCTCGACCGGCAGCGTGTGCTTGACCATCCACGGACGCGTTTCGCCGACCTGCGAAATGCCCGCCGTCACTGCGATCATCACCTGCTGATCCTGATGCAGCGACTTCGTCGGTCGCCGCCTGCACCTCAATACCCACGCCGAAGCCGATCGCCGGATTGGTCGTGACCGCGCCCGTCGCCACGCCCGCGACCGCGCTGGTCGCAGCGCCGATCGATGCACAGCCGCTCATCGTCACGCACGCCGCCGCCGCGGCAAGCGCGAGGCCGAGGCGCATCGGCAGAGGAAATGCACGAAGCGTCGTCATTGCAGCGAGCCCCAGCGCGGCGTCGCGGGTTCGGCCGACGCCCATTTCCACTTGCCGCCGTCACGGCACACCGA
Organism: Candidatus Burkholderia humilis; assembly: GCA_001184405.1. Lineage (GTDB taxonomy): Bacteria > Pseudomonadota > Gammaproteobacteria > Burkholderiales > Burkholderiaceae > Caballeronia > Caballeronia humilis. The sequence continues at coordinate 15,357 of LFMX01000008.1, forward strand.
CGCGACGTAAAACGCGCTGTCGGCAGGGCGGTCCTTGGTGGCGTCGCGATCGACGGAGAAGACGATTTCCTTGCAGTCGAGCGCGCCTGTGCTGATGGTGCGGCTCACGGTCACGCGGCCTTTTTCGTCATCTTCGATTGGCGCGGAATGCACGATCTTCCACGGCGCCACCGCGCCGACATCGAGCGGACCGGCGACCGATGCGATCGCGTCCTGCGTATTCGTGTGTACGATGCGCTGCGTGTACTGCACGCCCGCCTTGGCCGCCGCGACCGCGCCGAGGCCGATGCCCGTCGCCGGCTTGCCGCATTTTGAAGCAAGCTTCTAATTACCGCTTTGAGAAAATTGCAAGAAATTGCAAGCGAAGAGCACACGTTTCGCTTACTGATCCAAACGCGCGTAAAAAAACGGGCGTCCGAAGAGCGCCCGCTTTCATATCGAATCGCGCGACGATCAGCCTTCCTTGCCGGAAGGCGTCTCGTCGACTTCGGTGTTGTCCTCGTTTTCGTACGCGCCGAGGCGGTTGTACAGCGTCTTCAGACTCACGCCGAGCGCCTTCGCCGCGCGACGCTTGTCGCCGCCGCAATGCTTGAGCGTGCCAAGAATGATCTGCTTTTGCGCGTCGGCGAGCGGCGTGCCGACCCAAACGTTCATTGCATCGCCTTGCGTGACGGGCTTCTTCACGCGCGATGCGAGATGCGGATGCGCAATCTCCACCGTCTTCTCCGCCAGAATGAACGCGCGATACACTGTGTTCTTCAGTTCGCGCACATTGCCGGGCCACGAGTACGTGCGCAGGACATCGAGCGCGCGCTTGCTGAACACCTTGCTCGTACCTTCTTGTGCGTTCATCTCGGACAGGAAATGCTGAGCGAGCAGTTCGCGATCGGAATCGCGTTCGCGCAAAGGCGGCGCGCGCAGCGGAAACACCGCGAGCCGGTACATCAAATCTTCGCGCAAGCCGTTTTCCTTCACGGCGACGACCGGATCGCGATTGGTCGCCGCGATCACGCGCACATCCGAGCTGATCAGATCATTGCCGCCGACGCGAAAGAACGTGCCGGTTTCCAGCGCGCGCAGCAGCTTCACCTGCCACACCGGCGACATTTCCGTCACTTCGTCAAGAAAGAGCGTGCCGCCGTTCGCGTGCTCGAAATAGCCGACGTGCCCCTGCACCGCGCCCGTGAAGCTGCCTTTTTCGTGGCCGAAGAGCTCGGCTTCGATCAGATTGTCGGGAATCGCGCCGCAGTTGACGGCAATGAACGGCGCATCTTTGCGGCCGCTCAGGTCGTGAATGGTCCGGGCGACGAGCTCCTTGCCCGTACCCGATTCGCCGATGATAAGCGCGGTCGCGTCCGTCGCGGCCACGCGTTCGATCTGCGCGTACAGCTCCTGCATCACCGGAGACGAGCCGTAGAGCAGTCCGTAAGACTTCAAGCCCGGCACTTCTCCAGCATTGCGCTTCTTCTGCGCCGGCGAGTCACTGGCGATGGGTGGCGGGTCCAGATCGGTTGACGCCATGTGTCCTGATATGTCCTGAATGCTGCGAATGGATGAATGGAGAGGCGATGGCCGGCGTAGGGCTGCGCGCGCATTCGGTCGGGTGGATGCAGCGGCTCGCGCGAACGGCGCACTGCGGTCGACCGTGCGCATCGGCATGAACGGTGAAGCGAGCGCCGTGCGCGCATTCGATGCCGTTCCGCCCATTCCCCTGGGTCTTGCGTCGGTCCCGGATCGTCCGAATGGCGGGCGCTGAATGTGCCGTCACAAACGAAGCGACCTATCTTATAAACGTTATTTAATCATTCGCAACGATGTTGCGGCAATGCGCGGCGCCGTGTGCATGCGGATTTGTCTGATTCGCAGATGCAAAGCGTTCGCATTCCGGAAAGGTTCGCCTCTTCGTTTGAGAAATTACAAAGCAACGGCGTAATTGTTACCCGCGAAACTCCGGCGAAAGTTCGACAGGGCCGCGCGGATGATTCGTGAACGCGCGTGTGTTCGCGTTGGTACGAAAGCTGCACAAGTCCTGTCATCGATACGGAAGATGCCCGCACTGACGAACGGGCAGCGGGAGAGGCTCATGGAAGACTTACTGGATAAGGACCACGCGGCCGCTGCGGCCCGGTCCAGCCGGGCCGCAGCGGCCGTGCGACGGTTCGTGCGGGCGAGCGCGAGAAACTCGCGGCGGGCGAGCCGATCGACATCTATCACTGGGCGGCCGTTGCGCTGGTGACGGCGCTGATGTGCGCGGTGCTCGGTTATGCCGCCGGCACGCCGGCTTTGTCGCGCGCGGCGCATATCACGAGCGTCGTGTTCGGCCCGATGGGCGGCGCGCTCGTGCTGAGCGGCGTGGTGCGTGGATTTCGCGCGCGGATCGCAAGTCACGGCGCAATCGATACGCTGGCCGTCGCCGAATCGCGTTGATACACATAACGGCAACCCATTCCCCACTTAGGCGAGGACTTCAATTCATGAGTCAGACGACCGTCCAGCTTGCGTTGGGCAAGCAAAAAATCATCGAAGACATCAAGGTGTTGCTCAACGACGCGGAAGAGCTCGTGTGTCTGTCGGCGACGCTACCTGGCGAGGGCGGCGATACGTTGCGCGCGCGCCTGCGCGATCACGTCGATTCGGCGCGCGAAGCCGGTACGCGCAAGGCGTGGACTGCACGGAAAAGTACGTGAAGGACAATCCGTGGCAGTCGCTGGGCATGGCGGCAGGCGTGGGCTTTCTCGTCGGCCTGATCGTTTCTCGCTGAAACTGAATTTTCACTACGAAGGGAGAGAACAAACATGGCACGGTCTTCGATCGGAATCTTCGGCGCGCTGTTCGCAGTCGGCAGCGTGCTCGCATGGAAATGGGTGCAATCGAAAGATGCAGCCGGTCGCCGCACGGTGCGCGACATCAATCGCTGGGAAGACGAGGGCGGCAAGGTGTTGACGCCGGCCGGATCGATCAGCGCGCACGCAACGGCAACGAAACCGTCGACGGCACCGCCGATGCGTGGCACTTTCCGCGCAGCTAAGCGCTGCATCCCGGTGCTTCCGTCAGCGGATGCGCCGGCCACGGATTTTGTGTGAGCGATTCGGACGTATGCCGACCCGCCGCCGTTTTTTTGTGCGCTGAGCATGCGCAACAGCTTGGGGGGGGGTGCGAGTCCCCTGTCCAACCTGATGGTGGTGAAGGGCTAGTGAAACGCAAGGGCGTCGTCGCGAGGCGGGGTCTTGCCAGGTCGATGCCAATCGTCGTAATCTGCATGATGACGCCCCTTCCGGTTTGAGTGGTCGATGACACTTCCACTCTGGCACATTGATGCCGTCATCGGGTGGGAGCGTCCATCCCATTGCTTATACTGAGAAGTTTTCCCGTCGTATCAATGTCGAGGTTGATATTTGCCTCGATCGTCAGAGCGGCAAGCCGCTTAGCAACATCCGCTTTCTCAAGTGCGGCAACACCGAGCTGTCTGAATCAGATCATGTAGCCGGTTACGATGCTATCGTCATAGTCTTCCGCCATCGTCACCTCCGGAAGAGAAGCCCAGTAGCAGCCGCCACGTATTCCAAGCACGCGACAGCCGAGTGGTTTAGACGCTACCAACTAGCAAGTGAGACTGTCGGATCGTGGCGAACCCTTCTTAAGGAGAGGCGGGCGATTGATCAAGAGACACCGAACGGATCTCCCTGCGCCTTGATGCAACGCAACGCCCCCTCCTTTTTCTGACTCGGTATCCAAACTTCACCCGTAAAACGAGTGTCCGCGTAGTCAATGAAGACAACCACATACGATGTGACGGTTTGGGCAAATATGGTTCGATACGTCAAGCGTAGCAGTGTCCCTTTCTGGGTGATGGGCCTTCTTGCGCGAAACGATGGTATCGTTGGGTCAGCTTCGTCAAACGTCATCCTCGTGCTGCTCGTGTCGACAAGGCTCAAGGTGGCATCGAACGGACAAAACGACGCTGCAAACTCTGGATGAACCACCGTTTGCAGGTCTGACACCGAAATCAACGGATATTCAGATGAGGTACCAGCAGCAATGGATATCGATTTGGAACCGATACGTTTGAAAACGCCACTCTCTTCTATTTCGAACGGTTTAAGCACGGGATAGGACCCGCCTGATTTTCCGTTCAACACATCGACTTTCACCGCAATCGCGGGAACGTCAGACACATTTTTTAGCGTTAATTTTTTAGCGTTAGCGTGAGAAAGGGAACAAATGCGTCCTCGAGCCAAGGTTTGAAATGCAACCCCAAAACTTCCACTGTCGTGGGATGGGACGCTACGAGCAGCGCTTCTTCCGCGGATGAAAAGTGCTCGCTGGGACAGATGTTCACGACGGCGTTACCCCCCGACTGCGCCAATGCTCGGACTGCAGTTCCCATGGGAAATCGTAGCGCCCAAAGCCGTCTGACTCAAAAGCAGCAGTGCCACACACAAACTTCGCATATTAGTTGCCACCAACATTGACCGTTCCACCAGTCATCGTGCCAATCGCTGGGCTTCCATCGCCGTTTGTCACGGCCGCGGTGGAAGATGTCGAGCTTTGCCGGCGGCGAACTGCTGACGCGGTTGTGGACCTATGAGTCAGTGGTGCCTGAGATGTGTGGGCACTCGGACCATCTGGGAGAAGCTTGTTAGAGAGCACGTCGAACACGTGACTTTTACATTGATTAGCATCGCGGGCAGCATCCAGCACTTGTCCTGCTAGCACGCCGGAGTGGACGTCATTTTTCTGTTCGTAGCCAAGATGAACGCCGGCCTGAGCCAGTTTGCTCGCAAGGCCTCTCAAGGCTAGTTGAATCGACCCTGATGCGTCGCTGGACTTGCTAGAGCCGCCTTCGGAAGCGCGAACGCATATCCTGTCCGCAGTGTCGCCTATTAGCTTCAGAGTCTCAGCGTTTGCATTCGTAACGGAAGCAGGTGGAGTAGCAACCGACGACTGAGCAAACGCATCGATTGTTGCTATCAAGCAGACGAGCGCCAAACTCGTTTTCATTTCACGTCCTTCTGGGTAGGTCTTCCTATTGCCGTAAGCGACGGTAAGGGGGGCCATTATCACAAGAAGAGTTAAGAAGCATACGCCGTCATTGTTGACGTTGTGGTAAGCTGACAACAGCAAACAGGTTTCTGCATGCTTGGTGATTGCTGCGTGCATCGAGTTGCGGAAGCGAAGTCATATGCTTGAGAACTGATTAGCCACGCGAGCAAACAGCTCAAGTCATTTTCGGTCGGCGGCCGACGCATTACGATTGCGACCGTGCAAGATGCTCAAGGGCTTATGACATTGCGGCCCTAGCGACATAGCCAGATGCGTAGGCTCGGAGACGCGACGTCACTAATATGTCAACTGGGCAGATGATGTCCCTGCTGACAGTCGGCAGCTCAATCGTGAAACAGCAGACCGTTTGTGGCCCGCGAAGAGCGAACGGTCGTAATAATAGAGTGTAGACGAGTGTGCGAACTTTGTATCGGATGATCTGCGTGACCGAACGTCGGCGTGCGATCTAGAACTCAAAGGGTGTAACTCCAACTCGGCTGCTAGCGTCTACCCGAAAAAGCTACTCACTTCAATCTATCAACTGCTGACCTTAGGGAACCGACAGGGTTGGGTTCCGCCTCCACCCCATCAAATGGTTTTGCCGAGTGATGTCAAGGCGCACGTTTCGGTGAGCCGCCGCACATCCAGCGTCCGGACCTCTAGCGGCGAAATCTAAGCATGGCCGTTCATGACGACTTGCCAGCAGACTGAGACCCATTCTCTTTCGGTCAGCGGACTGAGAAGTCCGTCTTGACTTCAGCGCGGCTAATCGTCTAGCAGAGGCTAAGTCAACTACATAATACGCAGTCTTAAATCAAAAAACAGAATGATGCGTAAACCGGCTGGCTTGCCCAGCTACATCGTGTAACTTCTATCCTTGATGCGATAAGCCGCGCGGCGGGCGGGCGAACGGCTTGCTTAGGATGGGTAAATCGATGGCCGGGGGTTGGGTGCCAATGATCGATCACATCATCGCATCGTTGTCGCTGATTGGATGAGTCATCGAGAGCTGCGGGGCGAAATGAATGTCTCGATGGATAAAATGGATAAAGACCAGTACATGATTGAGCCGCCACAGGATTTCAATGACCCGGAGGAAGTAGAAGAGCACTACAAGGAACGCCAGGTAGAAATTCGCGTTCAGCCTGATAGTAAAGGGGTGTTTCATTACAAGAAACGCACGGCTACAGGTGGTGGATTTTTTCTACGAATGTCAGAAATGGACACGCCGTGGTCGATGCAGAACGTCAACAATTCCGATATGTTCTTCATCGTGTTGCCGGCCGGCGGTAAGGTGTCTTGGAAGGTGGATGGAAAGTGGTCCTCTCCACCTTCTATATTCATCTTGGACAATTTGTCGATAGAAGAAGCGAAATACAGCACGGGGACTCGACTGGATACAGTCGTTATTCCGGCCGCGACGCTTCATGCTGATCTTGCGTCTTTGACGGGAAGCCCGTGTCACAAGCGACTGCGGTTTGACTCGGATGCGCCTTTGGGGCCAGATGATGCTGCGACGCTTATGCATATCGCTACTGCTGTAAAGATTGGCTTGTTAGGTGAATCCGTTATGAACTCAAGTCCCATCGCGGCGAGCTACCTCCGGCAAGCGATGACAACGGTGATCTTGCAGGGCGCGCGACACAATTACAGCAACTTCCTTCGCTCGATTCCGTCGGATGTCACACCCGCACGTATCAAGCGCGCCATCGAATACATGTACGCGAACGCAACCAAACCAATTCGGCTTCCCGAAATTGCAGAGGCTGCTGCGCTTAACGTTAGGGGACTTCAGGCGGGATTCATGCGCCACAAAGGACTTACTCCAATGGAATTTCTACGCAACGGGCGCCTGGAGCGTGTCCGAGAAGATTTACGAAATCCGCTTGTGACTGGCAGTTGTGAGCAGATCGCTTCGCGTTGGGGCTTCACTAATTTTTACCGCTTCTCTCAGGCTTACTTAACGGCCTTTGGTGAGTCTCCCCGCTCCACATTTAGGCGCCATCGGTAGCGCTTTTGGAAGAAGCCGTCACGCTGCTTAATATGTCTTTCGAAACATTACGAACAATCGGCCGTTGCGAGTGTGAATGCGATAGGCGTTCGTCACAGCGCGTCACGTCTACTTTGAAGCATTGAACAACGATTTGAACAAGCGTCCAAGGTCCGGTTAGTTCACAGTCGATTAAACCATCGAAGCCCGCACTGCGAAGCAACATAAGATCAACTAGCTGAGAAGGAGCTCGCAAGCACAAGAGCAACGGTCTATCCGCACATTCGTTCTGCGTTTTAAATGAGACGTTTGAGATGAGTGCGCCATCTTCGCTTGATACGATGCATACGTGCTGCATCCATTGATCAAGCACGGTGGTCAAGGCGGCACGGCGCTCAAGGCTTCTACATTGGACGCCTTCTTGTGTAAATGCCCGACTGATCTCTGCTTCGCGCCACCCGTCGTTCAGTGCGGTGAGCACGCGCCGGCGTCCGTCCAAAGGGATGCGGCAGGGAGTACCACTCAGATAGAAGGTGGATTGACAATGCCAGGACCGTATATGTTGTTTTGTTGTCAAAGCATACGTCGTCCAATATCCGTTTCGACTCTGAGAAGCGATAGCAGTGCGCTTTTTGTACGCAAAGTCCGCAGTCCGTACTTCAGACGTTTCTAGGTGGGTCAGCCTCGTAGATTGGACTGCCTAGACCGGAGCCCCAGGGAGCTCCGTAGCTTTCTCAAGATGAACCTCGGTTCAGGTCGAAGCGTGAAAATTAGAAAGAATGCCAATTTCCCATGGATTCTTGAACCATATTTGTAGGCACTTTACTTAACGGTGCGGTCTTCGCTCGAGTCACGCGGGGACAAGGTATGGCTCTGCTAACGGAGGTGCCCGTCATGTCGGTGCCGTGCGTGTCGATCACGAACGATGCGACCGAGTCGTTCAAGACACGTCCTTGTTCTGCGAGAGACTGGGATGCGGCCGCGGCCTCTTCGACCAAGGCACTATTTTGTTGGGTGACTTCGTCCATCTGCGCGATGGCGAGATTGACTTGCTCAATTCCGCGACTCTGCTCAGCCGAAGCAGCAGCAATTTCGCCCATGATGCTCGCTACGCGGTTTACTGCGTCTGTCATATCGGACATAGCTTGTCCAGCCTCGTTCGCTAAAAGCGAGCCATCGTGAATCTTGACAACCAAGTCGTTGATCAACTCTTTTATCTCCTTCGCCGCAGTTGAGGACCGCTGAGCCAGATTGCGCACTTCACCTGCGACGACTGCGAAGCCGCGCCCCTGCTCACCAGCCCATGCTGCCTCCACGGCCGCATTAAGCGCCAAGATATTTGTCTGGAACGCAATCCCCTCGATAATGCCGATGATGTCGGCGATTTCGGCGGAGCTCGACTTGATATTGCCCATCTTCCCCATCACCTGGCCGATGACCTCATTGCCTTTCAGCGCCATATTTGACGCGTCTCAGGACAAAGAGCTGGCAAGATTGGCATTCTCTGCGTTTTGTTTGACTGCGGAAGTCAACTGTTCCATGCTTGTTGCCGTTTCTTGCAGGAGGCTGCCTGCTTTTCCGTGCGCGATGAGAGATCAATGTTGCCTGCCGCTATCTGGCTTGAGCCGGTCGCAATCCCGTCGGCGGCAGTCCGCACTTTGCCAATGAGCGAGAGAAGACTCATTTGCATGTCCGACATTGAGGCCAGAACGCTTCCCGTGAGCGCGTAGGCCGCGTTTGGGATCGTACTCAGATCGCCTCTCGCTACGCGATGACTCACGCTTGCCAGATCTGCAGGTTCAGCACCCAAGGCTCTCAGCAAGCTTCGAATAATGGCTACACCGGCAAGCACGGCCAATGCCGCGGCCAGAACGCACAAACTAATTAAGATGTTTCTTTCCAGGACAAAAGTTTCGTTCGACTGCTTAACAATTTGTGCCGAACGATCCGTTGCGGTTTGGCTGTAATCCTTTACCGCTTTGATCAAAGCAGAGAGCAGTGGCCGGCACTTCAGTTGGATCTCGCGAATAGCCGCGTCACGCTGTCCGCTGAGTGCAAGGTCATTGATTTCCAAAGCCACGGGACGATATTCATTCTCGATTCGAGGGATCTCAAGGCCAAGCTTGCGCGCATCGTCGGTTATGTCCTTCGCGTTCGCGACAAGCTCGTTAAACTTGGCAAGGGACGACTCGACTCTCGCTTCCGCCCCGCGGACGGCGTCTTTTTCAAGTTGAATGTCATCGGGCGTGGCGACGAGCACTAGATTGCGGACCGCAACAGCGCGATCGCTTACCGCCGCTTTCACTGCGTTCGCGGTTTCGACACGCGCATTGATCCCGTTAAGGAACCCGATCATTCGTTCATGCGAGTCGTTAAGCGCCTTGACTGAATAAGCGGATACGCATACGACAACTAATGTCAAGGAGCCAAAAGCAAGGCTCAGCTTGGTTCTCACTGACAGTTGATTAAGGTTCATGTCTCTACCGGTGCCCAGAGGGAATGGTGTGTGGAAGCGGTGACCTGGACGTCGGCAATTCAGACTGCATTCTGCATCAATTCGTAAGCCTACATTTGCGTCACCTAGCCAAAATAACGGCGAGAACCCGCGTCGATTTAGGGTGACGTCTCTACAGAAAACGCATCATCGCTTCAATAAGCGCATCCATTTTCCTCTCGGCGCATCGACGGGACGGCAGAGGCACTATGAATAGAAATAGGTGCGCCGCGCAATCACAAAGAGGACTAGCGATTGTCACGATTGTCTTGCTTGCTTCGTTGCGGCACACCGTTAGTACGATCTGGTTTCTTGATGATCTCAGGCATGCGACCGGCCACCGGTTCTTAGTTTTCCAAGGCCTGTGCACCGGATCGAACGTTTGATACCTAAGAGCGCCGGAAGAAAGGTGTCTAAATCTCGCTTGTGACGGGACAACGTCGTTTCTGATGTCAACCGGCTTTGCGGCGAGTTTATTGCCCCCGGCAGTATTGCGAAGGTCCGCCAATGCGCCCTTACTGGATGCGCGTTTATCGTTTACCCGTATTTTAGGCATCCGCTCGCCGCACTGTCTTCCCGAGCATCGATAGCGAAAAACAAAAAGAAGCCGACTTGCCATTGAGCAAGTCGGCCAAACTTCAGCCTTTGTCCGAGGGCCATCTAAAGCCGGCTGGAGCTGATAGCGTTGACTGCAAAAGATGCACAATGATAATTGTTTGCCAAGCAAAAGCCGTGAATTGTCCAACAATTTCGCTTTTTGTAAAATGTGTGTGTATTGGGTAGTTTGAGCACCCGAGGAGCACTATCCGGCCTATCTGATTTCGACTAGAGAACGACAGTTAAGAGGGTGGGACGGTGACGAGATCCCCGGCTCTCCTCAACGCAGTCCTAGAAGCACGCAGTTCTTCAAAACAGTCAAACCGGTCAAAGTTGGCCGTGGGTGGTTTTTGACTGTGCGCCCCTTCTTTGACGCTGAGAGATGAGTAGAAATGTGAATCCGAAGTTTCCCTAGAGCCCCCACGGAGCGCTCTCATCGGTCGCGTGAGCGGTCACGACGGCTCGTCCGGAGGTCGAACCTACGCAGCAACACGAGTCGAACCGCGCATCGCCGAGTCAGTCATCAACTCTTCTCGCGCGTCCGTAATGGTGTATAAATTCTGCACGTTCCTATCAACGACTTTTCAACGCGTCAATTCGGCTTGCGAGCGTGTACGCCTGTATGCGGGAATTCCATGATTACATTCGATGGTGCGGATGAACGCAAGGCCATGGTGCGCCCGGACGCGGTCGCCGGCTGGCCCATCGATTTCTCTCCTGGCCGTGATCAGCTATCGGTGATCGCTGCCGGGCAGATTCAGGCTCTTCGTTTGGCATCGCAGGTTCCGGCCCGTGTTGATGTTCGCCCGCTGCTGAACGCACGCAAACTTTCAATACGCCAAGGTGGTACCCATTCACTTGTGCATGTGCGGTCGCAAGCGTGACAGGTACGCTCTACTGCTTGGTCAGAAATCTCGTTTTCGCTGATCTATGCAGGACCAAGTCACGCTGATTATTCACAAGCTTGTCCATGCCGCCTCAATATCGATATGGCCGTCGAATCGTTTTTTGAGACATGACCGTTTTCAGGACGCCGCGAACGTTGCGATGCACGCATCCCGAGGCAAGGCTGTGTTTCAGCCAAAGACCCGATTGGCCTCGTGACCGTTCCTGTGCAGTCGAATGACGCTCCGTCTATCTGCGTGGCGGGCGAGTATGTTGCCCAATTCCGATCACGCTACTGCAACAGCTAGCAATCGTACCGCCTTGCGCACACGCGTAAATGCGAATTGACTAGACAGTGGCTGATTTGGGCCATTGCGAATTCTTGAGGTCGTTGTCGTCTATTGAGCGAAACGTGCTCAGGTAATCCTTACGACTACGACAGCAGGATAGCGTTGCACTCCTTGAGGCATTCAAAGCTTGGCTGGGCGCGCAAACAACGCAGGTACGTCCGAAAGCACGCTGAGCAATGCCATCAGCTACGCGCTTAACCGGTGGGAGTATCTCTCCGCCCGTTACGTCGGTGATTGGCCGAAACTTCGTATTTGAACTACGTCGTCCAAAACCCGCGGGTGTGATAGGAAACCCTCACCGAACCAAACCAGCTGTTGCCAAAGCACCGATAGGTTTGCTATAAACGAGAATGATCCTCATTAAAGAGAACTGCATTATAGGTGATTTGCCAATGCCTGCCGCTGACCACGCCTTGTATCACGAGGCACGCACCCTGTATGAGGACCATCACGGCTGGCTGCAGGGCTGGTTTCGGCGTCGGCTGGGCAATGTCGCCGATGCGGCCGACTTGGCTCACGACGCGTTTCTTCGATTGATCATTAAGCCTGCGCCGAAGGGCTTCACCAGCGCGCTGGAAGCGCGCGCCTATCTGAAAACCATGGCGCAGGGCATGTGTATCGATCTGTGGCAGCGCAGGCAGGTCGAGCAGGCGTGACTGGAGACGCTTGCGGCGCAACCCGAGTGCGCGGAACCATCGCTCGAGCATCGCGCCATCATCATCGAGACGCTGATGGAGATCGGCGCGCTCATCGGCCAATTGCCGGACAAGGTCGGACAAGCCTTCGTGTTCGCGTAGATTCACGGCACGCCGACTCGCGAGATCGCCGCGGAACTCGGCGTGTCCAGGCGGATGGTCCAGAAATATCTCGCGTTGATCGATGCTGGATTGCGCGACTGAAGCATGAACTCCCGTCTTCAGATCGACGCGGCGCGCGAGGCGGCCGTAGCAGATTACGAGAGCTTGAAACAGGCCGCCGACTGGTATGCGGCGCTGTGCATCGACGATGCTCGCAGATGCCCGACGCGCCGAATGGACGGCTTGGCTGGACGAGCGTCCCGAGCATCGCCGGGCATGGGCGCATATCGAGGCGGTCAGCCGGCGCTTCAATCCGTTACGTGCAGACGGCGAGGGCACGCGCGCGGCGGCGAGCACCGCAATGCGCGTCGCGGCCCGCGGCAGCGCAACACGCCGAAAAGCGCTCGGTTGCATCGTCGCGCTTTGCGGCGCAGGCTTGGCAGGCTGGTTCTCGTGGCGCTTCACGCCCTTACCCGATGCCGTGCGCGATGCGTTCCGACTACTCGCCGGCGTGGGCGAGCAGCGGGACATCACGCTAACCGACGGCACGCACGTCTGGCTCAACACCGACAGCGCCTTCGATGCTCACTACAACGACGAGCGTCGCCTCATCGTGCTGGAGATGGGCGAAATTCTCGTCGATACCGCCAAGGACGCGCATTCACGGCCGTTCTTCGTAGACACGCGCCACGGCCGGATGCAGGCGCTCGGTACGCGCTTCACGGTCCGTCAGGCCGAGGACTTCACGCTTCTGACCGTGTTCGACGGGCGCGTGGAGATCAAGACACGCTCGGGAGAAACACGCATGGTGTCGGCCAACGAGCAACGGCGGTTCGATACGAGCGGCATTTCGGATTCCATGCCGGCCGAAATTGCGCGTGAGGCTTGGTCGCGCGGCGTCATCATCGCGGACAACGTGCCGCTCGCGCGCTTCGTTGCCGAGTTGTCGCACTACACGCGTGGTCATATCGCAATCGCCCCGTCTGTGGTGTCGATCAGGGTGGTGGGCCGCTTTCCCGCCGATCGACCTGAGCAGGTTCTGGCCATGCTCGAGCGTGACTTACCGGTACGCGTCCACCGGCCTTTGCCCTTCTGGACGTCGATTTCGAGCCGCTAGCCACCCCGGCGCGCTTTTTTCTCAAAAATTTCCGCAAATCGGTTCGCATTCTCGGTCCTCGTCCGATTACGGAAAGGAGAGGAACCGAAATGCTCACGCATGCCGACGCCGTCGGACGAACCTCTTCGTGCCAACGTTCAAACCAGGGAATACGTCCTATGCAGCGCCTGCCCTTCGTTTCGAGTACGCAAACTGGTTTATCCAAAAGAGAAAGCATCGCCGTCGCGACGTGCGGCGCTGCACATCGTCCGCTTACACATGCCATCGCACTTGCGGGAAGTCTGGCCTCGTTGAACGCGCACGCACAGGCAACCGGTGAATCAGTGGTGCAGCCAAGCGGTTCGCATCCCGGCGCGATGCGTTTCGACGTGCCGCCAGGCCCCTTGTCGTCGGCACTGAGCGGCTTCGCTGATCAAGCCAATATCATGTTGAGCGTGCCCGGCGAGATAACAGCAGGTAAAACCAGCCCAGGCCTGCACGGTCCCTACGACGTGAACGCCGGATTCAATGCGATTTTGAACGGCTCGGAACTCGAAGCGGTAAAGCGGGACGATGGCAGCTATTCGCTGCGTCGCGCGAGCGCGACAGGGGCGGCGGTTCCGCAGGGCACGCTTCCGACGGTCATGGGTCGTCGGCACGAAACCGGGCGCGATAGCTACGCCCTACGCGGGCAGACAGGTCGCGACGGACGCCGCGCTCAGCATTCTCGGCAACCGCGACTACATGGACACCCCGTTCAGCACGTCGAGCTACACCGAGAAGTACATCCGCGATCAACAAGCGACCAGCGTTGATCGCGGATGTACTTACAACGAGCGATCCGTCCGTGCGCGCCGCCATCGACAGCAGCAACCGTTATGACGCGTTGACGATCCGGGGTTTTCGCGTAGAGAACAGCGAGATTGCGCTGAATGGGCTGTATGGGCTGGTGCGGAACTATCGGTCGGTCCCGATCCGATCGAGCGCATCGAACTGTTGAAGGGTCCGGGCGCATTGCTCAACGGGATGATGCCGTCGGGCAGCGTCGGCGGGAACGTGAACGTCCTGACCAAGCGTGCCGGCGACACACCGCTCAATCGCATCACAGCCGAGTACGAATCCAATTCTGTGTTCGGCGCCCATGCCGATCTGGCCCGGCGCTTTGGGCCGGACAATCGATTCGGCATTCGTGTAAACGCAGCGCGACGCGAAGGCGACACGCCCATCGACGACCAGTTCAAACGCAACACCGCTCTGTCGGTCGGACTCGACTATCAGGGCGAACGGCTGCGCGTGTCGGGAGACGTGATCTACCAGGACGACTGGATGCGTGCGGCCGCGCGTGGCTACACGCTGCTCAAGGGAATCGCTCTGCCTGGCACACCCGATCCGAAGATCAATCTGGCGCAGGATTTCTCGTATTCCAACTCTCACAGCCTGACCGTCATGGGCCGCGCGGAGTACGACCTTACCCCGAATGTGACGCTGTACGGTGCCGTCGGCATGAATCGCTTCGGTTACGACAAGATAGAAGATCCGGGCGCGACCATCACCGATGTGCAGGACGACGCCATTTCGACCTCACGCTACCAGCAAGGGCGAACGCATGCGCTATCCGCCGAAGCGGGTGTGAAACGCGCTTCAAGACCGGGCCGATCGACCATCAACTGGTCGCGGGTGGCAACCGGCTCGATTCGACGACGTGGTTCGGACAGAACATCTACAGCAGCTACGCGACCAACATCTACGTGCCGGAGCGGCTGGCCGGGCTCGGCGCGCCCGTCTCGACTTCGCCCGAGGCGAAGAGCGCAGACCAGACGCTGCAGAGCGTCGCTGTCGCTGATACGCTTTCTGTCGCAAAAGGGCTCGCGCAATTCACGCTCGGCGTGCGCCGCCAGCAGGTCGAAAGCAACAACTTCGCCGTGTTGGGCGCCACTACTGCGCATTACGATCAGGGCGCGACGACGCCGTCGTTCGCGCTGGTCGTCCGGCCAATGGATCAGCTTTCGTTCTACGCGAACTATATTGAGGCATTGACGCCCGGCGCGACGCCACGCGCCGATGCGGCCAATCCGAACCAGGTATTTGCGCCCTTCAAAACGAAGCAATACGAGGTAGGCACCAAGCTCGATCTCGGCAGCTTTGGCGCAACGCTGAGCCTGTTTCGGATCGACGTGCCCAGTGGGATCGTCGATCCGGTCAGCAAGGTATTCAGTCTCGATGGTCAGCAGCGCAACCGTGGGGTCGAACTGTACGAATTCGGCGAACCGGTGCACGGCGTGCGTGTGCTCGGCGGCGTGACGTGGATCGACGCGAAACTCACGCGCACCGCGGGCAATCAGTACGACGGCAATCACGCGGTCGGGGCACCGTCCGTGCAGGCCAACCTGGGCGCCGAGTGGGATACGCCGTTTTTGCCCGGCGTCACCGTCTCCGGGCGATTGATCTATACCGGCGAGACCTACGTGAGTCAGGACAACACGCAGCACGTGCCGTCGTGGACGCGTTTTGATATCGGTGCGCGCAAACGTCACGAATCTCTTCAACCGCTATTATTGTATTGGCAGGCCAATCCGACCGGCTATCTTATCAGCCGGATGCCGCGCACGTTCTGGGTGTCGTTGTTGACCGATTTCTGAATCGGGCGACAAGCGAGGAGGTCACTTGCGCGGTGGACCGCTTGCTCCAGGCACGAGGACAACGGAAATGACGAAGCAATTTCACAGTGTTCCTTTTTAACGGGCGCTAGCTGGCGCCCACGCTGCGTTTCAGTCTCGCTGGGAGCAAGCAGAACGAAGCCAACGATCGCGAACTCAGCACGTCTCGCGTTGACACGAACTATTTAATCGCGGGGCAAAAGTCTTCGGCCGCTGTCCCTCACCGCGACCGTGAGAAGAAAGCGCACACTCTAAAGGAGACGGTCATTCTAGTTGCGTGTGGGTTCAGACCTCGTGGAGGTATCAGACCGGGTCTTGTGGAAGACCGCAATTCTGCGTCCTCGCGCGTTTCGATACGACCAGGTTAGCAAACCGATACGTGTGACTTCCCTGAATGAAACGCTGGCGCGCTTCGCGGCTGTAGCTCTTATGTTTATCCGAAGCAACGACGGTCGTGCACGTATGCCTTTTAGGATAGGTGTCTTCTAATCCCATGAAGTGCTGAACACTCTGCCGCGACGTTATCGTCGCATATCCTTTTGCAAAGAATTTTGGCCTTATACGAATCTTGGCCTTATACGAATCTCGTGTGGCGACGCCGCTTGCACGCGTCGTCAAGCGGGCTCGCTATTCGATAGGGGCGCAGGATACAACATTGAAGCAGCGTTTTGTCGAAACTCCTCGCACGCATGATTCGCAACGCGATGTGCAGAGAACTCGGCGAATCCGTCTTTCAGGCTCCGGTAATTTGCAAGCAGAACGCTCAGTTACGCGAACACGGATGTGAGCGATCAATAGACAACGTCCTCCAAGTAAGAGCGTTTGCGGCGGGATCTATACCAGGACACAAGTTCGACGCGCACGCTAGCGGCTGTGGCGATCAACAACTTCGCAAACGACCAGCCGAGATCGCTGTATGGATCTGCAGGTCTTGATAAACGAGTAGAGGCGGGCGCTGACCTGCGCACCATAATAGCGTCTGCGAGCAGCCAGCCTTGCGACTATAGGATGTCTTTCAAGTGCCGCTCACGGCTTCCAAGCGACACGGTTACCGTGGTGAACGCAGGTGCGAATCTCTACAATCAGAGGCGCAAAGCGACACGTACCGATCCTCATCGATATCGTGCTTACACGGTCCAGTGCTTGCTTGGACGAAGGACGTTGCCGACTACGACGCGCATCTAAAGATGCCTCTTACCTTCTAAACCAGCATACCTCGAGTGTTCGACCGTTGTTTTCAAGATTAGGCGTCGTCGTTTGTGGACCATTGACCCCAGAGCGCGGTAGCAACCTTGTCCTTCCGCTTCGAATTCACTGCTCCGAGACAGCACGGCGATTTGCATATGTCGGTGCCTAGAAAAAGACAAAAAAACGCATCATTAAAGCGAAAAGCGAATAAGTCGTGCCTCACTTCGCGTGTATCCCTAGTGAAAGGTTCAAGGATGCCGATATCTGCAAATACGAAGAACGCATGTTCTAGGTGGCGATAGAACGCACTACGCATGTTGCTCGCGACGCAAGACCACTTGCCGTCAACAATAGGCGGATATTTGTGGAAAACTTGCAATTGCTGTTTGCCTTGCCTTCGCGGTCGGGTGCAGTTTGTTTGTCGATGTTGATGGCCGCGGCCAACGACATCTCCTTATTGAAAGATGCAGTGACGCTTGGCGCCGCAGTACGGGCCGAAAGGCGGCAGAACTGCTCTTAGGTCCGCGCCGACTGAGCAGAGAAGTTAATTGGATTACTCAATCGTTTGATTAAGCTTCACGAGATCACGATGACAGATTGTGCCGCGCCGGCGAGCAGCGTCTACTCGTAAACGACCACAAGTATGTTGGCTGTCTCCGTTTTCTCAAATCTCACGAGTTATCAAAGGGTTCGCGTTCCAAACGACCATATTTTGAGGACTGACGCACATGATCGTCGAGATCGCGCAAAGCAAACTGCAGCTCGGAATGTACATTCATAGCCTCGGTACATCGTGGTTCAATCACCCATTTTTACGCAGCCAGTTTCTTCTTCAAACGGAAGAAGAGGGCGCTGCAATCCTGAGCGCCGGGATTCGTTCAGTATGGGTCGATACCACAAAGGGCCGAGGGCCAGGCGATATTACGTCACCGCGGCAAGGGGAGAGTGCTGCCGCAGATGTGAATGACGAGACGCTAGATACAAACGAACGATGGTATCCGCCGCAGACGAAGTCCTTACGTTGGAACAGCCGCGCATGACGAGTTCGATCGAGCGAGGTCGCTTTGCCGTGCCGCAAGAGAACAGATTAGTTCGATTTTCTCCGATGCGAGAATGGGAAAAGCACTCAGCGTGAAGGAGATCTATTCTCTGGTTGACGAAATAGCTGCTTCAGTTCACCGTTTTCCGGTTGCGCTCATCGGCGTCACACGTCTCAAATCGCATGACAACTATACCTACATGCATTCGCTTGCCGTGTGCGGCATGATGGTCGCATTGACAAGTTCTCTAGGCGTGCAACGGGACGCTATACGCACCGCGGGCTTAGCCGGCTTGATGCACGATGTTGGTAAAGCCACAGTGGACGGCGACATTCTGAACAAGCCGGGACCGCTTACTGATCTCGAATTCGAGCGGATGAAGCGACATTCGGAAGCGGGCGCCACTATTATTATTGAGGCTGGTGGCGCTACGCTAGTTGCTGACGTTGCTCTGCATCATCATGAGAGAGTTGATGGCAAGGGCTACCCGCACGGTTTAAGTGATGACGCGATCTCTTTGCTTGCTCGAATGGGTGCTGTCTGTGACGTCTATGATGCCGTTACCTCCGAACGAGTTTATAGCGAGCGTGGCATCCGGCACGAGCCATCCACGAGATGGTGACCTGGCAAGGCCATTTCGACAAGCGAATCTTTAATGCGTTTGTGAAGACGGTCGGGATTTATCCCGTAGGGTCGCTCGTTCGGCTCGCTTCCGGTTATCTTGCCGTGGTCGTCGCTCCTTCAGGCGTATCCTTGCTCGCGCCGAGCGTCCGAGCCTTTTTCTCGCTGCGGTCTAAGGAGCGCATCATTCCGCGATTGATTGATTTGTCAGCAAAACGATGCACGGAATCGATCGTTGGGATTGAAAATGCCGCCGATTGGGGGCTGGAGTCGGTCGACGACGTCTGGCTATATTCGGCATGAGCGCTGTCGATCGACTGTAAGTAGGATTTAAGGGATGTTTAACCCAGCGCGCGACGGTAGTTCACGGTTCTTGGCGTCGATTAGTCGAATCGCGATCGCGTTGATACGCGAGCGTGATTGGAGAATGATGAACGCAGTCGACCCCTGAATAGTGCGACCAATAAGGCATGCCGGAATAAACGAGAAGGTTTTCCTAACAAGCATCGTGGTGCGCAGTATTTGCCATCCTTTCAGATGCCGCAAATACTGGGCACGAAGCGAAATGCTCGAGCGCAACGACGACTGCTCCTCAGTTTGCCTACATAAGTACCGCGCTGGCAGGCGGTCCATTAACCTTAAGAGCGCCGTTATCGTTAACTGTGGTAACAGGTATGTCACCGGCGTCCGGGCCGCGTCAGGCAAGATTTCGGACTCTCTTTGGCTCGCGCTCGAGTCAGCCTTCGCGAGAGATGTATCCTAGCCGACGGGCCGGTGTTGATAAGAGGCAGAAATGCCGTAGGAAATCCTCCAGCCCGACTGCGTAAGAAGCTTTGCAAGGGCGTTCACGTCCGGTGCAGAACTCGTCCCACCGATGACGCGTGTACCATTCGCAAGTGGCCAAGACCGAGTGCCCGACACCTGCAGGGCCGTTCTGGTCCTAGCGTGTATATCGCAAAAGCATTCATCCCAATCCCCAAGTGTCCGTTGATGCTCAGTAGCCGCAGATGGTTGATCAGGTTGCCTCCACCCTCCACGTTGGCAACGTTGAAACTCCCGAGTACGTCACACTTTTTCCGCGACTCAATTCGTTGAAATCTGGATTGTTAGAAATCGCAGTCGGTAACGCGACTGTTAATATGTTGATCCTCACGAGGTCCTGTGCAGCTATCGTGACATAAGGGTCGCTCGGTTTCTGAGTACATTGCGCGATGCTCGGATAGCTTTTGCGGAGGAAACTGAGCCAACGTCACCCCATTCCTGCCACTTCTCCAAGCCCTCAGACATTGGGCCTAGCGCAAGTCGGCAAATGCAGCTGATCTTCGCATGGTCATCTCTTTCTCCTTTTTTGATTTTGATTACCCATAGTTGAGCGAATGCTGTTTGCTTACGAAAATCGTTTGCGAGCTGTCGCATAGCGTCGTGCGTCATGCGGTGTACGCGCGAAGGCATGGCTCCGCAGCTAAGAGAAGGATTGAACTAGATTGGAGCTTGCGACCGATGCAATTGATCTCATATGCACGTGTCAGCGAGGGTTTGTCCCATGTGATGCAGAAACGACACCTTAATGCTCTGTTGTAGTCGTTTTCTGCGTTGGTAGCCTCAAGATTTGACGATCTGGATTCAAGTCGAGTGAGAGCGATGAGAGACGAGCGTCCCTTCTTTGGAAAGCCCGTGGACGCTTGCGCAGCAAGGTGAGGCGGCCCACTTCAAGTACGCTTCGAAAGGACCTCACGGGGCAACAATGAAAACACGGCGTGATATGCAAGACGTAAAGCGAACGATCTTATCCATTAGCGAATTCGTTCGTCACTTGACGAAAGCGGTTCTGTAAATATTATTCGCATACCTTTATAAAGTGGAGAAGGGATAATGAAAAGAGCCATCAAGGCTTTGTGGTTTGTTGTGGGGATGGCAGTCTTGAGCGCGAATAGCGCGGTCGCCCAAAGTAGCGTGACACTGTATGGTGCTGTAGACGATGCTGTCGTCTACGCAAATAATCAGAAAGGGCAATCCAACGTCTACTTGCGCTAGGGAAACCTTGCCGCTTCGAAATGGGGCTTAAAGGGCGTTGAAGATCTAGGCAGCGGGCTCGTTGCAATCTTCGATATCCAAGCGGGCTTCGACCTCAACACCGGTGCCGCTTCTTCGTCTGGTTTGCTCTTCAATAGACAGGCTTATGTTGGCTTGCGCAGCAACACGGTCGGCACGGTCACGGCAGGACGACAGTACACTCCGTATTTGCTGTTCGTAGGTCCGGTTGCCCCAGCACGTGGCTCACTGGGGCAACCGGTGCTCATCCAGGGGATGTCGACGGACTCGACACGACAATTAGAGTAAATAACTCGCTGACCTACACGTCGCCCGTGATCGCTGGATTGCAAGGCAGTCTAATGTATGCGTTGGGCGGGATTGCAGGCAGTACAGGTAAGGGACAGACACTAAGCGGTGCGTTGAGTTATTCGATCGGCCCTGTCAATCTTGCCGCCGGCTATTTGAGAATGGACAACGCCGAGGGTAACACTACGCCGGGCTTCGACCCTGCGTCTACAGCCTCATTTGGAACCTCTGCTCTCAACCAAGGCTATCTGTCAGCCCGCAGTGTTCGCCATGTTGCTGCGGCAGGTAACTATGCTTTTGGTGGCGCAACTCTTGGACTGAATTATTCAAATGTGCGCTATTTGCCCGGCGGCGCGTCGCTTTTTGCGAATACGGCAGTATTCAATACGTACGGCGCGCTTGCTGTCTACCGTTTCACTCCCGCCTTCGACCTCGCTGGAGCGTTAGTTATACGCTCGCATCCAAGGCCAATGGAATCAACGAGGCCGCCCGGTACCAGCAGTACTCCCTCAAAGAAAGTTATCACCTGTCCAAACGTACGATACTCTACGCGTTGCAGACATGGCAGCATTCCCGCGGTGAGACGCTCAATACACGCATAACCGAGGCAACCCCGTCTGTTGGTGATGCTGAGAATGCCACGCCGTCTTCCGTCCGAGGCCAGTTTGTCGGAATGTTGGGGCTGACCGTCCTCTTTTAATCGATGCAATGACGCCTTTCGACTGGCGTGGCAGCGATCGACCCGCGTCAATCCACAAGCCCTCGCTTACACAGGTGCTGCTCAAGCGCGAATTCAGTTCGCGCTTGAGTCGCTACTGCACACCTATACGCTTCAAAAAACAATCTTTCAGTGCTGCGCCGCGCTCTCCTCGAGCGCCCATTGCGATTTGTCAAAAGTGCCAGAACTCTGGCGTCACTGCGGCAACTCAATTTCCCGCAAACCGCACGCACATTTCCTCCATTACGCAAGGGCTTCCGTCACCGTCAGGGCCAGTATACTATTGAAGCGCAGATTATTGATCAAATCAAGCTCAATCGGATCGGCTGCCGCCCTCCAACGTGCCTCTTTTCTTAGCAAAGTTTCTAGCATCTGTTTGCGGTGTTCGCCTATTAAGTTACATGTCGTCAGACAACTTAGAGACACATAACCTAACAGAATAGCTCACATAGCCGAGTTTTTGTGGCTCCGGACGCGCGTTATCCTTCAAAATATTTCTTATTTTCTGTTTTGAAAGCTTTATAAAAGATTTGGTGTCGGAAAGCGCAATTCGATTCCAATGTACGCATCAATTCCGCTAGAAGTGAGCGAGATGATATGACGTCAGATAACGTATCAAGCAGAGGAAAGCTTTCGGCTAGTAATAAAAAACGTATGGGCCGGTCAACCTGGTCGATAGCTGAGGGCGGTCAGGCACGTAGCAATCCTAAACATAGAATCTAAGGGGTGAGACATGAACGCAAGAATGAGCGATTTTTCGAACTCATTTAGCGACCCGCATGCCTTGGAGGCACATTACGCTAAATTGAACGCTGAAGTCCGCATCAGGCCTGATGCCTCTGACGAGCCATTTCGATACGAGGAGCGCATCGCGTTCAATGATGACGTGCTTCTTTTAAGAACAAGGAGTTACACGAGCTACACGGTCGATGTCCGGACTGCCGCCGACGCATACGTCGTGTCAATTCCGCTTGAAGGTCGCATGACCTGGAACGTGGAAGGCGAGTGCCGACGTGCTGAAATGAACCTCGTTTCGTACCTGAAATTGATTAAGGGTGCACGGATTGAAGCGGGAACGTCTACGTCTAACGTCGTCTTTTCTTCCCAGGCGCTGCATTCAGATCTCGTTGGTTTACTGGGTGCGCCGTGTCATAAGCGGCTAAAGTTCGAGAGGAGCAGTGGGCTAAATCGGGACGACGCACTTGCGCTTTATTACACTGCTCACGCGCTCGCAGGGGACGTTTCGCACGCGACAACTTCCATGCTGAATCCGATAACTACCTCGTATTTGCGGCAAGCACTCTCAACAATCTTGCTACAAGGATGTAGACATAATTTTAGCGATCAGATCAGATCCGATCGGTCACATCGGGCGTGATGCCAGTGAGAATTAAACGAGCCATGGATTATCTGTATGCCAATGCCCAATGTCCTATCATGCTGGCTGACATAGCCGAATCCGCCTCGCTTACTGTCCGAGGTCTACAGGTCGGTTTCCTGCGGCACCAAGGAATGTCTCCGATGGCGTTCCTGCGAAAAATTAGGCTTGAGCGCGCGCGAGGATTTGCTGGAATCGAATACTCGTGCAAGTGTCAATCAGGTTGCCTTGCGCTGGGGGTTCTCTAACCTGCACCGGTTTTCGCAGCTCTACGTCGCGAGATATGGTGAGTCCCCACGAGACACTTTGCGGCGTGCGCAGTGAAAACACTTTTATCTGATGTGGATCAGGTATCCTGTCACTGTGGTAGGAAAGCGCTCAATCTTTCGTGATCTCCAGGCAGCACTCGACTACTGACCGCGCAAGGTCGAAGCGGCGTCGCTTCCATATCGAGCTGGTTTTGGGTTGCCATATAACGGTCGCTTAGGCTATGAACATGGCGCGAACGACTCGACGTATGTCTCAGCAGGCCAAGGGCTTCTAACATACCAGCGTTATTCTTAAAGGCGGCTTGGCTCAGTTGATACATTATTTCCAAGTTGGCCGTAAAGAGTCCGATTTCGCGGGTCAACTGGATCGTCGTTGTCTCGACCCAGGCACGATGCTGTCGTCTCCTGATTTCCGACGCCAATGTATCTACGGTATTGGCGCAGTAGTTAGCGAGCGCGGCTATTGACAGGTAGTCAGGCGAGACAAGCTGCCTAATGGCGGCATCTATGTGCTCGATCTGGTGCCGAGAGCATGTTCCCCTTCGTTTCTTTTCGAGAATTTCGTTAAGAATGGCTTCACGTTGGTCAACAATCTGTCGTTCACCGCAGCGAAGCTTCGTCGCAAGATTTTTTACCGCTTGTGCTTTGGCTTCCAGCACCTGCACTTGGGCATCCCAATCAAAGTGTTCCATACAAATAGATTTCCAAAGAGATTTATCCATCAAGCGTAGCTTCGGGTACGTTGAGCGGCCCTATCGAAAGGTCGAGGTAGTCAAAATGCTGCTCTACTAGATAACGTCAAGATTGTGACCAACTAAGACATGTCGTCGAACGTTAGCTCGCGGAGTTTTGTTTTTGAATCGGCGTTTCGATTCACTGGACATCGGCACGTTAGTAGGAAAACTGTTGGTCAGATTTCGAGTGCGATTCATTTTCTGCGCAATCTGTCTGGCTTATGCGCTTTCTGGTGGCAAGGTATAGACGTTTAGGCAACCAGGGGGTTGTCCGCGGCATTATCGTGGAGAAATTGCGCATCAATGGTTCGACAGACCCAGGTGTAGCGGTGGTACAGGCTTGGCGGGGACGGTTCAGCGCAGAGGCCCGAGGATCCGAATGAACACGGAAAAACAACGCGCGCGCGAGTGCCGAGGAGGTGATTCGCTAACGATACCCAATGCTGCTTTGCCGGATTGCTCTGATGGCAGAACATCCACGCTACCGTTTCGATGCCCCCTTTCAAGCGTGCGGATTCTAGAGAGGCGTTGCGGCACCTTCCGCTCAGGGAGGTCCTGATTTCTTGGGGATCTCGGCCATCATGCCGTGATTCGGCATCTAGTACAGGCGCTTACTGTGCTCGTAGGGGAGAGACGTTGTGCACCGAAAGCGAAATTCCCATATCGAATGCGCCGCATTAAGCCGTGACACCAGATTTCCTCGCAAGCTTCGATGTTCGAATGGTTTTTGGATTCGTCATCGGCCCCTTCAACTAGGCGAATCCTTACATCGACATCGCGTTGCGATCGTCGGCTTTTTTAAATCACAAAAGAGGTGAAGACGAAATCGACGAACGAACTATCGTGCAGAGCTTCAGTATCGCGCTCGCTTGACTGAAAAGCTGATCAAATTGGGTTGACTTGGCGTACGTGACTCACTTATCTGACAGAGCGTGGAGGAAAATTGCGGGATTGTGGCGAATACACCTTGTTGTGAGTTGGTCAGATGCGTTGATGTTCCACCAGTACCTTTGAACGGTTTCGCCTTCAAATGTCCGGCGCAATGAGGGGACAATCAAAAGCATGCTTTGCCGCGCCGTGTCCCGAGTGTGTGCTCAATTAGTCGCGGCTTCACCTGGCAATCTCGGGCTATGGAAACGGTGAAGTCCCGATTGTTATGCTATTCCAGCCGGGTGTAAGAGCTTCCTGTCGGCGATAAGGCCGGATACCCGACGATGAAGCGTTCGTGGGTAAACGTTATAGTACGCAGCGATTTCTCGTGCGCTCCACTGGTTTTGCTCACGCAAACGCAACGCCTCGAAGCACTGTTCCGGAGTCATCGAGCGCTGGCGGCCGAGGCGTTTCCCCTCAAAGCGCGCTGCGGCCATTCCAGCACGCGTTCGTTCACTGATTAGGGAGCACTCAAATTCCGCAAGCGCTGCCATCATATGAAAGATGAGGCGTCCTCCGGACGAGGTGGTGTCAATACACTCAGTCAGGGATTGGAAGCGGATCTGTCGCTTGCCAAGTTGATCGAGTATCTTCACAAGGTGTGTCAGGGAACGACCGAGACGATCTAGTCGCCAGACAACCAGCTTGCCCCCGGGCTTAAGCCGCCGCAACGCTCGTTCCAATCCAGGTCGCGTCGTTTTCGCACCTGAGACGCCGTGGTCAGTAAAAATCTTCACACACCCTGCTGACTGTAAGGCGATCGTTTGTAATGCGAGATTTTGCTCCTCTGTCGATACCCTTGCGTAGCCAATTATCAAGGTACAGCTCTCCGTGAAAGTATTAGTGGTAGGTCGCTTGATATAAGGTGCCGGAATAATGCCACGACCTTTTCGTTTCCCTTGAAGTTGAGAAACTCACTAAGTTTGCGGTGATTTTGCAGAAATTGGAGAGTTTTTTCCTTCGTAAAGCGTACACCGTGTACGCTTTACGCAATTGGCTACGTGTGCGGCGTGCTCGGTGAGATTTATACCGACTGCTCCGAATTGAAATGCATGCTGCGCGAGGGTATGAGCGCGGGTCGGAACGAGTAGTGAGAACGTGTGATTGCTCCTGGAGGCGATCGTTTCCCTAGCCCGCTGTTTGATGTTCAATCTGCCTCGAACACGGAAATTCTGACACTCTGGACAATCAACTAATGCCTACATACAGCGCGGCCACCTTATTGTAGGCTTTGGAGAGCGGGGCAATTAAGTCAAAAAATGATGTAGGAGGGCTTGGTTACCCTCCTATTTCCTATCCGTACGTCTAAGCGCTATCGTTTCGACGAAAAAATCGTCAAGCGAGCAATCACGCAGAATTTGCTTAAAGCGGGCTGCACTTATAAAAAGGACAGCCTTGTAGGCATTTTCAGAGGGGATCTCATCGCGCAGAGATTGGCGGATGCGTGGACCTTAAATGACCGGTTCTGTGAAACGCGGATGTGGCCTAGCGCCGACGTGCTATCGATGTCCTTTTCAAGGGGCACGAAAGCCGATCTAACTTAGGAACGTCTCGCCTTCTGTTGGGCTAAAAATGATTATTGGGTCGCACGGGTGTCCACTGAGGACCAGAACGTCGATTTGCAGACGCAGGCACTTTTGTGCGTGGGTTGTGACAAGATCTATACGGATCGCGGTGTGTCGGGTAGCTTAAGCTCGCGTCCTGGGCTGGACCGAGCACTGGCGCGGTTGAAGCCGGGCGATACCTTGGTGGTCTGGCGACTAGATCGTCTAGGCCGTTCGCTCGTACATCTAGTTCGATTGATGGAGACGCTCGGACGAAAACGAGTTGCTTTCCAATCTCTCACAGAGGCTATCAACACTCGCTCATCAGGGGGACGGCTGGTATTTCACATGATGGCGGCATTAGCCGAATTCGAACGCACATTGATCAGCGAACGCACACGAGCAGGCATTGAAGCAGCACGTGCGAGCGGACACCGAGTCGGGCGCCGTCCCCTGCTCACAACGAGCCAGTTAGAGGAGGCTCGCAGTCGATTGACGGATGGCAGGGCCAATGCGAAAGAGATTGCAGGAGACTTCGGCATGCACGTGCGCACACTCTTGCGTGGCTTGGACCGACTTGATGAGCAGGACGGGTGATCTCTTGTTCATCGACTATCGCCCGGCTGCAAAGCGCTATCGTTCGGCGTCAACGGTTGGGGCGTGATGCCTCAATGAGCGAAGGTCGTTTTTGAATCGGCCCCTCAATGAATACCTCCGAACGTACATCAGAGAAATAAGCAATAGGCGGAATTTCGGCTTTCATCAAAACTCATGCCAAGCGATGCGAGAAAGCGATCGAATTTAGAACTATCAGTTTGTGGTACCTGCAAACCGACCAAAACCGAGCTATTAGCTATAATCCGCGCCTTGATCCCGATAGTGAAACAGACTGATGTTCCAGTTTGCCTCCATCGAAGCTAGGAATTTCATCAGTGCGCCGGGGCACTCTGGAAATTCGAAGCGAAACAATCGTTCGTTCCGGGCCAGCGGCGAATGGCCACCAATCATGTAACGCACGTGCTGGTTGGCGAGCTCGTCGCCAGTGAGATCAACAGTCGAAAATCCATGCGCTTCGAAATCGCAGGCAATCTTGGCCGACTCGCCAGACCCACGAATTTGGATGCCGACAAAGATGTGGGCACTGCGCCGGTCGGCGATACGATACTTGAATTCGGTCACGTTACGCGCGCCGATTAGTTTACCGAAACGCCTGAGGCTGCCGCGCTCCTCGGGAAGCATCACTGCAAACAAAGCTTCATGTGCTTCCCCACCTCGGCGCGTTCGGCCACAAAGCGCAGGCGGTCAAAATTCATATTGGCACCCGAGGTGATCGCGACGAGTGTCTCGCCTGCCAGGCCCTCGCGTGCCGCGTAACGCTTCGCACCCGCTAACGCGAGCGCGCCAGCCGGTCCGATCACGCGACACGCTACGAGTGTCTTTGAACACGTCCTTGATGGCTGCGCACACAGCATCCGTATGTACGTCATTACTTCATCGAGGTACGCGGCGCACAAGCGAAAGATTTCCGTCCCGACAAGCTTGACCGCCGTGCTGTCTGAGAACAGGCCGACGTCCGATAACGCGACACGCTCTCCCGCGGCAAGTGACCGAGCCATGGCGCAAGAATCTTCGGCCTGAACACCGATTACCCTGATCCCAGGGCGCACAGCCTTCACGTAAACCGCGACTCCAGCCTCTAGACCGCCGCCCCCGATCGGCACAAAGATGGCATGAATCTTCCCTGGGTGCTGACGGAGGATCTCCATGGCCACCGTACCCTGTCCCGCGATAACTTCCGGATCGTCGAACGGATGCACGAAGGTCAAACCACGCGCCTCTTGCAGTTCGACGGCATGCGCATACGCGTCGCTATACGACTCGCCTGCCAAAATTATTTCAACGGTAGGACCACCGTGCATTCGCACCGCGTCGACTTTTAATTTAGGCGTAGTCACCGACACCACGATAACGGCCTCAATATCTAAGCGAGCGGCCGCATAGGCGCCCCCCTGCGCGTGATTGCCGGCCGATGCTGTAATAACTCCGCGCGTAAGCATCTCCGTAGGCAAATGCACCATTTTGGTGTATGCTCGGCATATTTTGAAAGAGAACATCGGCTGTTTATCTTCACGGTTCAGGAGGATCGCGTTACCCCGAGTCGTGCCGACACGCTGCGCGCGAGATCGAGATTCGTCTCAACCGCTACATCGTAGACACGCGCGGTAAGGATATTCCTTACGTAATCGTTTAAGCTCCATGTGACTTCGACGAGCCGAGCTTCGCTGTCAAACTGGTCGTTAGATAAATGCACGATGTCTTCTCCCGACTGGCCGCCGACCGCGCAGGATGCCAACGCCTAACGGTATAATGAGACAGTCTGCTTAGCGTGCGTTTCAGCGTAACGGAAACTACTCGCGAAGTGGCGATTACCCCAACCAACATAGTGCGAGTACATGGAATAGACGCACACTAAGCGCTCGAACCGGGTACCTTCTTTCGGTTCGTCATCGACGTATTTTGTCGAAATAAGGTACGCTGACGCTCTTCCGCGCTCTACCGAATCCCTGCATACCACCGTGTCGGCCCGGCGCTACCCGGTCGCCGTGCCCGAGGTGCCGTTCTACCTCGACACGTTGCTGGCCGACCGGCCGCTCGTAGGGGGCCACGCGCCCATGCTCGTCGACGAGCATGGGCGCGTGGTGACGGTGCGCGGCTTCCCGACCTCGGATGCGTTTTGCGGCCACGCCGCCTCCGGCCCCCCTTATCATGCCGCTGCCCAGCTGTGGGACGAGTGCATCGGTGCGGCGCGCGTCCAGGCGAAGCACTGGCGGTTCATGGCGTTCGGCTGCCTGGGGCTGGCGCCGCTGATGGCAGGCGGCCTCGTGTGGCGCTCGGCGCAGTCGGTCGTCACGCCCTATGTCGTCGAGGTGGACCGCACCGGCGAGGTGCGCGCCGTGGGCGAGGCCGCCACGCCGTACCGGCCTGCCGATGCGCAGATCGCCTATCACCTCGCGCATTTCATCACCCTGGTGCGCTCGCTCTCGATCGATCCGGTGGTGGTGCGCCAGAACTGGCTCGACGCCTACGCCTACACCACCGATCAGGGCGCGGCAGTGCTCAACGAGTTTGCCCGCACACGCGACCCCTTCGCCCGCGTCGGCAAGGAAACCGTCACCGTCCAAGTCGTGAGCGTCGTGCGGGCGAGCGCCACCTCGTTCAACCTGCGCTGGACCGAAACACATGTCGTCGATGGCGCGGCCGCGAGCACCGAACGCTGGAATGCGGTGATCGCCATCGTTCTGCAAACCCCGCGCACCGAACAGTGTCTGCGCGCCAATCCGCTCGGCATCTACGTCAACGGCCTGTCGTGGAGCCGCGAACTGGAGCCGTCCGAAGGAGCCACACCATGAAGCCGTACTCGCCCCGGGCCGCTGGGCCGTCGATCCTGCGCGGATCGTTCCCATCTCTCGCGTTGGCCGCATCGGTGGCACTCACCGGCTGCGCCACGCATGGCAAGCCGCCACCGTCCATCGCCCTCGACACGTCAGTGCAGGCGCAGCCCATCCCCGCGCCGCCCAAGCCGGTGCAGGTGGTCGAGGTGCCGACCGTATTGCCGCTGCCGGGCCAGATGAAAGCGCTGCCGGACGCGCCGCAAGGGGCCGACGCGGGCGTTGCGCACCGTCCCGACCATGTCGAGCCCGCCACGACGACATCGACCCCGGAGCCGGCGGACAATCGCGTGCGCGTGACCCGGGCCAATGCCGAGGCACGGGTGGCACCCACCCGGGAAGGCTATGTCAACGCGATCCAGATCTGGCCCTTCACCGACGGCGCGCTCTATCAGGTCTATACCGCACCGGGTCGGGTGACGGTGATCGCCTTGCAGCCGGGCGAAACGCTGGTCGCGGTCGCGGCCGGTGACACGGTGCGCTGGATCGTGGGCGACACCGCCAGCGGCAGCGGCGACAGCCGCCGCGTGCATGTCATGGTAAAACCGATCCGCACGGACCTGAAAACCAATCTGGTCATCACCACCAGCCGGCGCACTTACCTGATCGAGCTGACCTCGACCGGGACGGCGTGGATGGCGTCGGTCTCCTGGAATTATTCGAAGGACGAAATGCTGGCGTTGGAGCGACAGGATCAGGCGGCCCAGGCCGCCGCGCCGGTCGCCACGGGCTTGTCGCTGGAGACGTTGCGCTTTCGCTATGCGATCACGGGCGGCCATCCGTCCTGGAAACCGCTGCGCGCCTTCGACGACGGGCAGAAGGTCTATATCGAATTCCCGCCCGGCATCGCGCAGGGCGAGCTGCCACCACTCTTCGTCATCGGCCCGCAAAGCGATGGACAACTGGTCAATTACCGGTTCCGCAGCCCGTATTACATCGTCGACCGGCTGTTCGGGGCGGCCGAACTGCGCCTGGGCGGCGGCAAGGGCGAGAAGCAGGGTGAGGTCGTCCGCATCGAGCGCACCGATGGTGCAGCAGATGGCGCCTCCACGGATGGAACGCGCAGGAGCGGATCATGAACCCGGAGACCGATCGACCAACGCCGGAGGCGGGACCGCCCAAGATCGCGCCGGAAGCGGTCGCGCTGCGCGCGCAGCCGAGACCCGTGATGCGGCTCAACCGCCGCACGCTGGTGCTGCTTTCCGGTGGTCTGGGCATCGCCTTGCTCGGCACAGCGCTCTGGTCGCTTCAACCCCATCATCGACACATTGGGAACGAGGCCACCGAACTCTATAACGTCGATCGCGTGCAGCGGGCTGGCGAACTCGACCAGTTGCCGGCCGACTACACCAAAGTTCCGCCGAAGGCCGCGTCGGAGGTGCCGCCGCTCGGGCCACCTGCCGGGTGATCTGGGGCCGCCGATGCTGAATGCCCAGCCGCCCGTGGAAACCCGTTACACCGCGCCCGGCGAAGGACCGGGCGAGGCGGATCGGGATGCCCGACACAAGGAGGCCGAAGCGGCGGCGGGATCGTCCGTGTTCTTCCGCACTGGGCAGCCCGGCGCGGACGGTCCCGCCAACTTCCGGCGGCTGCGCATCCGCTTCGAGCGCCTAGCCTTCATTCACGAAGCTTTCCTCAAGCTCGCCTGCTGCATCATCTGCTGGCGATAACTTCAAAAGTCATTCTGTTAAAGCTTCTTAGCCGTGCCGAAATCGAGCAGCGGCCCGGCGGGCACGATGCCCGTCGGATTGATCGTGCGATGACTCTCGTAGTAATGCCGCTTGATGTGTTCGAAGTTCACGGTGCCCGCGACGCCGGGCATCGAATAAATCTCGCGTGTGAAGCGCGAGAGATTCGGATAGTCCACGATGCGCCGCAAATTGCATTTGAAGTGGCCGAAGTAGACGGCGTCGAAGCGGATGAGCGTCGTGAAAAGGCGTATGTCGGCTTCGGTGAAGCGCTCGCCGGTCAGAAAACGCCGCGCGCAAAGACGCGCTTCGAGGAAATCGAGCGTCTCGAAGAGCGGCGATACGGCCTCTTCGTAGGCGGCTTGCGTTGTCGCGAAACCGGCTTTGTAGACGCCGTTGTCACGGTGTCGTAAATGCGCGCGTTGAGCGCGTCGATCTCTTCGCGCAAGTCCGGCGGATAGAAATCGCCCAGTTTTGCGCGGATGCCATCGAACGCCGTGTTGAAAATGCGCACAATCTCCGATGACTCGTTGTTCACGATCGTCCCGCGTGTCTTGTCTCAGAGAATCGGCACGGTGACGCGGCCGGTATAGTGCGGATCGGCCGCCGTGTACACCTGATGCAGATAGCGCGCGCCGTTGACCGTGTCGGGCACGACGCCCGGGCCGTCGTCGAAGGTCCAGCCGCTTTCGAGCATCAGCCAGTTGACGACGGAGACATCGATCATCGCTTCCAGCTCTTTGAGCGCATGCATGATCAACGTGCGATGCGCCCACGGACACGCGAGACTCACGTACAGGTGATACCGCCCCGCTTGCGGCGGAAATTCGCCATCGGCGGAAATCCCGTTGCGATACGCCGCTTCCTTGCGCTCGAAGCGCCCGCCGGTCGATTTCGTGTCGTACCACTGGTCCTGCCATTTGCCGTCAACGAGAAGTCCCATTTTCTTCGCTCCGTAGTGCGTGTTCGCGTGTGCAATCCTCGCACCCGGACGCGCGTTCTGCCGTACGATTGCCACAATGCACTCGTTCGATGGAGTCGAACATGTTGTCCGACAAAGAACTCGCCCCGTTCGATGCAATCCGCGAAACCGACAGCCTGTCGCGCGCGGCGGCGCGGCTCGGCCGTGCGCCATCGACGATTTCGCATGCGGCGCGGCAACTCGAAACGCGTTTTGACGCCCTGCTGTTCGATCGCCGGCGGTATCGGCTGCAATTGACGCCCGCTGGCCACTTGCTCGCCGACGAAGCCGCGCGCCTGATGCTCGACGTCGATCGCCTGACGCAGCGCGTGAAGCAGATTGTGAGCGGCTGGGAAGACCGGCTGTGGATCGTCTGCGATGAAATCCTCGAATTCGAGACGTTTCTGCCCGTCGTGCAGGCTTTCGATGCACTCGATTCCGGCGTCACGCTGCGCATCACGCACGAGGTGTTGTCCGGCACGTGGGAAGCGTTGCGCGATGGCCGCGCGGATCTGATCGTCGGTGCGACCAACGAGCCGCCCGCGATTCCCGGTCTGCGCTGGTTCGAACTCGGCGTGATGGATTGGGTATTCGCGGTGGCGTCGCGTCATCCGCTCGCCCGCGCCGACGAACCGTTGAAGCGCGAGCAGATCGCGGCGCATCGTGCGGTGGTGGTGGCGGATTCGTCGCGGACATCGGCGGGACGCGCGTACGGCATGCTCGGCGGGCAGCGCACGCTCGCGGTGCCGAGCATGCGCGCGAAAATTCTGGCGCAACGGCAAGGGCTGGGCACGGGCTGGCTGCCGCGGCAGCGCGTAGCCGGGTTGCTGAAGCGCGGCGAACTCATCGAAAAAAAGACCGCCGATCCGCGCGAGCCAAACGTGCTGTATGTCGCCTGGCGAGGCGATCACGAAGGCCGCGCGCTGACATGGTGGATCGAGCAACTCAGGCAGGCGCGGCTGGCCAAACGGCTGGTCGATGGCATCGACTTCGCGCCGTAAAAACTCGTTACAACTTGCGCGACGGATTGGCGCCGATGGCGACGTTCAACGTACATCACAACCATCGACGGACATCCAATCATGAGCTCCATACAACTTGCCGCTGTCACCGCTGTTTTCGCTTCTTCTCTCGGACACTCGCACCGACGAGCGCCCAGGCGCAGGCGGTCATCGTCGCGCCTTCCGCGCCGCCGCCGGCGCGCGGGCTACGCGTGGGATCCGGGCCACTGGCGCTGGGCGGGCGGCCCGGCGTGGCGCTGGGTGCCGGGCCACTGGGCTTGAGCGGGCCTGAGAGCGTTTTGCGCAAGAGACCCGCGCCGCTCGCCAGAACGGGCGGCGCGCTCACACAACTCAACCGAGGTGCCCCATCATGCTGAAGACGATTATCGCGATGGCGCTCGTCGCGGCAACGCTCGGCGGTTGCGTCGTTTATCCGGCGCGGCCCGCGTATTACCGTGCACCGGTCGTCGTTTATTGAGACTGGCGGCGCGCGCACTCCGGCATGCGCATCGAGACCCGACAACACATTGAAAGAAGAAGATCCGGATATCGCGCTGATTGCGCGCGTCGGCAATCGGGAACCGGGAGCGGTGCGCGAAATCGTGACGCGCAAGCTGCCGCGCATCGTCGCGCTCGCGGCGCGCATGCTCGGCGACCGCGCCGAAGCCGAAGACGTCGCGCAGGAAGCGTTTCTGCGCATCTGGAAGATCGCGCCGCGCTGGCATCCGGGCGAGTCGCGCTTCGATACGTGGCTGCATCGCGTGACGCTCAATCTCTGTTATGACCGTCTGCGTAAGCATCGCGAAACCCCGTTCGCCGATGACGAACCCCCCAAGCAAGCCGATGCCGCTCCGCTGCCCGACGAACGCCTCGACGCGGCAGGCGAAAGTTCGCGCATCGAGCGGGCGCTGGCGCGTCTGCCCGCGCGTCAGCGCGAGGCGCTTGTGCTGCACAGTATTACCAGGATTTGTCGAATGCCAAGAGCGCGGCGCTGATGGGCATCAGCGCCGCGCTCGAAAGTCTGCTTGCGCGTGCGCGGCGCAGTCTCAGGATCGCACTCGCCGCAGACGGTCAGCAAAAGGAAAGCCCACGACACCCGAACGATTGCGCCGCCTTACCGAGGCTTACGGCGCGTCGCCCGAACGCTGGCCTGCCGCCGAGCGCGACGCGGCGTGCGCTGCTCGATTCCCGCGATCCCGCCGCGCTTGCCGCACTCGCCGATGCGCAAGCGCTCGACGCCCTGCTCGATACCCACGCCGTCGCCGCCCCGAGCGATGCGCTCGCGCAGCGCATCATCGCGTCGGCGCCTGCGCGGTCGATTCCGTTCTGACGGCGTCCGCGCGTGTGGTTTTCGGGCGTCGGCTTCGTCGGCGCGGGCGCAGCGGGCGTGGCGGCGGGCGCACTCGTCGTGTCACTGCTTGCGCCCGCACAAATGCCTCATGGCGGCGCGGGCTGGTCCGATCAATCGTATTCGGGCAGCGGCATTCGGCGCGACGCCCGATGACTGGAGCGATCAATGAGTCCACGCACGCTGAAGACGATCGCTGCGGTGTCGCTAGTGCTCAATGTGTTTCTGCTCGGCTCGCTCGCGGGCGGGGCGTATCGGATGTCGGGATTTTTAGCGCACAGAAGGTGGTGGCCCAGCAGCAGCGCGGCATCCGGTTCGCGGCGGCGGATTTATCGAACGAGCGGCAGAAGCAATTGCGCGAAGCCTTGCGCGGTACGCGTCGGTCGAGCGTGCCGCTGATCCGGCAGGCGCGCGACGTGCGCACCGACATCGCGCAAATTCTCGCCGCGCCGACGCTCGATCGCGCCACGCGCGAGGCGGATGTGGCACTGTGATCGCGGATCGAAGGCACGGTGGCAGAGTTTGCGTCGACGTTGACGCCGGATGAGCGCGTGAAGCTCGTCGGCGCGATGGAGCGGTTCGGGCCGCTGTGGGGGGTGCCGGAGAGGGAGCGTCCGGATCGGGAGTAGGCGCAAGCACGAGGCCAGGATTGTGATTTATGTCGTTGTGAATCCAAGCCTCGTAACGCCCCGTCACAAAATCCACCTCGTCGCAGCGACGGTTTTCCGCCTTCCCACGCGTTAAACCCTGCATCCGCCGCAAGCTCTCGGAGCACCTCATGACCCTCTCGCCTGCCGCGATCGCGCTCAACCGCTTCGGCCTCGGCGCGCATCCCGGCGATACCTTGCCTACCGACCCACACGGCTGGCTGATCGAGCAAGCCGATCCGAAAACGAGCGCCTATCTCAAGACGCCTTGGGACTAGACGATTTCCGCGCTGCGCGGGCTCAGCCGCACCGATCTGCACGGCATGGACGGCATAAAGGCCGCGCCGGTTCTCACCCAACTCGGCCAGCAAGTGTGGCCTCCCGGCTCGCTCGCCGGTTAGGACGATGCCGCCGCGAGCTGGGCCGCGCCCGATGCGCTCGTACGCCGCGTCGAACTCGCGCAGCGCCTGGCCGCCCGCACCGCCGACACGCTCGATGCCCGCGCGCTCGGTCCGCAATTGCTGCCGGGCGCGCTGTCGGACGCGACCGCGAACGCCGTTTCCCGTGCCGAAAGCGCGCAGACCGCGCTCGCGCTGCTGCTCGTATCGCCCGAATTTTTGTTGAGGAGATGAACCGATGATCTCGCGTCGTCAGTTCCTGTGGTGCGCCAGCGCGAGTGCTGGCGCGATGCTCGTCGCGCCGCGGCTCGTGTTCGCATCGGCGGAAACGGACAAGCGCTTCGTGTTCGTGATCCAGCGCGGCGCCGCCGATGGCCTGAACCGTCGTGCCGATTGGTGATCCGGCTTACGCCGCGTTGCGCGGGCCGCTCGCGATCGATCCGTCGAACGCGACGAAGCTCGACGGCCTGTTCGCGCTGCATCCGTCGCTCGCGCAGACGGCGCAGATGTTTCAGCGCAACGAGGCGCTGTTCGTGCACGCGGTGGCGTCGCCGTATCGGATGAAGGACGGCTAGCTGAACCGGCTCGTGTCGATGCTGCCGTCACCGCGCGCCGATGCCATCGCGTTCGCGCCGACCGTACCGCTCGCGTTGCGTGGGCGCGCGCAGGTGACGTCGTACGCGCCGTCGTCGCTGCCGCAGCCGCCGGACGATCTGATCATGCGCGTCTCGCAGCTCTATGCGAGCGACGCGCAACTCCACCCGCTCTGGGATGCCGCGATGCAGGCGCGCGATCTCGCCGCCGATGCGGGTGCGCGTCAGGATCCGGCGAGTCTCGGCAAGCTGGCCGCGACGTTTTTGACGAAGCCCGATGGCCCGCCCAGCTCGATGATCGAAACCGGCGGCTGGGACACGCATAGCGCGCAGAATCCGCGTCTGGCCGCACAACTTAAAGCGCTCGATACGATGATCGCCGCGTTGCGCGACGGCCTCGGCGAGCACTGGACCAACACGACCGTGATCGTCGCGACAGAGTTCGGGCACACGGCGGCGGCGAACGGCACGGGCGGCACGGATCACGGCACGGCATCGGCGGCGATGGTTTTCGGCGGCTCGGTCGCGGGCGGGCGCGTGATCGCGGACTGGCCGGGATTGTCGAACGGCGCGCTGTATCAGTCGCGCGATCTGAAGCCGACGACCGGGCTCGATGCGCTGATCGTGAGCGCGGCGGGTGAAACGTTCGGCATCGATCCGGCGCGGGTGAGTGCGATGTTGTTTCCGGAAGGCGGAACGCAGCGGTTCGGGCAGAGGATTTTGCGCGCCTGAGATGGCGTGTGATCGGGGCACTCGAAGGCGTCGAACGTGCCGTCGTCCGCGCGCGAACATGAGCGCACCGTGTCGACAGAATCGGCAGCGAGCGGCCAGAGCACCTGAAGTTTGCCCTGCACGAAGCGTTTCAGGTCCGCCAGCGCTAGAAAACACGCTCGCACGCGAACCCTTCGCTACTTCGCCAACAACTCGACCACCCACATCGAGCCCGTCTGCTTTGCGATATCGCACGCCGTCATGCCGTGATCGTCACGCAACGCGCGATTCGCGCCGCGCGCGAGCAGCATCGATGCGGTCTGCGCCTGGTCATAACCCGCCGTCCACATCCGCGCGGTCAGATGGTTATGATACGCCGCATTCACATCGACGCCCGCATCGAGCAGGCGCTGCACGATCGCCGTCTGCCCGCGCCCGGCCGCGTATTCCATCGCCGTCTTGCCGACGCGATCGGTCGCCGCCGTATCCGCGCGATGCGCGAGCAACAGCGCCGCGAGTTCGTCGTTGCCGTCGAACGCGGCGGCCATCAGCGGCGTGATGCCTTGCACATCGGCCTGACTCACGTTCGCGCCCGCTCGATCAGCATGCGCGCCGTCGCCGTCTGGCCGCGCTTGCATGCGCTGATCAAAGGCGTATCGCCGATGCGGTTGCGCGTGTCGATTTTCGCGCCTTCATCGAGCGCGCGCGACGGCTTGCGCATCGCCATTGCGCGTCGCGATGAGCAAGCGTTCGTTGAGTGCGTAAGCCGCGTCCTGCGCATGCGCACACGACATCACCAAAAGCAACGCGAGCGCTCTGAACATCATTGAATATTGGCGATGTAATTCGCGAGATTATCGATATCCGCGTCGGTCAGATTCTTCGTTGCGCTCGTCATGTTGCCCGCGTCGTTGATCCGCGTTTTCGCGCGGAAATCCTGCAACTGCTTGACGATCGATATACGCATACTGCTGCCCCACCACGCGCGGAATTTCGTTCTGGCCTTTGAAGCCGCCGAGATGACACATCGTGCAGAGCACTTTGTCGGATTTCTTCTTGCCCGCCTTCCACTTTCATGGCGTCGGCCTTGAAATCGGTCGATGCGAGCGTCTGCGCGGCGTAGTAATCGGCGAGATCGTGCATGTCTTCCGACGAGAGATTCGCGGCCATCGGCGACATGCGCGGATCGCTTCTGCGGCCCGCTTTGAAATCGCGCAATTCGATAAAAATGTAGCGCGACGTCTGCCCCGCGAGCGACGGATAATCGCCGCTCGTCGAATTGCCGTTCTGACCGTGACACGCCGCGCACACGGCGGCTTTCGCGGCGCCGGCCTGCGCATCGGCGTAAGAAAGCGACGGCAGCGAAAGCAGCAGGCACGCAACGATCCAGATCGCATAGACGAGCCAGGCGCGGGCGCGTTTGGAGAGCGGCATCATCAGTTCAGGGTAACGCGAATACGACGAGGCTGTTGCCGCGCTTGAAATCCAGTTGCGTGTTGCCGCCCGCCGCAACCGCGATGTACTGCTTGCCGTTGACTATATACGACACCGCCGGCGCATTCACGCCCGTGCCGCACTGGAACTCCCAGAGCTTGCGGCCGATGGCGGCATCGAAGGCGCGGAACAGGCCGTTGCCTTCGCCGTTGAACACGAGCCCGCCTGCGGTCACCAGCACGCCGCCGATCAGCGGCTGATCCGTCTTGAAGCCCCACGCGATCTTGCCCGTATCCACGTTCACCGCGACGAGCCGTCCCCACTGCTGTTCCGATGGAATCGTCTTGAACGCGCCGCCGAGCCACAGCTTGCCGGCCGGGATAAGCCATGCGCGTCTTCGGGTTGAACGCCATTGGCGACCATTCGACGCCACCGTTCGCGCCCAGCAACATGCGCGCCGTTGGGCGTCGGCAGCGTCCACACGTTTTCTTACGGAATCATGGCGTCGGAGATGCGGATGATCTTGCCATCGCGACGGTCATGCACATACACGAATCCCGTCTTGCCGCCGTGAATGATGCCCGGAATCATCTGCCCGCTCTTGTCCTTCACGTCGGCGAGAATCGGCAGGCTGACGGCATCGAGATCCCACACGTCATGCGCGATGTACTGGTAATGCCACTTGTACTTGCCGGTATCGAGATCGATGGCGACGAGCGAATCGGTATAAAGATTGTCGCCGGGACGAATCGCGCCATACAGGTCCGGCGAAGGATTGCCGACCACGAAATACACGGTATGCGTCGCGCGATCGACGGCGGGCGCCATCCACACGCCGCCGCCGAACGTCTTGTAGAAGTCGCCGCCCTTCTCCGCGAGCGCCTTCTTCTCCGCGGCGATGTCGCGCTTCATGTTGCGGCCGACGGCATCGTTTTCGGCCCACACGCCTTCCTGCCCGGAATCGGGAATCGTGTAGAAAGTCCACAGCAACTGGCCGGAATTCGCGTCGAACGCTTTCACGAAGCCGCGTATGCCGTACTCGCCGCCGTTCGTGCCGATCAGCACTTTGCCATCGACGACGACCGACGCCATCGTTTCGGAATAGCCGTCTTCCGGATCCGCGATCGTCGATGTCCACACGACGTTGCCCGTTTTCGTATCGAGCGCGACGAGCTTGGCGTCTAGCGTGCCCATGTAGAGCCGGTCGCCGGCAATCGCCACGCCGCGATTGTTCGGCCCGCAGCAGAACGTCGTCACCGGTCCCATCTTGTGCTTGTAATGCCAAAATTCGCGGCCCGTGACGGCATCGATCGCATAGACGTGGTTGTAGGACGTCGTCAGGAACATGACGCCGTTGGACACGATCGGCGCCGTTTCCATCGATTCCATCACGGCGGTCTGGAACATGAACGCGGGTTTGAGCTTCGCCACGTTCGACGTATTGATCTGCGATGCCGGCGCATAGCGCGTCTCGCCATACGACCCGTTCGAATGCAGCCACGATGCGCTGTCGTTCGCGGCGGCGTCGAGCTGCGCCTGCGAGACCGGTTTCAATGTCGATGGAACCGGCGACGCGCGCTGCGGGCGATGTAACCATCCCGAAAGCGGCAAGACAGACAAGCAGGGGAACGAGCGGCGTGCGGGAAAAACCGGCCATGACAGTCTCCCTAAGTGTTCTTGTTCTGCGCCTTGGGTTCTGTACGTCCCCTTTCGCGCGAAAGAAGCATCGGTATTCCAGAAACATCGTGATGTCTGTGTGACGCGCGCCGCTATGTTTTCCGATGCACACCGAAGCGCGCTGTCATGCAGTGTTTAATGCGATGGATTGGCCGTATGATGCACGTTTTGCTCTTGCGCCTGTTTTAGCCTATCGCTGGAAACAGGCGTTTCATCGAAACACACCACACCATGTCAAGTACACCCAACGGCCTGCCGAATCCCAAACAGCCCGTCGATATCGCGCGAATCCTGCTCGTCATCACCATTCTCGCGGGCCTGACTGTGGGCAGTCTGTATGTGCTGCGCCCGTTCATTCCCGGTCTGATCTGGGCCACGACGATCGTCGTCGCCACCTGGCCGCTGATGATCGGCGTGCAGCGGCGCGTGGGCAACCGGCGCTGGATCGCAACGACGGTCATGCTGATCGGTTTCTTGATCGTCATCGTCGTGCCGCTGTATCAGGCCATCTCCACGCTCGCGCTGCACGGCAGCGAAATCATGGCCGCGATCAAAAACCTGCCGACTTACGCGCTGCCGCCGCCGAGCTGGGTTCACGATGTGCCGGTCGCGGGTCAGCGTATCGCGACCGAATGGCAATCGCTTTCCGATGCCGGTCCGGGCGGCCTGCTCGCCAAGCTCGAACCGTACGTGACGATCGCCGCGCGCTGGATGCTGTCGCACGCGGCCGTCGTCGGCGTGTTCGTCATGCATATGGCGATCACCATCGTCATCTCCGGCATTCTGTATACGCGCGGCGAGGCGGCTGGTCAGTATGTCGTGCGTTTCGCCACGCGTATCGCCGTGCGGCGCGACGCGGAAGCCGTCAAACTCGCGAGCCTCGCCATTCGCGCGGTGGCGCTGGGGATCGTCGTGACGGCGGTGACGCAATCGGCGCTCGGCGGTATTGGCTTGTGGATCGCGGGCGTGCCGGCGGCGGGCGTCATCACCGCGATCATGCTTGATGCTCTGCCTCACGCAGATCGGACCGCTTCTGCCGCTCATCGGCGGCGTGGCGTGGCTTTCTGGCACGACTCGCATATCGCCGCGTCGTTGCTGCTCGTCTGGTCGATCATGATCGCCATGCTCGACAACTTCCTGCGCCCGATGCTGATCCAGCGCGGCGTCAATTTGTCAATGCTGCTAATTCTCTCCGGCGTGCTCGGCGGCATGTTCGCGTTCGGAATAGTCGGATTGTTCATCGGCCCGGTGATCCTGGCGGTCACTTCCACGATCCTCAATGCGTGGATCAATGAGCAGCCGCCGCTGCCGCAAATCGAAGCCGTGAGCAACGCGGATATCGCCGAAGGCACGGCAGACGCGGATTTATCCAGACGGCGCACGTAAATCGAATTTAAATAGACTCAGCAATAAAAGGCGCGCAATAGGAATTAGCTTATTTTGATTTTTCAGATGAGGACTAAAACACGAATTTGACTTATCCCGTTCAAAGTTACATTGCCATTTCGCCACATTTATTCCGCTACAATGCACTCCTTCGATATTTGCCCGTCATAAGCGCAGGGGTAAGACCATGTCTGTACGCGACGTGGGTGTCATTGATTATGTAGGAATAGACGTTATATACAGACGCGTTCACGTCGGCATTTTCGACGAACTCGACTGGCATGACGAGGAAAGGCATCTCGATTTACTGACACGTAAAGTCGATCGATGCATTCGGCATATTCGCCTGGGGCAATTGCTGCTGAATTACCCGCAAGTACGCGGCTATGAAATCGCTATCGAATATGTTTCGACTCATCCAATAACGCGTGCCGCCCGGGAATTCTGGGAATCGCGGGAGCGTCTGATTCGCGCGGCGGGCTACGACGTGCGAATGCGCGGCGTCGACGTTCGACCTTCATGCGGTATCGAGGTCGAAACGCCTGCGGAACCGGAGCCGGTGGCCGTCGAGGTGCTGGATGCGGAGCCGCTCCGGTTCATGCCGACGCCTGCGGAAGTGTCTTACTTGCCGCCGCAGAAGCCGTTCCACCGGCGCGCTGCCGGTGCTCGCGAGACTGACTGCGCGTCGCGTGGCGATGTAACGCGGTCGCGATTGTTTTGTTCTTGCAAGGCGAAGCGGCGAAGCTCATCGAGCTTCGCCGCTTTTTTTTCGTACCGCGCGATTACTGCATGCCGCTCAACGCCGAACTCGCGACCGACGGCACCGAAATGCCGTTGGTCTTCGCGTACTGCACGGCTTGCGTGAGCGTCTGCACGAGCGACTGAAGCTGACCCGGCGCCGATTGCGCGATATACAACGCCGTTTGCGCCGTGCCCGGATTCGATCCCGCCTGCAGCAGCGAGCCGACGTTCATCGAGTTCTTGACCGAACTCAAATTCGACTGCAATCCCGCGTACTGTTTCACGCCTTGTCCGAGCGACGCGAGTCCTTGCGAGAACGTCTGCTTGTTGTCAGCGGTGAGCGGCGTCGCCGATCCGCCGGAAAAGGCCTGCATCAAGGACTGCGACAACACGTCCGGATTCACGCCGCCCGCGTCCGTCGCGCCCGACAGCAGACTCGACGCCGATTGCGCCTGACTTGCCACGCCGGACATGCCCATCGCCGAAGCAAGATTCGACTGGCCCGACAGTACCTGCTGATTCGCGCCGAGATAGTTCTGCACGAGCGAACTCAGCGCTGAAAGCTGCGCCGCGCCGGCATTCGGATTCGCGGCGTCAGTCTTGTTTCCGCCGATGCCGAACTGTTGAAGGTTGAGTTGTGCAAAAGACGTGGCCGGCGCAATCGATGCAATCGACGCGCATACGATTCCGGCCGTCATCAGCGCGCTCCGAAACGAGCGATTCGGCATGGTCGATTTCTCCCTGTAAAAAGCCTTCTTCGACCATCGGACAATTCCACGGTTCGCGCCGCTAACGTTTGCTTGCGAATTCCGTCAGGAGAATGCGGGACGCCTGTCAGCTCAGGTCGCGCTCGTCTGACGCAGCTCCGGGAAATCCTCTTCCCAGAACTCGAACTCGCCGCGCGCGCCGTCTTGCGTGCGCGCGAATTCCTGCTTGCGCAGATCGACGCGGCGAATCTTGCCGGAAATCGTCTTCGGCAATTTGGCGAATTCGAGACGGCGGATGCGCTTGTACGGCGCGAGCCGTTCGCGCTAAAACGCAAACACGCTTTTGGCGATTTCCGG
The DNA here is from genome assembly GCA_001184405.1 of Candidatus Burkholderia humilis. GTDB lineage: Bacteria > Pseudomonadota > Gammaproteobacteria > Burkholderiales > Burkholderiaceae > Caballeronia > Caballeronia humilis. Next base: position 59,126 of record LFMX01000008.1, read on the forward strand.
TCCGATCGAATAACCGTGACGCAGCGTGACGAACGCCTTCGGCACCGACAGGCGCAGCGCATCGAGACTCGGCACGACCGCCGCTTCCGCGATCGCTTCGTGTTCGATCAGCATGCTTTCCAGTTCGAACGGACTCAGCCGATAGTCCGAGGACTTGAACACATCGTCCGCGCGCCCGACGTAGGTGAAAAACCATCCGCGCTGCGCGCCGCCACATCCGACGTGCGATAGAAACTGCCGCGCATCGCGTATTCGGTGGCCGCGGGATTGTCAGCGTAACCGGTCATCAGGCCGAGCGGCGGTGGATCGAGCATGAGCGAAATTTCGCCTTCTTGCGCGGCGTCGCCGTCCGGGTCGAGCAACGCCACCCGATACCCCGGCAGCGGCCGTCCCATCGATCCCGGCACGAGTTTCTGCCCCGGCGTGTTGGCGATCTGCGCGATGGTTTCCGTCTGTCCGTAGCCGTCGCGGATCGGCACGCCCCACGCGGCCTGCACGCGCTCGACCACTTCGGGATTGAGCGGCTCGCCCGCGCCGACGATCTCGCGCAACTTCACCGCGTAAGATTTCAACGGCTCCTGCACGAGCATGCGCCACACGGTAGGCGGCGCGCAGAGCGTGGTGACATCGTGTTTCACGAGCACATCAAGCGCGCGCGGCATCGAAACGGGCGAAGTTGTAGATGAACACACACGCCTGCGCGTTCCCCGGCGCGAAAAAACAGCTCCACGCGTGCTTCGCCCAGCCCAGCTGATGTTCCAGTGCACGTCGCCGGGTTGCAGGCCGATCCAGTACATCGTCGATAAATGCCCGACCGGATAGCTCTGATGCGTATGCGCGACGAGCTTCGGCTTCGATGTCGTGCCCGACGTGAAATACAAGAGATACGGATCGTTCGCGCTGGTTTCGGCGTCGGACGTGAAGGACGGCGACGCATCGTAGGCCGCCTCGAACGGCAGCCAGCCTTCCTTCGTTTCACCCACGGCGATGCACAATCCCGGCACTTCGCCGCCTTCGAACTTCTGCGTTTCGGCTGCATCAACGATAACGTGCTACACACGTCCCAGCGCGCTGCGGTCGCGCAAGTCGGCGCTCGCCAGTTGCGTGGTCGCGGGCAAGACGATCGCGCCAAGCTTCATCGCGGCGAGCATGGTGTCCCACAGTTCGACGCGGTTCGTCAGCATCAGCAAAATGCGCTCGCCGCGCGCCACGTTCAGCGCGCGCAAATGATTCGCGACGCGCGCGGAACGCTCGCTCAACTGCGAACGTGAGACGCGTCTCGCCGCCGCCTTCATCGACGATATGCAGCGCGGGCGCGGCATTGTCGCGTGCCATCGGATCGAAATAATCGAGCGCCCAGTTGAAGCGATCGAGCACGGGCCACGCGAAATCGCGATACGCCGTGTCGTAATCCGTGCGATGCGCCAGCAGAAAATCGCGTGCGTCGATGAAGCTCTGGGCATTCGTCATTGCGTCTCCGTAGTTGGTGTGGGGACGACGTCACACGTTGCGCGCGATCACCATCCGTTGCACTTCGCTCGTGCCTTCGTAAATCTGCGTGATGCGCGCGTCGCGGTAATGGCGTTCCACCGGATAGTCCTGCAAAAAGCCGTAGCCACCGTGAATCTGAATGGCGTCGGAACACACGCGCTCCGCCATTTCCGATGCAAACAGCTTCGCCTGCGACGCCTCCGATAGACACGGCACGCCTTCGGTGCGCATGCGCGCGGCGTGGTGGATCAGAAGGCGCGCGGCGTTGATCTGCGTCTGCATGTCGGCGAGCATGTTCGCGACCGACTGATGCTCGATGATCGGCTTGCGCGAACTGCACGCGCTCTTTAGCATAGGCGCGCGATGCATCGAAGGCCGCGCGAGCGATCCCCGGCGCCTGCGCCGCAATCCCGATGCGCCCGCCCTCCAGATTCGACAGCGCGATCTTCAGCCCTTCGCCGCGCTTGCCGAGCAGATTCGCGGCGGGAATCGCTCAATCGTCGAAATTGATCGCGCACGTATCCGACGCGCGGATGCCGAGCTTGTGCTCCGGCGCGCCGACATTGAAGCCGGGCGTATCGGTTGGCACGATGAAGGCTGAGATGCCGCGCTTGCCTTGTTCCGGATCGGTCACGGCGAAGACGATCGCCACGCCCGCGCGCTTGCTGTTCGTCACGAACTGCTTCGCGCCGGAAATCACCCACTTGCCGTCTTTTTCGATGGCGCGCACGCGCAAGTTGTTCGCCTCCGAGCCCGCCTGCGGTTCGGTCAGGCAGAACGCGCCGATCACTTCGCCGCTCGCGAGTTTCGGCAGCTATTCAGCTTTCTGCGCATCCGTGCCGTAGGCGAGAATCGGGCCGCAGCCGACGGAGTTGTGCGCGCTCATCATCGTCGCGCACGAGGCGCAGCCCGTGGCGATTTCCTCCATCGCGAGCGCGTACGCGGTGTAGTCGCTGAAGGTGCCGCCGAGTTCGAGCGGCACGATCATCCCGAGCAGGCCGAGTTCGCCGAGCGGACGAACGACGGCATCGGGAATCGCGCCGTCCTTGTCCCATTGCGATGCATTCGGCGTGAGCGCTTCGGCGGCGAACTGCCGCGCGGCATCGCGGATCATGCGCTGCTCTTCGGTGAGGAAGCCGTCGATCATGGTTGAACCTGTAGACTGAATAGCCAACGAGTCTAGGCAATCGCCCGGCACGTGCCGATGCCCAAAACGATCACGCTAACTGAGCGCTTTCGCCACCTAGTGACAACCCCAACTTCTTTCGAGCGCGATTCAATTTCGGTCAGTCTGGTCGAATCGGCTTTGCAGTGCGCCGAGGCGCGCGGTGTCTCCCGCGATGCGCTGCTCGACGTGGCGGACATCGCGCCTGCCACGCTTGCATCGCCGCGCGTGCGTGTCGCCCGTGCAGTACGCGAAGCTGTGGCACGCCATCGCCGATGCGCTCGACGACGAATTCTTCGGCCAGGACGCGCATCCGATGCGCCGCGGCAGCTTCGTGTTGATGTGCCACGCCACGATCGGCGCGCGTGACGGCGCGCAGGCGCTCGGGCGCATCGCAGATTTCATGCGGCTCGTGCTCGACGAGTTGACGCTTCAGATCGATATCGACGAGACGCGTGTGCGCATTTCGCTTATCGATAAACGCGAGCCGAAAGGCATGTTCGCGTACGCGACGGCTTTTATCCTCGTGTATGGCTTGCTGTGCTGGCTGCTCGGGCGCCGGATCGAAGTGCTCGCGGCGCAAATGCGCTGCACGGAACCGGCCGATAGCGACGAATATCGCCTGATGTTCTGCGACGAACTGCGCTTTGCCGCGCCGCGTTCTTTCGTCGATCTGTCGCCGGATTGCGCGCGTGTGCCCGTCGTGCAGATGACGGCCACGCTGAAACGCTTTCTACGCGATGCGTCGGCGAATTTCATCGTGAAATATCGCAATCCGGATTCGCTCGCGGCGCGCGTGAAAAAGCATTTGCGCGAAACCGCGCCGGCCGACTGGCCGGAGGCGGAGCGCATCGCGGCGGCGCTGAATATGGGCGAAGCGACCTTGCGGCGGCGGCTGAAACAGGAAGGGCTGACGTATCAGGCGATCAAGGACGCGCTGCGCCACGATCTCGCCATTTCGCGTCTCGCCGATACGCGCGAGACCATCCCGCAAATCGCCGATGCACTCGGTTTCGCCAGCCGAGCGCGTTTCGGCGAGCGTTCCGGAAATGGACGGGCGTGCGCCCGGCGGATTACCGGCGCGAACGCTGAACGCCGCATTCACGTAATTCACGCGATCTGCGGCTGAAGTTACGCGCTGCTATATTGAACGATCCGTTCACTTGCATCATGGAGCGCATCATGACGAAAGCACGCCAGGACGAAGCCGCGAAGCCCGAACTGGTGAACGAAGAAGATCTGCTGGATGAAGCGCTGGAAGAAACGTTTCCGGCCAGCGATCCGATTGCCGTGCATCCGGAGCCGGAAACGGAAGACGAGCGGCGAGGCATCAAAAAATAGACACGAACCCGCATTATGCGTTCGGCTCGTCCGCGTTCCCAAGCAGCGCGACGAGCTTTTCCACATGCTGATGCAGCAGCTTGACGTGCTTGTCGACCTGTTCCAGACGACCGGACAGATCGGCTTTCGCGGCTTCGCTCATGCGGTCCGACGCGTGCCGTTCATCGACTTTCGGCTGCATCGAATCGACTTGGAGCAAGCTGAGCTGGCGCTCGAGGCGTCGCAAATCCCGCGAAAGCAACTCTCGATTTTTCCTGAACAGCAATTCCCGCCGATTCGCCTCCGCCTGCTGCTGCGCCTGATCCGCGACGCGGCGCGTGGCTTCGGTCTGCGACAACAGCGGCTCCGGGCCGCGCAGCACCGAACGTTTGGGCTGCGTGCGCGGTGCCGCGAAACACGGCGACCGGCGCTTCCTCGTCGAGCGCGTGCTGGGTTTCGGCTGGAATCTCGTCCGCATCGTGGCGCTCGTCCATCCAGTGCGGCGGCAGGCCCGTCACCAGTTCGATGCCGCGCACGAATTTCTCGTTGAAATCGCGCTGACCGGCGACGATCAGCTTCATAAACGACGGCGAGAAATTCATCATGCGCGCGAGCCGTCCCGCGCCGCCCGGTGTGCCAACCAGCACTTGCAGGTTGGATCGCCAGACTAAAAAAGTGTTTCGTCGAAATCTCCCATGAACAGGCTCCTGGCAATTTCATGCGCCGAGTTCGTTCATTCCCCTGCGCGCGACCGATCGCGCGAACGCGCTGCGGTTTCGATTCCGAATGTGGCTGAAACCGGGCGCCGTGGCGGCGCGCAAGCGCCGCGCGTACCGGCGCTTGCGCGCCGCCTGCAATTCCCCGCGAGGCTCCGTGCGGAGCGCTCGCAGCAGCCGGCGCGTTTGCGCCCGCTGCTTCCCCTTGCCAAGCCATATACCGCATCAAACACCATCCGGCCGCCATCGGCAAGCGGACCGGATATTAGGGTCCGCGCTAATGGCATTCGAAAAATGCCACCATGCGGACATCCGAAACCGTTATTTTACGGCTCGTTGCGTAAATAACCTTCCTTACTCGGGTCGAGCATACGGAAAGTGACAACCAGCGAGATCGCGCACATCACCGTGACATACCAGAAGAACACCGATTCGTTGCCCGCCGACTTCAGCCACAGCGCGACATACTCTGCCGACCCGCCGAACACCGCATTGGCGACCGCATACGACAGGCCCACGCCCAGCGCGCGCACTTCGGGCGGAAACATTTCGGCCTTGATGAGACCGCTGATCGACGTATAGAAATTGACGATCGCCAGCGCCAACACGATAAACACGAACGCCATCACCGGACTTTTCACGCCGGACAGCGCGTGCAGCAGCGGCACCGGGCAAAGGGTACCGAGACCGCCGAACCAGAGCATCGACGCACGCCGCCCGATGCGATCCGACAACGCGCCGAACAGCGGCTGTAACAACATGTAGACGAAGAGCGCCGCCATCATTACGTTACTGGCGGTCTTCGCGTGCATGCCAGCCGTGTTGACGAGGTACTTCTGCATGTACGTCGTGAACGTGTAAAAAATCAGCGAACCGCCGGCCGTGAAGCCGACCACCGTCATGAACGCGCCCTTGTGCTGCATCAGGGCCGGCGAGCGTGCCCGCTTCCTTACGATGCCGCTGCTCGGCGGTCGAGGTTTCATCGAGCGAACGGCGCAGGTAGAGCGAAATCAGCGCCGCGCACGCGCCGATAAAGAACGGCGCGCGCCAGCCCCACGCCTTCAGTTTTTCCGTCGACAGGAAAAGCTGCAGGATGACGAGCACGAGCAGCGCTGCGAGTTGGCCGCCGATTAGCCTCACATATTGAAACGATGCGAAGAATCCTCGCCGTCCGCGCAACGCCACTTCACTCATGTACGTGGCGCTCGTGCCGTATTCGCCGCCGACCGACAAGCCCTGAAACAAGCGCGCGAGCAGCAGGAAGAACGGCGCCCACGCGTCGATCGTCGCGTACGTCGGCAAAAAAGTGATGACGAGCGAGCCGCCGCACATCATGAGCACAGAGATCATCATCGCGTTGCGGCGGCCGTGTTTGTCGGCGATACGGCCGAACAGCCAGCCGCCGATCGGGCGCATCAGAAAGCCTGCGGCGAACACGCCCGCGGTGTTCAGCAACTGCACGGTCGGATTGCCGCCCGGGAAAAACGCCGCCGAAAAGTACAGCGCAAGGAACAAGTAGATATAGAAGTCGAACCACTCGACGAGATTGCCCGACGACGCGCCGACGATCGCGAGAACGCGACGCCGGGTGTCTTCTGCGGTGTATGCGTGAAGGTCGGTCATGGTTGTTTCAGTGCTGGGTCTCGAATCGAATTGACAGGCCCGCTGCGTGAGCGGGACGGATCGCTCGATGGCGTTCGGGCGCAAGTTTATACGACGATTCCGGCCACGGCGCGCGCGCCAAAGCCCCGGAAAACCCGCGTTGACGCACAAGATTCGCGCGTACACTCGTTCGATAAAATGACGCCCGAGCTTACGGCAAAAGCCTTCATCGCGCCTGCATCCGTGTGACGATTGGCCATTCGGCCTATATCGGTGATTACCCTTGCGCGTCGCGATATCGCGCGTTTATTAATAGAATCCTCGGCTTCAATGCGATCGCGAGGTGCACATGAATCAGCCGAAAACCATCGAACTCGACGCCGCGCTGGCATCGAAATTTGCGCGTGTCGCGCTCGGGCATCTCACGCGCGAATATCCGAACAAGCTCGATCACGTGATGTCCTTCGATGCCGACGTGCAAAGCCCGCGCGCGCTGCATCCCGTTTTTTACGGCAGCTTCGACTGGCATTCGTGCGTACACGGTTACTGGCTGATCGCGCGGCTTTACGAGCGTTTTCCGGAGCCCGAGGCAGTGCAGATTCGCGCGGTCATCGACGAACATTTCACCGAGGCGAACGTCGCCGCCGAAGTGGCGTATTTGCAGCGGCCGGCGTCGCGCGGATTCGAGCGGCCGTGTGGCTAGGCGTGGCTGCTCGCGCTCGCCGGCCAGCTTCGTTCGATGTCCTCCGCCGATGGCGCGCGCTGGGCCCGCACGCTGCAACCGCTCGCGGACGTGTTCGTCGCGCGCTTCACGGAGTTTCTGCCGAAATCGACGTATCCGCTGCGCGTGGGCACGCATTTCAATATGGCGTTCGCGTTGACCTTGTCGCTCGGTTACGCGCGCACCGCGAGCGATACGGCGTTCGAGCGCTTGCTCGTCGATACCGCGACGCGCTGGTTTATCGGCGATGAAGCGTGTCAGGCGTGGGAGCCGGCGGGCAACGAATTTCTCTCGCCTTCGCTGATGGAAACGGTGCTCATGCGTCACGTGCTGCCGGGCGATGACTATATCGTTTGGCTAGGCCGCTTTCTGCCGATGCTCACGCAGCGTCCGCCCGCGACGCTCTTCGTGCCTGCGCCGTCACGGATCGCAGCGACGGCAAGCTCGCGCATCTCGACGGGCTGAATCTGAGCCGCGCGTGGTGCCAGCGCACGATCGCGTGTGCGTTGCCGCTGGGCGATGCGCGCATCGGCATATTGCAGGCGAGCGCGGATGAACATCTGGCGTCGGGCATCGCGCATGTGGCCGGTGACTATATGGGCGAGCATTGGCTCGCGACGTTCGCGCTTATGGCGCTGGATGCGTGATTAAGCGCGTGGTTGGAACGCGACCACGCTCATGCCGATGAGCGCGATCGCCGCGCCCGCGATATCCCACGCGCTTGGACGGATGCGATCGACGGCCCACAACCACACGATCGCCACGCCGATGTACACGCCGCCGTACGCGGCATAAATGCGCCCGGCGGCCGTGTCGTGCAGCGTGAGCAGCCACGCGAACAGCGCGAGCGACAGCGCGCCCGGCACGATGAGCCACGGCGACGCGCCCTCCTTCAGCCATCGATACGGAAAGTAGCAGCCGGCGATTTCCGCGATCGCCGTGACGATGTAAAGCAGCAGTGTTTTCATGCTGCGCATTATGCGATGCGTTTGCGTGGCGCAGCCGGGGCGCGCTTCGGGGACAATGTCGTCTTTGAATTGCTGCATCGAAAAACAACTTAAACGCCCCACACCATTTTCACGACGATTCCGCCGTGCCTGTGCATTGGCATCGGCGCGTGCTGACGCTTGCGTTTCCCATCGTCCTTGCGAACCTGACGCAGCCGATTCTCGGCGCCGTCGATACCGCCATCGCCGGTCATCTCGACGGACCGCAGTTTCTCGGTGGCGTCGCGCTCGGCGGGCTCGTGTTCAGCTTCGTGTTCTGGGGCTTCAGCTTTTTGCGCATGGGCACGACGGGCCTCGTCGCGCAGGCGTTCGGCGCGCGCGATCACGCCGCGTTGCGCGCGCTTGCGGCGCGCGTTGATGCTGGCGATGTCGATCGGTATCGCAGTGCTGGCGTTGCAAGCGCCGATCATCGCGTTGGCGTTGGCGGCAGCGCGGCCGTGCGTGAGACGGCGAGCGCGTATTTGTCACGCGCGAATTTGGGCCGCGCCGTTTGCGCTGGGCAATTATGTCGTGCTCGGTTATTTGCTGGGGTGTCAGCGCGTGCGGCTTGCGCTCGTGACGCAGGTGCTGATCAACGCGGTGAATATCGTGGCGGTGCTGCTGTTTGTGTATCGATTTGGATGGGGGGATCAAGGGCATCCGCGCAACGACGGCGTTCGCGGATTTCTGCGGGTTCATGGTCGGACTGGCGTTGTTGTGGTGGTTGCGTCCGCGAAACCTTCCTTCACTCGCGATGCGCACGCTTTTCGATACGCATGCGTTGAAGCGGCTGGTCGCGATCAATCAGGATATTTTCGTTCGGACGCTCTGTCTGCTCGGCTCGTTTGGATGGTTCGCACACATGGGCGCGCGTCAGGGCGATGCCGTGCTTGCTGCCAATGCGTTGCTGCTGAATTTTCAGACGTTCATGGCGTTCGGGCTGGATGGGTTTGCGCATGCGGCGGAAGCACTGGTTAGCGCGGCGGTGGGCGCGCGAGATCGTGCGACGTTTCGGCAAGCGGTGAAGGTGACGATGCTGTGGTCGGCGATCGGGGCTGTGGGCTTTTCTGTGGTGTATTGGTTCGCGGGTGGATTGATCATCGATGAGTTGACGGATCAGCCCGTCGTGCGCGAAACCGCGATGCGGTTTTTGCCGTGGGCAGCGGTGTCGCCGGTTGTGTCGGTGCTGGGGTATCAGTTGGATGGCGTGTTTATCGGCGCGACGCGGACTTACGAACTGATGAGGGCGATGGCGGTTTCGCTTGTGGTGTTTGCTTTTGCTGCGTGGGTGCTTGTCGGGCCGTTAGGCAATCATGGGCTTTGGCTCTCACTTTCGGTTTTTATGATGGCGCGGGGGTGACGTTGCTGGTGCAGGTGCCGAGGGTTGAACGGGGGATGAGCGGGTGAGGCGGCAAGATCGGAAGCGCGGACCAATGCAAACGCGACAACAGTCCAGCTAGTTACGTTACTCCGTTTCAGCGTCTTCTATCGACCCGGAGCGGCCGATCGAATTCGGCCTCCTCGAATCTTTCTGAACGCCATATTTTCGACGCTAGGTCAGCTGCTAAGACGAGATTCGCAGAACATCGCCGTCGCACGCAGTGAAGTGACAGCGTCCTTAATCGGATCCATTTTCGCCTGCGCGAGCGCGGGTTCGAATTCTGCCCTTTGCTCGTCGAAAAAGCTCGCGAGCGAAGGCCGGAACCATAGGCGAACGCAGAAACTCTTGGATTTCGGCAATGTCCAGCTTAGGAGCTTCCACGAAACCGAGAGAGCTAAGACGCGCTCCAAGAAAAGTACTGAAATCTTGCGCAAACTCGAGACAAAATTGGGCTGCGTCCACCGTCGGCGCAGGAATTGTAATCAGGTCACCGGCAGGGCCAAACCGTTGAATGTCATTCGGCACGAAATAGCGCCCGTCCGTCCACGCACTTATCACCGGATTACCATCGTGAGTGGCTGCATTCCTGCTAAGCCGAATAAACGCCCCATAACGCAGGTCTTCAATGTCGCTCCATGTAATCTTCGGCTTCAGAAAGGTTGATCCAGCGTCTTTAAGAGTTTGAACGGTGTTGCTGAAGGCCGAGAACGCGTAGACGATCTTACTTTCCGTTCGTTCGTCACCCTGCTGTCCAATGTGAAACCTGTACATCGATTGATCGCAGCATTCGACGACTGAACGCAAGCAGAAATCAAATTCTTTAGCTTTCGAATTGAAGAAACTGGATACCCAGCGGCGATGCTGATCTTGCGTGAGGCTCATTTGCGGAACGCTCCTTTGAGGATCTGGATTGTAAGACCGAATCCGGTTCATCCGGAGCCTTGCCGAAATCCGGGCTTGAGCGCCAAAAGCAACTGTTTGCGACCGTCACTGGGACCCGCGCACATTCCAACAGAGCAAAGGTTGATCGCAACAAATGCGACGTTCGGGCGGCGGACTCATTGTGCAGATCAACGACGGACGTCGGGCCGATAACAGTCGGCCGGCATGCGGTCTCAGCAGGAATAACGGCGAGAAGCCAGAAGCCGCTCGAACACTCACCGCTTCCCATCCCCCTCCAACAACGCCTTATGAAACCCCTCCGGATCCTGCATCTGCGGCGCATGTCCCTAGCTCAGGAAACTCCACCAACAGCGCCCCCCGGAATCCGCTCCTTCGCCAGCCTGGCCAACTCCGGATAACGCCCCAACGTAGCCCGAACATCAGGGGAAGCAAACTCCTTCCCGATCGCCGTCGTATCCTTATCCCCAATCATCAACAACGTAGGCGTCTTCAACTGCTCAAACTCATACACAACCGGCTGCGTATAAATCATGTCGTACAGCAAAACCGAATTCCAGGCCACAACATCTTTCCCCGGCCCGCGATACATCCCCGCCAGCATCTGCACCCACGGCTCGTAATCCGCACGCCACTGTCCCGCGTATATGTGTTCTGCTCATATCGGCGGATACCGTCTGCGTTCGTCTTCAACTCACGCGCATACCAGTCATCGACTGAAACCGATGGCACGCCTTTCGCCTTCCAGTCCTCCAGCCCGATCGGATTGACCAGCACAAGCTGCTCGGTTTCGCGCGGATACATCAACGCGTAGCGCGATCATCCCGCCGGTCGAATGCGCGATCAGCGTCGCGTTCGATACCCCCAGCGCCGCCAGCAACGCATGCGTATTACGCGCGAATTGCTGGAACGTGTACTGATACCGCGCGGGCTTGGTCGATTTGCAAAAGCCGATCCTGATCCGGCGCAATCACGCGATACCCCGCATCGCTCAAGGTGTCGATCGTCTGCTTCCATGTTGCCGCGCAAAAGTTCTTGCCATGCAAGAGCACCGCCGTGCGTCCGTTCGGATGCACCGGATGCACATCCATATAGGCCATCTGGACGACCTGACGCTGAGATGAAAACGAAAACGGATACGGATAGTCGAAGCCCTGCAATTCAGGCCCATAAGCAGGGGCGTCCTGTGCATGAACGTTGAACGCAAACGACAGCGCCAAGCAAGACAGGCTAAAGCAGATACGGCGCGAGAGAGTCATATCGGAGCAAGTGAGATGGAATCGGACCGAGGCATTCTAGCCTCATGCGCGATGACCTGCCGCGCGCGCATCGCGGGCCTTATACTCTGCGGCCCGATGCGGCCCGATTCGAACAAGTCGCATCATCCATTCGGCCATGTAAAGAAACGCATCGAAACACAAGCATGCAAGCACGTATCAAGGCATTTTTCGCGGCGCTTCTGGGCGTCGCGTGCATCAGCGATAACGCGAGCGATTGCTCGCAATTCAGCCCCGGCGGACACGCGCCCGTCGTCGTCAATCAGAAGATGCGCACGGGCACGCAGGAACTCTGCTATTCCGATTTCGTGCTCCTGCATTCGACCATCACGCACGGACCGTTGTGGTCGGCGGAACATCTGACGGCGCAAGGCGTCGATGAAGCGAAGGACAACACGCGCACGAACCGCTTCTTCGTCGAGAAACGGCTGCCGCGCGGCGACAGCGCGCAACTCGCGGACTATAAAAAAAGCGGCTACGACCGCGGCCATATGAGTCCGGCGGGCGATCGTTGGAGCAAGCAAGGCATGGCCGAATCGTTCTCGCTGACGAACATCGTGCCGCAGGATCCGTCGAACAACCGGCGCATCTGGTCGCGTATCGAGCAGGCAGTGCGCAGGCTGGCAGAAGAATCCGGCGATGCCTACGTCGTCACCGGTCCGCTCTTCTCCGGCCATCAATTGCAGACGATCGGCGATTCGCGCGTGTTCGTGCCGACGCAACTCTACAAGGTGGTGTACTTGCCGCAGCGGCAGATCGTGTTTGCGGTCGTCGTCGACAATACGCCAACCGATACGTACACGATGAAAACCGTCCGCGAACTGGAAGCGATGAGCGGCCTCGCGTTTCCCGGCATTCCGGACGCCCTGAAAGACAAGAAACCTGGAGGACTGAAAGGTGTTTAAACCCTTTTCCAACGATACCGACGTGCTCAACATCGCCGGCGACGCCATCAGCATCGAGAACGGCAAAACGCGCGTGACGATCAGCGGCGACTTGAGCATCGCGCGCGATCAGGCGGGACTCGCCAATGCGCTGGTGCTGCAAAAGGCGCTCGGCGCGATCATCGACCTATTGCAGAAGGACGGCGCACTGCCCGCGAAGCTCGCCGACGAGCCGCCCGCGCCCACGGGCAACGCCGACAATCCGTTCATTTGATGCGCGTTTTACAATCGTTCGGTCAGGACTATGAACAACGCGGCCTTTCGCCGGATCGGCTGCGCGGAGAAACGAAGTGATCGAATGGCATGTCGGCCCGAGTCCGCTCGGGCACATTGTGTATCGCGCGGAAAACGAGTATTTGACGGGCTTGTTCTTCGTCGGCCAGAAGCATTTTCCCGATGGTTCGCCGGAACCCGCACTTTCCGATACGGCGCCGAAGTCGCGCGCCATCGCCGCGGCGCGCGAGCAAATCGCCGAGTATTTCGCGGGCGGCGTCGAGCGAAAACGGCATCTGCTGACGCTCGAAGGCGGACGCGAACAGTTGACGCTATTCTGAAACGCCGCGTTTTACGCGCGTATGCGCGTGTCGAAGCGGGCGTTGGACAGGCTCATCGCGTTCGAGAGCGGCAGCGCTTTGGGCTGCATAAAAATCCGCGCGTCCGAAGGCGTGCCCGTTACGGTCGAGAAAATACCGCGGTCCGTGTGAAATTCGAAGGGCGCGGCCGACAAAATGTGCGGATCGATCATCATCTCGGCGGCTTGCGCGCGCGGGCGCAACGGGTGCCACGCAAAGCGCGGCGAAGCAGGCGGTAAGCGCGACTGCGCTGGTAATCGAAAAAAAACGTTTCATGGCGAAAAGGCGCTCAGCGGTGCGTGTACGGTAAGGTTCGTGATTTCAGCAGCGAACCGGTTTGCCTCCCATGAGATCGATCTCAAATTTGTCCGGCGGCAACTGAAACACGGTAAGAACATCACCGCTTTCCGAGCGGGCGTGAAAAATGCAGCCCTGGAGCATTCACGTGTTCTTCAAGCGAGCTTCGGCGCACGCCATCGATCACGCGCGCACCGGCTCGATGCCCTGGCCGCGCGCCACGGCACGCACCGGGCGGGCCCATCAGGCAAGGTGAAAGGCAACTTCCCGCCACTTGCTGCCATGAGTCAGCCATAATGCGCGTTCGCAAAAAAGCCGCATCGCTCAAGTAAAAACGAAAATGCCATGTCTCAAGACGACAAGCACTCGAACGAAACCGCCCCGCCGAGCACCGATAACGACGGCAACGTCACGACCGGCGTCATCGGACTGGATGAAATTCTGGGCGGCGGTTTCGTCGAAGGCGGCCTGTACCTGATCGAAGGCATGGCGGGCGCGGGCAAGACGATTCTCTCGTCGCAGATCGGCTTTCATCGCGGGTCACAAGGTGACATGGTGCTGTATGTCACGCTGATCGCGGAATCGCACACCAAGCTGCTTTCGCATCTCAAGGCCCTGTCCTTCTACAACGCCGATGCCATTTCGGACCGCATGCTGTTCGTGTCCGGCTATCACGAGCTGATGCGCGACGGGCTGTCCGGTTTTCTCGCGCTGATCGCGGCGACGATCAAGTCGAGCCGGCCGCACTTCATGGTCATCGACGGCTTTCGCAGCGCGCGCGAATTCAGTTCGACGGAGCTGGAGTTGTCGCAGTTCATCCACGAATTGTCCGCGTTCGTGAACGCCGCGCGCTGCACGACGCTGATCCTCGCGCCGCTGTCGGGCAACGAGCCGCATCCGGAACACACGCTGGTGGACGGACTGATCGAACTCAACCGGTACAACACCGGCATGCGGCGCGCACGCGAAATCGAAGTGCACAAGTTGCGCGCGCGCGATCATCTGCTCGGCAAGCACTTTTTCAAGATCACGGCGAACGGACTGGTGACATTTCCGCGCCTCGAGGCGTCGCCGGCGAATGTGCACGCCGTGCCGGACTTCGCGAGCCGTCTCGCATTCGCCTTCCCCGATTTCGACGCGATGATGGGCGGCGGCGTCGTGCGCGGTTCGACGACCACGCTAATCGGGCCGTCGGGCGTCGGCAAGACGCTCCTTGCGCTGAAGTTTCTGCAGGCGGGCGTCGCGAGCGGCGAAAAGTGCGTGTATTTCGGCTTTTACGAATCACCCGAACGGTTGATGGCGAACGCGCGCTCGGTAAACATCAATCTCGACGATGCGCTCAAGGACGGCCGGCTCACGCTCGACTGGCATCCCGCCGTGGAACTCGCGATCGACGAACTCGCTCAGCTGATCGAGTCGGTCAAGCGCGCGAAGGCGTCGCGGCTCGTGGTGGACGGCATCGACGGATTCCGGCAGTCTGCGAATCGCGTCGAGCGTTTCGGCCTGTTCCTCAATGCGCTGACCAATCGTCTGCGCGATGAAGGCGTGACGACGGTGCTCACCGAAGAACTGCCGCTCTACGACGATTCGACGCCGCTCAGCACCTTGCGCGCGTCCGCGATGACCGAAAACATCGTGATGATGCGTTACGTCGAGGCGAATTCGGCGCTGTATCGCATGGTGTCGGTCGTGAAGCAGCGCGAGGGCGCGCACGATTCGACCATCCGCCACCTCACGATCGATTCGCGTGGCCTGCACGTGAGCGAGGGTTTCATCGGACCGACGGGACTGTTGTCCGGGCATCCGTCGATGGCGCCTGCGCTTTCGGTGTCGGATCCCGGCTCGCGCACATGAAAAAGATCCTCGTCGTCGATGATGAATTCGACATCTTGACCACCTGGCGCCTCGTGCTGGAAATGGAGGGCTACGAGGTATCGACCGCGACGAACGGCAAGACCGCGCTCGACGCCGCGCGCTCGAACAAGCCCGACCTCGTCATCACCGACTGGATGATGCCGCACATGAACGGCGTCGCGCTAATCGCCGAGCTCGCCGCGAGCGAGACGCTCGGCGACGTGCCGGTCATTTTGATGAGCGCGGCGGCCAATGCGCCGAAGCTCGAGCATGCGAATGCGCGGTTTCATCGCAAGCCGCTTTCCATCGATGATTTGCTTGCGACGGTTCAGCAGATGATTGGGCCTGCTTGAGCGTTGTTCCTGCGTGGGCACGCGGCGTGCTGCGTGCGATGGCTTCTTTTATTAACCAACACGCGAGAGGGAGGCATTATGGTGCAGGATCAACTGGAAGGCGCAGCGCAACAGGTCGTCGGTAAGGTGCAGGACGCGGTCGGCGCGATTACCGGCGATGCCGATGTTCAGGCTGAAGGCAAAATGCGGCAGGCGTTTGGAAATCTTCAGCAAAGTTATGAGCAAACGGTGGACCATGTGCGGGTGGCGGTGGCTAATCAGCCGATTCAAGGGGTGGGGGTGCTCGTTGCGGCTGCAGTGGGGTTTGTGCTTGGGGCGTTGTGGAATCGGGATCGGTGAGGTTTTTTTCTTCCCGCCGGGGAGGCGGCTACTGAATAAAAAGCAAGACAAGAGCACCAGCAAGCAAAAAAAATCACTCAGGCACAAACCCACGCCCGATCCGCGCGGAGGATCAAAGCCCCGCCACGAGCGCCCTCACCCGTCGCCCGACGCCGCTCAATCACAACCCCCACAGAAGCCACATCATCAAACTTACCCGGCTTAGCGCTGGTAATATTGCGGTGACTAAGCCGGCCCTGCAATAGTAAGGACTTCGGTAAGGCTTGAGCCGTATGCGGGGAAACTCGCACGTACGGTTCTTAGGGGGCGCTCTTCCGAAAGGAAGGGGGCTACTACAACCCCGCGTGACTGGCGATAGAATCCTCGGATTCAAGGTGGAACGACCCACTAGGAAGCGCGGAGTGTCGTTTTGCTGTTCGCCTGGGCAGCTGAGATCCGCGCGCCATTGCTGCGTCGCTGGTGGCTGTCCGTTCCGCGAAACCGGATTCTTCCCTCATTCGCTGCGCCTGGACTCCATCGGTTTCCAGCCTTCGTTGCGTCCGCGAGTTCCAGTCAACCTGTTTTGATCTCACGGAAAACGTATGTTTGACAGAGCCGAAAGTACCCTCGCCAAAGTCGATCCCGAACTGCTCAAGGCGATCGAGCAGGAAAACCGCCGTCAGGAAGATCACATCGAACTGATCGCGTCGGAAAACTACACCTCGCCGGCGGTCATGGCCGCGCAAGGTTCGCAACTCACGAACAAGTACGCCGAAGGTTATCCGGGCAAGCGCTATTACGGCGGCTGCGAGTACGTGGATATCGTCGAGCAACTGGCAATCGACCGTGTGAAGCAACTGTTCGGCGCCGAAGCCGCGAACGTGCAGCCGAATTCCGGCTCGCAGGCCAATCAGGGCGTGTTTTTCGCCGTGCTTAAGCCGGGCGACACGATCATGGGCATGAGCCTCGCCGAAGGCGGTCACCTGACGCACGGCTCGCCGGTCAACATGTCGGGCAAGTGGTTCAACGTGGTGAGCTATGGTCTGAACGAAGCCGAAGACATTGACTACGACAAAACCGAGGCGCTCGCCAAGGAACACAAGCCGAAGCTGATCGTCGCGGGCGCGTCGGCGTTTGCGCTGAAGATCGACTTCGAGCGTCTGTCGAAAATCGCGAAAAGCGTCGGCGCTTACTTCATGGTCGATATGGCGCACTACGCGGGTCTGGTCGCCGCGGGCGTGTATCCGAACCCGGTGCCGCACGCCGACTTCGTCACGACGACCACGCACAAGAGCTTGCGCGGCCCGCGCGGTGGCGTCATCCTGATGAAGGCCGAATTCGAAAAGCAGATCAATTCCGCGATTTTCCCCGGCATTCAGGGCGGCCCGCTCATGCACGTGATCGCTGCCAAGGCTGTCGCGTTCAAGGAAGCGCTGTCGCCGGAATTCAAGTCGTATCAGCAGGCCGTGGTAGAAAATGCGCGCGTGCTGGCTGAAACGCTGGTCAAGCGTGGTCTGCGTATCGTCTCGGGCCGCACGAAAAGCCACGTCATGCTGGTCGATCTGCGCGCGAAGAACATCACCGGCAAGGCGGCGGAAGCTGCGCTCGGTGCCGCGCATATCACGGTCAACAAGAACGCCATTCCGAACGATCCGGAAAAGCCGTTCGTGACCAGCGGCGTGCGTCTCGGCTCGCCCGCCATGACCACGCGCGGGTTCGGCACGAAGGAAGCGGAAATCGTCGGCAATCTGATCGCGGATGTGCTCGACAATCCGGAAGATCAGGCCAATCTCGAGCGCGTGCGCGCGCAAGTGGCCGATCTGACCAAGCGTTTCCCGGTCTACCGTTAATTCGCCAGCCAAACTTCCCAAACGCCTATGCGCTGCCCATTCTGCCGACACGAAGACACACAGGTCGTGGATTCTCGCGTGTCGGAGGATGGCGCAGCCATTCGGCGGCGGCGGCGTTGTCCCGCGTGCGACAAGCGCTTCACCACGTATGAACGCGTCGAACTGGTGCTGCCGTCGGTTGTCAAGAAAGACGGCAGCCGCGTGGAGTTCGACCGGCGTAAGATCGTCGCGAGCATGAAACTCGCGCTGCGCAAGCGGCCCGTGTCGGCAGATGCCATCGACGAATCTGTGGCGCGTATCGAATATCAATTGCTCGGCAGCGGCGAGCGCGAAGTGCAAAGCGAGCGTCTCGGCGAACTCGTGATGAACGAGTTGCGTCAGCTCGACACCATCGCCTTCGTGCGTTTTGCTTCCGTCTACAAGCGTTTCGAGGATGTCTCCGAATTCGAAGACGTGCTCGACGAATTCCGCCGTGCGGTGCCGAAAAAACCGGCGACACCCAAGCGCTGAACTTTTTCGCATCTCTTCTCCCACACTGATCTGAGCTTCGCTCGCGAAAGTCTGGCGCGTATCGAGCCGGTTGAACACTAGGCCGTTCGGCTAATGGCGGCGCACGAACTTTGTCGATAGATTGAGCGCTTTCCGTTTAACTCTATCGATAAAGATTCCGTATTAATTGTCTTTCGCGAGGTTTCACGCTCGCCGAACTGTGCGTCGTGCTTGCTGTCATGGCGATACTCGCGGCTTTCGCGACGCCGTCGTTCATCGCGTGGCAAACGCGCGATCAGGTCGATGCCCGGGCGCGCGCGTTGTTCTCGACGCTAACATTCGCGCGCGCCGAAGCCGTGCGCCGTGCCGCCCGCGTCACGCTGTGCCGGATCGATACCGCGCGCCATTGCCTCACGTCAGGCAAAGCGTGTGAAAGCGGCATCACGGACTGGTCGTGCGGCTGGGCGCTGTTCGTCGATCGCGACGGCGTGCCGACGCTCTTGCGCGTGCAGTTCGCGATGACGTCGATCGCCTTGCCGGCACATCGACGGATCTGTCTTTCACGCCGCTTGCGGGCCAGGTGATCGGGGGCTTTCGCAGCTTCGATTTCAGCGCGCGCGGCGGCAGGGATTCCTCCGCCAAACGATGCGTCCGGCTCGCCGCGAGCGGACGGGCGCGCATGAGCCCGGGCGCGTGCGGAGCATCGGCATGAAGCGCTTATCGCAGCAAAAAGACGATTCGCTGATCGAAGTGATGATCGCGCTGTCGCTGACGGCGATCACCGCGCTCGGCATCGTCGCGATGCAAACCGCGCTCGCACGCGGCGAACACGAAGCGCTGGTGCGCGAGCGCGCGACGTGAATCGCTGATTCGGTCGTCGAAACATTTCGCGGCGATGCCGACAGCGAAGCAATCGTGTCGCAATGGCGGGCGAGGGCGGCCACGATGCTTTCGGAGGGCGACATCGCCGTGTCGGATCGCGCGGACGGCGTGCGCATTGCGATGGTCAACTGGCGCGCGGACGACCGCGCCGATCCATGTCCGGAACCGCAGGCGAAACCACTTTCGTCGTGCGTCGTCGCGGCCATCGCGCGATGAACACGCGTCCTCTCAAACCGCGCGACCACACGCTGCTCGAACTGACGATTGCGCTCGCGTTCGGCATGTTGATCGTGATTGCAGCGCTGATGCTGTATCGGTCGCAGCGTGCATCGTTCGAACGCGCCGCCGATGCCGCGCGCATCCACGATGCCACCGCCGTCGCGCTGGACATCATCGTCGCGCAGATTCAGATGGCAGGGTTCGGCGCGAGTGCCGTCGATGCGCCGCTCTTCGGCTGCGCGCAGGGGCGCGGATCGCCTGGAAACCCGGCCATCGGGCCGAAAACGGCGACATCGAAGTTGAATACCAGCAGGACGAGATTTATCAGCCGGAATACGGCGGCGTGGCGCGCCTGCCGGCGTTCATGCTGCCGGCCGCCGTGATCGCGCTCGAGCGCCTGCCCTTGACCGCCAACGGCAAGCTCGATCGCGCACGTCTGTCGTGGGTGCGGATACGTCGGCGTCGTGCGAATCGCTGGCGAGCCGCTCGGACGGCGTACAGATTCGCTATGCCGCCGATGCCGTTTCGACGTGGCCGAACTCCGGCGGCGTGCCGACCGATTGCCTCGGCCAGGCCGTCACGGAATCGATCGTCACGAACCGCATGTACGCGAAGCTCAGCGCATCGACGGGCGAGCCGGAGTTGTATTGCGAAGGCAGCGGCAAGCAATCGCAGCCGTTGATCGAAGGCATCGAGAAAATGCGGGTCATGTATTAGCTAAAGGGCGCGCCGGACGCCGTCGATGCGTCCGCGATTGCCCGCGAGCGCTGGCCAGACGTCTATTCGGCGGAAATTTGCGTGCTCGTTCGCGGACTACTGCAACAGGCGAAGCGCAAGGCGAAATACGTGGATTGCAACGGCGCGCCCGCTTTCTCCGACGATGGCCGCGCGAGGCAAGCGTTCTGGCGGCGCGTCGCCATTCGCAATGCGCGAGGTGCGGCATGAAGCGGCGCGCATCGTCACGCGGCACGGCGCTGCCGATCGTCCTTCTACTCTGCGCGATGATGCTCGTCACCGCGAGCGCGTGGCTGCAGACATCGCTGGGGGCGGCGCGATCGACGGTTGCATCGCGCGAACGCGTGCAGGCGTTTCATGCGGCGGACAGCGCGTTGATCCGGTGCGCCCGCATGCTTTCCGCCGCCGTGCCATCGACCAGCGATCCTGCGTTGTGGCGCAACAAGGCGTCGTTCGCAAGCTGGCCTTATGCGCCTCGCGCGCTGCAATGTCTGATCGAGACATGGAGTTCGTCGTATCTGATCACCGCACGCGGATTCGGCGCGGTATCGGAAAGCGAAGCGTGGTTGCAATTGCGTGTCGATGCCGGCGTGTCGCATTGGCGGCGCGTCGTCGCAAAACCGTTTTGAGAAGGCGCATGAAGAACGACCAACCGCGTGGCGCAGGCTTCAGCCCGCTCGAACTGATGACCGCGTATCGCGCGCATGTGGCAAAGGCGCATCGGCTGGATGCGGCCGCGGCGCTCATGCGCGCTGTGCAATTCGTGGAAACGGCGCACCTCGCGCAAGCCTCGGCGACGGGCGATGCCATGGCGTTGCCTGTGGGACTGGATCAGGCGCCATCGAGCGGATCGGTCGTCATCGATGCAACCGGCCTGCGTCAGAATCACACGACAACGCCGCTGGACGCGGCGCATTTGGCCGCGTGCTGGACGGGATGAAGCGCTTAAAAGACGGTGGGATCGACCGCGTTGTTGGACGTTTCGGTGCTGTTGCTTTTCATCTGCTGATAGATGCGCCAGGCTTCCCACGCGGCGAGGCCGAGACCGCCCCATTTGAGCGCAGGTTTCGCGGTCTTGAGCACGGTTGTCCGCACAGGTTTGGTCAGCACCAGCGACGCAATCGAACCGATGATCGGATACTGCTTGAACAGCACGCCCAGACCGCCGCCGCCCAGCAGCGAACCCAGCACATTGCCGATGCCGCTGCCCGACGATGCGCCGCGTTTGCTGCGCCGGCGCGTGCCGCCGCCGGGCATCAGAAAGCGCAGAAAGCTGAAGTGTGTGACGGATTCGCGCAGATCGTGCGTGGCTTGCCGCAGTTCCATGCGCTCGACGTCCGCGCGCGCAATCAGCAGTTCCTTGCGCAGCGCGCGCATATGCGGCGTGCGTAGCTTCTGCATCTTGTCACGCTTGGGCGCTCTGAAAGTTTCGTCGTGTTGGCTCATCGTGATTCAACTCGCAGTGTTGGATCGTCGTGCTCGGGAGCGATCTCAGGAGCGAAAGGTGTCGCGGTCCTTGCGGAACTCGGTGAGCGTATCGTCGAACATGTTGGGCGCGTCGCGCAGGCTGCTGCGTGCGCGCAGCCCGCATCCGATGGCGATCAGCGCGTAGAGCAAGGTGATGCCGCCGAGCGCCTGCCAGCGATACGTGTCCCAAAAGAACAGCGCGATCAGCACGGTGAGCGAGATCAGCGCCACCAGCGCGAGCATCATGGCGGCGAGGCCAAGGAACAGCACGCCGATGAGCCGCTCTTTCTCTTCCTGAAGCTCAATGCCGATCAACTCCAGCCGCGTTTCGAAGATGGCGAAGGCGGAAGTCAGGATGCGTCGCAAAGGTCCGGGCGACGAGGGTTGCGGTGGCCGTTCTGTCTGCATGGCTTGGGTGCGAGAAGCGCGGTCAGTGCCGCTTATTTTGATTCCGGTTGCCGCATCGGTCGAGCATGCGGCCATCCGGTGCGAGTATTCAAATGTGAATGCGCGCGCCCCCAGCAGGCGCTCGCGGTTCATATTTGACTTAGCAATCAGCGGACCATTGATGGCGAGAAGATGAGACGACGTGCTTACTTGCGGTTGATCAACAAGCCGATGACCATGCCGATGCTCGCCGCAATGCCGATCGACGCCCACGGATGCTCGTGCACGTAGTCATCGGTGGCGCGCGCTGCTTTCTTGCCGCGTTCGATCACGACGACTTGCGCATCGGCGGCTTTTTCCTTTGCCTGCTTAAGACGTGTCATGGCGGTTTCGCGCAGTTCGGACGCGCGTTCGCCCGTTGCGGCAGCCGCTTGTTTCAACAGGTCTTCGGCGTCAGCAAGAACGGTTTTGATATCCGACATGAATCGCTCCTTATTTGTATCTGACATGAAAGGCTCCAAACGGTGGGGCTACGCGAATCGTAACCAAAGATGCGATCGCTGACGAGGAGGCCAAAAGCGGTGCGAGTGGTGAGGCATATTTCGTTCCTGCGGCGCATAGCGGGCGTGCGGGCTCGTCAAAGCATCGACAGAGTTCTAAGTGGAGACGATTTGTCCCGTAAAAGTTT
Organism: Candidatus Burkholderia humilis; assembly: GCA_001184405.1. Classification (GTDB taxonomy): domain Bacteria; phylum Pseudomonadota; class Gammaproteobacteria; order Burkholderiales; family Burkholderiaceae; genus Caballeronia; species Caballeronia humilis. The sequence continues at coordinate 81,740 of LFMX01000008.1, forward strand.
CAGGCGCGTATCGAAAGTTACAAAGACGATGAAAGCAAAAGACCGGTGCGCATGTTGCGGACCGGCCTTCTTTGCGAGCGGAGAAGCGGATCAGAAAAACGCCTGAATGCCCGTTTGCGCGCGACCGAGTATCAGCGCGTGGATATCGTGCGTGCCTTCATACGTATTCACCACTTCGAGGTTGACGAGATGCCGCGCGACGCCGAATTCATCCGAGATGCCGTTGCCGCCGAGCATGTCGCGCGCGAGCCGCGCGATGTCCAGCGCCTTGCCACATGAATTGCGCTTCATAATCGAGGTGATTTCGACGGCCGCCGTGCCTTCGTCCTTCATGCGTCCGAGGCGCAGCACGTCTTGCAGGCCGAGCGCGATTTCCGTCTGCATATCGGCGAGTTTCTTTTGAATCAACTGGTTGGCGGCAAGCGGACGACCAAACTGCTTGCGATCGAGCGTGTATTGACGCGCCATGTGCCAGCACGCTTCCGCCGCGCCGAGCGCGCCCCGAGATGCCGTATCGCGCGGAGTTGAGACACATGAACGGTCCTTTGAGTCCGCGCACGTTCGGCAGCAAATTTTCTTCGGGAATGAAGACCTCATCCATCACGACTTCGCCCGTGATCGATGTACGCAAGCCGACCTTGCCGTGGATCGCGGGCGCGGACAACCCTTTCCAGCCTTTCTCGAGTATGAAGCCGCGAATCTGATCCTTGCCGTCTTCCTCCAGCTTTGCCCACACGACGAACACGTCCGCGATCGGCGAGTTTGAAATCCACATCTTCGTGCCGGAGAGCGAAAAGCCGCCGTCGACTTTTTTCGCGCGCGTCGTCATGCTGGCCGGATCGGAACCGGCGTTCGGTTCGGTCAGCCCGAAGCAGCCGATCCACTCGCCGCGCGCGAGCTTCGGCAAATACTTTTGCTTTTGCGCGTCGCTGCCGAACGCGTTGATCGGCACCATGACGAGCGACGACTGCACGGACATCATCGAGCGATACCACGAGTCCACGCGTTCCACTTCACGCGCGATAAGGCCGTAGCTCACGTAATTCAAACCGGGACCGCCGTATTGCTCGGGAATCGTGGGCCCGAGCAGACCGAGTTCGCCCATTTCGCGGAAGATCGACGGATCGGTTTTTTCCTCGCGAAACGCCTGCTGCACGCGCGGCTGCAGCTTGTCCTGCGCGTAGGCGCTCGCGGCGTCGCGCACCATGCGCTCGTCTTCGGACAATTGCTGATCCAGCAGCAGCGGGTCTTCCCAGTTGAATGAGGCGTCGGCCATGTGCGTTCTCCTGATTTCATCGAAAAGCGCCGAGCGGTTTGAAAGAGACGGCGCTTGACTCGAGTTCCGCTAGACGGAACAATGTTTTGCATCTCAGAACCCAGTGTGTCATTCGATGACAAGCGATTCCACCTCACATCTATCCCGATCGGACGATATCGACGAGCGCAAGTTCGTGGTTGCGCTCACGCGCGGACTAGACATGTTGCGCGTGTTTCGGCCCGGCGAAACGCTGCTCGGCAATCGCGATTTCGCCGAGAGAACAGGTTTGCCGAAGGCGACGGTAAATCGTCTTGCCTATACGCTGACGACGCTCGACTATCTCCATCTGGACGATACCGCCGGCAAATACGCGCTCGATACCGGCGTGCTGTCGCTCGGCTTTGCGCTGCTCGCGGACGCGGACACACTCGAACTCGCGCGGCCGTATATGCGCGCGCGGGAAATCGGCGCGGCGGTATCGCTCAGATGCCGCGACGGGCTCGACATGATCTATCTGGAAACGATCCGCAGCGAAACCGCGCTCACGCTCGGCTTCGCGCCCGGCTCGCGGCTGTCGATGCTCATGAGTTCGATGGGCCGCGCGTATCTCGCCGTGCAGGAACCGGCGGCGCGCGAGGCGTTGTTAGAAGAATTTGGCGATGTGCAGGAGGTGGAAGCCGCGCGTCGCGCCATCGAAGATTTCGAGCGCGACGGTTGCTGTTACTCGTTTCGCGACGTGCGCAATGGCCGCTGGCTTGTGTTGAGCAGCAGCGGACCGGCATCGTCGATGGGAGAAGCGTATTTTCGCGAGACGATCGGGCCGAAGCTCAAGGCGCTGGCTGCGCGTCTCGCCTGAAACTAGAGCACGGTGCGCACGTGCCACAGCTCGGGAAACAGTACGACATCGAGCATCTTGCGCAGATAGGACGCGCCCGACGTTCCGCCCGTGCCCTGTTTCATGCCGATGATGCGCTCGACCGTCGTCACATGACGAAAGCGCCATTGCCGGAACGCGTCTTCCAGATCGACGAGATCTTCGGCCATTTCGTACAGTTCCCAATGCTGCTTCGGATCGCGATACACCGCGATACACCGCGAGCCACGCTGCTTCTACGGACGCATCGTAAGTGGTCGGCTGCGTCCAGTCGCGCTGCAATCGCTCCGGATTGGTCGTGAAACTGCGACGCGCGAGCATGAGCACCACTTCGTCATAAAAGGACGGCGCTTCGAGCGCGGCTTTCACATCGGCGTGAATTTCCAGGCGATGCTCGTACGGCTTCAGCATCTGCACATTCTTGTTGCCGAGCATGAACTCGATCTGCCGATACTGATGCGACTGAAATCCCGACGACGATCCGAGATATGGCCGCATGGCCACGTACTCAGATGGCGTCATCGTCGCGAGAACGTTCCATGCTTGCACGAGCAGTTCGAGAATGCGCGACACGCGCGCGAGCATCTTGAACGCCATCTGCGATTCATCGCGATGCACCGCCGCCAGCGCCGCGCGCAATTCGTGCAGCGCGAGTTTCATCCACAATTCGCTCGCCGGAACACGATGAACAGCATTTCATCGTGTTCCGGCGAGCGCGGATGGTGCGCGTTGAGGATGGAATCGAGCGCGAGGTAATCGCCGTAGCTCATCGATTCGGAGAAGTCGAGCTTGGCATCGTGCTAGCCTTTTTCTTCTGCACCGTGGCCGAACGGACAACCTTTACTTTCGGTCATGTTCAACTCCATCACGTCACAGATGCGCGTTCGGCGAATTCCGGCGTGCGCCAGCTTTCGGTCGCAAGCACATCGCGCAGCACTTCGACGGCGTCCCACACACCGACGAACCGCGTGTAGAGCGGCGTGAAGCCGAAGCGCAAAATGCGCGGCTCGCGATAATCGCCGATGACGCCGCGAGCGACCAGCGCCTGCATCACCTCATAGCCGTTCGGATGTTCGAAGCTCCCCTGCGAGCCGCGTTGCACGTGATCTCTCGGCGTCGCTAAGGACAACGGATACTCGGCGCATCTTTCTTCGACGAGTTTGATAAACAGATCGCTCAGCGCAAGCGACTTGCGGCGCAAAGTCTGCATATCGGTCTGAAGAAACACGTCGAGTCCGCATTCGACGAGCGACATCGACACGATGCCTTGCGTACCGCACAAAAACCGCCCGATGCCATCGTCCGGGCGATACATCGGGTCCATTTCGAACGGCTTTTTTGTGTCCCCACCAGCCCGACAGCGGCTGCGAATACGCGTTCTGATGGCGCTTCGGCACCTACACGAACGCGGGCGAACCCGACCCGCCATTCTCAGATACTTATACGTGCAGCCAACGGCGTAATTCGCGCCGACACCGTTTTCAGATCGACCGGCACCGCGTCCGCCGAATGCGCGAGATCCCAGACGGCGAACGCGCCCGCTTCGTGGATCGTGCGCGTGAGTGCGGCCATGTGGTGCATGTAGCCGGTGCGGTAATTCACGTGCGTGATCATCGCGATGGCCGTGTGTTCGTCGATCGCGGCGGGCAGCTCGGACGGGTCATCGACCAGACGCAGTTCATAACCGCGATCGAGCTGTTCGATCAAACCCTGCGCGATATACAGATCGGTCGGAAAGTTCGAACGTTCGGAGACGATCACGCGGCGCTTCGGATCCCGCGCGTTCGCGTGCTTGACCGCCGCCGACAGAATCTTAAAGAGATTCGCGGAAATCGTGTCCGTGACGACGACTTCGTCCTCGCCCGCGCCGATCAGCGTAGCGAGTTTATTGCCGAGGCGCTTAGGCAGCGCGAACCAGCCCGCCGTGTTCCAGCTTCGGATCAGGCCTTCGCCCCATTCGCCGCCAATCACCGACGCGGCGCGTGCAGCGGCGGCTTTGGGCGGCACGCCGAGCGAATTCCCGTCGAGATAGATCACGCCGTCGGCCAGCGAGAATTAGTCGCGCAAGGGCACGAGCGAGTCGTCGCGGTTGCGCGCAATGGCTTCGTCATGATGTTTCATCGAAAAGTCCCTATATTCGGAGAAGATCACGGAAGTGGACGCAAGACGGCGCGCACCGGACTGGCGTCGAGCGTCGTGAATTTGAGCGGCAGCGCGATGAGTTCGTAATCGCCGGGCACGATGGCATCGAGCACGAGCCCTTCGAGAGTCGCCATGCGATGCGCGCGGATTCGCAAATGCGTATCCATCGTCTTCGAGTCTTGCGGATCAAGCGATGGCGTATCGATGCCGATCAGCTTCACGCCCTTGCTCGCCAGCAAGTCGATGGTCTGCGGAGCGACCGCGCAAAACGCGCTGTCCCACGCGTCGAGCGGCGTGCGCGGGTAAGTGCGCAAGAGGACGCGCGGCGGCACGTCATCGAGCGCTTGCGCGATGTGTTCCGGCCGCGCGCCGATGCAATGCACGCACGGCACGCGCCGATATACGTATCCAGCGCGACCGCGCCGATGGCCGCGCCGCGCCGTCGCGGTCGTAGTGCAGCGGCGCATTGGCGTGCGCGCCGGTGTGCGGCGAAAGCGTCACGCGCGCGACGTTGACCGGCGAGCCGGCTTCCATGCGCCAGACACGTGCGATGCCGACGGCCGTATCGCCTGGCCAGACCGGCGTGGCGGGTTCGATCGGTGGAGAAATGTCAAACAACGTCATATTGACGCTTAGCAGAGAGCAGGAAGATGCGTCAAATATAGCAGTCTTATTACGAAAAGTGATTGCGAAATAACCGCGCAAAATCGCTGCATTTAGAACATAATTCGATGAAACGGGCTAGGAGGCTAAATAATGACCGGATTCACGCTCGATGCAACGGATTGCCGAATTCTGGCGGTACTGCAGGAAGATGGACGGATCAGCAACCTGGACCTGGCGGAGCGCATCTCGCTCTCGCCGTCGGCGTGTCTGCGCCGCATGCGGCTGCTCGAAGAGGAAGGCGTGATCGCGAACTACCGCGCGTGTCTGGATCGTGAGCGGCTGGGTATCGAACTGGAGGCGTTCGTGCATATTTCCATGCGCAACGACCAGGAAAACTGGCACGAGAAGTTCGCGGCGGCTGTGCGCGAGTGGCCGGAAGTGGTCGGCGCGTTCGTCGTGACCGGCGACACGCATTACGTGTTGCGCGTGCTGGCGCACAACCTCAAGCACTACTCGGATTTCATTCTTTCCAAGCTGTACAAAACGCCCGGCGTGATCGACATCCGCTCGAACATCGTGCTACAGACGATGAAAGACGATGCCGGCGTGCCCGTCGAACTGATCGATCAGCCCGAGCGCAGCGCACATCCGTAAGACCTTAGTCAAGCTTGACGATCGTGTGGAAATCGCCGCCGTGGAAGACGAGCGGCGAGCCGGGTTCGTCCGGCGCGCGCACGCCGCATCGTTCGACTTCGCCGACGAAGATCACGTGATCGCCTTCGTCGTAGCGGCTGCGGTTATGACACTCGAACCACGCGATGGCGCCGTCCAGCACCGGCATGCCGCTATCGCCCGCCGCATGCGATACCCCTGCGAAACGGTCGCCCTTGACCGTCGCAAAGCGCCGGCACAAATCCAGTTGCGATGCCGCCAGCACGTTCACCACGTAGTGACTGTTCGAGCGGAACACCGGCATCGACGCTGATTTGGTCGCGAGACTCCACAGCACGAGCGGCGGATCCAGCGACACCGAATTGAACGAGCTCGCCGTAATCCCGATAAGCTGTCCGGATTCGGTGCGCGTCGTGATGACGGTCACGCCCGTCGCGAACTGGCCGAGGGCGGCGCGAAATTCTTTCGGGTCGAAATTCGGGGTTTTGGCGCGTGTCATGCGAAAAATGAGCGGTCGTGTCGTGTGCAACCGAACCGGCCGCGCGGCGCGCTTGAGTCGGAAGGACTTTTTCAGGAGCCATGTAAAAACTGAGCTTTTGTGTCGATTCTAGCGGAATCGGCTGTCAGTAGCCGCCATACACCCTTGAACCAACGGCCATTGGCACGCGAAGTGGGACACAGCGCACGTTGGCATCGAACAAGGCGCGCGGATTGCGCGTGCTTGAATAGTTGCCGATGCGCATCCATATCAGTGATCCGCACGGATATCTCACGGAATAAGGAGCAGGCATGACCCAGCAGGCGAAAACCGAAACCGCGACGCTTGGCGGCGGTTGTTTCTGGTGCACCGAGGCGGTGTTTCTCGCGGTGCAGGGTGTGGAGTCGGTGGAATCCGGCTATGCGGGCGGACAAACCGTGAATCCGTCCTACGAACAGGTGTGCGAAGGCGACACGGGCCACGCGGAAGTGGTGCAGGTCGTGTTCGATCCGTCCGTCATCGGCTATCGCGAGGTGCTCGAAATTTTCTTCGCCACGCACGATCCGACGCAACTCAACCTGCAAGGCAACGACGTGGGCACGCAGTATCGGTCGGCGGTGTTCACGCATTCGGACGAGCAGCGCAAGATTGCGCTCGAGGTGATCGACGAATTGCAGCGTGAAGATGTGTACGGCGGCAAGATCGTCACGGAAGTCACGCCGCTCGCCGACGATTACTATCCGGCCGAGGCGTATCACCAGAACTACTTCGTGCAGCATCCGAATCAGGGATATTGCGTGGCGGTGGTCGGGCCGAAGGTCGCAAAGTTCCGCAAGAAGTTCGCGTATCGGCTGAAAGCGTAAGTTGCTACGACGCGCGCCAGTTCGAAACACGTCAGCGATGCGGAGCTTTCCGCCTTGTTGTTCGCCGCAATCACCACCGGCTGGCCCGCAATAGCGTATTGCGCCGCCAGTTCGGCAAGCGCGGCGCGCGTGTCGCGGTCTTCATCGACGATCTTGTCGAACGGTTCGTACTTCGCCTTCGCCTGTTCGTAGCGAAAGCCGCTGTGCAGACTCCAGCGCACGACGAGCGGTCCTTTCCCGTCTTCATCCAGCATCGCCAAGGCTTTTGCCTGACGGCGCACTTCTGGCATGCGCGCGTGCACGCCGATGCAATAGCGCACATTCGCCTCTTTCAGCGCGCGGATAAAGCGCGGCGTAAGCATGATGGCATCACGGATTTCGACGGCGTAGCACGTGTCGCCTTCGAGCGGCGGCAGCGCTTTCAGAAAGGCCGCGAGCTTGTCGATGAACAGCGCGGGCTCGACGATCATCGCGTCCGGCAGCGGCGAAAACTGGAACACTAGCGCGCCCGCTTTCGCGCCGAGCCCGCCGATGCACGGCGTCACGAATTCGTCGATGGCGATCTGTGCGTTCAGAAACGCGGGGTTATCGGCATCGGGCATGCCGCGTTCGCCGCGCACGAAGGCATCGGTGACGGAGGCTGGCGCCTTCACGATGAAGCGGAAATGCGCCGGCACCTGCGATGCGTATCGCACGCACATACTCCGCTAAAGACAACGGCGCGTAGAACGAGCGATCGATGGACATGCATCGCAATAACGGATGCGCGCCGTACGCGGTCAGACCGTCGCGCGAGAGCTTGGTGTTCGAATAGTCGTCGCCATAGACGATGCCGCGCCAGCCCGGAAACGACCACGTCGATGTGCCGAGATGAATGGCATCGGGCAAGGTCTGCGCGATGCCTTCGAGTTCGGGTTGCATGGGCGCGGGCAGTACGCCGCGCGGCTTCGGCGCTTTGACTGGCGAAGGCGCAGGCGTGGGCGCTGGCGTCGATTCGCCGAACAGATCCAGATTGTCGTTCATGCGCGCAGTGTATCGGAACGCCTTAAATGCGAAACACGGGCCTGTCGCCCGCGTTATACGCATCGCATTCAAAACTCAAAGCGGCTTGTCGTGTAGATATACCGGCGTATACCGGCGCGACCACGGCAAAGTCCTCGCGCTGCGCCCGGCCTTGCGGCAAATCACCTGATAGATCGATATATCGTCGTTTTCGAACGCATACGCGCAGCCCGGCCAGATACACGCGCCAGATGCGGAAGTGTTCGTCATCGACGAGCTTCTTCGCGGCTTCCGCGTTTTCCTCGAAGTGGTCCGCCCAGGCATCGAGCGTGTGCGCGTAGTGGCGACGCAGGCTTTCGACATCGACCGCTTCGAGACCGCCGCGCTGCATGCTTTCCAGCGCCAGACTGATATGCGGCAACTCGCCATCCGGAAACACGTATTTATCGATGAACTCGCCGCCGCCCAGCGATCTCTCGCCGCTATCCGCATCTGACGACGTAATGCCGTGATTCATCGCGATGCCGTCATCGACGAGCAGATCACGGATGCGCCCGAAGTACTCCAGCAGATTTTTGCGCCCGACGTGCTCGAACATGCCGACGCTGGTGATGCGATCGAACTGGCCGGGAATGTCGCGATAATCCTGCAAGCGAATTTCAACCTGACCTTCGAGACCGGCGTCCTTCACGCGCTGCGTCGCGAGCCTGAACTGATTTTCCGATAGCGTCACGCCCACGCATTTCGCGCCGAATTTCTGCGCCGTGCGAATCACGAGGGCGCCCCAGCCGCAACCGATATCCAGCAGCCGATGCCCCGGCTGAACCTGAATCTTCGTCAGAATGTGGTCGATTTTCTTGAGCTGCGCAGTGTCGATATCCTCGTCGCCGTTCTCGAAATAGGCGCAGGAATACACCATGTTCTTGTCGAGCCAGAGCTGATAGAACTCGTTCGACACATCGTAGTGGTTACTGAATGGCTTTCTTGTCAGAAGCCTTCGAGTGATTGAAATAGTGCCGCACGCGCGCCAGCTTGCTCGCACTCGTGACTGTGCTTTTCGCCAGCGAATAGCTGATGTTGATGATATCGCTCAGCTTGCCTTCGATATCGATCTTGCCCTTCACATACGCTTCGCCGAGATTATCCAGGCTCGGTTCCAGCAAGTAGGGCAGCGCGGTTGCGCTTTTCACATGCAGCGTGACTTGCGGCGCGAGAAACTGGCCGAAATCATGCTGTTATCCATCCCAAAGCACGAGGCGTGCGGGCAGGTTGGCCTGCTGCGCACTTCCTCGACCCACTGCGTCAGCTTCTTCTCCCAGAACATGCTTGTTTCTCCCGTGCTAAGAAAATCAAGGTGAAGGCTCGCGCCTTCATGTTCGTTGCCGTCTTGCTACGTCGTTGGCGAGGCTCGCTTATTTTGGTTACGGTGCGAGTCTCGTGATGCGCCAGGGACTGTCCGCGCTTTCACGCGAATAGACGATGCGGTCATGCAACCGCGATGGCCGTCCCTGCCAGAATTCGATGACATCCGGCACCACGCGATATCCGCCCCAATGCGGCGGACGCGGCGGTTCTTCGCCGAATTTCGCGACCATTTCGCGTTCGTGCGCTTCGAGCGTTTCGCGGCTGTCGAGCGGCTGACTCTGATCCGACGCCCATGCGCCGATGCGCGAGCCGAGCGGCCGCGAGGCGTAGTACGCATCGCTTTCGGCATCGCTCGTTTTCACGATGCGTCCTTCGATGCGAACCTGCCGCTCCAGCTCGATCCAGTGAAACAGCAAGCTCGCATGCGGATTCGCGGCGATTTCGCGTCCTTTGCGGCTTTCGTAATTGGTAAAGAACACGAAACCGCGCTCGTCCACGCCCTTGATCAGCACGATGCGCGCGGACGGCCGGCCGTTCGGATCGACGGTGGCGAGCATCATGGCATTCGGTTCGGGCAACTTGGCATCGAGCGCCTGCGCGAACCACGTTTCGAATTGGCGAACCGGATTCGGATCGACGTCGGCGGCGTCGAGCGCGCCGCGAGAATAGTTTTTGCGAAGGTCTGCGAGAGTCGTCATTTTTATGCAAACGCTACAATCGGCGTCAGTATAGCCAAAGTGAAATGTTCTTGCCCCGATTACCGGGCGCGCCTCGCGGACATCGCGTCCGTCTATCACGATATCGGTTTCGATAAGGCAGAATACGCAATTAAACCGGAATCTGCATGATCGACGATTCCGGTTTTTACGCTCGTCAGCGCGCTGTAAGCCTTTATTGACAAGGCGCAACGGCCGACGGCTCAGTTTGCTTTCTCCCACCATGAACGATATTCCCATCCCCGCCCCCGATGACATCGCTGATCGCGAACGACGTTTCGGCGGCATCGCCCGTCTGTATGGCGCGCCCGCGCTGGCCGCTTTCGAGCGCGCGCATGTCCGCGGTGATCGGCATCGGCGGCGTCGGGTCGTGGGTCGCCGAGGCGCTGGCGCGCAGCGCTGTCGGACGGCTGACGCTCATCGATCTCGATAACGTCGCTGAAAGCAATACGAATCGTCAGATTCACGCGCTCGACGGCAATTACGGCAAGGCCAAAGTCACGGCGATGGCCGAGCGCATCAAACAGATCGATCCGGCGTGCGTCGTAACGCAGATCGAGGATTTCGTCGAACCGGATAATTTCGATGCTACGCTAGGCGCGGGTTTTGATTACGTGGTCGATGCCATCGACAGCGTTCGTACAAAAACGGCACTGATCGCGTGGTGCGTGAAGCGCAAACAGCCGTTGATCACGGTCGGCGGCGCGGGCGGGCAGCTCGATCCGACGCGCATTCGCATCGACGATCTTGCGTTGACGATTCAGGACCCGCTGCTCTCGAAAGTGCGCGGCCAGTTGCGCAAGCAGCACGGCTTTCCGCGTGGGCCGAAGGCGCGCTTCAAGGTGAGCGCGGTGTATTCGGACAAGCCGTTGATTTATCCCGAAGCGCCGGTGTGCGATTTGAGCGAAGGCGCGGAGCATCTGGAAACCGGCGCGGGTCATGCGGGGCCGGTCGGGTTGAATTGCGCGGGGTTCGGGTCGAGCGTGTGTGTGACGGCGAGTTTCGGATTCGCAGCGGCGGCGCACGTATTGCGCGATCTGGCCAAGCGCAGCTAAAAAACGGCCAGCTATCGAAGCTGGCCGCTGTGCTTTTAGTTCATCGCGGCGCTCAGCTTGCGCCGCCAGTGCGACACGATATCCGGCTGATTCGCCGCCAGTTCGAACACCGACAACATCGTCTTGCGGCCGACGTCATCCATGAACGAACGATCGCGCTCGACGATCGCCAGCAAATGCTCCAGCGGGCCGCGCCATATTCGCGGCCCGCGATGAGCCGATTGGCCAATGCAAAACGCGCTTCCAGATCGTCCGGATTTTTCTCGACGGCAGCGTAAAGCGCGTCGGCGGGCGGCAAGTCGGCGGCGGCATCGGCAGCGTCGAGCTCGGTTTTCTGTAGCGCGCATCGATGCCCTGCGTCGTCTTCGGCGACAACAGCTTGCCTCTTCCTTTGCCTCGTCGATACGCCGCTCAGCGATCAGCCATTCGATCAGGTCCAGACGCGCGTCGTCATAACCCGGATTGAGCGCGAGCGCGGCCTTGATCGTATCGATGGCTTTCTTGCGATCGCCCGCCGCCCAAGCGCTTTGCGCGGCGTGGCGCTCGGCATCGGCGCCTTGCGGCACAAGCCGATCGAGAAACGCGCGCAACTGGCCTTCGGGCAGCACGCCGACGAACTGATCGACCGGACGGGCCATCCGCGAACGCAATCACGTGCGGAATGCTGCGCACCTGAAAGTGCTGCGCGAGTTCCTGATTTTCATCGACGTTCACCTTCGCGAGCTTCCAGCCGCCCGCGGCTTCGGCTTCGAGCTTTTCCAGCATCGGGCCGAGCGTCTTGCACGGGCCGCACCAGGGCGCCCAGAAATCGACGAGCACGGGCGTCAGCATCGACGCGTTGATGACGTCGTTTTCGAAAGTGGTGAGAGTCGTATCCATGCGTTTTTCCTAGTGCTTTCGGTCTATCCCTGACAAATGGGGACGATCCGCTTCATTTTCAAGCTAATTCTCAAGCCCGCTCGCACGCTTCATGCCTCAGGCGCCTTGTTCTCGCGACGCTGCGGCGGCAGCGGAATGAATTCGGTTTCGCCCGGCACGTGCCCCATGCGCTGCTCGCTCCACGCGATCTTCGGGGCATCGATCTTCTCGCGTGAACTCGACACGAAGTTCCATTCGATAAAGCGCGTGCCGTCGAGCGGCGCGCCGCCGAGAATCATCACGCGCGTGCCGTTCGCGCTGGCGAGTTTGACCGGCGCGCCGGGCGTGAGCACGGCCATTTGCTGGCCGGGCAACGCTTCGCCGTCGATGCTCAGATCGCCATCGACGAGATACACGCCGCGTTCTTCGTGTTCCGTATCGAGCGTCAGCGCGCCGCTGCCCCGCGCGAATTTGCCGGCGACGTAAAGCGTCGGCGAAAACGTGCGCGTCGGGGCTTTTTCGCCGAACGCCGTTCCCGCGATCACGCGCAGCGTTACGCCATCGCGCTCGATTTGCGGCAGCGCCGACGCCGCGTGATGCTCGAACGAAGGCTCGACTTCCTCGCGCGCGACCGGCAGCGCCACCCACGTCTGGATGCCGTGCATCGACTGGCCGCTGGCGCGCTCTTCGTCCGGCGTGCGTTCCGAATGCACGATGCCGCGTCCAGAGGTCATCCAGTTCACATCGCCGGGGACGATCTTCTGCACCGAGCCCACGCTATCGCGATGCATGATCGCGCCGTCGAACAGATACGTGACGGTCACGAGCCCGATATGCGGATGCGGGCGCACGTCCAGACCCTTGCCGGGCATGAGGGTTGCGGGACCGATGTGGTTGAAAAAAATGAAGGGCCCGACGGTGCGCGCGGCGAGCGCGGGCAGCACGCGTCTCACCGTGAGACCGCCGACATCGTGTTCGTGAGGCTTGAGCAAGGCGCGGATCGTCGAAGTCATGGGCGGTCACCGTGGCGATAGGGTTGGATCGTCGATTTTACCGATCGTCACAATTGTGCGCTGCGTTGCGGCTTCGAACGCGGCTTTCATGCCCTTCACCCGTTTCGTGCGGTTTTGCGACCGCGCTTTTGCCAGTGTGCGTGCAACTTCGCGCAATCAAACTTGAAGAGGAGTGGGGAAAAAATGAGCAAGAACAAACTGTTGATTGCCATTTCGGCTGGCCTTTTCGCGGCGACCCCGACGACCGGCGCGTTTGCGCAGACCTCGTCGGGCGCAGGCAACGATACGACCGCGATGGACAGCGCGACCGCATCGCCGGCGCCGAGCGCTTCCGGCGCGAAGCATCACAAGATGCGCAAGCACAACAGCGCGAAGGAAGGCACGAAGAAGACGCCGGCCGCATCGACCGGCAACGACTCGGCGACCGAAAGCGGTCAGAGCAAGTAAGTTTTAGAAGCGTCTTCACCGCAGGATGAGCGCCCGCGCGGTTTCCGATCTCGCGAGCGCTTTCGTGTGCAGTTTTTCACAATCCCGTTGGAAAAGGGTTCGCTACACTCGTTTCCTCGCATCGAAATAAAAAGAGGGAACAGCGATGTCGCCAAAAGACTTGCTGATCGCCTTCGTGGTGATCATCGCGTGGGGTGTGAATTTCGTCGTCATCAAGCTGGGTTTGCACGGTGTTCCGCCGATGCTCCTCGGCGCGCTGCCGGTCTTTTTCGTGAAGCGCCCGCAGATTCCACTGCGCTGGCTCTTCGCCTACGGCCTCACGATTTCCTTCGGTCAATTCGCGCTGCTGTTCTACGGCATGTACGTGGGGATGCCGGCGGGACTGGCCTCGCTCGTCTTGCAGGCGCAGGCGTTTTTCACGCTCATTTTCGCGTCGATGTTCCTCGGCGAGTGCATCCGCGCGGCGAATGTCGCGGGTCTCGTGATCGCGGCGGCGGGTCTCGCGCTGATCGGCATGCAGCGCGGCCACGCGATGACCGCGCTAGGCTTCATCCTCACGCTCGCGGCATCGGCGATGTGGGCGCTCGGCAATGTCGCGACCAAGCGCATGGGCAAGGTCGATCTGCTGTCGCTCGTCGTGTGGGCGAGCCTGATTCCGCCGCTGCCGTTCTTCGCGCTGTCGCTGATCTTCGAAGGCCCGGCGCGCATCGAATCGAGCCTTGCGCATATTCCGATGGTGTCGGTGTTCGCGATCGCCTATCTGTCGTTTATCGCGACGCTCGTCGGCTATAGCTTGTGGGGCAAGCTGCTCGCGCGTTATCCGGCGGGGCAGGTTGCGCCGTTTTCGTTGCTCGTACCGGTTGATCGGCATCGTGACGGCGGCGTTCGTGTTCGGCGAAGCGATGACGTCCGTGCAGATTGTGGGTGTGGCGCTCGTGATGGCGGGGTTGATCGTGAACGTGTTCGGCGGACGAATCGTGCAGCGGTTCGCGTTGGCGGCGCGGTGATTTCCGCGCTCGCCGCGCTTTGACTTACGTCATCCGGCTCTTTGCGAGCGGCGGATTCGCCGCGAAATAACGCCGGATGCCTTTCAAAATAGCGTTGGCCATCTTGTCGCGATACGCGTCGTCGTTCAAGCGCGTTTCCTCGTCCGGATTGCTGATGAACGCGGTCTCCACGAGGATCGACGGAATATCCGGCGCTTTTAGCACGGCAAATCCGGCTTGCTCGACCGAACCCTTGTGCAGCTTGTTGATGCCGCCGATCTCGTTGAGCACGAAGCTGCCGTAGCGTATCGAATCGCGGATTTGCGCGGTCGTCGACATATCGAAGAGCGCACGGTTCACGCTCGCGTCCTGACTCTTCACGTTGATGCCGCCGACCTGATCCGACGAGTTTTCCTTCGCCGCCATCCAGCGCGCCGCCGCGCTTGATGCGCCGTGCTCCGACAGCGCGAACACCGACGAGCCGCGCGCGGACGGGTCCGTGAACGCATCCGCGTGAATCGATACGAACAGGTCCGCGCCGACGCGCTGCGCTTTTTGCACGCGCACGTTCAGCTGCACGAAGAAGTCGGCGTCGCGCGTCATCATGGCGCGCATGTTCGGCTGGGCGTCGATCTTTGCGCGCAGTTTCCTCGCGATATCCAGCGCGATGTGCTTCTCGTACGTGCCCGAGCCGCCGATCGCGCCGGGATCTTCGCCGCCGTGACCCGGATCGATCGCGACAGTCAAAAGACGCGTTGTGCCGCGTGCCTGTTTCGGTGTGGAGAACGTGTACTTGTCGTCGTCATCGTCTTTCTTGGCGATGACCGGCGGCGCGGAGGGCTTGGCCGTGGGCTTCGGCACGGGCGTCGGCGTCGTCAAAGGCGCATCGTTTTGCGCGTACTTCTGGAAGAACTCGTCGGTGGAGTCGGGCGAGGGCGACGGCGGCTTGAGTGCCGTCGGGCCGGACATCCCGGCGGGCGGTGTATCGGCTGCACCCGGGTTAGCGCGATCCAGCGCCTCCTGCTTGCGCTCGGTCTGCGCGAGCAGTTCCATCAAAGGATCGGGCGCGACGGCCGGATACAGATCGAACACGAGCCGGTACTTGTAGCTGCCGATCGGCCCGAGCGTAAATACTTGCGGCTTCACCGAGCCTTTCAGATCGAACACCATGCGCACGATATGCGGCTGATATTGCCCGATGCGCACCGACTGAATCTGCGGATCGTTCGGCGCGATTTTGGACACGAGATCGCGCAGCGCCTGATCCAGATCGATGCCGTTCAGATCGACCACGAGCCGGCCCGGTCCCTGAAGCATCTGGTTGGAATTGGTGAGCGGCTGATCCGATTCGATGGTCACGCGCGTGTAGTCGCGCGCCGGCCACACGCGCACGCCGAGCACGGAAGCCGCATGCGCGAGCTTCGGCACGAGCGCGAGCACGAGCGTCGAAGCGCCTGCGCGCAGCACCTGGCGGCGACGCCAGTTGTGCGGCGCGCAGGCGCTCGATTCGATCGAATGAAATGGCTTGATCAACATCTTTCGAGACATGACTTTCCTGTTTCGCTAAATGCCCGCGCGGTCAGCACGCGGCCTTCTTCATTTGAGCTGGTTTCGTCCGGCAACGAGAGGTTTGGCAACGTCAGTTGGAACACGAGGTCCGACACGCCGAGCAGACCGCCCGCCTGCTGCGGCCATTCGACGAGGCACAGCGCGCCTGCATCGAAATATTCGCGAAAGCCGGCATCGGCCCATTCGGCCGGATCGGCGAAGCGATAGAGATCGAAGTGGTAAACGTCGAGCGGACCGCTTTCGATGACGAGCGAATACGGCTCGACGAGCGTGTAAGTCGGGCTTTTCACGCGGCCTGTATGACCGAGCGCGCGCAGCGTGGCGCGCACGAGCGTGGTCTTGCCGGCGCCGAGATCGCCGATCAACTGGACCTGCAAGCCGTGGAAACGTTCAGAGGAGAGAGGCGTTGAGTAACACGTTCGCGTCGCATCGATGGCGCGCGCGAAACGTTGCCCGAACTCGATCGTGGCGGCTTCGTCGCGCAATTCGAAGCGGCGTTCGAGGAGCGCGGCGGGAAGGTCGGGCGTCGGTCGTGCGGTGCTTTCGGGCATTGCTCGTAAAATGTCGTGATGAACCGATTGCCGGAACACACTGCTGAGTCTGTCGTCCAGTCATGCGCCTTGAATCACGATGAAAAGGAGCTGTCGGCGCTCGCGCAGCGTATCAGGACATGGGGGCGCGAGCTGGGATTCGGCGCGGTCGGCATTAGCGATATCGACCTGTCGGAAGTCGAGAAAGGCCTTGCTGAATGGCTCGAAGCAGGCTATCACGGCGACATGGATTATATGGCCAAACATGGCATGAAACGTGCGCGACCGGCCGAGCTTGTGGCCGGAACGCGACGCGTGATCACTGTCCGAATGGCCTATTTGCCCGCAGATACGCTGCAAAAGACGGGTGATGAAAGTGTTGCGACAGCCGACGGTCAGAAGGACGACTGGCGCGCGATCGAATGGTCGCGGCTTGCGAAGCCTTCTGAAGCGGTGGTTTCGATCTATGCGCGCGGCCGCGATTATCACAAGGTCATGCGTCATCGCTTGCAGCAATTGGCCGAAAGAATCGGAGCTGAAATCGGCACGTATGGATATCGCGCGTTCACGGATTCCGCGCCGGTGCTCGAAGTCGCGCTTGCGCAAAAGGCGGGCAACGGCTGGCGCGGCAAGCACACGCTGCTGCTCGATCGCGATGCCGGTTCGCTCTTTTTTCTCGGCGAGATTTTCGTCGATGTGTCGTTGCCCGTCGATCCGCATCCCGAGCACGAGGGCGCGCACTGCGGGCAATGTACGCGGTGTATCGGCGCGTGTCCGACGGGGGCGATCGTCGGGCCGTATCGTGTCGATGCGCGGCGCTGTATTTCGTATCTGACCATCGAACTGCATGGCAGCATTCCGGAAGACATGCGCCCGCTGATCGGCAATCGGGTGTATGGATGCGACGATTGTCAGCTCGTCTGTCCGTGGAACAAGTTCGCGCAGGCCGCGCCCGTCGCGGATTTCGATGTGCGTCACGGGCTCGATCGCGCGACGCTCGTCGAGCTGTTCGCGTGGAGCGCCGACGATTTCGATACGCGCATGCAGGGCAGCGCGATCCGGCGTATCGGGCACGAGCGGTGGCTGAGGAATATCGCGGTGGGGATGGGCAATGCGTTGCGTTCGTCATCGCTCGATGTCGATGAGCGCGCGGCGATCGTCGCGGCGTTGGAAGCGCGCGCCGATGATCCGTCCGCGCTTGTGCGGGAGCATGTGCGTTGGGCGTTGAAGCAGGGAGAAACACGTGAAGAGCATGCAGACTGACTTGTTCGGTATTGCAAGCGCGGTGCAACCGGAGCGCGCTTCGGCCGCCCGCCGTCGCGAGCGCGCGCTGTTCGACGTCGTAATCGGCGCGCCTTTCGGCAAAATCGGCATTCGTGTCGATGAAAAGGCCGTGTGCGAGATCGCATACCTTCCCGGCGATGTCGCGAGCATCGACACGCAAAACGCGCTGGCGCAGCAAGCCGTCGCGCAAATCCGCGCCTATTTCCAGCACCCGTCGATGCGCTTCGACCTGCCGCTCGATGCCGCCGGCGCGGCGTTCCAGCAACGCGTGTGGCAAGGCATCTGCCGGATTTCGGCGGGGCAGGTCTGGACCTACGGCCAGCTTGCGCGCGAGATCGGCAGCGTGCCGCGCGCGGTCGGGCAGGCGTGCGGTTCCAATCCGCTGCCGATCGTGATACCGTGCCATCGCGTCGTGGCGGCGGGCGGAATCGGCGGATTCGCGCATCATCCCGGCGAGGGGTTTTATCGCAACGTGAAGCGCTGGCTGCTGGCGCATGAAGGTGTATCGATCGCATGAGCGCCACGACAGAAGACTTGCCCACGCCGGGATTGATCGCGAGCACCGACGCCATCGATCTCTTTTGCGACATGCTCTGGTTCGAGCACGGACTCGCCAAGAACTCGCTGGAGGCGTATCGGCGCGATCTGAAGCTTTTCGCCGAATGGCTCGGCGCGAAGCGCGGCGTGGCCATCGATCACGCCAACGAAGTCGATCTCACCGCGTATTCGGCGGCCCGTCGCGGTGATAAAGCGACATCGGCAAACCGCCGTCTCTCCGTCTTCCGCCGATACTTCGCGTGGGCGCTGCGCGAACATCGCGTGAGCGCCGATCCGACATTGAAGATGCGTTCGGCGAAACAGCCGCCACGTTTTCCATCGACGCTCAGCGAAGCGCAGGTCGAGGCATTGCTGCACGCGCCGGATGTGGAGACGCCGCTTGGCCTGCGTGATCACACGATGCTCGAACTGATGTACGCAAGCGGATTGCGCGTGACCGAACTCGTCACCCTGAAGACCGTGGAAGTCGGCCTGAACGAAGGCGTCGTGCGCGTGATGGGCAAGGGCTCGAAAGAGCGGCTCGTGCCGTTCGGCGAAGCGGCGCACGAATGGCTGATGCGTTACCTGCGCGAAGCGCGTCCGGCGCTGCTCGGCGCGCGCGCGGCGGACGCGCTTTTTGTCACCTCGCGCGGCGAGGGCATGACGCGGCAGCAGTTCTGGAACATCATCAAGCGGCATGCGCTGATTGGCGGCGTGCATGCGCCGCTGTCGCCGCACACGCTACGCCACGCGTTCGCGACGCATCTGCTGAATCACGGCGCGGATTTGCGCGCGGTGCAAATGCTGCTCGGTCATTCGGATATTTCGACGACGCAGATTTATACGCACGTGGCGCGCGAGCGTTTGCACAAGCTGCATCGGGAGCATCATCCGCGCGGTTGAATTTCCGCGCCGCGCATCAACCCGCGCGCGATGATCACCTGCTGAATCTGCGATGTGCCCTCATACAGCCTGAACAACCGCACATCGCGATAAAACCGCTCGATTCCGTATTCCGAGATATAGCCCGCACCGCCGTGCACCTGCACCGCGCGATTCGCGACGCGCCCGCACATTTCGGTGGCGAAATACTTCGCGCAGGACGCTTCGATCGATACGTCGCGGCCTTCGTCACGACGGCGCGCGGCATCGAGCACCATGCATTCGGCCGCGTAGAGCTCCGCTTTACTGTCGGCGAGCATTGCCTGCACGAGCTGGAATTCGACGATCGGCTGGCCGAACTGACGGCGTTCCATCGCGTAATTGAGCGCGTCGCGCAGCATGCGTTTGGACGCGCCGACCGCCATCGCCGCGATATGGATGCGCCCTTTGTCGAGCACTTTCATCGTCGTCTTGAAGCCGACGCCTTCCACGCCGCCGATCAGTTGCGATGCCGGCACGCGGCAGTTCTCGAAGATCACATCGCTCGTATGCGCGCCGGGCTGGCCCATCTTCTTGTCGGGCTTGCCGAGCGATAACCCCGGCGTGCCGCGCTCTACGATGAACGCCGAAATGCCGCTCGCGCCTTTGGCGTCGCTCGTGCGCGCCATCACGGTATAGATGCCCGCTTCCGGCGCATTCGTGATGAAGCGCTTCGTGCCGTTGAGCACGTAAAAGTCGCCGTCTTTCCTCGCTGTCGTTTTGAGCGATGCCGCGTCCGAACCCGAATCCGGCTCCGTCAAACAGAACGAGCCGATGAGTTCGCCCGCCGCGAGCTTCGGCAGATAGCGCGCCTTCTGCGCTTCGGTGCCATCGAGCAAAATGCCGATCGACCCGATGCCGTTGTTCGTGCCGATCAGCGAGCGAAACACCGGCGACCTCTGCCCGAGTTCGAACGCGATGCGCACTTCCTCTTCCATCGTCAGACCCAGGCCACCGTGTTCTTCGGGAATGGTCAGCCCGAACAGCCGATTTCGCGCATGGCATCGACGATATCGGCGGGAATGGCGTCCGTCTCGTCGACTTCGCCTTCGCCTTCGCGCGGCACGAGTGTTTCGCGCACGAAGCGGCCAATCGTGTCTTCGAGCAGGGTTTGGGTTTCGGCATCGCGGATCATCGGCTTCTCCATTTTTGCGTCGCGAACGATCGTGCCACAGTCATTCGCGTCAGTACACTAGGCCGAATGGCCGATGGTGGGTAGCTACCCCGTGCATGTCGAAAATCAAACACGTGTCCGAAACGCCCGCGACGCAGCTTTTGCGCCGCAATAAGGTCGAATTCGGCGAGCATCCCTACGATTATGTCGAGCGCGGCGGCACGGAAGAATCCGCGCGTCAGCTCGGCGTGGACGAACATCGCGTGGTGAAAACGCTCGTCATGGAAGGCGAGCACGCCAGGCTGCTGATCGTGCTGATGCACGGCGATCGCACCGTGTCCACCAAGAACCTCGCGCGGCAGACGGGCGCGAAGCGCATCGAGCCGTGCAAGCCGGATGTCGCAAACCGGCATTCGGGCTATCTCGTCGGCGGCACATCGCCGTTCGGCACAAAAAAAGCGATGCCCGTGTACGTCGAATCGACCATTCTCGATTTCGATGTCATCTATCTGAACGGCGGGCGGCGCGGCTATCTGATCAGTATCGATCCGAAAACGTTGACCGCGCTGTTGAACGCGAAGCCCGTGCAGTGCGCGAGCGTCGATTAGAATGCACTCCGCCTGCCATAACTGAACAGACACCATGATTTTTCTGATCGTCGCCGTCGTGTCCTATCTGATCGGCTCGATTTCGTTTGCCGTCGTCGTGAGCCACGCAATGGGTCTCGCCGATCCGCGCTCCTACGGCTCCGGCAATCCCGGCGCGACCAACGTGCTGCGCACCGGCAACAAGAAAGCCGCGATCCTCACGCTCATTGGCGATGCCTTCAAGGGCTGGCTGCCCGTTTGGGTCGTCGTGCATTTCGGCGCGAATTTCGGCTGGGATGCGGCGACCGTCAATACGGCCACGGCGATCGCAGCCATTACCGTTTTTCTCGGGCATCTATATCCGATCTTTTTCAAGTTTCAGGGCGGCAAGGGCGTGGCAACGGCCGCGGGCGTGCTGCTT
>LFMX01000075.1 GCA_001184405.1 Candidatus Burkholderia humilis
AGCGCATGCGTCGACACGATCGTCACGCGCGATACGCGTCCCGGCGCGTGGCCGGAGCGCCCGTCGCGCTGCATTAGCCGCGCGACGCCCTTGGGCGAACCGATCTGAAACACGCGATCCACCGGCAGAAAATCGACGCCAAGATCCAGACTCGACGTGCACACGACCGCCTTCAGTTGCCCGTTTTTCAGGCCGAGTTCGACCCGGTCGCGCACTTCCTTATCGAGCGATCCGTGATGTAGCGCAATCGGTCCCGCCCATTCTGGCTTCAGTTCCAACAGCGCGCGATACCAGATTTCCGATTGCGAGCGCGTATTGATGAAGACGAGCGAACTCTGCGCATGCTCGATTTCATCGACGACAGGACCGACCTGCCGCACGCCGAGGTGCCCGCCCCACGGAAAGCGCTCGATCGTCTCGGGAATCAGCGTATCGACGATGAGCGTTTTCGGCTGCGCGCCGCGCACCACTACGCGCGGCATTTTCACGGGATGCAGCAGCGCATCGTGCGCGAGCGCGAGATTGCCGAGCGTCGCGGACAAGCCCCAGATTTGCAGATCGGGACGCCAGCGCGCCAGCCGCGCGATGGCCAGTTGCGTCTGCGTGCCGCGCTTGTTGCCGAGCAACTCGTGCCATTCGTCCACGACGATCATGCGCAGATGCTTCAGTTCGTCCTGCGCGTCGGCGCGGGTGAGCATCAGCGTGAGGCTTTCGGGCGTCGTGACGAGCGCGGACGGCATGCGGCGATTCTGTCGCGCGCGTTCCGTCGATGACGTGTCCCCGGTGCGGGAAGTGTTGCTTTTCCCTCTGCTTTGACGGCCCGTTTTTTAAAGCGCGCCGGTTCCGCAAACGCCGTGAGCGCGCCGCGCCACACGGCCCACGTTTTGCCCGCGCCGGTCGTCGCGTGAAGCAGACCGCTCGCGCCTCGGCCGACTTCGCGCCACACCTCGCGCTGGAATTCGAACGGCTGCCAGCCGCGTTCGCCGAACCAGCGCGCGATGCGCTCGTCGATCGGCTTCGCGGCTTCGGTTTCGTCGTAATCGAAGGGCGCGGGCCTGAAGAGTTCGGCGGCGGCGTCGAGTTTGGCTTGCGCGGCTTTCGTGCGCGGCACGCGGCGAGGGCGGGGCGCGCGGCGTTTGGGTGGCGCGGCGATGTCGGCGTCGCTCATGCCACTGCCTCGTTCAAGAATCCTTTCAGCATGTCCAGCGTATCCGCATCTTCGACGCCTTGTCCGTGCGCCATCGCAACATGCGCGGAAAGTGCACCGCGATACCCGACTTGTGACGCGGACTCGCCTGAATCCCTTCGAAGCCGATCTCGAACACGAGCGTCGGCGTCGCGCTTCGCACCGGCCCGAATTTTTCGATGGTCGTCTTGTGCACGATGGCATCGACCTTGCGCATTTCTTCATCGGTGAGGCCGGAATAGGCTTTGGCGAACGGCACCAGCGTGCGCACGCCGTCGGCTTCGTC
Source organism: Candidatus Burkholderia humilis (assembly GCA_001184405.1). Lineage (GTDB taxonomy): Bacteria > Pseudomonadota > Gammaproteobacteria > Burkholderiales > Burkholderiaceae > Caballeronia > Caballeronia humilis. The sequence goes on from LFMX01000075.1 coordinate 1,473, forward strand.
CCAGACGGCGAAGGTGAAATCCGTGTAGAGGCTCGCGCGCTGGCCGTGGCCGCGTTGCGCGTAGAGCAGCACGGCATCGATGGAATACGGATCGATCTTCCACTTCCACCACGTGCCCGAGGCCTTCGTGCGCCCGACGCCGTACATCGACGCGCGCTCTTTCAGCATGAAGCCTTCGACGTCGCGCGCGCGGCTCTCATCGCGCAACGTGGCAAGCGTCGTCCAGTCCGGTGCGTTCACCACCGGCGACACGCGCAGCACATCGACCGCCAGCGACGACGCCAGCGCATCCAGACGCGCGCGGCGCGCGTGCAGGGGTTCGGTGCGCAGATCGCGGCCATCGGCTTCGAGCAGATCGTAGGCGAGCAGCGCGGCGGGGGAATCGGCGAGCACTTTTTTCGTCAGCGATTTACGCGTGATGCGCGGCTGCAAGCGCGCGAACGGCAGCGGCGCGCTCGCGCCCAGTTCCCACGCGAGAATCTCGCCGTCGATCACGGTGCCATCGGGCAAGGCTTCGCCCAGGTGCGTGAGTTCCGGAAAACGCTCGGTGACGAGATCTTCGCCGCGCGACCAGATCCACACACGTCCGCCGCGCTTGACGAGTTGCGCGCGAATCCCATCCCATTTCCATTCGATGATCCAGTCCGATGGCGCGCCCAGCGTCGCCGGATCGATCTGCAACGGATGCGCGAGAAAGAACGGATACGGCAGATCGAGATCGCTTTCGTGCGGTGTGTCGATGTCCTCGCCTTCGGCGTTCGGCGCCTGCCGCGAATCGGTCCAGCCGACCATGCGCTGCGCGATGCGCTTGTGATCCACACCCGCGACTTCCGCCAGCGCGCGCACGACGAGCTGCCGCGCGACGCTCACGCGAAAGCCGCCGCCGATCAGCTTCGTCGGCAAAAAGCGCGCGCTCCAGTTGAGTTCGGCCCAGTAGCCGAGCAGCCGCTCGCGCAACTGGACAGGATCGACGCCGCGCAGCGTCAGCATGCGTTCCTCGGTCCACTGCGCCAGCTCCAGTTCGGATTCGCGTGTCGCGAGCGGGAGCACATACGCGATGGTTTCCGCGAGATCACTGACCGCCTGATACGACTCTTCGAACAACCATTCCGGCAGGCCCGTGCGCTCGCGGGCGAACTCGATCATCAGCCGCGTCGGCACCGACTGGCGCGGCTTGCCGCCCGCGAGAAAGTACGACGCCCACGCCGCGTCTTCCGGTTCCGCTGCGGAGAAATACGCGGTCAGCGCTTCGAGCTTTTCGTTGGTCGATGTCGTCGCGTCGAGCGCGGCGAAGCGTCTCATTGTGCGGAAGTCTCCGCTGGCGTGTCGCTGGAAGAATCCGCTTCGATCGCGTCATCACCGTATTCGGTTTTGAACGCGCCCGCGTCGAGCCCTTGTTCGCACAGCCAACGACCCATCGGCTCGATTTGTCCGTGCGTGACGATCACGCGTTCCGCGCCCGTTGCGCCGATCGCCAGTTGCAAGCCCGGCCAATCCGCATGATCCGACAGCACGAAGCCGCGATCGACGCCCTTGCGCCGCCGCGTGCCGCGCAGCCGCATCCAGCCGGAGGCGAAAGCGTCGCTGTAATCGCCGAAGCGGCGCATCCACGTGCCGCCTTGCGCGGACGGCGGCGCGACGATCAGCGCTCCCTTGAACATCGCCTTGTCCTTCGCCGGGATGTCGCTGACGAGGCGCGTGTCCGGCAACGCGACGCCCGCTTCCCGGTACGCGCGATTGAGCGGCTCGACCGCGCCGTGACAGAAGATCGGGCCGATTGCCGCATCCACGCCCGCGAGCACGCGCTGCGCCTTGCCGAACGAATAGCAGAACAGCACCAACGCACGCGATTGCGCCGCGTTATGCCGCCACTAGGAATCGATGCCATCGAAAAGCGTCTGCGGCGCGTCCCATCGATAAATCGGCAATCTGAACGTCGATTCCATGATGAAGGTATCGCAGCGCACCGGTTCGAAGGGCGCGCAAGTCGGATCGGGCTCAGTTTTGTAATCGCCCGACGCCACCCACGCGCGCCCGCCGTGCTCGACGCGCACTTGCGCCGATCCGAGCACGTGCCCCGCCGGATGCAGCGAAATCTTGACACCGTTCACGTCGATTGCTTCTCCGTAAGGCAAACCCTGAATGTCGATGCTCGGCAGACGCGACAGCATCACGCCGACGCCTGGTTCCGCGCACAGATAGCGTGCGTGTCCGAAACGCGCGTGATCCGCGTGGGCGTGCGTGATCACGGCGCGCTCGACGGGCCGCCAGGGATCGATGAAAAAGTTGCCTGGCGGACAGTAAAGCCCTTCAGGACGCGCGACGATGAGATCGGATTGAGTGTCCACGTATCGTTGAATGCCGTTCGCTGTGACAGTCGCATGACATAGCGTTTGTTCGCGTGTCGATGCGTTGCCCGATATGTTCTTTTCTGGCAACAAGAGCACGTCACGTGCCCGTCACGGCGCTTTCATGATTCGCGGCTAGGGTGTAAAAATTTAACTGGCTATACCGTTTTCTCGATACGGCCGGTGACGGTAGCGAGATCGTCGAATCACTGATTTGCTTGCGAAACACGCGCGCACGGGGCGCGCGCCGCAGTTCTCTTCTGATGCCGAACATGGACACGATGGTTGCGCCGACCGCCGCAGAAGCGGTCTGGATCGTCATACTGCAAAGCTATCCGCAGTATGACTTCGTGCGCCTGAAACGCGTTTTTCCTGATGTGGACGCGCGTCATCAGGTCGTGCTGGTCGATGTGCGCAAGCTGCTGCAATGCGCCGATCGCGACGACACGGACTACGTGCTCAAGGCCGTCAACGACTGGCATGCGGGCAAGGTGCGCGGGATCCGCGAGTTTCTGGACCCGGACAATCCGCGCGTGCCGGAAATGCCGTACGTCACCATCACCGCGCTGCGCACGCACGGGCTGCTGGGTTTGCTCGGCGTGCATCGCGAGGGCGTGGTCGCGTTTCGCAACGGGCAGCATCGCGCGCGCTATCTGGCGCACGCGGGCGCGCTGTGCATGCCGGTGGAAGTCCACGAGCGCGAAGCGGAGTTGCTGCGCGAAATGTGCGCCGCGCCGGATGCATCGAGTCCGGAATACGGCGACGTGTGAGCGTTGCGCTGTGTTTTAAGACGCGTCGACGATATTGCGCGGCGCGCCGTCCAGCTACGCCTTCATGTTGCCGAGCGTCGTGGTGGCAATTTCCATCAGCGTTTCGCGGGTGAAAAACGCCTGGTGCGCGGTGATAACCACGTTCGGGAACATCAAGAGACGCGCGAGCACGTCGTCCTGCAACAGCGTGTCCGAATGGTCCTCGAAAAAGAGACCGCCTTCTTCCTCGTAGACATCGAGTCCCAGATTGCCGAGCTGGCCACTTTTCAGCGCGCCGACCAGCGCGCGGCTTTCGACCAGGCCGCCGCGCCCGGTGTTGATGAGCATCGCGCCGCGTTTCATGCGGGCGAGCGCTTTTTCATCGATCAGGTGATACGTCGATGGCAACAGCGGACAATGCAGCGACACGATGTCCGAGTTCGCGAGCAGTTCGTCCAGTTCGACATAGTGTGCGCCGCGCGCGAGCAGATCGTCGGCGGGTTTGCCGGGATCGTAACAAAGCAGCTGCATGCCGAAGCCGGCTATGATGTTGCCGAACACGCGCCCGATGATGCCCGTGCCGATCACGCCGACCGTCTTGCCGTGCAGATCGAAACCGAGCAGGCCAGCGAGCGAGAAATCGCCTTCGCGCGTGCGCGCCACCGCGCGATGCAAGCGGCGATTGAGCGTGATAATCATGCCGACGGCGTGCTCCGCGACCGCATGCGGCGAATACGCCGGCACGCGCGTCACGGTGACGCTCAGGCGCTTCGCCGCGTTCAGATCGACATGATTGAAGGCCCGCCGAGCGCAGCGCGATCAGCCGCGTGCCGCCCGCGTGGAGCGTGTTTAGCACGGCTTCATCGACGGTATCGTTGACGACCGGGCAGACGGCCGTGAATCCGCGCGCGATCACGGCGGTTTCTGCGTCCAGATGCGCTTCCTGAAAATCGAGTTCGACGTCGAAGTGCTGGTTGGCCAGACTGAAGGTGTCGGCGTCGTATTGGCGGGCGCTGAAAAGGATCAGCCGGTTGGGTGGGTTGGCCAGTCCGGTCGGGTTGAGAGACGCGGGCTGGCCAGCGTTCAGCCGCGAGGGTGAGTCAGTGCGCCGTTGCCGTCACGCTTGCGCTGGAGCTTGAGGCTGAGGACGGGGCGAACGCGGCCTGCTGTTGTCGAAAGATTTCGTCCGGCTTGAGCCCTGCGGAATTGATTTCGCGCGTGAGCCTCTCCAGCGCATAGTCGATGAAAAAGTGCGTCTTCGCAGGCAGATACTGCCGTCCCGGATAAACAATCGACACTTTCATTTCGGGATCGTTGACCGCGTAGTCGGGCAAGAGCCGCACGAGCGTGCCATCCTTGATGTCGTTGGCCACGATGCCTTCGGGCAAGATGGAAAAGCCCATGTCGCGCAATGTCGCGAGCAGGACCATCAGCGCGCTGTTAACCGAATAAACCGGCGTGAGATTCACCTGATCCGACGAGCCGAGCTTGTGCCGGAAATGCCACGACGAACTGCGAATATCGTTGGGCAAGGCAACGGTCGACATGTTCTGCAAATCGGCGGGCGCGGCGGACAAGCCGTGTTGCGCGATGAACGCGGGTGTGGCCACCGGCACGAGTGCATTGAGGCCGACGGGCCGTTCGACGAGCGCGGTGCTCGACACCATGAAAGCGGTGACGATTCCCACGTAATAACCGTCTTCCACCAGATCGATATGCCGTTCGGCCAATGTAAGATGGACATTAATCTTTGAATAAAGCTTTCTGAAACCGTCGACAAGCGGCGTGAGTGTAAGCAGTGAAAATGCACTCGATGTAACGACACGCAAAGTGCCACTCGGTTCGCTTCAGTATGCGTGACTGTGGATTCGAGATGATCCAGCTCTTCCAGTAAAGCGCGGCAACCTTCCAAATAGCGCGTTCCCGCTGTCAATGAGAGATTCCGAGTGGTGCGGTTAATAAGGCGAGTTCTCAGATGGGCTTCGAGCATGGCAATTGCCCGAGTAACGAGCGCATTGGAAACATCGAGTTGTTGAGCGGCCCTGCGAAAACTTTCGGTATCCGCGACGCGCACAAAGACGCGCATTGCATGGATCTGGTTCATCGTGTTGCCCTCTCTCGGTTTGTGTCACTTGTTACGGACATCACACGTGACAAGTGTGTGTCCAGTTTTGTCATTCATCGTGTCTCAGATAATATTGACACTCGGGCGATATTGCAATATCAGATTCACCATGACGAAAAGCTGGAAAATGTTACTGGTAAACGGATTGTTTCGATTCAGCGCTGAACGAGCAGGGTGTTCCTCCAGAAAGCCTTTCCTAAAACGGTTTTCCGTTGTTTTGCCGTTCGTTTGCGGATTAAGCTGCTATTTATGACGCTAAACTGTAAGGTTCGTGTTTGCTCTGATGAATGGTTTATTTGCTTAATATAATAAATATATATGGGACTGTGCCGGATTTAGGAATCGCGATAACGTCGTGAAAGTTATGTGACACAAAACCGTTTCATTCAAGCAATTCGAAATGCCGCGAGATTTACGTTTCATATTGGCCGGAATAACCCGAATTGCACCATCGATAGGATGACGAGAATCCATGTTGTGGCATCTTCTCGCCGCGCAACCTGAAATAGTCCTGTTCGCGAGTCTGGCGATTGGCTATTTCATCGGCTCGTTCAAGTTTTGTTCAATCCAAATCGGCGGAGTGTGCGGGACGCTCATCGTTGCGCTGATCCTCGGTCAAAGCGGCGCGCGCATATCGCCCGATCTCAGGAACATTGCGTTTGCGCTTTTCATTTTCGCGCTGGGATTTACGGGCGGTCCGCAATTTTTCGCCAATATTGGCCGGGGCTGGCGATACGGCGCGCTATCGATCGTCGAGGTGATTGTCGTCGTGGCGCTCGTGCTGCTCGCGGTGAAAGTGCTTCGGCTCGATGCCGGCACCGCCGCCGGTTTGCTCGCAGGCGACGCGACGGAATTGGCGGTGATCGGCACGGCGTCCGAGGCGATCGGGCGGCTTGGACTGTCCGCTGCGGAAACGGCGCGCTTGCAGGCAAATATCGTGACGGCGTACAGCGTCAGCTATCTGTTCGGTCTGGTGACGATCGTGCTGTTTTGCAGTCAGATCGCGCCGCTCATCCTGCGCGTGAGTTTGCGCGATGAAGCGATCGCGTCTGGCGCAAGCTCGGCGGCGACGGCGCGCTCGCCGAAGGCCAGTCCCTCGCGATGCCGCCGCTCGCCGGACGCGAACTCAAGGTGACAGCGGCGGCGGTGGGACGAAGCATTGGCAACGTGGAGAAGCAGTTCGACAACGCGATCAGCGTGCAGCGCGTGGTGCGGGATCGGTCGGTCATCAAGGCGCATCCGTCGGTCGTGCTGAAGGCGGGCGATCGAATCGTAATCGGCGAGGAAGTGTTCGGCAACGGCGTGTCGGATGTATGTCGAAAAGGTCGATGTGATGCTCACGCGCCGCGCGCTGCATGGGTTGACGCTCGCGCAGGCGCGCGGCGAAGGACGCGGCGTATTCGTCGCGGCCGTCACGCGGCTCGACAGCACGATTCCCGCGCTGCCCGGCACGCAATTGCATCGCGGCGATGTGCTGACGCTCGTCGGCAACAAGGAGGACGTCGCGCGCGGCGCTTCGAAGCTCGGCTATATCATCCGCGCGACGCAGAAGACGGACTTCGTGTTTCTCGGGCTGGGCGCGCTGCTCGGCATCGCGCTCGGGCAACTGTCGATGCGCGCGGGCGGCGTCGAGGTGACGCTCGGCACGGGCGGCGGATGTCTCGTCGCGGGACTGCTGTTCGGCTGGATTCGTTAGCGCTGTCCGCTGATCGGCTCGCTGCCGTCGGCGGCCGCGCAGATTCTCAAGGACTTCGGCCTGTGCACGTTTATCGCGGCGGTCGGGCGGTCGGCGGGCGCAGATGCATTGCGTCTGATTCGCGAGTTCGGCATCGCGCTGCCGCTTGCGGGGATTATCGTCACGCTCGGGCCGGCGCTGGTGTCGCTTTTCGTCGGACGCACGCTGCTCAAACTCGACGTGCCGATGCTGCTCGGCGCGATCGCCGGGCAGCAGTGCAGCACGCCCGCGATCAGCGCGCTCGTCGCCGTGACGGGCAACGCGACGCCGGTGATCGGCTACACGATCACGTACGCGCTGTCCAACGTGTTGCTGCCGTTGCTGGGGCCGCTCGTCGTCGGGCTGGCCGGCAAGATGGGCTGACCGCATGGACTGGCTCCACGCGGTCTTCCAGAAAACGCCGGAAACGGCGCTGTTTATGTCGCTCACGGCGGGCTATCTGATCGGCCAGATTCGCTTCGGCAGATTTCGGATCGGCGGCGTCGCTGGGCGAGGAGGTCGCGGATACGGACGGCATAAGCATCGTCATGCAAAGGCGGCAGGGGTGTTCGCGCGGCGCGGCATCAATCACACGACGATTGCCGCCTTGCGCTCGACCGTCGATCGCGACATGCGGCACGGCGTGTATCTGCAGGCGATTTCGCGCGCGGGTTTGCCGCTGCCCGTGCTGCCCGAAACGCGTCTGGAACACGGCGATGTGCTGACGTTTTTCGGCTCGCCGCAAGACACTCAGCGCGCCGTCGATGCCGCCGGTTACGAACTGCCGTACTCCGACAAGACCGATTTCATCTACATGGGCGCGGGCATCGTTATCGGCTTGCTGATGGGGTTGATCGTCGTGCGTGTGGGCGGCGTGGCGTTCACGCTCGGCTCGGGCGGCAGGTATCTCGTCGCGGGCCTCGTGTTCGGCTGGATGCGCGGCAAGCATTCGATGATGGGCGTCATGCCGCCGGCTGCATCGCAATTGCTGAAGGATTTCGGTTTGGCCGCGTTCGTCGCCGTGGTCGGGCTGAATGCGGGCTTGCAGGCGGTCGCGATCGTACAGCGAAGCAGGGCGAGCATCGTTGTGCTCGGCATCGTCGTCACGCTGTTGCCGCTTCTTCTGACGATGCTGTTCGGGCGCTACGTCCTGCGATACGACAAGGCGGCCGTGTTCGCGGGCGCGCTGGCGGGATCGCGCTGTGCGTGTTCCGCGCATCGCGGCGTGATCGATAAGGCCGAATGCAGCGCGCCGACGGCGGCCTTCGCCGTGACGTATGCGATTGCCAATGTGCTGTTGACCTTGATCGGGCCGCTTGTCGTCGGGCTTGTTTGATCGATCGGGTTTGCTCCTTGCGCCATAATCGGCGGACGAACAAGGAGGCTTTTCATGACGAATGCATTGTCAACCGTGACGCTTCCCGACGGCGAAGCGATTCCGAAGCTTGGTCAGGGCACCTGGGAAATGGGTGAGCACCCGAATGCGCGCAAGGCAGAAATCGCGGCGTTGCGCGAGGGCGTGGATCTGGGGATGACGCTCATCGATACCGCCGAAATGTATGGTGACGGCGAGAGCGAGAAGCTGATTGCCGAAGCGCTCAATATGAAAGCTCGGATTCCAGTTCACGCCATGTTTGGCGATTGCGTTGATGATAGTAAGCAGCTTGCGCATGGCAGCAACCAGCGCGACCTTCTTTCGCTTGCCCGCGAGAACAAGGCGCTGGTATCCGTTCGCTGGGCCTGCCGTCGGTCGGTCCAGCGCCAATTAACTGATCCGAACCGCCGTGTACGGACCCGTACGCACGGTGGTGTGGGAGGGGCCGGGCCGCGAGGCCTGCCCCTATCCCGATTGCCGGATTCATCAGCTTGATAGGGGTATAATTCTTTCTTTTTGCTGCACCAACTCAGCCGTCTGATCGAGCCGTAACGTTTTGATCAATGACGAATTACGCGCGGAACCGGCGTGCATTGCGCGAGTCTGTCCCTAGACTACACGTTGGTGGAAGGACGGCTAAGATGAGGAACATAGCCACTAATACTTCGAAGTTGAGGACGCTGGAACCGCCTGTTCACGGCGTTGCCTGAACCTCGGCCGAGCTTGGCCGGGGGCGCGTTCAGTTCAGCCAGGGAGCGCGATATATGCAAGCAAAGAGTACACACGTGATGCCGTGGCGCATCGAGGATATCGATCTCACCCGAATCGATCTTCAAAAGGCTGCCTCGAACGAACATCTTCTTCTGTTGTTGTGTGCGTGCTCGTTTATCGAGAGCGGCACGGATCTATACACGAGCAACCTCAGCACTTATTTTCATGACGATCCGGAAATCTCCGCGTGGCTCAACGACGAGTGGGAACACGAGGAAATGCAGCACGGGCGTGCGCTCAAGGCTTATATCAATCATGTGTGGCCGGACTTCGACTGGGACACCGCCTTCAAGAATTTTTTCGATGAATATTCCCTGACGTGCTCTTACGAGGCGTTCGAGAAGAAGCGCGCGCTCGAAATGGTGGCGCGCTGTGTGGTCGAAACGGGAACGGCGACGCTTTATCGCGCGATCAACAAGTGTTCGGATGAGCCGGTGCTCAAGGAAATTACCGACAACATCCGGACCGACGAAGTGCGCCACTACAAGCACTTTTTCAACTTCTTCAAGAAGTGGAACAAGATCGAAGGCAATGGACGCATGGCCGTGCTCGGCGCGCTGATTCGTCGCGTGCTCGAACTGAAGAGCGAAGATTCCGAGATCGCGTTGCGTCACGTGTTCGCAATTCGTTATCCCGATCGCGCGAAGGATTCGGAGTACAACAAGGAGCTGTCCGCGCGCGTGAATGCGCTCGTGCGGCGCAATTTGTCGGCGGATCAGTGCATCAAGATGCTGCTCAAGCCGCTCGATCTGCCCACGCGCATTCAGCCGGGCGTGCAGTATCCGCTCGCCAAGATGACGCAGTTGTTCTTCCGCTAAGCATTGAATGGACGCTGCGAAGACCGAGTTCGATGCCTGGCCGTCCGCGTTGCGTGTGCGTTTCGATGGCACGTTCGCCCATACGGACGATGGCTTCACGGCATTGCTCAGTGCAGTCGATGACACGCAGCGCATCCGCAGCGTGTTGCTGAGCGCGGGCGAACTCTTCGCGCCCGATGCGCACCGGCTGTGCTTCGCCTTGTGGCCGGCATCGCGGACGGCGTGGGTGATCATCGCGAGCGCGCGCGCGACATTGAGCTTCGTCGCCGATGACGCGTTTTACCAAGTGCAGTTGAATGCGCGCCACGTGGCGCTGGACGATGCGCCACTCGCGTGCTTCGTCGCGACGATCGAAAACGGGGAAGCGCAGCGGGTGGGCTATGCGCGTTTGACGAGCGGCATCACGTTCGAATTGGCGGATGCGGAGCCTGTTCGCGCGTTAGCGCGAACAGCTCGAATGGTTGAAAAGGGCGGCGAGCGCCGCCCATCGACAAGAAACTTAACGGCTACGCTCGCCCGAGCGCATTCCGTCACACCGCGCATTTCCGTTTTCGCCGCGCGGCTTGCCGCCCAGAAGCGCACCCGGATTGCCCGATTTCGCGCGCGGATTTGCACCGTGCGATGAAATCGCTGCGCCATCCGATCCGCGACGCGGGTGCCGGTGCGGCACCCGCGCCATGATTCGGTTCCGCCGATGCCGGCTTTTGCCCGCCACGGCCATCGCGCGAAGGCTGTCCGCCTTGATTGCCGTTCGCCGGCTTGCCACCACGCGATTCACGCGGCGCGCCTTGCGAAGCAACACCGCCCTTGGCCGCGCCATCACGCGGACCACGACGCCCTTGCCCCTGACTGCGACGCTGAATCGGCTCGGGCCGCATGTTCGGATCCGGCTCGAAACCGGCGATCACTTCCTGCGGAATCGGCCGCTTGATCAGACGCTCGATGTCCCGCAGCAACTGATATTCATCGACACACACCAGCGACACCGCTTCACCGTCCGCGCGACCCGTCCGGCCGATGCGGTGCACATAGTCTTCCGGCACGTTCGGCAGATCGAAGTTCACCACATGCGGCAATTGATCGATATCGATGCCACGCGCTGCGATATCCGTCGCGACCAGCACCTGCAGCGTTTCGGCCTTGAACTCGGCCAGCGCGCGCGTACGCGCCGACTGGCTCTTGTTGCCGTGAATGGCGAGCGCGCTGATACCGTCCTTCGTCAGTTGCTCGGCCAGCCGGTTCGCGCCGTGTTTCGTGCGCGTGAAAACCAGCACCTGAAACCAGTTGTTCTGGCGGATCAGATGCGTGAGCAACTCACGCTTGCGATCGCGATCGACCGGATAAATCTTTTGCTCGATGCGCTCGGCCGTCGTATTGCAGCGCGCCACTTCGATCAGCGCGGGCGAGTCGAGCAGACTGTCGGCAAGCGCCTTGATTTCATCGGAGAACGTGGCGGAGAAGAGCAGGTTCTGACGCTTCGCGGGCAGACGCGGGAGCACGCGCTTGATGTCGTGAATGAAGCCCATGTCGAGCATGCGGTCCGCTTTGTCGAGCACGAGAATCTCGAGCTGCGACACGTCGATCGTCTTCTGTTGCATGTGATCGAGCAGACGGCCCGGCGTCGCGACGACGATATCTACGCCACGCTTCAACGCATCGATTTGCGGATTGATGCCTACACCGCCGAACATCACCGTCGTTTGAGCTTCAGATACTTGCCGTACGCGCGCACGCTTTCCTCGACCTGAGCGGCGAGTTCGCGCGTCGGCGTGAAGATGAGCGCGCGCACCGGGCGCTTGGCCGCGCCGCTGGCGGGCGCGAGTTGCGAAAGACGCTGGAGAATCGGCAGCGTGAAGCCGGCCGTCTTGCCGGTGCCGGTGCCGGTGCCGGTCTGTGCGCCCGCGAGCAGGTCGCCGCCCTTCAGAACAGCGGGAATGGCCTGAAGCTGAATCGGCGTCGGGCTGGAATAGCCGAGTTCGTTGACAGCGCGCAGCAGAGGTTCGGACAAACCGAGTGAATCAAAAGACATAAAGGATGTTCGAGTTCGTTATGGCGAGCGGTGCACAGACGGGCGGGCGATAAACACCGCGACAGCGCACGTGCGACGCTCGTAAGTAATCGGGCGGCGGGCCGGGGTCGTCAACCGGTTAGCAACCTTTTCGGCGATGCCGCGAGAATCGACGCGCTATCAAGACACGTCAACTGGCTGTAAGTTGCATCGACACATTTCGATGCTTGCGCGATGTCGTCCCGTAATGTTCACGCGACGTATCGCGCGACGCTCACGAACTGACAAAGACTGCCTGCCAGCACGAACAGATGCCAGATTCCGTGGCCGTGCGGATGCGCTCGTCGTTGATGAAGAAGTAGATGCCGGCGCTGTAGATCAAGCCGCCTGCCAGGAGCCACGCGGTTCCCGCGAGCGGCAGCAGCGTAACGAGTGGATGAACGGCCACGAGCACGAGCCAGCCCATCAACACGTAGAGCACCATCGAGACGCTGCGGGTTCGGCGCCCGAGCGTGAGTTCCTGCGTGATGCCGAGAACCGCGAGTCCCCAGCTTACGCCGAAGAGTGACCAGCCCCAGGGGCCGCGAAGTGTCACCAGTGTGAAGGGCGTATAACTCTGCCGGCGATCAGCAAATAGATGGCCGAATGATCGCACTTCTGCAGAATCGCCTTCATGGCGGCGTGCGCGCCCAATGATACAGCGTCGAAATCAGATACAGCGCGAAGAGCATGGCGCCGTATACGGCGAAGCTCACGATCTTGTAGGGATCGCGATCGAGCGCGGCCATTATAACGAGCGCCACCAGCCCGGCGATGGACAGCACGGCGCCGATCGATCAGATGGCTGATGCTGTTGAAGCGCTCACCGACGTGCATGCGGACTTCCCATCACAAAAAAACGACCACCTCATCGAAAAACCTGCGCCACTAAAAGACAAAGGGCGCGGCCCCAACGTGAAGGCTGCGCCCCAATGTGTATTGTACGCTGTCTCGCGAGGAGACCGTCAGTTCGTCAGTCGAGCGGCGCCGAACGCAGGTTGCTCACCTGTTGCGGCGATACCGGCGTGCCGTGGTTGCCCCACGACATACGGATGTACGTGACGACCGCCGCGACTTCCGTATCCGACAGCGATTGCGCGAACGGCGGCATGCCGTGCGGTATCGGGTTGCCTTCCGTACTCGGCGGATAGCCGCCGTTCAACGTCATGCGGATCGGGTTGACGGCCGACGGCATCTGGATCGACTGGTTGTTCGCGAGCGGCGGATACGCCGGCGGCTTGCCCAGACCGTTTTCCGCGTGGCACTTCGCGCAATTCTCGGTGTAGACCTTCTTGCCCATCGTCAGCAGTTCGCCGCCGAACTTTTCGGAGGTTTCTAGCTGGATCGACTCCGGCGCTTCCTTCTTTTGAGGAATCGACTTGAGATACGTCGAGATCGCGTTGATGTCCGCGTCGGTCATGTACTGCAGGCTGTTGTGGACCACTTCGGCCATCGGGCCGAACACCGCACCGCGCTGCGATACGCCGGTCTTCAGGAGATCGTTGATGTCCTTCAGATCCCAGTCGCCCAGACCCGCTTCCTTGTTCGACGTCAGCGACGGCGCGTACCAGTTTTGCAGCGGAATCAGGCCGCCCGCGAAGGCCGCCGAGTTGACCGGGCCGCCCATCGCGTTGATGGAGGTGTGGCACATGCCGCAGTGGCCCAGACCTTCGACCAGATACGCGCCGCGGTTCCATTCCACCGATTTGGTCGGATCCGGCTTGTACTCGCTTTCCGAGAAGAACAGCGTGCGCCAGCCGATCAGCAGGTTACGGTTGTTGAACGGGAAACGCAGTTCGTGCGGACGGCTCGCTTCGGAAACCGGCGGCACCGAGCGCAGATACGCGTAGATCGCGTCCGAATCGGCACGCGTGACCTTCGTGTAGCTCGTGAACGGGAAGCCCGGATACAGCAGCGAGCCATCTTTCGAGCGGCCGGTGTGCATCGCGCGATAGAAGTCGTCCGACGTCCATTTGCCGATGCCGTATTGATCGTCCGGCGTGATGTTCGGCGTGAACATGGTGCCGAAGGGCGTGGCCATCGGCAGGCCGCCTGCGAATTGCTTGCCGCCGCGCACCGTGTGGCACGCGATACAGTCGCCGGCACGCGCAAGGTACTCGCCTTGTTTGACGAGCGCGGCCTTGTCGGCCGGCGTCGCGGCGATGGCGCCGCCGGAATGCAGGTTGTCGCCGCCCGACCAGAGAACCGCGCCGGCTGCGAGAGCTGCCACCACGACAGCCGAGGAAAGTGCGAACAGGGACTTGCGTTTCATTGTGTTGTCGCTCCAGACGCCTTATTGCGGTTCGCTGCCGCACGTGAGCGGCATCTTCAACAAGCCAGCGGGCGCGGGCACCGGGTTGGCGGGTGCTTGTTGCGTAGAGAACCAGGCTGCGACGGCGGTTACGTCGTCGTCGGTCAGGCGCGAGGCGATGTCATGCATGCAATCGGGCGCCTTCGCGTGGCGCGTTCCCGACTTCCATGCGCCGACTTGCGCGCTGATGTAGTCCGAGTGCAGGCCGACCAGACCCGGAATGGCCGGCTGCATGCCGGTCAGACCCTTGCCGTGACACGCCGCGCAAGCGGGAATGTTCTTCGACGGATCGCCATTCAGCACGAGCTGCTGGCCGTGCGCGAGCGTCGAGGCCGACTGGTTCGACTTCGCAGGCTGCGGATACGGTGGACGCTGGTTCGAGAAATACGTCGCGATCTGATGAAGATAGTCGTCCGAGAGATACGTGACGAGGTAGTTCATCGGCGGATACTTGCGCCGGCCTTCGCGGAAATTCTGAAGCTGGTTGTACAGATAGTCGGCGGGTTTGCCGGCCAGTCGCGGGAAGTAGTCGTTGTCCGTGCCTTCACCATGCATGCCGTGGCATGCGGTACAGCCTTGAACACGCGCGGCCATGCTGTCGGTCGCCGGCTGATTGGCCGTCTGGGCTTGCGCCTGAGCGCCGAAAATGCCGGCGCTGCCGATGAGAGCCAAAGCGAGCAGCGGATGGAAGATGCGTCTTGAAAACACGCGACACTCCATGAAATTCGGGGACCTGCCGAGCTTCGTGCGGCTCGGTGCGAAGGTGGCGAACCACGGCCGCTGTTGATCGTGCGCGAGCGGCGGGAGGTGGCGGACCACGGCCATAGCGACTCGACGAACCTCTGATGCGACGCGGAATTCTATCATCGATGCCTGACGATGACTATTTGATGCAATCTGTAAGTCATTGTGCGATGGCCGGTATTGCTGCGCCGCGACAATATGCCGCGCGGCCTTTGACCGCCGAGTCAGTTTGTGCTGCTTTTGTACTGCCTCCGATCTGTCGTTCATCTTCGACAAAGTGTCGACTTCCTGGCCATTTGGATGACCGCCTGAGTCGTAAGCTTAGGAAGCGCTTCGGCAAGTATCAAGACGTTTCGACACTGCCGCGCACCGGCGCTTCGTTTAGACTTCGCGGCCATGTTCCCGCGCATTTTTCATCCCCGATGCCGCCGATGACGACCGCCCTTGCCATTCGACCGTCGCGAGCGACGCCGCGATGAACGGCGATCCGCCTTCGATCGCGCAGACCGCCGTGGCCGCGCTCGGCGCGTTGTTGCTCGATGCGTGGCTGTGTCGCGAACAGGCGTTCACCGCGATCTCGCCCGCGCATCGCGGATGGCGGCGCTGGCGCTCGCCGTGTGCAACGTCGTGTCGCTATGGCTGCAGGCGGCGGCGATGAGCGGCGGGCCGGTCATGGCGCGTCCACGTCGCTGTGGCTCGTCGCGACGGCGACGCACGCGGGCATCGGCTGGTCGGTGGCGCTGGCCGGGAGCGCACTGCTCGTATTCGCGTCGATGCCGGGCGTCGCGCTGACCTCGTCGCGCTTCGTGTTCGCAATGCTTGCGGCGATCGTCGCGGTGGCGGGCAAATCGGCGATCGGCCATGCGGCGGATGCGGGCGCGTTTTCCATCGCTGAAATCGTGCAAACGGTGCATCTGCTCGCGACGGGCATGTGGGGCGGCGTGGTGATCGCGGGCGGCGCGGCGGTGCTGCCGGCGCTGGAGCATCGGTGGCGCGCGCGAGTCTGATTCGCATCGTCGGGACGATGTCGCGCGCGGCGATGGTCGCGATCGCGCTCGTCATCGCGACGGGCCTGTTCAATGGGTGGCGGGGAATCGGCGGATCGCCTTCGGTGCTGACGATGAGCACATGGGGTCACGCGCTGCTGCTGAAGCTGGCGTTCGTGGCGGCGGCGCTTGCGTTCGGCGCGCTGAATCGCTGGTCGGCGTTGCCGCGTTTGCGGCGCACGGCATCGACGGTGGATGCGCATACGGTCGTCAACATCATACGCATCGAAGCACTGGCGATGATCGGCGTGTTCGTCGCGGCGGCCGTGCTGTCGCACAGCGTGCCGGGCATGGCAGCGATGGATTGATTGGTCAGTCGACCGAAGCGCTTACTCGTACCCGAGCCGATGACTCACGATCGGCGCACAAAACGGCGCCAGCGCGCATCCGACGATCTTGCCCTGCAATTCGACGAACGCGTAGTGCGTGTCCGTGTTTAGCAAGAGATCGAGCAATTGCGGCAGGCAAAACACGAATGCCGCGATGAAGAAGCCTTTCGTGACGCTCGCAATCCGCCAGTTGAACTGCGCGCCGAGCGCGGCCACGATGACGCGCGCCACGCCGAAGGCGACCAGCGCGCCGACCGTCAACTGGGTGCGGACATATTCATCGGGAAGGGCGTGCCACATGGTTTTTCTCGTATTGAGTGACTGTCGCCAGCGTACAGCGCAAGAATCTCGCCAGTATTTACGAGAAGACGCAATTCGTCAGTGGAATTCCTCAATTCCGCCGATTGCGCGTCAGAACGTGTGTTCCGGTCCCGGAAACGAGCCGTCCTTCACCGCGCGCACATACCCCTCGATCGCCGCAAAAATGCTCGGCTGACCCTGCATGAAATCCTTCACGAAGCGCGGACGCTTGCCGGGGAAAATGCCCAGCATGTCGTGCAGCACCAGCACTTGCCCCGAACAATCGACACCCGCGCCAATGCCGATGGTCGGCACCGCGAGCGCTTCGGTGACTTCGCGCGCGAGCAGCGTCGGCACGGCTTCGATCACGATCAGTTGCGCGCCTGCTTCTTGTAGCGCGAGGGCGTCGCGCTTCATCTGCAGCGCGGCCGCTTCGGATTTGCCCTGCACCTTGAAGCCGCCGAACACATGCACCGATTGCGGCGTGAGCCCGACGTGCCCGCACACCGGAATCGAACGCTCGACGAGAAAGCGCACCGTGTCCGCGAGCCATTCGCCGCCTTCGATCTTCACCATCGCGGCGCCCGCGCGCATCAGCTTGACGGCGTTCGCGTACGCTTCTTCCTTCGAACCGATGGTGCCGAACGGCATATCGGCCACGATCAGCGCGTTCTTGTTCCCGCGCACCACCGACGCCGTGTGATACGCGATATCCGCGAGTTCGACGGGCAGCGTCGTGCTGTGTCCTTGCAGCACGTTGCCGAGCGAATCGCCGATCAGAAGCACATCGACGCCCGCGCGATCGAGCAGCGCGGCGAAGCTCGCGTCATAGCACGTGAGCATGGTGATGCGTTCGCCGGCTTCGCGCATCGCCTGAAGTTTGGGGACGATGATAACCGAACGGTTTGAGTCCTGCAGATACGTCATGATCGTTTTTTCAACCAAAGAGAGCGCTCAGACCGACACGCCTTTGACAAAGAATTCCTTGCGGCCGCGCATGCTTTCGATGCGCTCGACGAGCAGCGTGAGATCGTCTTCCGACGTGAGCGGATTCAGATGCTCTGCGTTGACCGTGAGCACGGGCGCAGCATCGAAATGATAGAAGAACTCGTTATAAGCGTCGGACAACGCGCGTAGGTAAGAGTCCGAAATTTGCAGTTCCATCGGCATCGCGCGTTTTTGAATGCGCGAAAAGAGCACTTCCGGACTGGCCTGCAAATACACGACGAGATCCGGCGCGGGCCCGTTCGTTTCGATGCGCGACGCGATGTCCTTGTACAACTGAAACTCGTCGTCGGGCAGCGTGAGGCGCGCGAAGATTTCGCTCTTCTGCGCGAGAAAGTCGGCGATCAACGGCGTGTTGCCGGCGAGCAGGTTCATCGCTTCGCGCGCCTGCGTCACGCGTTGCAGCGCGAAGCTGAGTTGCGTCGCGAGCGCGTGGCGCGTTGTATCGCGATAAAACCGTTCGAGAAACGGATTGTCCTGCGGACGTTCGAACAGCGTGCGCATCGACCAGCGTTCGGTGAGCAGCGTCGCGAGCGTGGTCTTGCCGACGCCGATCGGTCCTTCGATCGAAATATAACGATGCGGCGGCCGCAGTTGCGGCGCCGTGACGGTGAGTGGCGGAACGCTCATCGGCAGTTGGTTTTGGTGAGGGAAGTGTTGACGTCGACTTTGCACTGACACGTCGCCACTTTTTCGATGCGCTGATCGGCGACGCCCGCGACATACGCATCCGCGCGTCCGCGATGCGGAATGATCAACTCCGGCTCCAGTTCGACGAGCGGCACGAGCACGAACGCGCGTTCCGTCATGCGCGGATGCGGCACGACGAGATCCATTTCATCGATACAAAACGAGCCGTAGATGAGGATATCGAGATCGAGCGTGCGCGGCGCATTGCGATACGGCCGCTCGCGCCCGAACTGCTCCTCGATCATGTGACACAGACGCAGCAGCGAACGCGCGGGCATCGACGTTTCGAGCTTGACGACGCAATTGAAGTAATCGTCGCCCGAAGAATCGATCGGCGCGGTGCGATAAAGGCTCGACTTGGCGAGCACGGTGATCGTGTGCTGCTGGGCGAGACACACGACTGCGTCTTTCAGGGTCTGGCGCGCATCGCCGAGATTCGCTCCCAGGCCCAGATAAGCAATCGTCATGGCAGAAGTCCTACCTTCGTTCGGCGGAAAGCGGATGAATCTCGACGCGCGGCCGGGAAACAAACGTGGTTCTGCTACTGTAACGAAAACTCGCTTTATCCGTTGTCCGTGTCGTCGGACGGATGTTCGTCGTGCAACGTTGCGTTCTGTTCGGCGGCATCGCCCGACTTGCGCTTCGCATTGCTGCGACGGCGGCGCTTCTTCGGACCGCGATCCTTGCCGCCTTGCGCAAGCATGGCTTCGCGCGCGGCGTGATCGTTGTCGATGAACTCCCTCCACCATTGTCCGACGGCGGCATCGAGTTCGCCCGACTCGCAACGCAGTAGCAGGAAATCATACCCCGCTCTGAATCTTTGGTGTTCCAGGAGCTTCAGCGCGCTTCGGCCACGCTTTTCCAGCCGATGCTGCAAGCCCCAGATCTCGCGCATATCCGATGAAAAACGCTTGTGGATGGCGAGCTTTTCCGTCTGCATATCGAGCACGTCGTCCATCGCGCGATGCAATGCGGGCACCGGAAATTCACCGTTGGCCGTGAACTGTTGCCAGCGCGTTTGCACGTCGTGCCACAAAAGCGTGGCGAACAAAAATCCCGGCGATACCGGCTTGCTCGCGCGCACGCGTTCGTCCGTGCTGGTCAACGCGAGCGACACGAACTTTTCGCCGTGCGGCTGTTCAAGCACGACATCGAGCA
>LFMX01000076.1 GCA_001184405.1 Candidatus Burkholderia humilis
AAGGCAACACGCCGTGATGCAGACCTTCCTGACGCAGACGCGTCAAGCACGCCAAAGCGTGGCCGGAAAGCAGCAGCTTCAACATCTCGTCGAACAGACGCGCGGCCGGTACGTGATTGAGAGAATCGGCGAGATCCTGGATGGGCGCGCGCGTGGCATCGTCGATATCGAAGCCGAGCTTGGCCGCGAAACGCACCACGCGCAGCATGCGCACCGGATCTTCGCGATATCGCGTAGCCGGATCGCCGATCATGCGCAGCACGCGTGCACGCACATCAGACATGCCGTCGTGATAATCCAGCACGGTTTGCGTGGCCGGATCGTAGTACATCGTGTTGACGGTGAAGTCGCGGCGCGTGGCGTCTTCGTGCTGCTCGCCCCACACGTTGTCGCGCAGCACGCGGCCGCTGGCATCGACTGCGTGCGTGCGGCCATCCAGTTCGCCGCGCTTCAGTCTGCGCGGCGGCTCTGGCGACGGTTCCGCGGGCGCATCCATCAACGCGCGAAACGTCGATGTCTCGATGATTTCCTGCCCGAACTGCACATGCACGATCTGAAAGCGCCGTCCGATGATACGCACGCGCCGGAAAAGCTTTTGCACCTGATCCGGCGTGGCGTCGGTGGCAACATCGAAATCTTTCGGCGGAATGCCGAGCAAGAGATCGCGAACCGCGCCGCCGACGATAAACGCGCGATGTCCCGCCTGCTGCAATCCTTCGGTCACGCGAATGGCGTTCTTCGAGATCAGCGCCGGATCGATGCCGTGAATGTCCGAGGACAGGATCATGGGCACGGCCGGATCACGCTTCGGAACAGCGGCGGCTTTCTTGCGCGTGCTTTTGCGAGCAGGTTTGCTTTCTGACGCGGCGGCTGAAACGTCGACAGCGTCGTCGGATAAGGCGCTCTCTTGCCCGAACAGCTTGCGGATGAGTTTTTTAATCACGTGTGTCGAAGAGATTCAGGATGCGCCAGCCTTTGGCCTGCGCGTGCGCGTGCGCGCGCAGCGTGTCGTCCGGATTGGTTGCAACCGGGTCGGTGACGCGTTTGAGCAGCGGAATGTCGTTGTGTGAATCGCTGTAGAAATAGCTGTGCTTGAAATCGCCGAGGGTCTTGCCGAGCGACGCGAGCCATTGCTCGACGCGCACGATCTTCCCTTCGCGATAACTCGGCGTGCCGCTCGGCCGGCCGGTAAGCGCGCCCATCGGATGATCGCCGACCGTTTCGACTTCGCAGGCGATCAGCGTTTCGATACCGAATGTTTCCGCGATCGGCGCGGTGATGAACTCGTTGGTCGCCGTGACCACGCAGCACAAATCGCCGTTGTCCTGATGCTCGCGCACGAGCTTCACGGCCGACGGCACGATGCGCGGGTTGATCACTTCGTGCATGAACTGCGCGTGCCAGTCGGTCAGTTGCGCGCGCGAGTGCTTCGCGAGCGGCGCGAGCATGGCATGCAGATACGCGTTGATATCGAGCACGCCGGCTTTGTAGTCGGCGTAGAAAGCGTCGTTCTGACGCGCAAAGCTGTCAGCATCGACGATGCCGAGCTTCACCATGAAGCGGCCCCATTCGTGGTCGCTGTCAGTGGGAATGAGCGTGTGATCGAGGTCGAAGAGGGCGAGGTTCATAGGGTCGCATTTTACTTGAAGCGGGTCGGCGCGTTGTCCGGTGCGGCAGGATCGATGTCGGAAAGCAGCGAATTGGGTTCGGGTTCGTCCTTCATTTCTTGTGATACAGCGGCGAGCGGCGGCACGCGCAACATCTTGTGCAGCAATTGCCGCGTGACCGCTTTCTTCTGTTCGAGCGAAAAACGGTCGAGATCGTCGAGCAGCGCCATCAGGCTCGGCATGTCGCGGCGAAAATGCGTGAGCAGGTAAGCAGGCACATCGTCCGCCAAGATGATGCCGCGTTTGCGCGCCGCGTGCTTGATGACCGACGCCTTGGCATTGTCCGAGAGCGGCTGCATCTGAAAAACAAGGCCCCAGCCGAGGCGCGTGCGCAAGTCTTCGCGGACATCGAGCGTGATCGGTGGGGCATTGCCGGCGGCGCCGAGCGCGCTGGCCGGATACGCGCGCACTTCGTTGAACAGATTGAACACGGCGATTTGCTGCGCAGGCGACAGGCGATCGCAGTCATCGACGGCGTAAAGCGTCACGCGCGGATCGAAGACGAACGCGTTGAGCGCGCTTTGTGGGCTCAGATAGCACGCGTGGCCGCTCGCTTCGTGCACGAGCGCGTGCAGCAGATGGCTGCGCCCGCTGCCCGGTTCGCCCCAGATATAGAACGTCCGATCCGCGACCGGACCGGCCGCGAGGGCGCCTTCGAGTTCGCGCAGACGCGTCACGAGTTCGTGATTGCTCGCGGCGAAGAAATTGTCGAAGGTGGCGGGCGGCGGCGTGCCGAGGTCGAGCGTGAGTTGGCGTTGCACAGTTTTTTGATGCGATTTCGTCGCGGCTTTGGTGTGGAGCGTATCTTGAAAACGGGCGATCAGGCCGTGTCGCCGCGCGCAAAGCCGCGTCCGGCGGGCGTGCAAGGAATGCGCGTTGGCGTGTATTCGGCCACTTTGGGTCTCGAAAATGGCGCCTCGGCGGATTTTCTCGCGCACGGGAAAATCCGGTTGGCCGGTCTCTATCGGCTAAAGTCACATTTTACCGACTTTGTTGCACTCCCCTCCATGAATCAACCGAAATCCGCCTCTGACGCCCAAGGTTTGTCGTATCGCGACGCGGGCGTGGACATCGACGCGGGCGATGCGCTCGTCGAGCGTATCAAACCGTTTGCCAAGAAAACGCTGCGCGAAGGCGTGCTGGGCGGCATCGGCGGATTTGGCGCGCTGTTCGAAGTGCCGAAGAAGTACAAGGAACCGGTGCTGGTGTCCGGCACGGACGGCGTCGGCACGAAGCTGCATCTCACGTTCACGCTGAACCGTCATGACACGGTCGGCCAGGATCTCGTCGCCATGAGCGTGAACGACATTCTGGTGCAAGGCGCGGAGCCGCTCTTTTTTCTCGATTACTTCGCCTGCGGCAAGCTCGATGTCGATACGGCGGCGGACGTGGTGAAGGGCATCGCGACGGGTTGTGAGCTGGCCGGTTGCGCGCTGATCGGCGGCGAGACGGCGGAAATGCCGGGCATGTATCCGGACGGCGAGTACGATCTCGCGGGTTTCGCGGTCGGCGCGGTGGAAAAGAGCAAGATCATCGACGGCTCGACCATCAAACCGGGCGATGTCGTGCTGGGTCTGGCGTCGAGCGGCATCCATTCGAACGGTTATTCGCTGGTACGCAAGATCATCGAGCGCGCGAATCCGGATCTGGATGCGGATTTCGACGGCCGCTCTTTGGCCGATGCGCTGATCGCGCCCACGCGCATCTACGTGAAGCCGCTGCTGTCCGCCATGCAGAGCGTGACCGTGAAGGGTATGGCGCATATCACGGGTGGCGGGCTAGTCGAGAACATTCCGCGCGTGCTGCGTGAAGGGCTGACGGCGGAGCTGGATCATCGCGCGTGGCCGCTGCCACCGCTCTTTGCGTGGCTGCAGAAGCATGGCGGTGTCGCGGATGCGGAGATGCATCGCGTGTTCAATTGCGGGATTGGGATGGCGGTGATCGTTGCGGCGGAAGATGCACAGGCGGCGACCGGGATTCTGTCGGCTGCGGGTGAGCAGGTTTGGCAGATCGGCGTTGTGCGCGAAAGCAAGGAAGGCGAAGCGCAGACGGTGGTGGTTTGAGGCGCGTTGCTTTGAATTGAATGGGAAAACCCTCGCGCGGCGAGGGTTTTTTATTTGGTGCGGGCCTTTCCGACCTATTACGGACGTTGCGTCAACACTCGTTCCAACTCGGGCAACGACCGTTGCACCGTTTCCCAGACGAGTTCCAGATCAGGGTCGAAATAGCCGTGCGTCATGCGATTGTGCATACCACGCAGCTTCTTCCACGGAACGGGAGGATTTGCTTGCGCGAAATCCGGGAACTCCGTTTCTATCTGGACGGCCGCCTCGCCGATGACGATCGAATTCAGCACGACGGCTTACTGAAGCATTCGTTCGTTTAGAAACGCGTCCTTCGTCACTTCCGCGACATACCCTCGCGCCGTACGACGCAGTTGCCGCTGCCTTGCATTCATACGGCGCGCGCCTCTCTGAGGACTTCCTGCCTGAATTTGACAGGCAAATCCCGTGGCGTGACCATATCCACCGAAACGCCGAGCAATTCCTCCATCCAGTTCCACCTGAATCGCGCCCAAATCGAACAAAGTCGCGCCGGGAAGGGCGTCCACGAGAATGTCGAGATCGCTTTCGTCGTTGTCTTCGCCGTGAAGCGCGGAGCCAAACACGCGAGCGTTCGCTGCGTGATGGGCCGAAACGATGCGACGAATGTCATCACGATGAGCGCGAAGTGCATCAGGAGGTCGAGTCATGGCAGATTCGAGGCGAACGAGCGTCTAAAGCACGGTTTCCATCGCCGCCACCGCTTGCTCCCGCGCATCCTCCGCGCAGCAATCCACCACGACCCGCTCCGGCATCGCCCGTAGCCACGTCAGTTGCCGCTTGCACAACTGCCGCGTCGCGAACACGCCCTTGTCGCGCATTTCGCCGTAGCCGTACGCACCGTCCAGATATTCCCAAGCCTGCCGATACCCCACGCACCGCATCGACGGCATCGACAAATTCAGGTCTCCGCGAGCACGCAATGTCCGAACTTCGTCGATGAACCCATCGGCGCGCATCGCATCGGATCGCGCGGCGATGCGCGCGTGCAGCACCGCGCGATCCGACGGCTCCAGCGCGATCGGCACAAAGCGATACGGCGCGTCGTCCGCAGACGTCGCACGCGGCGCAGCCAGCAACACCGACATCCGCTGCCCCGACAGCATGAAAATTTCCAGCGCCCGCTGAATCCGCTGCGAATCGTTGGGCGCAAGACGCGCGGCCGTCGCCGGATCGACTGAAGCCAAGCGCGCGTGCAACGCGGGCCAGCCATCGCGTGCGGCGTCGGCATCGAGCTGGGCACGCACGGCGGCATCGGCTTGAGGCAGATCGTTCAGACCTTGCGTGAGCGCCTTGTAGTACAGCATCGTGCCGCCGACCAGCAACGGCGTCTTCCCGCGCGCCGTGATTTCAGCGACGAGCCGCAGCGCGTCCGCACGAAACTGCGCGGCGGAGTACAAATCGGCAGGATCGATGATATCGATCAGATGATGCGGCGCCGCTGCGCGCTCCTCCGCCGTCGGCTTGGCCGTGCCGATATCCATTTGGCGATAAACGAGCGCCGAATCCACGCTGATGATCTCGACCGGATGCTTCGCCGCGAACGCGAGCGCCACCGCCGTTTTGCCCGATGCTGTCGGCCCGAGCAGACACGCCACTGACAAGGTTTTCATTGGCCGCGCATGAAAAGCCGGTCGAGATCGGCGAGCGTTAGCTGAAACCACGTCGGACGGCCGTGATTGCACTGATCGGCGCGCTCGGTCGCTTCCATTTGACGCAACAGCGCGTTCATTTCATCGAGCGTAAGACGGCGATTCGCGCGCACCGCGTTGTGACACGCGAGCGTGCCGAGCAATTCGTGCTGGCGCTCGGTCAGCACGCGCGATCCGCCATATTCGTGCAAATCCGCGAGCACGGCGCGCGCGAGCGATTGCAGATCGGCGTCCTTCAACAGCGCGGGCACGGCGCGAATCGCGATCGATGTCGGCGAGAGCACGGCGAGATCGAAACCGAGCGCATCGAGCGTTTCTTTTTCTTCCTCGACGATGCCGATCTCCACCGGTTCCGCCGTCATCGACACGGGAATCAGCAGCGGCTGCACGACGATCGCGTGATCGGCAAGCGCGTGCTTGAACTGCTCGTAGAGAATGCGCTCGTGCGCGGCGTGCATATCGACGAGCATGAGCCCGCGCGCGTTTTGCGCAAGCACGTAAATGCCGTGAATTTGCCCGATGGCGAAGCCGAGCGGTTGTTCATCGGTTTGCGGCAAGGGCGCGTGATATGCGGGCGCTGGCTGCTCGGCAAACGCGACAGATGGTTCTTCGCGCGCCATCGTGTCTTTGCGGCCGAACATGGCGTCATATAGCGCAAGCGGCTGCGCCACCGACAGCGTGCCCTGCGTCATCCGCGACTGGCGCATCCAGCTCGTGCCGTTTTCGCTTTTCAGATTTAGCGTCTCCTGCGCGCTGGTAAACGGCTTCGCACTGAACGATGCCGGCCCGGTCGGCTGCAATTGCGTCGCGTGTCCGCCCGATGTCGTTTCCGGCGATTCCCCCGCGTGCCGTGCCAGCGCGCGCTGCACCGCATGAAACACATACTGGTGAATCGACCGCGAATCGCGAAAACGCACTTCGATTTTCGACGGATGCACGTTCACATCGACGGATTCGGGCGGCAGATCGAGAAACAGCACGTACGCCGGATAGCGATTGCCATGCAGCACGTCTTCGTACGCCGCGCGCACGGCGTGCGTGAGCAGCTTGTCGCGCGCGAAGCGGCCGTTCACGAAGAAATACTGCTGATCCGCGCGGCCACGGCTCGCAGTCGGCAAACCGGCGCATCCGTACACGGCGAGCGGTCCGGCGCGTTCATCGAACGACAGATGGGCCGTCTCGAACACTTCGCCAAGAATCTTCGCGACGCGCGTTTGCGGATCGGTCGCGTTCCAGTGCTCGATCGCTTTGCCGTTGTGCATCACCGAAATCGCGACGTCCGGACGCGCCAGCGCGGTGCGGCGAATCACGTCGAGACAATGCCCGAGTTCGGTTTGCTCGCTTTTGAGGAATTTGCGGCGTGCGGGCGTGTTGAAGTACAGCTCGCGCACTTCCATCGTCGTGCCGACGGTGCCGGCGGCGGGCGAGAGCGCGCCGGTTTGCGCATCGATTTTCGTCGCGTGAGGACAGTTTTCCGTACGACTCGTGATGAACAGCTCCGCCACCGACGCAATCGATGCAATCGCCTCGCCGCGAAAACCGAGCGTGGCGACGGCTTCGAGATCGGCGAGAGAGCGGATTTTGCTGGTCGCGTGGCGCAACAGCGCGAGCGGCAGTTCGTTGGGTGGAATGCCGCAGCCGTCATCGGCAATCACGATGCGCTTCACGCCGCCTTCATCGAGCGTGATGCGCAGCGTGGTCGCGCCCGCATCGAGCGCGTTTTCCAGCAATTCCTTGACGACCGATGCCGGCCGCTCTACCACTTCGCCTGCGGCGATCTGGCTGATGAGCTGGTCGGGCAGCGGTGCGATGGCGCGCGAACGGCGCGCGGACTCGGCGGTCAAAGTGCCGGCGGAGGGTTCGTTGAGATCGGCCATGACGAAATTATAACGATTCGCACCCGGCCGATCCCGCACGCGGACTGGTCCGCCAAAGCGTCACCGGGAGGCGTCAGATTGCGCTGTTTTCACTGACGCGCCGCAGCACTTCGGTATCATGGCGCGACTCCTTCTTACGCCGCCGGCGACCCGCCGCCGTTTTTTTGTGCGCTGAGCATGCGCAACAGCTTGGGGGGGGGTGCGAGTCCCCTGTCCAACCTGATGGTGGTGAAGGGCTAGTGAAACGCAAGGGCGTCGTCGCGAGGCGGGGTCACTTCCGTTCGCTGGGCCTGCCGTCGGTCGGTCCAGCGCCAATTAACTGATCCGAACCGCCGTGTACGGACCCGTACGCACGGTGGTGTGGGAGGGGCCGGGCCGCGAGGCCTGCCCCTATCCCGATGGTCCGCTGCGACGCACCAAATAACGAAGGCCGATTCGCCCGTCGAGCGAATCGGCCTTTCCGATCAAACTAAAAGCGATTTACCGCGCGAGACCCGTCGTCTCGTCCGCGCCGATCGCCAGATTCATACACTGGATCGCCGCGCCCGATGCGCCTTTGCCCAGGTTATCCAGGCGCGCGACGGTCACGAAGCGCTCTTCATTGCCGAACACGAAAACATCGACGCGATTGGTGTCGTTGCACGCCTGCACATCGAAGAAACCGCTGTCGAGATTGCTTTCGGCGTCGAACGGCATCACGCGGATGAACGGCTCGTTGTTGTAGTACTCGGCGAGCGTGTCGCGCACTTCCTGTGGCGTGGTCTTGCGCGAAAGCTGAGCCGACGAGAAATACGTCGTCACGGCAAGGCCCTTCAAAAACGGCCCGACGATCGGCGTGAAAACCGGTGCGCGCTTCAACCCCGTGCGCACCGACATTTCCGGCAGATGCTTGTGCGTCAACGCCAGCGCGTACGGACGCGGGCTCATCAGCCGCGCGTCGCCGCCCGCTTCGTATTCCGCGATCATCTTCTTGCCGCCGCTGTAGCCGGTGATGGAATACGCGTGCGCGTCGAAATCGGCGGGAACGAGACCGCTTGCGACCAGCGGTTGCACCGACAGCACGAACGCCGATGCATGGCAACCCGGCACCGCGATGCGCTTGGCCGTGCGCATGCGCTCGCGTTGCGCGCGCGTGAGTTCGGGCAGACCGTACGCCCAGTCGTCCTGCGTGCGAAACGCCGTGCTTGCATCGATCATCACGGTATTCGTGTTGTCCGGCGCGACCAGCGACACTGATTCGCGCGACGCCACATCCGGCAGACACAGGAACGTCACGTCCGACGCGTTGATCAGACGGCGGCGCTCTTCGACGTCCTTGCGCTTCGCCTCGTCGATGCGCAATACCGCGATGTCACGGCGCTGCGACAGATATTCGAAAATCTTCAGGCCGGTGGTGCCTTCCTGTCCGTCGACAAATACTTTCGTGGTCATCTCGATCTCGCTGGTTCTTGGCCGTGGTGCACACGCCCGCCGGTGCAAAAGCTCACATTTTATAGCGATTTCGCGACGCGTTCATGGTCCAAAGATGCTACTTGCCGATCCAGCGCGCCGTAGACCTTCGCGGTTTCGGGATCGCCGGCGGGCGGCGCTTCTTCCGGCGATGCATCCGCCGGCGACTCTGTCAGCAAACCCGTAAATCCGCCGACGTAGTTCAGGTCGTTGCGCGTGGCCGCTTTCGTGTTCGCGGGCATCATGCCGAGACCGGTCCAGATCATGCCGTGCTGCATCGCGCGCGTGACGAAGTAGGAGATCGTCAGGAATTTGTCGCCGTTCATGTGCGCGGAATTCGTGAAGCCGCCCGCGATCTTGTCCTTCCATTTCTGCGCGAGCCACGGCCGCGAGCCCGCGTCGGCAAATTTCTTGAAGTCGGCGGACGGGCCGCCCATGTACGTCGGCGGCATCGAGCTGGCTCCAGGCGTCGTCGATATCGCTGACGGAAAGCAGCGTGACGTCCGCGCCGGCGTCGGTCGCGCCCCGTTGCACAGCTTCGGCGACCTTTTTCGTATGGCCGTAGCCGCTGTGATAAACGATGATGATGTTCGGCATGATTTCCTCTTGCCGCGCCGTTCAGCCGGTGCGCGGCCCGTGCTTTTTTCGCACATTGGACGGTTGCCGCCGAATCTGCGTGATCCGCAAAAAAGTCGCGGAAGCACAAAACCGAAGGATGAGCCGAGCCAGTCTAGCAAAGCCAATTCGATGCTTATCGGCGCAAACGCACGCTACGGCGAAACAATCGTGTGCCTGATCGTGCTTATCGTCCATAGGTGAAAGTCAGTTGCACCGACGCCAGCGATACCGTGCGGATCTCGTGTTCGAACATGAGCGCGGGCGTGCCATGGCGCAGGCGCAGGTCATCGGAGCCGAGCGCATAAACCGTCACCACATAGCGATGCGGCTTGCCCGGTGGCGGACACGGGCCGCCGTAGCCGTCCGTGCCCCAGTCGTTGCGCGCCTCGACCGCGCCCAGCTTGCGCAGCGCGCCCGAGGCGCTCGCGTTGCCCGGCAGATGCGTAACGCCCGCCGGAATGTCTGCCACCGCCCAGTGATACCAGCCGCGTCCGGATCGAAAATGGTCACGGCGAAGCTGCGCGCTTTCTCCGGCGCGCCGTGCCACGAAAGCTGCGGCGAATGGTTGCCGCCTTTGCAGTCGGAATCGTCGAAAAGCAGATCGCGCGCAACGGTTTTGCCCGGCGCGAGGTCCGTACTCGTTACCGTGAAGGCCGGATCGGCCGCGGCATCGTGCGAATTCGGCCACATCACGGCTGTGCCGATCACACCCGAGCGCAAACACGATTCGACATGCGAAGCGCATGGGGGGCGACTCCTGTCAGTGTGCCGTTGCCCGGTATGCCAGCATTTCGCTGACTGCAACGATGTTTTTTGTAGCAGGGATGCGCTTCGTAGGAAGTTGCAGTTTAACATTGCAACAAAGCATTAAAAGCTTGTTCCTTGAGACTTAACCTATAGCACTGTTCGGGGCACTTGTATTTGCATTTTGTGGCCGCCCGGTAGTGATGCACTCGCACTATATAGATCACATGAGCAATTTGACGTTGATTCGCACGGCAGTAATCCGACCGAAAAGCAGGGAGACTAAATGAGCCAGCGAATAAAGGTCATCATCGCAGACGACCATCCTGTTATTTTGTTTGGCGTCACTCAGGTGCTCAACAAATTCCCCGAAGTCGATGTCGTTGCGCAAGCGCGTCAATCGACTGAACTCATCCATGCGTTGCAGAAGATGCCCTGCGATGTCCTCGTAACCGATCTCGCCATGCCCGGTGGCTCGTACGGCGACGGCATGCCGCTAATCGGCTACATCGGCGGCAGTTCCCCGCGTGTGAAGCTGGTCGTGCTGACCATGCTCGAGAATCCGGCGCTGCTCAAGCGTTTGCGCGAGGTCAGCGTCATGTCGATCATCAATAAGGCGGACGATCTGAACGACATCGGCTGGGCCATTCAGCACGTCATGCGCGGACAGGCGTATCTCGGTCCGTCGGTGAAGGCGACGCTCGACAGCATGGGCATGGGCGCGAATGGGCAGCAGCACAGCGTCATTTTGTCCAAGCGCGAACTCGAAGTCGTCCGTCTGTTCGTATCCGGCATGGCGATTACTGAGATAGCTGGTCAATTGCGGCGCAGTATCAAAACGATCAGCACGCAAAAGAACACGGCAATGCGCAAACTCGGTATCGAACGAGATTCGGAATTGTTCCAATATGCGCAAAGCAACGGATTAATGAACCTGTCTGCCTATTCAGGCGATGGTTCGCTCGATGACACGCCGAGTTCAGATCGGCCATCGATTTAATCCGTTGATGTGTTGTAAATTGTAAAAAAGCCGCTGAGTAATCAGCGGCTTTTTTATTGACCTGCTTATTCGCATTTTACTGCTTATTGCGGTGCGGCCGTTGCGCCGCCGTGCGCCGCCGACCATTCGGCCGGTGCGTGCAGGAATTTCTCGACTTCATCGAGCGTCTTCGTCTCGAAATAGCCTTGTTCCTTGGCGACGCGCAGCACGTCCCACCAGGTGGCGAGCGCGTGCAGATTGACGTCGATGTCTTTGAGCACCGACACGCTTTCCTTGAAGATGTTGTAGTGGAACAGCACAAAGCAGTCGTTCACCATCGCGCCGGCGGTGCGCAGCGCGCTGACGAAGTTGATCTTGCTGCGGCTGTCGGTGGTCAGGTCCTCGACCAGCAGCACGCGCTGGCCTTCGGTCAGCAAACCTTCGATCTGCGCATTGCGGCCGAAACCCTTCGGCTTCTTGCGCACGTATTGCATCGGCACCATCAGGCGATCAGCGATCCACGCTGCGAACGGGATGCCCGCGGTTTCGCCGCCGGCGACGGCATCGATCTGTTCGTAACCGACGTCGCGAAGAATGGTGGCTTCGGCCATTTCCATCAGGCCGCGACGCACGCGCGGATACGAAATCAGCTTGCGGCAGTCGATATACACCGGACTCGCCCAGCTGGACGTGAAGATAAACGGCTTGTCGGCGTTGAAATGCACCGCTTGCACTTCGAGCAGCATTTTGGCGATGGTGTCGGAGATCGTCTGGCGATCGTTGCCTGTCATGGGCGAATCCTTGGACTTGAGTGACGCTTGGGAAAGCGGGGAGGCGGCCGCGCGGGGTCTTTGGCGCATGGATTGGATGCGAATGGGCGTTTATTCAACTGAATTGCACCCGAATTGCACGTTTCCTGCGCGCGTAGCCCCCGATTTTACCCGAGCGCGCCGCGAGCGCTTCGACCGCGCGACGAAAGTCATGCGATTTTCCGGTTTTCCTGACGGACGGCCGCGTCGCTTCCTAAGACAAAACGCCCGGAAAATGCTGCTTCGCGCCATTTGTACCGAGCGGTGTACACTGACTGTCCCCAAAAATAACAATGGCTCCGGCCGCCGGGTTCACCCTTGCTAGCGGCACGCTGCGTCTATCCGACGCGCCGGGCGACTGAAAACATTGGTCCATCAATTCACACCCCGCATTCAATTTTGAGCGGTCGTTGGCGTGTGAACCCTGTCTAAAAACTCCCAAACGTCTCAGGTCAATCATGGACGAACAACTGAAACAAAGCGCTCTCGCGTATCACCAGAATCCCTGTCCCGGCAAGATTTCGATTACTCCGACCAAGCCACTTTCCAATCAGCTGGACTTGTCCCTCGGGTATTCGCCGGGCGTGGCAGCCGCCTGTATGGCGATCTACGACGAGCCGCTCGACGCGCAGAAGTACACGTCGCGCGCCAATCTGGTCGGCGTGGTGACGAACGGCACGGCCGTGCTGCGACTCGGCAACATCGGCCCGCTCGCGGCAAAGCCGGTGACGGAAGGCAAAGGCTGTTTGTTCAAGAAGTTCGCGGGCATCGACGTGTTCGATATCGAACTCGATGAAACCGATCCGGACAAGCTCGTCGATGCGATCGCCATGCTCGAACCGACGCTCGGCGGCATCAACCTGGAAGACATCAAGGCGCCGGAGTGCTTCTATATCGAGAAGAAACTGCGCGAACGCATGAAGATTCCCGTTTTCCATGACAATCAACATGGAACGGCGATCATCGCGTTGGCGGCGATTCTCAACGACCTGAAAGTGGTCGGCAAGAAGCTGGAAGACGTGAAGCTCGTGTGTTCGGGCGCGGGCGCGGCGGCGATCGCGTGTTTCGATCTGCTCGTGCACCTCGGCCTGAAAAAGTCGAACACGCTCGTGGTCGATTCGAAGGACGTGATTTATTTACGAAGGGCGCGGCAATCTGGATGCGTCGAAGGAACGCTATCAGGCAACCACCGAGGCGCGCACGCTCGGCGACGCGATGCACGGTTGCGACGTGTTCCTCGGCTGTTCGAGCGCGGGCGTGCTCAAGGCCGAAATGTCCAGACGATGGCCGACAAGCCGCTGATTCTCGCGCTCGCCAATCCGGAGCCGGAGATCCGCCCGGAAGAAGCGAAGCGCGTGCGGCCGGACTGCATCGTCGCGACTGGCCGATCGGACTATCCGAATCAGGTCAACAACGTGCTGTGCTCCCCGTTCATTTTCCGCGGCGCGCTGGATGTCGGCGCGACGACGATCACCGAAGAGATGAAGCTCGCGTGCGTGCGCGCGATCGCCGAACTCGCGGAAGAAACCGATCAGGGCAATGAAGTCGCGAAGGCATACGAAGGTCATTCGCTCGAATTCGGTCCGGAATATCTGATTCCGAAGCCGTTCGATCCGCGTCTGATCATCAAGATCGCGCCGGCCGTCGCGCAAGCCGCGATGGATTCGGGCGTCGCGACGCGTCCGATCAAGGACATGGATGCGTATCGCGAGACGCTGGGCGCAACGGTGTATCGAACGGGCATGGTGATGCGCCCGGTGTTCGCGGCGGCGAAGGCGGCGCCCACGCGCATCGTGTTCGCGGAAGGCGAGGATGAGCGCGTGCTGCGCGCCGCGCAATTCATGCTGATGGAGAAGATCGCGAAGCCGATTATCGTCGGCCGTCCGGCCGTGGTGGAAATGCAACTGCAGAAGATGGGCTCGAAGCTGAAGCCGGGCGTCGATTTCGAGATCGTGAATCCAGAAGACGATTCGCGTTATCAGAAGAGCTGGCAGGCGTATCACGAAATCGCGGCGCGTCAGGGCGTGACGCCGGAAAGCGCGAAGGCGGCGCTGCGCAAGTTCAATACGTTGATCGGCGCGATCCTCATTCATACCGGCGATGCGGACGGGGTGATCTGCGGGTTGATCGATACGTATCAGGATCATCTGAAGTTCATCGATCAGGTGCTCGGCAAGTCGGCGGATGCGCAGAATTTTGCGGCGATGAATCTGCTGATGTTGCAGGGACGTAATCTGTTCATCAGCGATACGTACGTCAACGAGACGCCAACGGCCGAGCAGCTTGCCGATATGATTGTTTTGGCGGCGCGTGAAATCGAGCGGTTTGGCGTGCAGCCGAAGGTCGCGCTGCTGTCGAATTCGAATTTCGGCAGCGTGCCGAGCGCATCGGCCAAGCGCATGGCGGACGCGCTCAAGCTGATCGCGGAACGCGCGCCGGATCTGGAATCGACGGTGAAATGCATGGCGATGCGGCGTTGTCGGAAGCGGTCCGCAAGGCTGCGTTTCCGGGGACGACGCTTTCGGGCGAGGCTAACTTGCTGACCATGCCGAATGTGGAAGCGGCGAATATCACGTACAACTTGCTCAAGATGGTGAGCGGGGAAGGCGTGACGGTTGGGCCGTTCTTGTTGGGTGCGGCCAAGCCGGTGCATATTCTGACGCCGGCTGCGACCGTGCGGCGGATTATTAATATGACGGCGGTGGCGAGTGCTAATGCTAGTGTGGCTAAGGCGAAGTAAGTTCTGCGGCTCTTAGAAGAGTGAACGGCGATCCAGATGATTGGGTCGCCGTTTTTTTTAAGATAGGTGAATTGCTTACTCAACGTAAGCTTGTAATATCTGGACCCCGAACGGAATGTTATTTCTAGTTCTGAACAGATCAGCACTTGATCTGTTCAGAGAGACAACGCAAAAAGTGAACGACTCCAAAAAACTTCGCATAACTACATTGATTGCTTCCATCGGGGCTTGTCTGGCTATCGGCGCATGCGTTTCCGCGCCATCGCACGCCTCGTCTTCGAATGCACAGACCGGTCCGGCAGCTGGAACTGTTGTCGATCAAACCGCACCGGAAAGCGGCTCGCCGTTTCTCGAACGGGCGATTCAAGAAGCGCGGGTGAGAAAAATGAGCATCTCGCCGGATTCACCCGAAGGCGTTGTCGTTCAGCGCTGGATGGAGCGCATGCGCAACGATTCTGATATTCAAACGTATCTTGCTCGCGGAAAAGACGGTAGCGCCATCGTCTCGCCCGGCTCTACCTCTCCTGCCGACATTGATGCTGAATTAAGACTTACGCCGGAGGAACGCAGCACCATGCTCGAGATGTCTCTAAAGGCATTCGAGAATGCACCGGCAGACTGCGGCGGCGTCAAGAGCGCCGAAAGGGTGACCTCGTCGTATATGCCTCTGAACAAGATGAACGCCGCCGAGCTGGATTCCTATTCCGGTCTTGTTTTCGCGATGTTCAAGAAGTCAGCTTTGAAGGGCCAGAAGACTCTTGTAACCAACGAACAGTACGCCCAAGCCCGAAAAGTCTTCGTATCGACCATTGACGACCTTCTAATAGGTGACACGGACGGCACGCGTAATTTTGCTGCAGTGTTAGTCGACCGAGAAGGCAGTTCTGTCGAAATGTGGTGTAAAGGCATGCGTACCTACTACCTGCGCGCGATTCTTGCGATGTCGCAACCCTTTCGTGACTGGTATCTTGTAGGGAATAGCATGGAATCTCTGAAACCTAGATCAGCTTCTTCCGCTCAAATGAGGTTGCACGAGGAGCCACTCCCATTGGATTCTTCGGCGCAAGATTTCGTGCATGCAGTACAGCGGCAGGTCAGGCAGAACATCATCTGGGATGGTCCCACGCGCAGCCTTGAAACGGCGGTGGCCGTGCGCTGTGCGCCGAGCGGAACGTTGCTTACAGCGCACATTATTAGCAGCAGCGGAAATGTCGCCGTGGGATGCTGCTGCGTTGTACGCGGTTCAGCGATCGGATCCTATGCCATTAGATTCCAGCGGCCGTGCTCCGGAAAAATTCGTCATTCGGGTAAAACCGGGGTCATGATCGAAAGGAAGGCGGTTGCTTTTACGAGCCGCCTTCTTTAATCAGGGTCAACGAATCAAGCTACCGCCCGCTTCTCACCACTTTCGTTCGAACGCCACTGCGCCAGCAACTTCTCCCACTTAGCCTTCGCGGCCCGGACATTGTTGTCCTTGATGTGCCCATAACCGCGCATCGAATCCGGCAGACTGGCCAGCTCAACCGCCAACGCCATCTTCGAAACCGTCAGCCCGCCGATCAACTCCCGCACCAGCGCTTCATACTCGGCGACCAGCGCGCGTTCCATCTTCCGTTCTTCCGTCCGCCCAAACGGATCCAGCGCCGTTCCGCGCAAGAATTTGAACCGCGCCAAAACGCGCATGGCCGACATCATCCACGGACCGTATTGCTTCTTCACCAAATGCCCATGCGCATCTTTCTTGGAAACAGAAGGCGGCGCAAGATGCATCTTGATCTTCCAATCGCCTTCAAAGCTCGCGCGAACTTTCTCGATAAACGCCGGATCCGCATAAAGCCGCGCCACTTCGTACTCGTCCTTATAAGCCATCAGCTTATGCAAATTCTTCGCGACCGCCTCAGTCAACGGATACTGCCCATCCGCCACACCTAACGTCGCTTCGGCCGCGCGCACTTTCGCAACCAATCGCCCATACCGCGCCGCATACGCCGTATTCTGATACTTCGCCAGATAGTCGAGCCGTTTATCGATCAACGCGTCCAAAACCTTCGGCGTATGCAGCGCAATCACCTTGCTCGGCGCGTCCGACTGCACGCCCCCAGCAAGCCGATTCACTGCCGCAAGATCATGCGCCGCGCGCCGTCCCCATTCGAACGCGGCCAGATTTTTCTCGACCTGCACGCCGTTCAATTCGATTGCGCGAATTAAAGATTCATGCCGCAACGGCACCCAGCCCTTCTGCCACGCATACCCGAGCACGAACGGATTCGTGTAGATGGCATCGCCCATCAGCGCGACGGCGAAGCGGTTTGCATCGACGAGCGCAACGTGCTCGCCCGCCGCCGCGCGGATATCCGCCTCCGCGCTCGCGCCCGGAAAACTCCAGTTCGGGTTTTTGATGAAATCCGCCGTCGGCGTCTGCGCGCTGTTCACGACGACGCGCGTGTGATCCGGCTGCATCCGCGAGCCGCATTCGTTGCTCGCGGTGACGATCGCGTCGCAGCCAATGACGAGATCCGCCTCGCACATCGCGATGCGCGTCGCGTGGATATCGGCCGGACGGTTGGCGATCTGCACGTGGCTCATCACGGCGCCGCCTTTCTGCGCGAGACCGGTGACATCGAGCACGGTGACGCCTTTTTGCTCCAGATGCGCCGCTATGCCAAGCAGCGCGCCGATCGTCACCACGCCCGTTCCGCCGACGCCCGTCACCAGCACGCCATACGGCCGCGCGATTTCAGGCAGTTCGGGCGTGGGCACGAACGGCATGGCATCGCCTGAAACGCTTGTTGCTTTCGGCTTCTTCAGTTGTCCGCCTTCGATCGTCACGAAGCTCGGGCAAAAACCGTTCAGACACGAGTAATCCTTGTTGCACGTCGATTGATTGATCTGTCGCTTCGTGCCGAATTCGGTTTCGAGCGGCTCGACCGACAGGCAATTCGACTTCACCGAGCAATCGCCGCAGCCTTCACACACGGCCTCGTTGATGACCACGCGCTTCGCCGGATCAGGAAACGCGCCGCGCTTCCTGCGACGACGCTTTTCCGTCGCGCACGTCTGGTCGTAAATCAGAATCGATGTGCCTTGAATTTCGCGCAACTGACGCTGAATCTCATCCAACCTGTCACGATGATGCACGTCGATGCCCAGCATAAGTCCCGTCGTGGCCGTGTATTTCTCCGGCTCATCCGTCACGATCACGATCTTCGACGCGCCTTCCGCCGCCAGTTGATGCGTGATCTGCGGCACGGTCAGCACGCCATCGACGGGCTGGCCGCCGGTCATCGCGACGGCATCGTTGTACAGAATCTTGTAGGTAATGTTGACCTTCGCCGCGATCGCCGCGCGAATGGCCAGCAAGCCGCTGTGGAAATACGTGCCGTCGCCTAGATTGGCGAACACGTGCTTGTCGTTCGAAAACGGCGACTGGCCGACCCACGCGACGCCTTCGCCGCCCATCTGGCTGAACGTGCTCGTGCTGCGGTCCATCCACACCGTCATGTAATGACAGCCGATTCCGGCCATCGCGCGCGAGCCTTCGGGCACGTTCGTCGACGTGTTGTGCGGACAGCCCGAGCAGAACCACGGCTTGCGCTCCGCTTCGACGCGCGGGCGTGCGAGCGCTTTTTCCTTCTCATCGATGACAGTGAGCCGCGCGGCAATCCGCGTGCGCACATCAGCGGGCAAGTCGAACTTTTCGAGCCGCGTGGCAATCGCTTTCGCGATGATCGCGGGCGACAACTCGTAATTCGCGGGCAAGAGCCAGTTGCCCATCGGCACGGACCATTCGCCGCCCGTGCCATCTTTTTCGTCAAACTTGCCGTAGACGCGCGGACGCTGCGCATCGGGCCAGTTGTACAACTCTTCCTTGATCGCGTATTCGAGAATCTGGCGCTTTTCCTCGACGACCAAAATTTCCTCCAGCCCGCGCGCGAATTTCTGCGCGCCTTGCGCTTCCAGCGGCCACACGCAGCCGACCTTGTACAGACGAATGCCGATTTGCGCGCACGTCGCATCATCGAAACCGAGATCGGTTAGCGCCTGACGCACATCGAGGCACGCCTTGCCGCCAGTCATGATGCCGAAGCGCGCATGCGGCGAATCGATTTCCACGCGATCCAGTTTGTTCGCGCGCACGTAGGCGAGCGCAGCGTACCACTTGTAATCGAGCAGACGCGCTTCCTGCACGAGCGGCGGATCGGGCCAGCGGATATTCAAACCGCCGTCGGGCATCGCAAAATCGGTCGGCAGAATAATTTTCGTGCGATGCGGATCGATATCGACCGAAGCCGACGATTCGACCACATCGGTTACGCATTTCATCGCGACCCACAGGCCGGAGTAGCGCGACATCGCCCAGCCGTGCAGGCCGAAATCGAGATATTCCTGCACGTTCGATGGAAACAGCACCGGCAAGCCGCACGCCTTGAAAATGTGTTCCGACTGATGCGCGAGCGTCGATGACTTCGCGGCGTGATCGTCGCCCGCGAGCACCAGAACGCCGCCGTGTTTCGCGGAACCGGCGGAATTGCCGTGCTTGAAGACATCGCCCGAACGGTCTACGCCGGGGCCTTTGCCGTACCACATCGAGAAGACGCCGTCGTATTTGGCGCTCGGGTACAGATTGACTTGCTGCGAGCCCCACACGGCGGTGGCGGCGAGGTCTTCGTTCACGCCCGGTTGAAACACGACCTGGTGTCCGGCGAGATGCTTCTTCGCCTTCCACAAGTGTTGGTCGAGTCCACCAAGGGGAGAGCCGCGATAGCCGGAAATGAATCCTGCGGTATTGAGGCCGGCGGCCTTGTCGCGCTCTTGCTGAAGCATCGGCA
The DNA here is from genome assembly GCA_001184405.1 of Candidatus Burkholderia humilis. Lineage (GTDB taxonomy): Bacteria > Pseudomonadota > Gammaproteobacteria > Burkholderiales > Burkholderiaceae > Caballeronia > Caballeronia humilis. The sequence continues at coordinate 19,467 of LFMX01000076.1, forward strand.
GGCGAACCAGCGCCTGGATGCCGCTCATGTACGCGCGACCGCGTTCGAGCGTGTATTTGTCGTCGAACGTGACGGATTTCAGCGCGGCTTCTAGCGAAGCTCTTTGTTCTGCGTCTAGCGGGGCGTTCATTATGTGTCTTCCTCCACCCGAGGTTTGGGATCACCAAAGCATGTTTCGGGCCGTTGCGTCTTGTGAACGGTCGGGCCGGGATTCCAGTGTGCCGATCTAAGGGTTTCCGAGACAGTGGGACAAACCCGTTAAAAAATACTCACCTAGCAGCGGTTTGCGTCAAAACGTTGACACTTTTCCCTTCGCGTGGTTAGTTTTGTTACCGCTTGTAAATCTGACACATTTTCGGAACCCTTCGGCGCATTCCTGTCTAAAATGGCGCTTTCGCCGATTTTCAGACGCGTTTTTTTGATGTGCGTTCGCGGCGAAAGCAAGCTGTAAGATGTGTAGTTAGAAGGAGGTAACGATATGAAACAACGCCACATCCAGAGCTTCCTCATGGTTTCGGCGGCCTTTTTCGCGATCAGCGCGCCAGTCGGCGTGCGGGCGAATTCGCCGTCCGTCGGGGCGTCGTCCGTTCAGCAGGTTGCGCAAACGCGCATTCAGTCCGTGCGGACTGGCGTCGAAAAGCGTCGTGAATCCGAGCATGGCGACGACGAACACGCGGTCTGATCTGATCGTCGCGATTTACACGGCTACGTGAATCGCCAAAACAAAAGGGACATCGTTCGATGTCCCTTTTTGCTTAATTGGCCGATGTTGTCTTTCAGCACGCCTCGCCGCATCTGATCCAGTTTGATCGATTCGAACAGCGCCTTGAAGTTGCCTTCGCCGAAGCCCTGATTGCCCTTGCGCTGAATGATTTCGAAGAAAATCGGGCCGATCTGGCTCTCCATGAAAATCTGCAGCAGGATTTCGTCCTTGGTGCCGTCGATCAGAATCTTGCGCTTCTTCAATTCCGCGACCGATTCGCCATGATTCGGCACGCGTCGATCCCACCAGCTCGTAGTACGTGTCGATCGTATCGAGTAGCGAAATCTTTGCGCCGCGCAAACCATCGACCGTTTGGTAGATACCGTCCGTGCCCAGCGCGATGTGCTGAATGCCTTCGCCGTGGTAAGCGTCGAGATATTCCTGAATCTGGCCCGCGTTTTCCGATCCTTCCTCGTTGATCGGAATGCGGATTTTGCCGCACAGTGACGTCATCGCCTTGGATTTGATCGCCGTCACTTTCCCTTCGATATCGAAATAACGCACTTCGCGAAAGTTGAAGAGGCGCTCGTAGAACTCCTCCCATTCGACCATCCGGCCGCGATGCACGTTGTGCGTCAGGTGATCGATATAGGTCAGCCCGTGCCCGACCGGATTCGGATGGGCGCCTGGAATCGGTTAGAAATCGACGTCGTAAATGCTGATATTGCCGATGCTGCCCGACTTCGCGCCGTTCTTGC
>LFMX01000077.1 GCA_001184405.1 Candidatus Burkholderia humilis
AAAGGGCTTATCAACGATCCGCATCTCGACGAATCGCACGACATCGACACCGGTCTGCGGATCGCACGGAAGCTGATGTTGGACGTTACGTCGCTGAACGTGCCGATCGCAACAGAATTTCTAGATAGCCTGACCCAGGCACTACATCGCGGATCTCGTCTCGTGGGCAGTGATCGGCGCTCGAACGACAGAATCGCAGATTCATCGAGAAATGGCGTCCGGTTTACCATGCCCTGTTGGATTTAAAAACGGAACAGACGGCAACTTGGAGGTTGCTATCGACGCTATTCGCTCGGCGCGAAGCCAGCATCGCTTCCTCGGCGTCGATGGCGATGGCCGGTTCGTCAGGCAACTAACTGACGGAAACGGGCACGAACATTTCGTGCTCCGCGGGGGGCAAGGTTCCAAATTACGATGCACCGAGTGTTGCCACCGCCTGCCAGATGCTTGCGACAAGGGGGCTGTTGCCGCGCGTCGTGATCGATGCGAGTCACGGAAATAGCGGTAAGCAAAACGAAAAGCAGCTGTCAGTCTGCACGTCAATCGGCAACCGCATCGCGGTCGGTGATGCGTCCATTGCTGGCGTCATGATCGAGTCGAATCTCGTCGTCGGTAATCAACCCCTCCAACCCGATCGTGCACTCGTCTACGGCCAGAGTATCACCGATGCGTGCATCGGCTGGAGCGAGACGGTCGCTACGCTCGACCGGCTCGCGGTTGCCGTGCACGCGCGGCGACTACCGGTGGACGTACCAGAGAACCTTGCTTCGCAACCGGCGATTGCCTGAAGCTGGATTGGCGCGCGTCAGGTCTCGGTCGGGCTCGTTGAGCGTCCCGTCAATTAGATCTCTGGAGCCTTCATCTCTCGTCCGTAGAAAGCCTCCCGCAAGCGCCACGTGCATCGGGAGTCGAGCTTGGCGCGCTTAAACGGACGATCACCGTGATAGGTAACAAATTGCTTAGGCTACTCAATTGCCACAACGAACATGCGCAGCAAATCGATGATCCGATGAGCGCCGACCACGTTGAACAAATCCCAAGCAAAGCTCGTACATCGAGAGACTTGCAGGAGGCAGCCTCAGTCGCCTTTTTGGGGCCGAGCGGAACGTACAGCGAAGAGGCGGTCATCAAGGTGTTCGGCGATACAGCAGTTCGCATCGGTTGCGCGTCTATAAGCGACGTGTTTGGCGCGGTAGCAGCCAGCGTCGCACTGAGCGGCGTCGTACCGTTTGAGAATTCTGCGCAGGGGCCTGTCGCGGAAACCTTAGACCTACTCGCGGACACCGGTTTGCCAGCAACCAGCGAGGTCGTCATGCCCATAGTCCACTGTATGCTGCCGAACGCGCGTGAGTTGCCCAAGATCGACTGCGTGCTCGGCCATTCTCAGGCCTTGGCGCAATGTCGCAAGTGGCTTGACAGACATCTTCCCGGCGTTGAACGGCGGGCGGTGTCGAGTAACGCTGCGGCAGTCAAGGCGGCTAGCGAGTCCGACACCTTTGGCGCGCCGGCCGGCGAACGCACCGGCCGTCTGTATGGAGTCGAAATCCTGTGCCGGGCCATTCAAGACGAGCCGTCGAACTCCACTCGATTCTTGATCGTGGGTGGCGTCCCAAAGCTCGCGAGTGGTGAAGGAAGGACGCTAATCCGCGTTGAGATCGAACATTGCGCCGGTAGCCTCGTGCACATGCTCGAACCGCTAGAAATGCACGGTATTTCAATTGAATTTTTCGAGATGCGTCCGCTCGGTGCATGTCCGTGGAGTTATTACTTTTTTCTCGAGCTCGCTGGATATCCTCACGTGCACCCGCTAACGCATGCGCTTCACGAGATGGCTCACCGGACAGTTTCGCTGATGGTGCTTGGCTCGTACGCGAGCACCAGGGTCTTGAAACGCGCCGGAAGCGGTGCGACCGGCACCGGCAAGCGCGGCACCCGGGAGAATTCACGATGAACCAGAGAACGGAACATGTGAAACGTCGAATCCGTAAGATATTCGGCGGGCAAGATGACCGATTGGTTGTGCTGCTTCGTTGTGCGCCGCATACGCTAACGGGTCAAAATGCCGTGAAGTGTCTATCTGCACTGCAAGCCACGTACGAGAACGAACTGGAAATCGTGCCGTTCGTTGCTGTGGCGTCCCCCCCAGTGGCCTTGACGGATGCATTGAGCGGCAGCTCGCCCGCCGGCTGCGCCGCACCGGCCTCACACTTGCCGTTAAATACGCGAGTTCCGGCACGCCCGAATGGTTGTTGTCCTGGTCGTTATGGGACGGCAATGCGCCGTTGAATACCAACGACAAAACGCCCCTTGCGGCGCGTCTCTGTTCGCTGACCCCCTTGTCGGACATCGGCTGGGCCTTGCCGATCTCTGAGGGGGAATGCCCGACTGAACGGCTGTCGGTCCTCGGCGACGCATCGTTCTTAGCTCCCAACCGGCGCCTGCTTGTCGACCTGCGCTTGCACGGCGCGTGCAGCCCGCAGAACCTGTGACATGCAAGGCTGGTGATCGAATTGATCGGCGTTCATCGCAACGTATTGGGCGGTGCCGTTTTCGACCTTCGTGAGGAATGTTTTTTGGGCGCGCAATGCGAGCGTCCTAGAGGCGAGGTCCGTTACTGCCATGATGTCATCAAGTCGCTTCTCAACGAACTTGCAAACGTAGTCACCCATAGTCGGATAGCGGCCTATACCCGCGTTGGGAGTTCACTTTGGCGACGTCTCTAGGGCTTCTCGAGGTAGACGGCCAGAACCGCTCGACCGATGCGAGGTCTAGCCCTCCCTTTCACTAACTAACCCGCGACTTAACAGGCGATCGCCAGCGCAAAGACAAAATTCGACCATCTGGATCCGCTGCAGATCGCGCGCGAACTATCAGAAGACGAGCGCAAATACCACGATCGCATTCGCCTATTCGCTGCCGGCACGCTCGGACCGCGCCTACGGGGCGCCTTCCGGCACGAACGCGAAGATCGCGATGTTTTCCGTGATATGGGTGCGCAGGGGCTGTTCGGCTGTATGGTGCCCGGTGAGTACGGCAGCGATGCACGCAATGCGGTCTGCTACGGACTTGCATCGCACGAGATTGAACGAGTAGATTCCGGCTACCGTTCGTTGCTGACGATCCAGGCGTCGCTTGTCATCTATCCGATCTTGCATTTCGGTTCGGCCTCTCAACGGCAACGTTACCTACCGAAACTACTGTCCGGTGAATGGATTGGTTGCTTTGGAATGACCAAGGCTAACCTCGGGTCGGATCCTGGCGGGATGCCGGCACGTGCCGTCAAGGTTCCGGGCGGTTATCGCCTGAGTGGTGAGAAAAACTGTATCACGAATGCGCCGATCGCGGATGTGTTGATCGTTTGGGCAAAGACGGACGACGGCAGCGTGCCCGGCTTCATCGTCGAACGAGGCTGTGACGGATGTCGACGCCCGTCATGAAGGCAAGATGGCGCTGCGCTCGTCCATGACGGGCAGGATTGTGCTTAACGACCTGATGGTACCGGATGCGCAGGTGCTTCCGGGCGTCAAGCGTCTTTCCGACCTTATTCAGATGCTTGAACTCCGCACGCTACGGCATCGCGTGGGGCGCACTCGGTGCTGCTGCGGCCTGCTACGAAACCGTTCGCGACTACACGCTTAGTCGTAACCAGTTCGGCAGGCCGTTTGCGGCGAATCAGCTGATTCAAAAGAAGTTAGCGGACATGCTGACGGAAATTTCGCTCGCGTTGCTCGGCTGCCTACGTTTCGGTCGGTTAGTCAACGAGGGTATCGCGAGCGTCGAACTGACGTCGATCCTGAAGCGAAATTCGTGCGGTAAAGCGCTGGATGTCGTCCGCGTCGCCCGAGACATGCTGGGCGGCAACGGCGTCTCCGACGAATACTGCGTAATCCGTCACCTGCTGAACCTGGAAGTCGTCAACACATACGAGGGCACGCATGACATTCACGCGCTTGTCTTAGGTAAGGCGATCACTGGCCTGAGCGCATTCGCCAACTGAACGTTGTGCCCAAACACACTGCTTTCGGAACAGAAACTATGCGCGAGATGAAAGAAGAATTGATCGTTGCTGAGCGACTCGGCCGGATTGCACATCTGCGATTGCACCGCCCGGCAAAAGCGAACGCGCTGAACACCGAACTGATGGTGAACCTGTCCACGCATTTCGAACAGCTCGACGGCGATGATGGGGTCAGCGTGATTGTGCTTTCGGGAGAGCCGCAAATTTTTCGCGGCGGGCGCGGACGTCGCCGAAATGCCCAGCCAAGATGCGCCGGACATCGTTCACGGACGTTATCTGACTGGTGTTTGGGAGTGCATCGCGCGCGTTCGGAAGCCGGTTGTAGCTGCGTGATCGGCTGCTGCTGCGAGCTCATGCAAGCGTGTGACGTGGTAATTGCCAGCGAATCGGCATGCTTCGGTCAACCCGAACTGTCGCTGGGTACAATCCCTGGCCTCGGTGGCACACAGCGGCTGCCCCGCCTGATCGGCAGGATCCATGCGATGGATTGGTGCCTACGCGCACGGATCGTCTCGGCCCGCGAAGCGTACGAAGCAGGTCTGGACGCAAGTCGTCGCGGACGAGGACACGATTCAACACGCGCTCACTTATGCCCAAGAGATTGCGGCCCATTCGCTTCCAACTCTGATCATGCTGAAAGAAGCGATCAACCGGACCTTCGAGCTACCGCTCACGGCTGGCCTCGACTTCGAAAAGCGGCAGTTTCAGGCGACGTTTGCGTTATATGACTGGCGCGAAGGCATGGCTGCGTTTCTGGAGAAGAGACGACCGGTGTTTCGTCACGAGTGAAGCTCAAAGAATTTAACTTCCGCGGATCAAGAGGGTTGATTGCCATGCCTAAGCGTTACTTCGTCCAGCAAATTGTTGTCCGCTACTCGGAAATCGATTACATGGGGCACGTTAGCAACGCGATTTATTACCAGTACCTACAGGACGCGTACGTGAAGTTCATGTACGGCCTTCTCGGCGCATCGTACAGCGAACGAATCTCGCAAATAACTGTGAAGACAGTGTGCGAGTACCTCGATCAAGTTCGGCTGGGAGATTTGCTTAACCTGTGCGCAAGCGTCACGCGATTCGGCTCCAGCAGCTTCGACATCGGGTACGAAATAGCGTGCGAGGGCGATCAATCGCATCTAGTGGCGCGTGGCCTTTCGACGCATGTGACGTTTGACTACCAAAAGAACGAGTCGGTACCGTTGCCGAACGCTCTGAAAGCGAGCGTCCTGGCCTATCAAGGGAGTCTTTGACACATCGTATTCCGGTGCGAGCTATCGTTACCCTAAATTGTGGAATGGGCATGGATCCGATATTTCGATCGCATATCGGTGGCTTGTTTGCCGCAGAGGGCTACCGGGTCCGGCTCAGAGCCCCACCTCAGAGCCCCACAATCGGTCGACGGTATTGACCGTCGAATATGCATAATCGGCCTGATGGGCACTAGCAAGACGACAGTTGGGCAACATCTAGCCGAACGACTCGGCATGGAATTCGTTGACTCAGACCGGTTGATTGAAGCGCGAGGCGGCTGCTCGGTTCGTGAATGCTTCGCACACGATGGCGAGGTTGCCTTCCGGCGCTTGGAAATGTCTTTGATCGAAGAATCGCAGCACGCCCGGAAGTCGTCTTATCGATAGGTGGCGGGGCCGTGCTTGCGGAGCGTACCCGGTCGATACTGAAACGGTGCTTCACGGTTGTCCATCTGACCGCGGCGATCGACGAAATTTACGCGAGGACGATGCACGACCAGTCTCGGCCGCTATTGCAGACGAGCGATCTGCTTGCGACTTTGAGAAACCTTAACGAACGGCGGCGATCATTCTACGAAGAATGTGCCACGCTGACGCCTACCGGCACTTCCGCGCAGGCGATCGCGACTTGCTTGGTCGGCCTGCTGACGTCTGTTCGCTGAGTGTCCCATACCAAGCTTCCTCGCATTCAATTGCCAAATTGAATGCCTACGAGAAATACGGAGTAATCTGTGTTACAGGGAAAGTCCGATTTCGATTTGAAGCGCTTTAGTTTAAAAGAGTCCGAACTGGTCTCCCGTGCTTCTAACTATGCGGAGCGTTGTTGCTCGGAGCAGGCAAGAGCGCGGGCATTTTCTGCTCGATCGCAATGACGTGAATCCTGGCAAGGTTGTGTTGGGGCAGATGCGCAGCAAAAGCTATGCGAAGAAGGATCCGGATTTGTTGCCCATATAGATGACCTGTTTCCGGAACTCATCAGCGCGAAGCTCGATGAAAAAGACGAAACGCCATCCTGTTCGATGGCCAAGGCGCTGCGCAAGCAGTCCCTGGTCATCAACCAGGCCATCTCAGTCCAAGCGTTCAACCTGCTCTGGACGATGTTTCGAACCGGGGCAGTGCCGGTCTCGGGCGTGTTCGTGAATCTCGCAACGGGGCGCACGAACCCGATTCCGCTGGACGCTGCCGCTTGTGCGAGATGGCTACGACCCATTAAAGCCGTCTGTAAAAAGCGAGTAAGGGCCGAAAGCTCAAGCTTGCAGCCTAGCAATTTAACCATTTTCTCTTAACACGCTGCCGACTCTCGCAAGAGCCGGTATTTCCAAAAAGTGCTTGCTCAAGTTATGCTGATATGCAAGACACCTTTACAACTTCGTTCGTCTGAGGGGCACCAAGGTGAAAAAAACAAAGCAACTTCTTCTGCGGCGGTAATGCCCAAGCGTGTTGGTAGGTTCCGAACACGCAGCGAGACGCTAGTCCATCCTGTTTCGAGGCGGAGTTGCAGCTTTCGCTCCGTCTCGCGTAACTTGTCGACCAACGCCACGCCTCCGGTTTTCCGGGGCGTGGCGCTTTTTCTTTTGGCACGCTTAAAAGGCGAAGGCAGCTTGTGCGCAGGGCGGGGTGGCAGTCGCATCCGGCGAGCGTTGGGCCAACAGCTGGTCGTAGCGATGCAGCACATCAGAGCCATGCGTGTATTTGGCTTCAAGCCCGACGACATCGGCGACACGGCGACGAACGCTCGCGAGAAGCTCCGCTTCTTCGGGTGCTGGGCGAATGGTTGGCCAGCCAAACGTGAAGAGCAGGTGCGCGGGAATTTCAGCTTCGATCGCCTGCCGCTGGATAGCGACAGTTTTCGCGCGCGCCACATCAGCGGCCAGACTGGCGGGGAGCAGTGCGGGCGCAACTTCTGCAAGCCAGCGCTGACCTTGGAAGGCAAAGGTCGAGGCGGCTTCCAGTCGAACCATTTCGCGATAGACGTCGTGATTGTCCGCGCAACTTGCAGCGGCTCGCAGGTCGTCGAGTGTGCTCATGATGCAATAGGCGCTGGACACGCGCGATGCGCCGTACACGGTGTAGGCCTCATGCAATGCGAGGCCTGCTGCAGCAATCTCCGTAAAAACCTCATCAATGGTCCACTCGATGATCGCATTCCATGTGACTCCGGTGCGACCTTTTGTGGAAAGTGACGCGAGTGGGGCGGAGATTGGCATCTTGCTGCGCGCGCTGCTTTCTTGCCTACGCACGCCGGTGACGTTCACGATGTCCTGGGTTGGAAACCGTTTTTTGAGTGCGGAAAAAATTACAGTGGATTTTACTCACTGGTATTACGACGACTTATGATGAAAAGGTAAACAACGGCGGCGAGATCCTTAGCGGAAGGGGCCGATAGCGTGTTGCTTAATGCATGTTCTAATTTGCGCGCTCATAGCGTGGCGGATGACCGGCCTCGACCTTCATCGGCCGCTTGACTCGCGGTAGGTCGGATGTCCCCCGATGAAGTGAACGGTCAGTCGTTCGCAAGCCTCGAAGGTGCCTCATCGGCCATAGCGGACGGTCGACGCGGCTAACATGGACGTCGCCAATATGGCGGTTTGGCGACGGTAGCGGCGTCGCGCAGCGGAACGGCCGCGTCGGGGCATTCGCCAACTAGGGGTTCGACTCCGCCCGTCATTCGCACTCTTAGGCCATTGGGTGGCTCCCAGATGTAAGGTCCGTTCCGAATTATTCACTGCGTACAACTACCCTAACCCGGGAAGTACGCAGGGGCCCGCTGTTTCAAGGTTTCCAACACTTCATGAGCGATCTGCCGGACGCATGCTAGTTCGGGCCGGCCGACGATCGCTTCCACAATATCGCATTTCGTGAAATGCCAACCGAGCGAATTCTGTCGGGAGAGCGCCATGTATGCCTCATCTAGCTCCGGGTCCACGTGGGCTCCGCCGTCGCTGTTCGCGATGTGCGACACGATGTCGAATCGGGACATGAAGCGGCCCTTGTTATCTTTCAGCACAGGACACGTCCACCAGACAGGGAAATCGTCGACGCGCGTGTTGAAACCGTCGCCCATGTGGAATTGGGCAGATATTGCGCGCCAGCATCAGTGGCCTGGATCATCAGCAGGTTGCTGTCGGTCAAGACGTTTCGGGGGTTCAGCGGCCCGGCTGTGTCGAGCCATTTTCCTGCGCGAAGACCTAACTGCTCCAGCAGCGATCGAGATTGACCGTGATGATTGAGGAGAACGCGCAGACTAAGGGCGATATGCCTCCCGATAGACTGCTTGCCGCTGTCATACCGCTCGCACGAGTCAATAAGCAGTTCCAGTTGCTCGCGCAGTTCGCTTTGCAAATCATCCTTCGATCGTGCTATCCGATTCCCGCGCTTCGCCATGAGCCTTTGTCCCGCGTTAAGAAATTTGACTAGATTTAACGTTTAATGTGCAGTACCCGTGGCCTTTACATCGTCACGCTCTCCTTTACCGGCCGCATTTGTCCGAATGACCCCTATAATCAGATCGGCTTTAGCCAACCTTCGACGATGTTTCCTTGAAGGCAGTAATATAACGGCTTGTGCCGGCGGCGACGTGCAGCGGAGCGACCGCTTTTCGCATCCGCTAACTCGCAGCTTCGACCCGTTGCAGTCCCGCAAATCTGCTACCACCGCTATGTTAGGATCAATATGACTGACGAGGGCGCAGGCGACTGCGCTGCGGCAGGCCTGCGCACCACCCTCCGGGCGCTGGAACTATAACTAGACCACTACACCACTCACCCGATGGGTACCAACCAAGCGCTTGATGAGCCGACTCCGCTCGCTCAGGAATTCGGCGATGAACTCGCCTACAGACGCCCGGGTCAGTCCAACTGGGCACCGCTTTCTGAATCTGCCTATAAGCTTCTTTCGGGCGATGAAGATGCCAGCGACGAAGCCGAGCGGCGGCTAACTGCAAATAGAGCTGCCTGCAACGAATTACTCGTTGGAGCACTTCAGTATTCCAATCTTGGATTTTTTGCGGGAAGTGGAACATCGCTTGGTCCACCGCGAGGTCCTAGCATGTGGACGCTGTGGCCCGAAGCAATGTGTTCCGGCGCTCCGACGGGCGACCTGACCAATACTGCGCAAGCTGTGTGCGACAAGGTCCGATACGCTGAACGTGAAAATCCAAACATTGAACATTTCCTGTCGCAATGTGACGCGTACCTCTCCTTCACGGATGACGGAGAAGTCTCGAACTTTCTGATCGAAGTGAAACAAAAGATTCTTGGGCTCTGCATCGAGTTCCTTCGCGACCCGCGTTCCGATATCTCAGCGTACTGACATCTTCTCCAAAAGCTGGCGCGGCGCCGGGTCCGCGATCCTCGCCTGAAGGTGTTCACAACCAATTACGACATGTGTTTCGAGACTGCCGCTGCAGAACTCGGGATGATGGTCGTCGACGGATTTTCGTACACTCGAGGCCGCAGGTTTGATGGCCGACATTTTGCGTACGATGTTGTGCGCCGTGAAACAGACCGACAGGAGTTCGTCGAAGGCGTCTTCCAACTGCACAAACTTCATGGATCGGTGAGTTGGGAGCGCCAAGGAAACGAGGTCTTTGAGTTGGGCGCGCCAGACCCCAGTCGGGTATGCCTGATTTATCCAGCTAAAGGCAAATATCAGCAGGCATTCATTCAGCCTCATCTGGAACTCCTGTCTAGATTTTTGGACTTCCTTCGGCAGCCAAACATCTGCCTCGTTATGTCTGGATTCGGCTTCAACGATGACCATTTGTCGGAGCCAATTCTGTCTGCCATTCAGTCGAACCCCAGTCTGAAGCTCATACTGACGGACCACCGCTGTATCGAGCATCTACACAACCAAGGTTTTCACGGGTCCAGCGTGTACTGGAAGAAGTTCAGCGATCTCGCCTCGAAGGGTTTCGATATTCATTTCATTGCTGGTTCATTCGCTGACGTCGTGAACCTCATTCCTTCTTTGCAAGCCATGTCGCCTGCTGAGCAACTCGCTAATGCGATTCGACGGCTGGGAGGGGGCGTGACTGACGACTCACTCAGCGAAGGGCTGCTGCAGAACAGTCTACGCGTGGGCGTTGTCTCAAGCATCACGGCAAACGGCGTAAAGGTCAACCTGGCTCATGCTGGCGAGGTGAGCGGTCAGTATCTTCGCTCTCATCGTTATGGACGCGGGGAGGTGGGCGAGCTGGTTCTGATCGAGGCACAGCAAACAATGCTTCTGGGACGCGTGACCGAGGTCTCGCTACCTGACAGAGACTGGGAAGAGATTACACAGGATTTTGGCGGAACCGCAAAGATTGATGCGATCGGCGTGATTCGCCTTCTCGGGTCGGTGCATCCTGTTTCACTACGAGTGCAGGCTGGAATCTCCGCATATCCGCGCTTGGGTGACCGTGTTTTCTCTGCCCCCGGCGACTTTGTTTCGCGCATTCCCCGTTTAACCGGAGGTGGGATCGACGAGACCCCCCCGAAAGTTACTCTGTGCCTTGGCGTTGTATCTGGCGATGGCGGTTTTCCTATCGCGGTGACACCTGAGAAGCTATTCGGGCGCCATTGTGCAATTTTAGGCTCGACCGGTGGCGGGAAGAGTTAGACGACCGCGAAGATTGTCGAGGAATGCCGCCGTTACAAAGCCAAGATAATTTTGCTCGACGCGACCAGTGAGTACCGGTCAATCGTCGCGACGACGTAATGCACCGTCACCTGGGCAGCCCACTGCATCAGGCTCCGATGTCGCAAGAGATCGCCTTACCGCCGACTGATTTCACTGAAGGGGAGACTTCATTGCCTTGTTCCAGCCCTCTGGAAAAACTCAGGGCCCAAAACTCCGCGAAGCGATGAAAAGTCTCCGGCTGGCACGGCTTGCGCCCGAGGTCGCTCCAGATGGCTATGTGAAGAAGGTGAACGCTTCGAAGGTTGCTTACCGAAAAGCGTTGAAACAGGCGAATAATGCTGCGTTGGTCGACAATCCTAGCCAACCCATTTGACATCAATTATCTTGTAAAGCAGATCGTCGAAGAGTGCTGCTTTCCCGAAAAAGATCGTGACTCTACCCGCTGGGGTGGCCCGTCGAATGAGCTCTCATACTGTTCGTCGTTGTTGACGCGCATTATAGGGGTTACCGGGTCCGCATCGCTTTCCTGCGTGTTTTCAGAAGCATTTGGGAGGGCAACCTTGTGGGAATGCGTTGATGAGTTCCTCAACGGCGATGCTTCGGTGTTGCGGGTTTGTATGAGCTCGATTGGTTACGAGTTCTCAGCCCGCGAGGTAATTGCGAACGCTGTCGGTAGGATGTTGCTTAGACGAGCGCGTGCCGACGCATTTCGAAACAGACCGATCCTCGTCATCTTGGACGAGGCGCACAACTTTCTTGGCAAATCAGTCGGCGCCGAAGACTTCGCGCTGAACCTTGACGCCTTCGAACTGATTGCAAAAGAAGGTCGGAAGTATGGATTGAATATTTGCCTGGCAACCCAGCGACCACGCGACATCACGGAAGGTGTCCTCAGCCAGATGGGAACGCTGCTCGTACATCGATACTGACGAACGACCGCGATCGTGAAGTGGTCGAGCGCGCTTGTGGGGAAATCGACCGTTCGGCTGCCGCGTTTCTTCCCAATTTGAAGCAGGGCGAGATTGCGCTTGTGGGTGTCGATTTCCCAATTCCTGTGACAGTTCAGATGAGCCGGCCCCTGAAACCTCCGCTTTCCGATGGTCCCAGCTATCAGCAACTCTGGGACAAGACCGACGATTGTCAATGATCTTCGGGTGAGTAACTGAATAACTGCCCTCGACTGCTCGCTCGATTTCGAGCGCGGTGAGCGGGCCCATGTCCGACGGAGTATCACGCCTTGATACTGCCCCGTCGAGTGTTTGCGTTGCTGGCTACGCTATGAGCAACCGTCTTGCAAGTCAAGCAATATGAAAGCTCGGATTCCAGTTCACGCCATGTTTGGCGATTGCGTTGATGATAGTAAGCAGCTTGCGCATGGCAGCAACCAGCGCGACCTTCTTTCGCAGGTCGATGCCAATCGTCGTAATCTGCATGATGACGCCCCTTCCGGTTTGAGTGGTCGATGACACTTCCACTCTGGCACATTGATGCCGTCATCGGGTGGGAGCGTCCATCCCATTGCTTGCGATCCAATCGCGCGCTCTGTCGCCATCGTGAATCGGCCGTGTTCGATCGCCGCTTCGAGCCCTTGCGAATAGCTGAATGCGCCGATCGGCAGCGCAGGCGACGCGAGATGCAACAGCGCCGTGAGTTCAGCGATGCGCATGATCGTGATGATGATCATCATCGAAGACTTTTTGCGCGAGCGCATAGTCCTCGCTGAAGGTTTCATCGTGACCATGCTTGTGGCCGCCGCCATACGCGTCCGTTTCAGGCTGGAACGGTTGCGATTCATGCGCGACCAGTACGCCGAGGCGCTTCAACATATCTTCGAGCATGGCATCGGCTTCGAGCTTCAGATAATCACCGCCGACTTCGACGGGCGTATGCCGGTTGCCGAGGTGATACGCCGCACGCGCCAACAGTCGCACGTTCGGCGCGCGCACGATCAGCACATCTTCCGCCGCCGCGACGAGCATGTCGCCATCGGCGAGCACGGTGCCGCGCGGCATCACGAGCGCGACTTCTTCGCCGTTATCGAGCATGGCGGCGAGGCGGCTCTTGCAGCGCGCATCGAAAGGAAGGGTCAGCGTGGGCGCGCACTTCACGAGCACGGGCGCGAGTTTCGCGGTGAAGCGTTTGTCGATGGTACGCATGTCGATGTTCAAAACAAAAAGTAGCGCTGCGCCATCGGCAGAACGGTGGCGGGCTCGCACGTGAGCAATTGACCATCGGCGATCACCTCGTAGGTCTGCGGATCGACGCTGATGGACGGTTGCCATGCATTGTGAATCATGTCGGCCTTCTTCACGTTATGGCAATTCTTTACCGCGACGATCTGCTTTTTGAGGCCATATCGATCCGCAATACGCGATTCCGCCGCCAACTGCGACACGAACGTGAGCGATGTCTTGCCGAGCGCACCACCGCGCGTGGCGAACATCTCGCGATAATGCACCGGCTGCGGCGTCGGAATCGATGCGTTCGGGTCGCCCATTTACGCGATCGCGATCATGCCGCCTTTCACGATCATCGCCGGTTTCACGCCGAAAAACGCGGGCTCCCAGAACACGAGATCGGCCCACTTGCCCGGCTCGATCGATCCCACTTCATGCGTGATCGCCGGATTGATCGTGTATTTGGCGATGTATCGTTTCGCGCGGAAGTTGTCGTTGCGCGCGGTGTCTTCGGGAAATGCACCGCGCTGCACTTTCATCTTGTGCGCGGTCTGCCAGGTACGAATGATGACTTCGCCGACGCGGCCCATCGCTTGCGAATCGGATGACAACATCGACAGCGCGCCGAGATCGTGCAGGATGTCTTTAGCCGCGATGGTTTCGCGTCGAATGCGCGACTCCGCAAACGCGATATCTTCCGCAATCGACGGATCGAGGTGATGACACACCATCAGCATGTCGAGATGTTCATCGAGCGTATTGATGGTGTACGGGCGCGTCGGATTGGTGGAAGAGGGCAGCATATTCGATTCGCCCGCCACTTTGATGATGTCCGGCGCGTGTCCGCCGCCCGCGCCTTCGGTGTGATACGTGTGGATCGTGCGGCCCTTGAACGCGGCGATGGTCGCTTCGACGAAGCCCGCTTAGTTGAGCGTGTCGGTGTGAATGGCGACTTGCGTGTCGGTATCGTCGGCGACACTCAGGCAATTGTCGATGGCGGCGTGCGTCGTGCCCCAGTCTTCGTGCAGCTTCAGCCCGATTGCGCCTGCCTTCACCTGTTCGATCAGTGGCTCGAGCAGACTCGCGTTGCCCTTGCCGAGAAAGCCGAGATTGACCGGCCAGCCATCGGCGGCTTGCAGCATGCGTTCCATGTGCCACGGTCCCGGCGTGCAGGTCGTTGCGTTCGTGCCGGTGGCGGGGCCGGTGCCGCCGCCGAGCATCGTCGTGACGCCGCTTGCGAGCGCTTCGGCGATCTGCTGCGGACTGGTGAAATGGATGTGCGTATCCACGCCGCCTGCGGTCACGATCATGCCTTCGCCCGCGATGACCTCCGTGGCTGCACCGATCGGAATGTTCACGTTTGGCTGAATGTCCGGATTGCCCGCTTTGCCGATCGCATGAATGCGTCCGCCCTTGATGCCGATGTCCGCCTTTACGATGCCCCAGTGATCGAGAATCTGCGCGTTGGTGACGACGGTATCGACGACATCGGCGGCGGGACGTTGCGACTGGCCCATGCCGTCGCGAATGACTTTGCCGCCGCCGAACTTTACTTCTTCGCCGTAGGTGGTGAAGTCGCGTTCGACTTCGATGATGAGATCGGTGTCGGCCAGGCGCACACGGTCGCCGGTAGTTGGGCCGAACATTTCCGCATAAGCGCGGCGGCCGATGCGTAGGGTTATTTTTTTCCTTTGATGTCTGGATTAAAGCGAGCCCATGACGAGGCCGTTGAAGCCGTAGACGTGGCGATCGCCTGCGAGCGCGACGAGCTCTACCGTGCGTTCCTGGCCGGACTCAAAGCGCACTGCTGTGCCTGCGGCGATGTTCAATCTGAAGCCGCGCGCTTTGTCGCGATCGAACTTGAGGGCGGTGTTCACTTCGTAGAAGTGAAAGCGCGAGCCGACTTGCACGGTGCGGTCGCCGGTGTTCGCGACGACGACCGTTGCGGTCTCGCGGCCTGCGTTGAGTTCGTGTTCGCCATCGTCGATGAGGTATTCGCCGGGGATCATGTTCTTTCTATGGGATTGGATGGTGGACGGTGACGAGCTTCGTGCCGTCGGGGAAGGTCGCTTCGATCTGAATGTCCGGGATCATTTCAGGGACGCCTTCCATGACGTCGTCGCGGGTTAGCAGTGTTGTGCTGTAGTGCATGACCTCTGCTACGGTTTTGCCGTCTCTGGCTGCTTCCATTAGCGCTGCTGAGATGAAGGCTACCGCTTCCGGATGGTTCAGCTTCGGGCCGTGGGCGCGGCGGCGTTCTGCGAGTAGGGCTGCTGTGAAGATCAGCAGCTTGTCCTTTTATCTTGGGGTTAGTTTCATGGGTTCTTTTTTGCTGGGTTGTCTTGGGTTTTTTATTCAGTATTGCGTTTTTATTCAGTAGCCGCCTCCCCGGCGGGGGGATTACTGAATAAAAACGCAAGAAAACAGAAGCCCTTTGCACGACGCAAAGAGAAATAGGCGAGAGTCATGCCAAAGGCAAAAGCTCAAAGCCCAACGAACATACAACCCTAGCGCGCGCCAAATAAGCGCACCTCGTGCGCAACAACGGTGCAAAAATCAGGTTGTCCAAAGCCGCAGAGGCCGCGCCTCAATCCCATGCACAAGCGGCCGAAGCCTCATCCAGGAATCAGCCAGAGCCCGCTGCAAGGGTTCCATCGACCTCGATATCACCCGTACGATCAAAACCCCGGGCACAACACAAGAAGCCGCCGCCCGCAAATCATCGCTAAAGGACAGCGACGCCGTAATCGATTCAGCAAGCGCATCGTCGCAAGCCGGCCCAACGGCCCACAACGTCCCAAAAGTCGGAAAGCCCGCAAGCCCTTGCGAGGAATCGCGCAATGCATCCCGAACATCGAGCAGTCTACGCTCGAACCACAACAACTTCCCATCGCGATTCATAAGGCGCGAAACAGCCTTAATCTGCCCATCCGTCCACCGCTCGCCAGCGGCCGCCCGCCCGAGCAACATCGCATCAACCGATCGCGGTCGCGGTGTCATCGAGCGTAAGCGTGAAATCGAACACGATGTTGTTCTGCGGAAGCCAGTCGAGCTTCGCATGCGCGCCCAACTTGATATCGATGCGCTGCGTCGCGAGCTTGCCGTTGGCCTTGTACCACTTGGTGGCGCCGGGCGTCGTGATGACGGCATGCGTGTGATCGCCGAGTTCGATATCGATCGACAAGCGATCTCCGCCCGCCACACCGCCCGGCGGATGCACGATCACCGAATGGCAAATGTCGCCTTCGGGATAGAGCGGGCGTTGCAGACGCAACGGTCCTTCATGTTTGCGATGAACGCAAACCGTGCGGCCATATTGATGCGCGTAACCGAGTTCGAGCCTGCCGCGCCAGATGTTCGGGTCCGCGAGCGCCGCGTGCGATTTGTAGTGCATGAGCGATGCGTATCAGAGGTGAGCCGTCATCATACGGCGATCAGCTCGCGCACTCCATGCGCATCCATATCGATTCCTTCGCTGCCCGCGACGATTTCGCCTCTGCTCATCACCCAGTACTGGTCGTGCTCGGTCCGGACGAAGTCGTAGTACTGTTCGACGAGTAGCACGGTTATGCCGAGTTCATCGACCAGTTGGCGCAGCGTGCGGCCGATGTCGCGGATGATCGAGGGTTGAATGCCTTCGGTCGGTTCGTCGAGGATCAGCAGTTGCGGTTCGCTCATCAGTGCGCGGCCGATGGCCAGTTGCTGTTGTTGTTCGCCGGACAAGTCGCCGCCTCTGCGGTTTTTCATGTCCTTCAGGACGGGGAACAGGTCGTAGATTTTGTCTGGGATTTTTGATGGGGCTTTGCGGCTTGCTGCGCCTACCAGCAGGTTTTCCTCCACCGTCAGGCGGCCGAAGGGTACGTAGGCTAAGCCGCTCGATACGCGTGCGTGGTGGGTATCGATGAAATTTGCGTGCCGCGCCAGGTGATGGTGCCGGTTTTGGTCGACACCAGGCCCATTAGGGTCCTTAATAACGTTGTTTTGCCTACGCCGTTGCGGCCTAGAAGTACGGTTAGTTTTCTTTCCGGGACAGTCATGGTCACGTTTCTTAGGATGTGGCTGCCGCCGTAGTACTGGTTCAGGTTTTTTAGCTCTAGCATTTTCGCTTCTCTCTTTTCAAGCTGCGCTTGGGCTGCTGTGAGTGTTCTTTTTTTGTGCGGATCGCTTCTGGTTTCTTACCTTTTATTCAGTAGCCGCCTTCCCGGCGGCTACTGAATAAAAGGTAAGAAACCAGAAGCGTCCCAGATAAGACTCGATCACGCGCTCATCCTGTTTGACAGCATCAAGAGAGCCTTCAGCAAGAACAGACCCTTCAGCCATAACAGTAACCGTCCCATCGGGACCAGAAAGTGCGGCAACAAAGTCCATATCATGCTCAACAACCATCATCGAACAAATCCCGCGCAATTTATTCAAAAATTCAGCCAACTCCATTGTTTCATGATCCGTCATGCCAGCCGCAGGCTCATCAAGAAGCAAAAGCGCAGGCTGCTGCATAAGCAACATCCCGATCTCGAGCCGCTGCTTCTGCCCGTGCGACAACTCGCCCGCAAGCCGCGTCACCTGATGCTGCAAACGAATCAACTCCAGCGTCTCCTCGATACGCCCCTGCGCCGAACGATCCAGCTTTGCGCGTAAAGAGGCGAACCATCGCTTACCAGTCTTCATCGCAAGCTCGAGGTTCTCCCACACAGGATGATTCTCGAATACCGTCGGTTTCTGAAACTTTCGTCCGATGCCGGTGCGTGCAATCACAGGCTCCGACATGCGCGTCAGATCAAACGTTTGCCCGAGAAAGACCTTGCCGCTGTCAGGACGCGTCTTGCCGGTGATGACGTCCATCATCGTGGTCTTGCCTGCGCCGTTCGGTCCGATCACGCAATGCAATTCGCCCACATCGATCGACAAAGTCAGCTTGTTCAACGCGCGAAATCCGTCGAAGCTCACCATCACGTTTTCGAGATAAAGAATCGTGCCGTGCGATACATCGATCTGGTCGGGCGCAACCACGTGTCCCAGTCCGACCACGCCGTTGACATTCGAAAGATCCGGCGGCAAATCGACGATCAATGCATGGTGTGCGGTCATTCTGCTGCGTCTCCCTGCGCCTTCTTGCGTCGCGCGAGTTCGATGAGACCCATGATGCCGTTCGGCAAAAGCAAGGGCACGAGCGTGAAGATAAGGCCAAGAAAAAACAGCCAATACTCCGCGAAATAAGCCGTGAAAAAGCTCTTCGCGCCATTGACCGCAAACGCGCCGATGATCGGTCCGATCAGCGTGCCGCGTCCGCCGACCGCAACCCAGATCGCCATTTCGATCGAGTTCGCAGGCGACATCTCGCTCGGATTGATGATGCCCACTTACGGCACATACAACGCGCCCGCATGCCGCACAACACAGTCGAGACGGTCCAGATGAAGAGCTTGTACGCAAGCGGCGAGTAACCGAGAAACATGAGGCGCGCTTCGCCATCGCGCACGCCGGTCACGACGCGTCCGAGCTTCGATGTCACGATCCATCGCGCGGCGAGAAACGCGAGCACGAGCACCGTGAACGTCATCAGAAACAGGGCGGTGCGCGTGCCCGGATGCACGACGGAGAGGCCCGCGATGCGCTTGAAATCCGTGAAACCGTTATTGTCGCCGAAGCCTGTTTCGTTGCGATAGAAAAGCAGCATCGCGGCGAACGTCATCGCTTGCGTGATGATCGACAAGTATACGCCCTTCACGCGCGAACGGAACGTGAAGAAGCCGAACACCCACGCGAGCACGCCGGGCACGAGCACGACGAGCAGCAGCGCATACCAGAGATGCTCGGTGCCTTGCCAATACCACGGCAACGTGTGCCAGTCGAGAAACACCATGAAGTCTGGCAGATCGCTTTGATACGTCCCTTCACGTCCGATGGATCGCATTAGATACATGCCCATCGCGTAGCCGCCGAGCGCGAAGAAAAGCGCGTGGCCCAGGCTCAGAATGCCGCAATAGCCCCACACGAGATCGAGCGCGAGCGCGCCGATCGCATAGCACATGAGCTTGCCGACGAGCGTCATCGCATAGGCCGACAAGTGGAACGCGCTGGTCTCCGGCAACACGAGCGCGCTGACGGGCACAACGATGCCCATCGCAATGATCGACGCAATCAGCGCGATCCAGCCATTGCGCGGCAAGAGCGCGGCGCGTGGCGGAAGGCCGAGCGCGAAGCCAGCGCGCGCGGCATCGGCATCGGGTTGCGGCGCGACGTCGAGATTCGCAGTGAGATTGGACGAGGCGTTCATGGCTCAAGCCTCCGCGCTGCGGCCCTTCAGGGCAAACATGCCTTGCGGACGCTTCTGAATGAACAGGACGATGAGCACGAGCACCGCGATCTTCGCGAGCACCGCGCCCCAGAACGGCTCGACCGCTTTACTCACGAGCCCCAGCCCGAAGCTGCCGATTACCGTGCCCGCAAGCTGACCGACACCGCCGAGCACTACAGCCATGAACGAATCGATGATGTAGCTCTGCCCGAGGTCCGGCCCGACGTTGCCGATCTGCGAAAGCGGGCAGCCGCCGAGTCCCGCGATGCCCGCGCCGAACGCATACGAATCGACACGCGCGGTCTTCATGCCGACACACGCGGCCATGCGACGGTTCTGCGTCATCGCTCGCACGAAGAGACCGAGACGCGTCTTCGTCAGCACGGCTCACGCGATCAGCACGACGACGAGCGAGAACGCGAGAATGGTCAGCCGGTTATACGGAAGAATGAGGTTTTGCATGACGGCGACGCCGCCGCTCATCCACGAAGGATTCGTCACTTGCACGTTCTGCGTGCCGAAGAGCGTGCGCGTAGCCCGAATGAGGATGAGGCTAATGCCGAAGGTCGTCAGCAAGGTTCCGAGCGGACGCCCATAAAGATGCTTCAAAACCAGCCTTTTCAGCACGATACCGACCAGCGCGGTCGCCACGAACGACACCGGCACCGCGAACAACGGATACCAGTTGAACGCAGCGGGCGCGTAATGCTGCACAAGGTTTTGCACGACATAAGTCGCG
>LFMX01000078.1 GCA_001184405.1 Candidatus Burkholderia humilis
TAGGCGCCGATCATCAGAAACGCGTCGTGCGCCATGTTGACGACGCCGATCAAACCATAAGTTATAGCCAGACCCAGTGCAGCAAGCAGTAGCACGCTACCAAGAGAAAGACCTGCGAACAGCGTGCCGAAATCTCGCTGCGCCGCTGAATGGAATCGAGCGCGTAGATGCCTTCCTGCGCGGCGTTGCGCATGCGCTCATCGGATTCGTTGTACGTGCCGTCCGCTTTCTTAGCGACGATCGGACGAAGCAGTTCATACATGTCGAGATCGTGTCGCGCGGCGACGAGTTGCGCCGCTTCGAGCCGCTTGCCGACGTCGGGATCGTGAAGTGCGGTCATCGCCCAGAGCGTGTCGAGGCGCTTTTTCAAGTCCGCATCTTTTTCGATGGCGCGCGCATGATCGATTAGCGGTTTCATCGATGCATCCGGGTTCTTCAACAGCGCGCTGATGGCATCGCGCCGCTTCGCGATATCCGGCGATGCCAGTTGCAAGCCCGACAACGCGCCCGCGACTTTCGTGCGCAGAATGTTCGATAGCGTGATGGATTGCGCATCGGGTGCATCGACTATCTTGCCGGTGAGCGGGTCTTTATTGCCGTCGTCGCTTTGAATATAGACGTGGCCGTCATCGGTCGCGACGACGGAACCATCGGACAATGCGGTCAATACCGCGATCGATGGCGCGTCCGCGGTTGCAATCAGCTTGTCGATGGCGGCGGACTTGGCTTCGAAGTCATCGCCTGCGAGCGGCGCGAGTTCGTCGCTGGTGAGCGCGTGCGCCGTCATCGACACACACGCGATAAAAAGCGCAAACAGTACGCGCCTGATAGAACCGGTCATGATGGCCTTTCGAATAAGACATGAACGGCCGCACGCATCGAGAAAAGCGCACGGCCTGATGACAGCTAACGCGTTAAGCCACACGCTGACGACGCAGGAACGCGGGAATCGAGCTCACGACATCCGGCTTGCCTTCGTTACCCGCGATAAATGGGCTCCACGGCTGCGCGCGAATCGCGGTCTTCGTTTTCCATACGACGTTGAACTGGCCATCGCCGCGAATCTCGCCGATCATCACCGGCTTGTGCAGATGATGATTGCCGTCCATCGTCAGCGTGAAGCCCGAAGGCGTGGCGAAGCTCTGGCCGATCATCGCGGTGCACACCTTGTCGACATCCGCGCTCTTCGCTTTTTCGACCGCCTGCCTCCACATATGGATGCCGACGAAGGTCGCTTCCATCGGATCGTTCGTCACGCGCTTGGCGCTGCCCGGCAGATTTTGCGCCTTTACGTACTCGGCGAATTCCGTCTTGAACTTCTTGTTGTTCGGGTTCTTCACCGACATGAAGTAGTTCCACGCCGCGAGATGGCCGACGAGCGGTTTCGTATCGATACCGCGCAGCTCTTCCTCGCCGACCGAGAACGCAACGACCGGCATGTCCATCGCTTTCAGGCCCTGGTTGCCGAGTTCCTTGTAGAATGGGTACGTTCGAATCGCCGTTGATCGTAGAGATAACGGTCGTCTTTCCCCCTTGGGAAAAGCTTTTGATGTTCGCGACGATGGTTTGATAATCGCTATGTGCGAACAGTGTGTAGACCTCCTAAATATCCGCATCCTTGACACCCTTTGAGTGGAGGAACGCGCGCAGGATCTTGTTGGTCGTGCGCGGATACACATAGTCGGTGCCGAGCAGAAAGAAGCGCTTGGCGCTGCCGCCTTCGGGTCCCATCAGATATTCGACGGCGGGAATGGCCTGCTGATTCGGCACTGCGCCCGTAATAGAACACGTTGCGCGACATCTCTTCGCCTTCGTATTGCACCGGATAGAACAGCAGGCCGTTGAGTTCCTCGAAGACCGGCAACACCGATTTGCGCGACACCGATGTCCAGCAACCGAACACGACTGCGCACTTGTCCTGCGTGAGAAGCTGACGCGCCTTTTCCGCAAAGAGCGGCCAGTTTGACGCCGGATCGACGACGACCGGCTGAAGCTGCCGGCCCATCACACCGCCGTTCTTGTTGATATCGGCAATGGTCATGAGCGCCGTGTCCTTCAGCGACGTCTCGGAGATCGCCATCGTGCCCGACAGCGAGTGCAGGATGCCGACCTTGATCGGACCCGTGTCAGTGGCTTGGGCCTTGCTAATCGGAAGCTGGCCCGCGAGGGCGAGTGCACCCGACATGGAGCCGAACTTCAGCAGACTGCGTCGTTTCATGAGTGTGTTCCCCTTGCCGATGTGTTTGTTTGAGCGATGATCTTGCTGACATCGTTTTGCAAGGGCTATGCCAATGGGCAGGAAATGCCTGTGGGCAAGGGTTTGAGGAAGTTTTACTGGGCGATGCGCTTGCGTTGCGCGAGGCGTTTTGGTGCACGCGAAGGAGGGCGTGCATCGCGGAGGTGCGTACGTGCTTCTAACTAAGCTTTGCTCGAGGTTGGGGAATCGCGTGCGCTCAAAGGAAGCGCACGCGATCGTGCTTGATTACCGATTCACCATCCGCGCCGGCACACTCAACGCCAGCAACGCGCCCAACACCAGAAACCCGGCCAGCATATACATCCCGCTCGCATTCGAGGCCGTCGCTTGCTTCAACCATCCCACCAGATACGGGCTGATGAACCCCGCCAGATTTCCCCAGCGAGTTGATCATCGCAATCCCCGCCGCAGCGCCGGTGCCCGCAAGAAACGCCGTCGGCAAACTCCAGAACAGCGGCAGCGTCGTGAGAATACCCGTCGTCGCAAGCGTAAGGCCGAGCATCGCCAGTGTCGTGTTGTTGGCCCAGATCACCAACAGCACCAGCCCGATCGCGCCGATGAACGCCGGAACCGCGATATGCCAGCACCGCTCGCCCGTGCGATCCGCACTGCGCGCTGCGACCAGCATGCCGATCACCGCCGCGCCATACGGAATCGCGGAGAGCAAGCCGACGTGCAGCGCATCGGATACGCCCATCGACTTGATGATGGGCGGCAGCCAGAAGCTCACGCCGTACAGACCCATCACAAACGAAAAGTAGATCAGGCTCATCAGCCAGACCTTCGGGCTGGACAGAATCTTGCCGATCGACGGATCTTCCTTCTCGACGTTATCCGCTGCGATATTGCGCGCAAGCAGATCGTGCTCTTCCTGCGTAAGCCACTTCGCCTTCGCGATGCGATCGTCGAGCATCACCAGCACGACCAGTCCGACGAGAACCGACAGAATGCCTTCGAGCAACAGCAGCCATTGCCAGCTATGCCAGCCGTGCACGCCGTCGAAGCGCTGCATGATCCAGCCGCTGATCGGCCCGCCGATCAAACCCGACAGCGCGATCGCCGTCATGAAGAGCGTCGTCATGCGTCCGTGCCGCTTGGCCGGAAACCAGTACGTCAGATAAAGAATGATGCCGGGAAAGAAGCCCGCTTCCGCCGCGCCGAGCAGAAAGCGCATCACGTAGAACATGGCGGGCGTGTTGACGAACATCGTGAGTGCGGAGATGATGCCCCACGAAATCATGATCCGCGCGATCCACACGCGCGCGCCGACGCGATGAAGAATCACGTTCGACGGAATTTCGAAGATGAAGTAGCCGAAGAAGAAAATACCCACGCCGAAGCCGTACACCGCGTCGGACAACTGCAAATCCACGGCCATCTGCAACTTGGCGAAGCCGACGTTCACGCGATCCAGATACGCGACGACATAGCAAATCAGAAGCAGCGGCGAGAGCCGCCACGCGACCTTGCGATACGTGGCTTCCTCGAACGCGGATGAAGCGCCCGTGCCAGGGCGGGGCACATGATTGGCGGTGCTGGCCATGAAGTCTCCTTGTTTTTGGCGCGTGTGATTACAGGCGCGTAAGGATTCTAGTTGTTCCCAAGTGTTTGATCGCTTTGGGAAAACACCGATAAGCGCCGTCATTTTCGACGGCGCCCGACACATCGATCAGACGCAGCGCCCGCCATCCACTTCGAGCGCGACGCCGGTAATGAACTCCGCCTCATCCGATGTCAGATACAGCGCCGCATTCGCAATATCTTGCGGCGTCGACAAGCGCCCGAGCGGAATGGTCGCGAGAAACTTCTTGCGGTTCTCCGGCGTGTCTTCCATGCCCATGAATTCGGACAGCAGCCCGGTTTCGCCCATCACCGGATTGATGCAGTTCACGCGGATGCAGTCGTCCGTTCCCAGCTCGACCGCCAGCGCCTTACTCGCAATGATCACCGCCGCCTTGCTGCCGTTGTACTAGACAAGTCCCGGGCGCCGCCGCACGCCCGCCGTCGATGCCACGTTGATGAACGCGCCGCCGCCTTGGTTTCGAAAATACGGCACGAACTGCTCGATGCTCCAGTAGATGCTCTTCACGTTCACCATATACACGCGGTCGAATTCGGCTTCGGTGACTTCGAGCACCGGCTTGTTGCGATGCGTCGTTCCCTCATTGTTGACGACGATCTGCACGCTGCCGAAATCCTCGATGGCCGTGTCGTGCAGGGTTTGCCAGTCCTCGCGCTTCGTGACATCGTCCTGAACGGCGATCGCGCGCCCATGCTTCATTTCCGGCGACGACGCCAGCGCAATCTCGCTCGCCACGCGCTCGGCGGCCGCGCCGTTCAGATCGTTGACCACGACATTCGCGCCTTCACGCGCAAACGTCTTCGCGATGCCTTCGCCGAAGCCCGACCCGCCGCCGGTGACGATGACAGTTTTGCCTTGCAATCGCATGGGTGTCTCCCTTTATCCGTGTTTGATCGCGATGGTCTTCAGCGTCGTAAAGCCATACAGCGCTTCGAAGCCTTTCTCGCGCCCATGTCCCGAATGCTTCACGCCGCCGAACGGCAATTCCACGCCGCCGCCCGCGCCATAGTTATTGATGAACACCTGCCCCGAGCGCACGCGACGCGCAAGCCGCATTTGCCGCCCGCCATCGCGCGTTCAGATGCCGGCGACGAGGCCGTAATCCGTGCTGTTGGCGAGTTTGAGCCGTCGGCTTCGTCATCGAACGGCAGGGCGGCGACACCGGGCCGAACACTTCCTCGCGTGCGAGGCGATGCGTCGGCGGGACATCGCGCAATAGCGTGGGCGCCTGATAGAAACCAGATTCCGGCGCATCCGAAATCACTTCGCCGTGCTCGGCCATCGGGATGCTGTCGTGCTGGGCATCGGAGAGAAAGTCCCACACGCGCCGCTGCTTTGCGCTGATGAGCGGGCCGCAATCCAGATCGAGCGCGCTCGGGCCGACTTTCAGCGCCGAAAACGCCTGCGACAAGCGCTCGATCAGCACGCGGCTGCCCGCCGAACACGTCTGCCCGGCGTTCTGGACGATCGCCGCGACGAGAACGGGCAGGGCGGCGTCGAAATCGGCATCGGCGAAAACGATTTGGGGCGACTTGCCGCCCAACTCCAGCGTGACAGGCACGTGGTTGTCGGCGGCCATTTTGGTGACGGCCGCGCCCGTCGCGGGCGAACCCGTGAACGAAATGTGATCGATGCCCGGATGACGCGCGAGCGCCGCGCCCGCTTCGTGTCCGTAACCGGTGACGATATTGAGCGCGCCTTCCGGAAGTCCCGCCTCCGCCGCCAATTCCGCAATGCGCAACAGCGACAGGCACGCGTCCTCCGCCGGTTTGACGACGCACGCATTGCCTGTCGCAAGCGCCGCGCCGACACTGCGCCCGAAAATCTGCAGCGGATAGTTCCACGGCACGATATGACCGGTCACGCCGTGCGGCTCGCGGATGGTCAGCACGGTAAAGCCGGTCTGATACGGCAGCGTTTCGCCATGCAGCTTGTCTGCCGCGCCCGCGTAGAACTCGAAATAACGCGCGATGCCCGTCGCGTCCGCGCGCGCCTGCTTCAGCGGCTTGCCAGTGTCGCGCGCTTCGAGTTGCGCGATTTCTTCGTGGCATGTCGCGATCAACATCGACAAACGCGCAAGAATGCGCCCGCGCTCGGCGGCGCTCGTCTGTCCCCATGCGCCATCGAACGCGGTGCGCGCGGCGGCCACCGCGCGATCGATGTCCGCCGCGGTGCCGCGCGCGATCATCGCGAAAATCTGCCCGTCCGAGGGATCGACGACCGGAATCGTCTCGTTGACCGATGGCGCGACCCATCGGTTATTGATGAAATGCTTCGCGTCTTCCATGCGTGTCTCCTGGTCGGTCTGATGCCTGATTACCGGAATGTGCCGCGGGGCGTCGACGATTATCACGCCGATACCCCTCAAGGCCGGAAAGCTCGTTTGGCTATAATGCCTGAGTGTTTCCCTGCGGTGCACGCGCGTTCCGTGCGAATGCCCTTTCTGACCGCAGCGCATACAACTTTCCCGTACTCAACTTCCCAGAGAGCGCTCATGAGCTTCAATAACGTACCTCCCGGCAAGGATCTTCCGCAGGATTTCAACGTCATCATCGAGATTCCCGCGCAAAGCGATCCGGTCAAATACGAAGCGGACAAGGACATGGGCCTGCTTGTCGTCGATCGTTTCATCGGCACCGGCATGCGCTATCCGGCCAACTACGGCTTCATCCCGCAGACGCTGTCGGGCGACGGCGATCCGGTCGACGTGCTCGTGATCACGCCGTTCCCGCTGCTGGCCGGCTCGGTCGTGCGCGCGCGTGCGCTCGGCATGCTGAAAATGACCGATGAATCCGGCGTCGACGCCAAGCTGATCGCCGTTCCGCACGACAAGATTTGCCCGATGACGGGGAACATCAAGTCGGTGGAAGACGTGCCCGAGTATTTGAAAGACCAGATCCGCCACTTCTTCGAGAACTACAAGGCGCTCGAAAAGGGCAAGTGGGTGAAGGTCGAAGGCTGGGACGGCATCGACGCTGCGCACAAGGAAATTTCGGAAGGCGGGGCGAACTTCAAGAAGTAATGCGGCTTGAGATGAAGCGTCGATTCGGCGAAAAGCCGGGTAAATCGGCGGCTGTCCGGCGCTTTGATTCCGGCGCGAATCGTTAAGATTCTCTTCATCTCCTCTAGCTCTACCGCCAAGGATGAGCCACTTAAGGCGTCGTGCGATTCTCCTCCGCGCGACGCCTTTTTCTTTTGGGCGTTTGTTCCGCGTCCGCGTCTTGCCGAGGCAGCACCGAATCGAGCGTGCGTTCGCCTGAAACCAGCGCGCGCTTCTGATGCGCCTTGAGCCGCTTTACCTGATACTCCGCCCGCAACGCTTCCGATCTCCCCGCCAGTTCGAACGATGCCACCACGGCGAGCGGCTTGCGCGAACGCGTATAGCGCGTGCCTTTGCCGCTCGCGTGCGCATCGAAGCGCGCCTGCATGTCCGTGGTGATGCCCGTGTAGAGGCTGCCATCGTCGCATTCGATCAGATAGAGGAACCACGGCATCGTCGTATTCGTGCTGTCGTGCGCGTGAAAGATTTGCCGCGCATTATCGCTGAAAGGAGCGTGGCGGCGCGGTTTTTCCCGCTTCGGCGTGCGCAGGCGACTTGCGCGAAAATAGCCGCTTTCGGGCCGCTTTCGGGCGTTTCTCGCGTCCGAAGCTCACACAGCGAGGTAGCCGTTTGAATCGCGAGGTCGAAATTCATGTCGTCGATACGCTCGATGACATTCCCGCGCACGACTGGAACCGCGTCGCCGGCGACAATCTGTTCGTGCGTCACGGTTTTCTCACCGCGTTGCACGAAACGGGCTGCGCGGTCAAGCGCACCGGCTGGCGTGCGCATCATCTGATACTGAAACGCGGCGGCGAATTTGTCGGCGCGATGCCGCTGTATCTCAAGTCACATTCGCGCGGCGAATACGTTTTCGATCACGCCTGGGCCGATGCCTTCGAGCGCCACGGCTTGCGTTACTACCCGAAAGCGCTGTCCGCCGTGCCGTTCTCGCCGGTGACGGGGCCGCGTCTGATTGCGGCGGATCATGAAGATCGCGTGCTGCTCGCGCGCGGCGCGATTCAATTCACCAAGCAGCTCGATATCTCTTCGCTGCATGTTTTGTTTCCGCAGGAAGACGATATCGCCGCGCTGACGGATGCGGGCTACATGCTGCGCGAAGGCGTGCAGTTCCACTGGGAAAACCTGCCCGGCGATGGCTACGAAAACTTCGACGCCTTCCTCGCGACGATGAGCCACGACAAGCGCAAAAAGGTGAAGCAGGATCGCCGGCGCGTGACGGATGCAGGCGTCACGTATACATGGCTGCGTGGCGCGCAGATCGACCAAAGCGCGCTCGATTTTTTCTACGCGTGCTACGACAACACGTATCGCGAGCACTGGAATCCGCCGTATCTGTCGCGCGAATTCTTCGCCCAAATCCACGCCGATGCACCCGACAGCATGCTGCTCGTCATCGCCGAAGCGGACGGCGAGCGGCTCGCGTGCGCGCTCAACATGATCGGCGGCGACATCCTATACGGCCGCTATTGGGGCACGCGCGAGTTCATCTCGGGTCTGCACTTCGAGACGTGCTATATGCAGGGCATCGCGTATTGCATCGAACATAAACTGGCGCGTTTCGAAGGCGGCGCGCAGGGCGTGCACAAGATGTCGCGCGGCATGTTACCGACGCCGACGTGGTCCGCACATTGGATCGCGGATCAGCGTTTCGCGCACGCCATCAGCGAGTTTCTCGACGCCGAAACGGAAGCGATGGATCAGCATATCGAAGCACTCGAAGCGCATACGCCGTTCAGAAAGAAGTCTTGAAAACTCGCGTGCGATAATCGTCGGGCCCTTTTTTGCAGCGCTTTTCCAACATGAATCGAGCTTTCTTCAATCTGTACAGCCACGACTTTGCGCGCGTCGCAGTCGGCGTGCCGTCGTGCAAGGTCGCGGACCCGGCGTACAACGCGGCGCAGACCATCGATCTCATCAAGCAGGCGGCGGCGCGCGGCGCGGTGCTCGTCGCGTTTCCCGAGCTCGGCATTTCCGCCTATACGTGCGATGACCTGTTCCATCAGCGCGCCTTGCTCGATGCCTGCGAAGACGCGCTGCAAAGCGTGCTCGATGCCACGAAGGCGTTGAATATTGCGATCATCGTCGGCGCGCCGGTGCGCGCGGAACACAAGCTCTTCAATTGCGCGATCGTGATGGCGAACGGCGTGATTCGCGGCGTCGTGCCGAAGAGCTATTTGCCGAATTACGGCGAGTTCTACGAAGCGCGCCAGTTCAGTCCGGCGGACGCCACCACCACGCACAGCATCACGCTGTGGGGTCAGAACGCGCCGTTCGGCGCATCGCTGCTGTTTCAGATCGAAGAGTTGCCGCTGTTTCGCTTTCACGTCGAGATTTGCGAGGACGTGTGGGTGCCCATTCCGCCGTCGTCGTTCGCGGCGCTCGCGGGCGCGACCGTGCTGGTGAATCTGTCGGCGTCGAATATCGTGGTGGGGAAATCGGCGTATCGGCATGAACTCGTCGGCCAGCAATCCGCGCGATGCGTCGCCGCATATCTATACACCTCGGCAGGCGATGGCGAGTCGTCGACCGATCTCGCATGGGACGGGCAGGGCCTCATCTACGAAAACGGTTCGATGCTCGCGGAATCCGAGCGCTTCTCGCGCGAGTCGCATCTGATTTTCGCGGATGTCGATCTCGAATGTCTGTCGCGCGAACGGATGCGGCAGACCATGTTCGGGTGCTCGACGCATCGGCATGCGGACGAAGTCGCGCAGTTCGACGTGATCGAGTTTCCCCTCACCGTGCCGCGCGATGCGAAGCTGCCGTTGGATCGCCACGTCGAACGCTTTCCGTACGTGCCGTCCGACGCCACGCGCCGCGACGAACGATGCAACGAGGTCTACAACATTCAGGTGCAGGCGTTGCTGCAACGGCTGCAATCGTCGGGCATGTCGAAGGTGGTCATCGGCATATCGGGCGGACTGGATTCGACGCATGCACTGCTCGTGTGCGCGAAAGCGATAGACCGGCTCGGCCTGCCGCGCTCGAACATTCTCGCGTACACCATGCCCGGTTTCGCCACCAGCGAACGCACGCTGAAACAGGCGCGCGAATTGATGGAGGTGATCGGCTGCACATCGAGCGAAATCGATATTCGCCCCAGTTGTGTGCAGATGCTCGCGGACATCGGGCATCCGCACGGCGAGGGCGTCGAGCAATACGACATCACGTACGAAAACGTCCAGGCGGGCGAGCGCACGAGTCATCTGTTCCGGCTCGCGAATTTCAACAAGGCGATCGTCATCGGCACGGGCGATCTGAGCGAGCTTGCGCTCGGTTGGTGCACGTACGGCGTCGGCGATCACATGTCGCACTACAACGTGAACGCGAGCGTGCCGAAGACGCTCATCACGCATCTCGTCCGATGGGTCGCCGAGTCGGGACAAATCGGCGATACCGGCACCGATGTGCTCGAAAACGTGCTGAGCACGGACATCAGCCCTGAACTGATTCCGGGTAAAAGCGGCAAGGTCGAGCAAAAGACGGAGAGCGTGATCGGCCCGTACGAATTGCAGGACTTCAACTTGTACTACACGCAGCGCTTCGGTTTCGCGCCGTCTAAAGTGGCGTTTCTCGCGCTGCACGCGTGGCGCGACCGCGATGCCGGTTCATGGCCCGAAGGCCCGAGCGTCGCGCGCAATCAATACACGCTCGCCGATATCCGCAAGAATCTGCGCATCTTTCTGGACCGCTTTTTCCGCACCAGCCAGTTCAAACGATCGTGCATTCCGAATGCGCCGAAGGTCGGTTCCGGCGGTTCGCTGTCGCCGCGCGGCGACTGGCGCGCGCCGAGCGATTCGCAATCGACCGTGTGGCTCGAGGATCTGGAACGCGTTCCCGAACACGAATGAGCGAATGAGGGCGAACGCGCGGTTTACCGAACCGCTGAGCGCATAAAACGCGGCTAGAATTAAAGGTATCTGCCCTTTGTGGGGCACGACCTCTTTCGAACCCTTTGAATGAATTTACGCGAGGCACGCCATGAAACGTATTACCGCCATCATCAAACCGTTCAAGCTGGATGAAGTTCGCGAAGCGCTCGCTGAAGTCGGTCTCACGGGCCTGACGGTCACGGAAGTGAAGGGCTTCGGCCGTCAGAAAGGGCACACGGAGCTCTATCGTGGTGCAGAATATGTGGTCGATTTTCTGCCGAAGGTGAAGATCGAAGTGGTCGTCGCGAACGATCAAACCGATCAGGTCATCGACGCGATCATCGGCGCGGCGCGCACCGGCAAGATCGGCGACGGCAAGATTTTCGTCGCGGATGTCGAGCGCGTGATTCGTATCCGCACTGGTGAAGAGAACGAAGCCGCCGTCTGAATTTGCGCTGTCTCACCGTTTGCAAAGGCATGCTCATCGCAGCGGCCGTTTTTTTTGTGCGCTGAGCATGCGCAACAGCTTGGGGGGGGGTGCGAGTCCCCTGTCCAACCTGATGGTGGTGAAGGGCTAGTGAAACGCAAGGGCGTCGTCGCGAGGCGGGGTCTGAAGGAAGCGTGTTTTGCCAGGTCGATGCCAATCGTCGTAATCTGCATGATGACGCCCCTTCCGGTTTGAGTGGTCGATGACACTTCCACTCTGGCACATTGATGCCGTCATCGGGTGGGAGCGTCCATCCCATTGCTTCAGGGATGTCGCCGATCGTGTGCTGGCGCTGCGTGCGGATGTCACGAAGCGCGAGGACATCGGCATGATCGTCGCGCGTGCGGTCGAGCGTTTCGGTGGCATTGACATTCTCTTCAACAACGCGGCGCTCTTCGACATGCCTCCGATTCTCGATGAATCCTGGGACGTGTACGACCGCCTCTTCGCGGTCAACGTCAAAGGCATGTTCTTTCTGATGCAGGCTGTCGCTCAACGCATGGTGGAGTAGGGGCGCGGCGGCAAGATCATCAATATGTCGTCGCAGGCCGGACGGCGCGGCGAGGCGCTCGTGTCGCACTACTGCGCGACAAAGGCGGCGGTCATCAGCTATACGCAATCGGCGGCGCTTGCGTTCGCGAAGGAGCGCATCAACGTGAACGGCATTACGCCGGGCGTCGTCGATATGCCGATGTGGGAACAGGTCGATGCCCTGTTTGCTCGTTATGAAAACCGCCCGCTCGGCGAAAAGAAACGGCTCGTCGGCGAGGAAGTGCCACTCGGACGCATGGGTTTGCCCGCCGATCTGACGGGCGCTGCGCTGTTTCTGGCGTCATCGGATTCGGATTACATCACCGCGCAGACGCTCAATGCCGATGGCGGCAACTGGATGAGCTGATCGTCGCGCGCTTCGGTTTCTTGCAGCATGAGGCGCACCGTCTATAGTGAAACGGCGTCGTGGTGAATGCGGGACCACTGAAACGCGGCGCGTGCAGCGCGGGAATGCCGAGAAAGCAGCGGAACACGAAAACCACGCGATCCACATCGCGATCCTTGAAGCAGGCAAGCGGCACCACGGCGGATTTGGTCTAGCGCCCGTGCCAACGAAAAAGGAGACGCACCAAAATGAAGCGCACCCAACGCATCGTTCGAGCCGAGTCCGGCAAGAAACTTGCCTTGAGCGGGCTGGCCGCCACCGCCGCGCTCGCGCTGGCCGTGGGGAACGCCGCGACCATCACCATCGCCACGCTGAACAATCCGGACGTCATCGAACTCAAGAAGCTGTCGCCGGCGTTCGAGAAGGCCAATCCGGACATCAAGCTGAACTGGGTGATTCTCAAAGAAAACGTGCTGCGTCAGCGTGCTGCGTCAGCGCGCCACGACCGACATCACCACCAACAGCGGTCATCGACGTGATGACAATCGGCACGTATGAAGCGCCGCAATGGGGCAAGCGCGGCTGGCTCTCGCCGATGACCGGCCTGCCATCGAACTACGCGATATGGACGATGTCGTAAAGACCGCGCGTGACGGTCTGTCCTACAACGGCACGCTGTACGCGCTGCCGTTCTACGTCGAAAGCTCGATGACGTATTACCGCAAGGATTTGTTTCAGGCCGCGGGCCTGAAGACGCCCGATCAGCCGACCCTACGATCAGATCAAGCAGTTCGCCGACAAGCTCACCGACAAGTCCAAAGGCCAGTACGGCATCTGTCTGCGCCAAAGTCGGCGGCTTCGCTGCTGGCTGTCGCGCCGATTCTGATCGTCGGCTGGCTGTCGCAGAAGCAGCTGGTGCGCGGTCTCACGTTTGGCGCGGTGAAGTGAGGGCGTGCACGTCACAACCTTACTCCATCCCGAGAGGCCAGCCTCGAAGATCGTCTGTTGATCTGCGATTGCGACGGCATACTCATCGACAGCGAAGCGGTGGCGGCGCATATGCTCGTCACCGAACTGGAAGCGCTGTGGCCCGGCGTCGATATCGAACCGGTGCTGCTACCGCTGCTGGGCCTGCGCATCGAGGCGGTGCTCGCTAGCGCGGCTGATGCCGTCGGCTGCACGCTCACGCACGAACAGGTGATTTCGATTCGCTGCGCGGTCGAAGTTGCGGCGATCGAAGCGCCGATGGTGCTGGGCATCGCGGATGCGCTCGCCGCCGTGCCGTTTCAGAAGGCGTGCGCGAGCAATAGCTTTTCGTCGTATGTCGATAGCGTGCTGAACCTACCGGCCTCGTGCGCTTTTTCGGCGATCGGCGTTTCTGCGCGGACATGGTCGAGAATCCAAAGCCCGCGCCCGACGTGTATCTCGCGGCGGCGCGCGCGATGGGTGTCGATCCGCTGCGGTGTCTGGTCGTCGAAGACAGCGTGACGGGCGTGACGGCGGCGAAGGCCGCGGCAGGTGCTCGACTTTATCGGCGGCGGACATGCGACTGAAGCACAGATGGGCGCGCTGGAACGCGCAAGTGACCGGCGCGCCGAATCCGTAATGGCCGCATGAATCGCTCGACACGATGAGCGGGTATCGCGCGAGCGATCAGTTCGACGGCGCGCTGACCTTCGGCAATAACGCGATCGTCGTGAAGGGCGAGGGCGCGGTGCTGGAAGTCGGGCAGGAAGTGGAAGCGGAGATCGCGTTTTAAAAGCGTTAAGCGTCCAGCGCCGCTTTTGCGCACAATTCGTCGGTGACGAGACCCGACAGCCATTGCCCCTTGAGCGCCGCAATCAGCGCTTCGCGTTTGCGCTGACCGCCCGCGAAACCAATCGTCGGGCGCTTGGGCGGCGCTTCGAGTTTCAGACTCGTCACGCGAGAACCGGTTTGGGATTGCACGCGCTGACCGTGCGCATCGATCGGCAGGCCGAGCCATTCGGCGACCGCGCCCGCGTGCAGCATTTCATCGACTTCTGCGCGCGTGATGAAACCGTCCTCGTGCAGCGGGCAATTCACTGCGACATTGCCGATGCCGACGAACGCCACATCCGCCTGATCCGCCAGTTCCGACACGATCCTGTACAGCCGGTGATTGACCCACTGCGCGCGCTCGGTCTCGCTGTCGGCTATGAGCGGCGCGGGCAACATGAAGTGCTTGCCGCCGGTTTTTTCCGAGAGTTGCTGCGCGACATCGTAGCGATTGGACGAGCCGTCCTGCGCGATGGCGCCGACCATGGATACGAAACGATGTTGCGGGCGATCGAATTGTCCGATTTGCGCGACGCACGACTTCAACGTGCGGCCGCTGCCGATCGATACGACGAGCGGCTTTTCATCGAGCAGATAACGCTCCGTGACTTGCGTGCCTGCCACGGCGAGCTTGCGGTCCACTTGCTCGGGCGCGTCGCCGTCGATGGGCACGACTTCGCACATCGCCAGTTTGTAGCGCTCGGTGAGCGCTTTGGCCAGCGACAGGCAATCCGCGATGGGGTGATCGACGCGCACGCGGATCAGGTTTTTCTCGACCGCAAATGCGACCAGGCGTTGCGCTACCGGGCGCGAGATCTGGAGCTTTTCCGCGATCTCGTTTTGGGTGTTGCCGGCGACGTACTACAGCCACGCTGCGCGGGTTGCTAAGTCGAGTTTTTCGTTTTGCTTTGGCAAATTTTTTGATGTGCTCTTTTGGGGTTTTTTAAGCTGCGCTTGGGCGTTGTGGGGGCCTTCTTTTCCATGCAAAGCGCCTCTTTTGTCTTGCGTTTTTATTCAGTAGCCAGGGAGGCAGCTACTGAATAAAAAGCCCAAAAAGCAGCAGCTATCACCTCCGTAAAAGCCCACAGCAACCACAAATTCAAGAAAGAAAAATCAAGCCAACCGCGGCCGAGCGGAATCGAACAAAGGCCGTACGTGTTGATAAAGCTCACGAAAGCTCTTCAACCGCTGCCGCAGCAGACCATGCCGCTCAGCATCCGGCGTGAATTCCTCCTTGATCGCCGGCTTGGCGAGTACAAAAGAAGGATCGCCACCGGCAGCAAGCCACCCAAGCCGCGCTGCGCCGAGCGCAGCACCGGTCTCACCGTCGCCGTGCGTGCGCGTAGGCGTATCGAACGCGTCGGCGAACATCTGCGCCCAGTAGGCGCTGCGCGCCCCACCGCCGAGCATCGACAAAGCCCGCGCCTGCGTGCCGGCGGACTGCAATGCATCGAGACCATCGGTCAGAGAGAGCGTCACGCCTTCGAGCACGGAATAGCCGAGCAAAGCACGATCGGTCGCATGCGTCATGCCGAAAAACACGCCTTGCGCGTAAGGATCGTTGTGCGGCGTGCGCTCGCCCGAAAGATACGGCAGAAACAAGGGCGCAGAGGGAAGCGCATCAGCAGGAAGCGCAGCAATCTCGGCGAGCAAAGCCAGTTCATTGGTCGATGTCAGTTTGCGCACCCAGCCCAGACAACTCGCCGCCGACAACACCACGCTCATCTGATGCCAGTGATCCGGAATCGCATGGCAAAACGCGTGCACCGCCGACGCCGGATTCGGCCGAAACCGGTCGCCAATCACGCACAGCACGCCCGATGTGCCCAGCGACAGGAAGCCATCGCCCGGATCGGTTGCGCCGATACCCACCGCGCTCGCCGCGTTATCGTCGCCGCCCGCCGCGACGATAACGTCATCGCGCAAACCGAACTCGCGCGCGAGCTCCGGCAACAGCGTGCCCGACGGCTCGCTGCCCTCCGCAAGCGACGGCATCTGCTGATGCGTCATGTTGTACGCGGCAAGCAGTTCGTCCGACCAGTCGCGGCGCGCGACATCGAGCCACAGCGTGCCGGCGGCGTCCGACGGATCGGAGACTTTCGTGCCCGTCAGATGCATCCGCAAATAATCCTTCGGCAATAACACGCACGCGGTCTGACGGAAGATGTCCGGCTCGTTGTGCGCCACCCACAGCAGCTTGTGGCGCGGTGAAGCGGGGCATCGCCAGATTGCCGGCGATTTCATGCAGATTCGGCGCGCGTTCGTACAGCTCGGCGCATTCCTTGTCGCTGCGCATGTCGTTCCAGAGAATCGTGGGACGCAGCACGCGATCGCTCGAATCGAGCAACACCGCGCCGTGCATCTGATCCGACAGGCCGATGCCGCGAATCTGCGCGAATTCATCCGGAAACTGTTCGCGCAGCGCGAAGAGGGCGGCGCGCGGGCCTTCCCACCAGTCGAGCGGATTCTGTTCGGACCAGCGCGGCGTCGGACGCGAAACGGTGAACGGCGTGCCCGCTGTGCCGACGACGCTGCCGTCGCTCGCGAGCAACAGCACTTTCACTTCGGATGTGCCGAGGTCGATACTTAAGTACATGAACGGACCCTTAGTCGTGCCGCTCGATCGATCGAACGGCGAGAAACGAGGTGTGATGTGCGGTGACGCTCAAAATGACGAACACGCTAATTACCGCCGCGCGGCAGCCGACGCCATGAGCAAAACACCGGAGCGCTTACAACTCACGGCCGATTCTTCAGCCACGCATCCACTTTGCCGATGGCCGCGTGCACCACGCGTTCGAGGTTCTCGGTTGCCGCCATGCTGCCCCACAGGAGCTTGTCGCTCGTGAACGCCTTGACCGGATCGGGCGAGATGAAAAAGCCGTGCGCGACGTTCGCATCCATCACGCCGTCTGATACGTGTACGGCAGCTTGCCTTCGTGCCAGCGCTCGAGGAAGCGGAAGAACAGCGCGTGCAAAATGGCGGTCGCGTCAGGATCGACGCTGCGCGCGAAGCACTCGGAGATCGTCGGCGCGATAAAGCCGGGAATCTTCGAAAAGCCGTCAGCCGCGACGCGCTGGTTCGTGTCCTTGATATACGGATTGCTGAAGCGATCCAGCACGATATCGCGATACTTCGCCAGATCGAGCGGACTTGGCGTGAGGCACGGAATGACGTCGTCGGTCACATAGGCGTTCGCGAGCGCGCGGATTTCCATGTCCTGCGTGCCTTCGTGGATGTATTGCAGACCGACCAACGTCCCCACCCACGCAATGCAGCTATGCGTCGCGTTCAGCACGCGAATCTTGGCTTCTTCGTACGCGTGCACGGAATCGACGAGTTCCGCGCCGACTTTTTCCCACGCCGGCCGTCTCGCGATGAAATTGTCCTCGATCACCCATTGGATGAATTTCTCGCCCATCACCGGCGCGCGATCGTCGAAACCAGTGGCGGCTTTCACGCGCTCGGCGACATCGGGCGTCGGGCGCGGCGTGATGCGATCGACCATCGAATTCGGGCATGACGTGTTGGCCGTGAACCAGTCGCGCAGATCGGTCTGATCGCGCAGCGCGCGAAACTGCAGCATGCCTTTCTTGAAGCGGTCGCCGTTGCTGCGCAGGTTGTCGCAGTTTTGCAGCGACACTTTGCCCGCGCCGTTCTTCATGCGCGCCTCGAGGATCGCGGCGATCGCGCCGTAGATCGTCGTGCGGCCGCCTTTCAGATCGGCGGCGAGATCGGGATTCGCGGTGTCGAGCTTGTCGTGCTCGTCGAGGTAATAGCTGCCTTCGGTGACGGTGAACGACACGATTTTCGTCGATGGATCCGCGCCCACGGCGACGAGCGCATCGAGATCCGCGCTCCACGGCACGACCTTTTTGATCGCGCGCACGGTTTCGTATTCGCGCTCGCCCTACGGCGTGACCGTCTCGAGCGTGTACTCGCCGTTTTGCGCGGCGAGTGCTTCGAGTAAGGCGTTCATATCGCCGCTAATATTGCCGACCGCGAGCGACCAGCTCGTGCCGCTCGTTTCGTTCAGTCGATGCAGATACCACGCCTGATGCGCGCGATGAAAAGACCCGGCGCCGATGTGCAGGATCACGTTGGCTTGGTTGTTTATGTCGTCTCTTCCTCTGATTAGCGGTGCGCCCGTTCTTGCGCGGACGGTGGTTGCGAGTTTGACTCGCGCGGCGCGGCGATTGGCGCGCTTGGGTGAGTATTTGATCAGTTGGTGGTCGAATGATCGTATTCGATTCGGGGAAAGTCAAGGCGCGGTGCGGTAAGTGTTTTGGTTGCAAGTTATGCGCCTCCTGGGTCGGGGCGGAGTGGATCGGGATTTACCCTGATGGGCGTGGGATGTTGTGGGATGTTATGCGTACGCTGTTTTGGTGCTGATTTCTGGTTCTCTGTTTTGGCTTCTCAAGCTGCGCTTGGGCTTTGGGGTCTTCTTGTTTTTTGTGCAAAGCGCTTCTTTTGTCTTGCGTTTTTATTCAGTAATCCCCCCCGCCGGGAAGCGGTTACTGAATAAAAACGCAAGACAAAAGAAGCGCTTTGCACGAAGAAGAGAGAAAGAGAGAAAAGGCCTAAAACCCAAGCGCACCAGCTAAAAAAAACGCAAAAAAAGCTCTTACTGCGCAGCACGTTCCAACTCTACGAGCATCCGCTCCACCCGATCCGCCAACTTCTCCGTACTAACCTTCTCCCTCAGCCGCCCAACGATCAAGGGAAATGCAAAAGGCGTAGGCTTTTTAGGCCGCATCAGTGCAAGTCGACTACCGTTCATCCGCGTAAGCGCCTCACGCAACCGTCCGAGCTCGAGTTCCTGAAGCATCACTTCCTGATCTGCCTGTGCGAGCAGCAGATTCTCGCTATCGTGCTTACGAAACACTTCGTAGAAAAGCCCGCTGGAAGCCTAAAGTTGCCGAGCACTCTTCTGCTGCCCCGGATGCCCCTGATAAATCAGCCTCGAAACCCGCGCAATCTTCCGAAACCGCCGCGCCGAAAGCTCCGATGCATTCAAAGCTCGCAAGAATGTCATGCTCCAGATTCTCAGGCGAAAAAAGCCCATCCGCAATTAAGGATTCCCAGTCAAAAGGCCGCGCATAGAGCAATTCGAAGCCGTAATCGTTCATCGAAATGGAGAAGGTGCTCGGCTGATCCCGCGCCACTCGCCAGCCGATTAGCGATCCAAGCCCGATATGCGCCATCCGCCCCGCAAACGGATAACAAAAAAAGTGATGCCCCTCGCGCGAGCGCACCGTCTCGACCACGAGCACGCCCGGTCGGAGCAACGCCGACCACTTTGCCTGCAAATCGAGCAACGGCTGGACGGCGTGCATTTCTGGTTCGTTATAGATGCCGTCGCTGGCGCGCGCAAGCATCACGAGGGCGGCATCCGCCAATTCGGATGACAACGGCATTTTGCTGCCCGCCCAGGAGGGCATCGCGCCGCGCGAAGACGTCGCGCGTTTCACATAGGCGGTCATGTCGCGCACGCGCACGAGTTCCAGCGCCCGCCCGCCGAAGGTGAACACATCGCCGGGTTTGAGGCGCGAAATGAATGTTTCCTCCATCGCGCCGATACGCCCGCCCGTCATGTAAGCGACGTTGATCGTGGCATTCGCGACGATCGTCCCGACATTGTTCCGATGCCGCCGCACCAGATCCTCACGCGGCACGCGATGCACCCCGTCATCGCCCTTCACGACGCGGTGATAATCCGGATACGCCGAAAGCGATGCGTCGCCACGCTCAACGAACGCCAGCGCCCAGTCGAACTCGCTCTGCGTCAGATCGCGATACGCATAGGCGCTGCGCACTTCATCGAGCATGACATCGGGCGCAAAGCCGCCGCCTATCGCGACCGTCACGAGATGCTGCACGAGCACGTCGAGCGGTTTGACCGGCATATCGCGTCCCTCGATGCGCCGCTCGCCGCTCACCCAGCGCGCCGCGGCCGCCTCGACGAGTTCC
>LFMX01000079.1 GCA_001184405.1 Candidatus Burkholderia humilis
TCATAACGGTGAGCGACATCGTATTCCTCGAAGTAACGGCGAAAGTGCTCGCCATGCAGCACGCGGGCGGCTAACTGAAAAGCGGCCGTGCGTTGGGTAATGTGGTCAGGGCAGCGCTCGTCGACCATTTCGAAAACGTGACCGGCGTGATGTTGCTCGAATGCGGGAATTGCCTCGGTCATCGGACACCACACAGCGAGCTTCACACCGCGGCGCCCGACATATCGACGGGCGTAGAGTGCCTGTGCATCCTCGAATAGCCCCTGCATGAACGCGATATGAGGATCTCCCGTGCGCTTGGCGCGCTTGTATCCAGCATGCGCGGACGTAATCATCTCGGCCACGAGCGGCCCCTCCTTGCCGACAAACTTCTCGCCAATGTAATCCAGCAACCCGTATGCAGGTTAGCTCCAGATCAGGGAAAACGGTGTAAATTGGAGTCAACTTTTGCGAAAGTCTATGCTCACGGATGATGTTTTTATATGCAGCGGACATGATTTTTCATTAACCTTCGATGATGGGAATACGACCTTGATACACCGCGCCTCCTGAGATGCGCATGAAGTACTGCAAGTTCGGCAAACTGTGAATCAAACGCACCGGGATCAAGGGCGCTTTCTCTAACTGTAGCGAGCGCGATTGCGATCCACTGAATTCAAGGGCATGAGCCTCCGTGGTGGTGTTCGTACTGTTAGAGATATTGACCACGCGGATCGCCGTCTCCCCTACCTTGTCCGAAAACCACTTGGCCGTATCCGAGTCTTCCAATCGTAAAATGATTTGGTTGTTCAGATTCCCCAAAACCTGCAGCATTTTTGCCGCGTTTCCAAGTTTCGCTTCAAGGTCCGCACGTACCTGAAACTCGACAAACGCCTTGAACCCCGCTCCACGGCCCTTGTTGAGGATCTGGATGACTTGTTCGTTGATCGCCTCAGCGATTTCGTCGATGATCAAGACGACATCGGGTTTCTCTTCATAGAAGTTGTAGATCGCGCCGCACACCGCTGCGACATCGGACAACGCCATCGAAGCGATGGCCTTCTGCACGATGTTGTTCGACAGCGAATCCAGCCCCATGTATAGAACCGCCTTCTGCTTGATGATCTTGTCGATATCCCAGATCTCGCGTTCATCCTCGAAATCGTCCGCTTTCGGTGCGAGCATCAAACCGGTTTCACCGGTCGCCAGCATTTGCAACAGCGGCAACGCCGACGCGATGATCCGCATGTAATGCTCTCGATCATGTGTGT
Organism: Candidatus Burkholderia humilis; assembly: GCA_001184405.1. Taxonomy (GTDB): domain Bacteria; phylum Pseudomonadota; class Gammaproteobacteria; order Burkholderiales; family Burkholderiaceae; genus Caballeronia; species Caballeronia humilis. The sequence goes on from LFMX01000079.1 coordinate 1,251, forward strand.
GCGTCGCAATCAGCCCGTCGATCGTTTCGTGCCCCTTGTCGAACGCGGCAAACCTGTCCAGATAAAGCTTCGCCATCCCGTCGGTCAGCGACGCATCATTGCGACGCTGCGCGTCTTTCACCGTGGCCGTCACGATGAGTTCTTCCCAGTTGGTCAGACCGTTCTCAACGAAGAAGCGGCGCAAACAACGATCGAACAGATTGCCGATGCCCGATTACGCATATTTCAGGATTGAGCGCAGATTGGGCTTGTCACCGACGTATAGCTCGCCCTTGACCGCGCGGTCGATAAAGAGAAACGCGAAATCCCGGAACGGCCCCTCTTCCATCAGTTGTGCAATGCGTGAAGGAATTTTTGAGGGCTGAGACCAGTTCTCGAGCGGGTTAAGGCGGATGGACTCGTGCGGCTTGGCCTGATTGAAGTACAGAAACTTTCGGCCTGCCCGAGCGCATTCCCGCTCGACGCGCTTCTTCCATTCGTCATCGTTCTTCGGATCGACGATGATGAGCACGTCTTTGCGGTTGTGGATGACCTGCGTCGACACCACCTCGTAGGTGCGCGTCTTACCCGCGCCTGTCGTGCCGCCCACCAGCGGGTGGCCCCCCATCGACTTGTAGTGAAACGGCACACGAACCTTTTTAGGTTCCATGCCGTGGATCCACAACGAGCCTTGCGGCATTCGATCGCGCACGCTGTCCCGGGGGCAGAACACGTGCTCGATACGCGCCTCTCCACACGACGCCCTACTTCGGTAGCCGACAACCATTTCGGCAGCGACGGGATATCGGTCACCGGCATGCGTAAAATCTCGTGTGCGATCTGCGTGTGCTTTTGCGTCCACTCGAAGCCGGCGCCGAGATACATCGAATCCTCTCGTTGCTTCATGAGCTTTTGCGTGGCAAGCAATGTGTCGATATGGATCTTGCTGAGCCATTTTGTGGAAATGGCCGTGCGAAAACTAAGCGCCTTCCACACTTGAAGGCCCCGGATCGTCAGGAACACGGCGCCGATGCCGACGAAAACCCATCCAAATGGCATGCCGGAGCATGCGATCCCGATCATCACACCCGGCCAGAGCAGAAACGGACGAAACTCGTAGATCGGGCGAAAATGGTTGACGTATTTCATGCGGTCGGCGGCTCCGAGATCAAACGCCCCGCGCACTCGACGATGCAGATGTCATTGCCGTGCGCGCGCAGGAGCAAGCTGCGCTTTCGAAGCTGCTCGACGAGCGTCTCGCTCGTGATGCCGTACGCGCCGATGAGCCGCTTTTGCACGGCCAAGCCCTTTTCTTCCCATACGACCTTTGCTTTTCCGGCCGCCACGTCGCCGGCTATCGCTTTGAAAAACTCTTTGATCATGGCCGCGCCTGGACCCAACACCTCGTTTAATTCATCGTCGCTGGGGCCAGATTGCGGTGTAGCATTGCGCCGGGACCCGCCGGCGGCGGCCGGATCGATGGGTGAGGGCGGGGGGGTGCGGAGTCGGCCGGCACGGCAGCTTGTGCAGTATTTGTAGAAGCGGCTTCAGTCGAGGCCGTACTGATAGCCTGCGCTTCGCTGCGCTCCAGCGCATCGCGCAACGACTGCGACAACTGAGGGCCAGTAACGGTAGTCCTGGGCGTGGCGGCAGTAGCCGACGGCGCGGGAACGGCTGGTGGATCAGTAAGAGGCGCGTTGGTCGAGGGCGCACCCTCAGGTGTGTTCGGTGCAACCTGCGGCGCGGTCGAGACAAATTGCGGTTCGAGCGCAAGCGCCACATGCACGGCAGATGGAACGTCGAATTTGACCGGCGCGAAGACCGATCGCTGTGCCTTTTGCTCGAAGTCGACTGTCACGTCCAGCGCTTTGCGAACAACCTTATGTAGCAGCGCTTCAGCCCCTTGCGGATTGCGCTCCGGATTGATCGCGTTGAACAGGTCGGAGTGCGCCGACGTGTCCAGTCCCGCCAACAGCTCGAGCGTGATAACCGTCTGCGCGCGCATGGCCGTGCGCATGCGCTCGTGCTTCAGCGGCGCCACGCGTCGCTCAACGGAGTAATCGCCCGTGCCGATCCACGCGCCGAACGCGCCGTGCGCGGCCGGGTTCCACCTTTCGCGGTCGGACTGACGCACCAACTCGAAGTGACGAAACGGCTCGTCGAGCAGGGAACACGCGGTCGCGAGGAACACGGCGTAGTTATATTGCGGTTCGAAACAGTAGAGGAACCAATTTGCGCGTTATAGGCCGCCCGCTCACGATCCTGCTGAGCCTTAATGGCCGCCTGCGCCGTGTTGTTCGCCTGCTGGTCCGCCACGGTCGCCGAATCCTTCACCGCGTCGCTGCGTTGCTTGGCCGCCATCATTGAAATCAAATCACCGTTTTGACTTGAAATGATGTCCAGCATGTGCGTCGTCAATTGCGCCGTGGCTTCCATCGTTGGGGACATGTTCAACTGGTCTTGAATCTCCTGCCGGCGTTTGGCAAGCGTGCCGACGTGCGAATCACATCGTTACCCTGTTGGAACAGCTGCTTGGCTGTCTTGTCGTTGTTCTGCAGCAATGTGTTTTGGTCCGCAAACCATTGTTCCGGTGTCTTGCCGGATTGCGTGATCAGCGCTTGCACCTTATTGGCGTATTCAGCATTGCTCTGCAGACCGCCATAGAGATCATTGAGTGCGTTGATGTATTTCGTGAGATCCGTGATATCGCTCTTGATGCTTGTGACCTGAGCCAGCATCGCGGCAGGACTGAGGTTAGTCGCCTGCTTGAGCTGATTGAGCTGATTGAGCATCATCTGGTACTGGTAGATCAAATTGCTATCCTGATAAGCCTCACCTTTGACAGCCGCCGCCGCGGTCATCGTGTTTTGGATGAAGTTGGAGGCGTCGAACACGGGCAGATTCGCGTCGGCGTGTTGCACCAAGCCGACGGTCAGAATAGCGGTAGCAGCGATGCAGCGTAAAAGTTTTTTCATCATGGCAGAAGCCTCTGGTTCAAGCTTGATTTGCGTGTTAGGCATTCGCGAGCACGTCGCACACGTAGTCCTGCTGCCAGTGCGGGCTGCCCGACATCACATGCTTGTCGAGCAGGACTTGCGCGCGTCCGTCCGAGCGGAGGTAAGCAAGCAACTCCTTTGGGAACTGGGTCTGCAGCATGCGGGTCTGCGTCGCCGTCACCCACAGATAATCGCGATTGGGTACAGCGTCGGAAATCATCTTGATCTGATGTGCCGTCAGCCCGAAGATGTCGCGGTAGAGCGACTGGTTGTTGATCGCGTCGCTGTTGGGCAGATAGATGATGTTCGGGATATTCTCTTTGAGAATTTCGAAGTTCGGCACGTGCGCCAGTTGTCCCAGTGACTGCGTGGCCATCAGCAGTGCCGCGTTGAGCTTTCGAATCGTGACCGCCCAAGTTTCCAGACGGGCATAAAACTTCGGGTAGATGAAGAAGAAACCCGCCTCCTCAATCTCGATCACCGTGTAGCGCTTGCCATCCAGAATCTGTGAGATCCGGTAGAAGGCGTAGTCCATGAACAAGGCTGCTGCGACGGGGAAGTTCTGAAATAGATCGCCCATCTCGATGGAGAGGTTGTCCGAGATTGAAAAGCCATCCTCCACGTGGTCGAAGAACCGGCCGTTTTTCTGCCCTGCCGTCCACACGAAAAGCCTCTCACGAAGCTCCGCCGGCAAAAGAGTGATCAGACCGGACAATCGCCACTTCTCAGTCGGGTAGGCCTTCGCGAGGGTGCGAATACGTTCGTAGATTTCGGTCTCCTGCGCCGGCGTGCAGGTGTAATCTTCGCCCTCGATCACGAGTTGTACCCAGTCGGCGACGTAAGACCAGTGCGCTTCGTCGCCGATCAGGGAGAGTGGATTGACGGAGGTCGCCGCCTCAAATCGACCGGTAGCGTCAATAAAGCGTCCACCCGCGAGCAATGTCGGGATACGGGTCGAACGATCTTTGTCGAAGCGAATGCGGCGCGCGCCGTGGCGTTCCGTCTGCTCCATCAGATAGTTCAGGAAGATCGATTTGCCACCGCCGATGGGGCCAACGAGGAGCAAATGCACTTTACCGCCCGGGTGGTGCAGATCAACATACTGCAGCATGCGGTGGCGCGTCGGCAGGCACGTGAGGGGGCCGGTCTTGACCCCCGATTGCTCCGTCAGCCACTCGTTGACCTTTTTGCCTTCGCCCACGCTACAGAGCGGCGCGATGTCGGAGATCGCGGGCGTTTCCACGAACTGCAGGCGTTTCTGCTGATCCCAACGACCTGGCAAGATCGCGCTCCAGGAAGCGAAGAGATTCGTCTTTTCCTGAATCACGCCGAAACCGGCATTGCCAACGACGCCTACGACCTGGCGCGTGGCGTCTTCGCACTCTTCTGGGGTGTTGCCGTAGACCACCACGGAAATATTGGCGAAACCGTATTGCTGGCCCTCGGCGTCGAGCTTGGCGAGCGCGTCGCCCGCTTCCTTAGCGAGCAGCTCGCGCCCCTCGTCGTTCTTTTGTTCTTCTTTCGTTGCCCACTGCTTCAAAATAGCGACGGGATTGAACGCTGCGACCTTGTAAAAGCCGCAAATCTTTTTGATATAGCTGCTTGTTCGGGAGGTGTCGAGAAAGCGGAACATCACGCACACGTCCAATTTCGCATCGACTTGAGCCAGCACATCGAGCGCCGCCTCCTGGAAGCCCATCCACTCTTTGACGCCAATGATGCGCGCATACACCTTGCCGTGCGCGGACTCGAACATCAACTCGGGCGCGCCGATTGTCACTTTGGTTTCGGTCAGATGCGTGTCGAGCATCGTGACCGGATAGCGCGCGCGGCGCTTAGGGCTGGAGGGATTCGCGCGTTGGTGCAGAAATGACAGGATGTTCTGCAGTTGCAGGTGCTTCATGTTCAGGCGCGTCGCCACCCGTGAAGCCGTCGATAACGGATTCAAATCGCTTGATCTCGTTCTGGATCTTCGTCAAGTCGAACGTAAAGGCGCTGCGTGCGAGGATCATGTCTTTCGCCGCCTCGAACATGGCGACAAACAGGTTCTTACCACCCACGGTCATGTGGTAGCTGATCTTGTCGAAGATGCGCGATATACTCGTCTCAGGCGTGAACGCGAGCGCGAGCGAGTGCGAATTCTTAAAATACTTGCCGCTGCCGATGTTGGCCTGATTGATGGCATCGATTCGGGCGGAGGATGCCGATGAGAATTCGCCGTCGATGGCGCCCTTTACGCGCCGGTGCGACATGCGCCACCAGGCGGTCACGCGATGATCGAAATTGCGGCAGGCATGATCTAGATTGTCGCGTGCCGACGTAATATCGCCCGGATTAGGCAAATCGGCATCCACCCCTTCAAATTCGAACACGGTCAGCAGCGAGCCGTCTTTATTGAGCACGAGTTCGGGCGTAACCAGCGTCGCCCAAGGCGCGATCTCCTGCACGGCGCGCTTTGTGAACATCATTTTCAGCATGGCAAATCCTGATCGAAACCGTACGGACGTTTGAATCTGGCGCTAAATTTCTCGCTCGGCCCCGGCTCGTAGACGTCTGGATAGCGGTTGTAGACCAGCATGACGATCCGCCACCACGGGTCAGTCGAGCTTTTCCAGCGCAGGAAGAAGTGCACGAGGACGCCGACTACGAGAAACGCGGGGCTCCAGCTCATATAGACGTGCCGTTGAAGATCGCCAAGCCCCGGTCCGCGCCTCCAATCTGACGCGGCAGTGACAGCCCCCGACTCACCTTGTGCTGGGGCATATCAGCAGGCAACTGCCATGTGGAAGTGATCGCGCATGATGGGCACCGCGACAGAGGCGATGCCTAGTCCACCAGCACCACCGAGAAGGTCTTGGCGATGTTGCTTTCCGAGTTCGGCCACCGCGACGCCGCCGATCGTGATCAACACAATGCCGATGCCGTACAGGTACGGGCCGCTGATCAGGTTGCTGATCGTGCAGATGATGTTCGTTAGCCCCGTGAGCGACGAGTAGTCGCTGGCGGCCATCGCGGCCATCGAAACGACACTCAGCAGTGCACCGACGAGCATCGGTTTTCCCGGACGCAACCGCCTGGCAACTGGTGCTGCGCGGTTTAAAACCTTCTTTCCCTTCATTTGTAATGCTCCCGTTAAAAAACTCGTTGTAGGTCGTAATCGTTATCTTTGAAGCCTCGAATTTCGAGGATCTCGGAGACGTGCCGCATCTCGCCGGTGCGTTTGAAGTGCACGACGTAGTTGAAACAATCCGCGATGTTCTTGCGCATGTCTTCCAATTCCCATCGCGAGCCAGTGGGGATGCCGAGCATGGCAAGCGACTCCAACCGGCTGAGCGCGGTACGTCCGTTATTGGCGTGGATTGACGCGAGACCACCGTCGTGGCCAGTGTGCGCCTGCAGAAGGTCGTATGCTTGGCCGCCTCGCACTTCTCCAACGATGATGCGGTCGGGGCGAAAGCGCAGGCAGAGCGCGACGAGTAGTTGCGTCGTCACATTGGTATCGGCGTTTGAGAGAAACCGCACGCGGTTTGGCACGTGCAACTTCAACTCCATCGTGTCTTCGATCGAGATGACGCGCTGGTCGGGCGGGATCTGCTCGATGAGCGCGTTGAGGAACGTCGTTTTGCCGGCTGACGTGCCGCCGGCCACCAATATGTTTTTGCGAGACTGGACGAGCGCCACGAGTGCGCGCATCAACGCTTCGTTTTCGATACCCTCTTCGAAATGGATCGCCTCGGCGAATTCCGGACGAGCATGGGCCGATGCAAATGCGCCCATGCTCACGTAGTCGGGCAGCGTGAGCTTCGATTCGCGGTGTTTGCGGATACTTAGCGCGTGCCTGTCGATCGCGGTCGGGCTCATAACCGCCGCAATACGCAGGTTCTGGTGACCTGCGTTGATAATGCCCTTGTCACTCCCAGCCTTGGCTGACTTCTCGACTGAAGACGCGAGAGAGTGGATTGCGCCTTCCAGGTGTTCCGGCCGCAGATCGACGTTCTCACGCGTCATCACGCCGCGACGCTCCACCCAGACGTTGCGGTAATCGTTGATCATGATTTCCGCGAGGTCGGGCGCATCCAGCAGTTCCTGCAGGGGCGAAAGCGCCTGGAAGAACATACGTACCGCTTCCGCTTCGAGCGGGCGCAGCTTCAGAACGTGGTTGTCGGCAGTGTCGGACATGCGATGCTGGGTGAGCGATCTAACATGTCGATATTTTTGATGCTGAAAAGGACGCACGGACGGTCAAAAGAAGCGTCATATCGCGCGTCTTTCTGCGTGATGCGGTGGCGCCTTCTGGCGCAGTCTCGGCAACAGACTCTCACACACAAAGGCGAAATCGCTAACACGTCATCGCTATCCTCCCGGAAAGCCCCCCAAAATCGCATCGCTTTCGCCCGAACTGACGACAAAATCTGTGTTGTGGAGTTTGCTATATTGAGCTGATCGTGCCTAGCCATGCCGCATATTCAAGCCGATATCGCTATGCCCCGACCGGTTACATTTAAACGCTCGCCTCAAGCAATGCGGGCAAGTTTGGATAAAAAACGGCTTCTACCAATGTCCCGCGCGACCGCCGATCAGCTTTCGCTGATCGCGCACTGTTCGCTCGACGCGTTGCGTATTGGAGTTGATGAGATCGGCCCCGCGCACAATGTGAGCGAGTCGATACCGCTTTGCAGTTTTCTGTCTGACGAGGCCGGCTGCGAACTCAGCCTCGATATCCTCAGCGCCGCGAACCGCGCCATGTCGGAGGTCTACGATGGCGGCCGCAAGACGGCGAAGTGGATCGTGACGTCAAAAGCCGTGTACGCGCTGCTCGCGCAGATCGTATGTCGGTACGATCGGCTCGTTCAAAATGCCACTTTAGGGGCGTTCGAGCGCGCCACCCACCGCTTTGGCCGGATACCAGCCCGGTACGCCCGCGAGAACTGCACGGAAGCCTCGCGTATGAAGGCAAAAGCCCCCGCAACGCGGAGTTGCGGGGGCTTTTGTCATCAGTTACTGCTCAGGTGCGCCTCCGAGGCCTTACGGTCTAACACACGACTTCCACCGTTTCGCCAAAGGGTGCGCGATGCGCACGCGTAAGCGGCGTGGTGGACGCCCAGAGCACCGGGTAATGCGGCGCGACAGCCGGAAACCGCCCATCCATGTCAGTGAGATAGACCAAAAAGGCGGGATTCATGCCTTCCTGAGCTACCCGATTGAATGGATCAACGAATTCCGTGCCGCCTCCGCCACGCACAGGCTTGATCTCCGGCAAGTCGCCTCGCTCGAAGATTTGCACCTGTGTTACCCGTGTGTCGCAGTCCATCACGATCAGACGCACAGGTTTCAACGAATGAAAAACCGCAAGGATTTCCGCATCAAACTGCGCTTGCGTTTCGTCGAAGACCGAACCGCTGGAGTCCCGCACAAAAACCGCATCGCCGATCGCCGGCGTGTGCAGCGCGGGCAGATAGAACCCGAGGTGCAGATACCGGCGATTCGGAGTGGCGAAGCTGTAGTCGGATGCCGCGCTCTGTTGCGCGAAGCGATGCAACACCGCGTGCCAGTCGATGATCGGCCGCACCGCCTCACCCACCATCGCTTGCAGATCCCCGGGCAGCTTGCCGCGCATCGCAGCCGCTTTCGCAGCTTGCGTCACGGCGACCTTCCATTCGGCTTCCTTTACCGGCTTGTCCGGCCCTTTATAGGGGCGGACTTCACCAAAGGAACCCGGATTCGAGGCCGGCTGCTGTGCGGGTTGCTGACTTGGCTGCTGCACCTGCGCCCCACCCTGTTTCCCATTCGACTGCGATGGTTGGTCGGGCGCGCTCGGTGGCTGCTGGTCCTGTGGATCCGGCTTCTGCTGCGGCGATCGACTTTGCGCCTGAGGCTGTTGCTGCTGCTTGGCCTCCTGCGTGAGCAACCCATAGATCTCCTCGGCCGACTTGCCCGTGTACTGCGGATCGACGAGTGCCCCTTTAGGCAGAACCATACCGGCTGACAGCACGATCGGGTTGATCGCATAGTCACAGGCATCGTTCCATCGATCGGGGTCCCGCGCGCCCTGCCGCCAGCAATGGCCATTGGCCACATGCAGGACCTCGTGCGCGACGACACCGCGCACTTCCAGGTCGCTCAACGAATCAAGATAGTCAGGGTTATAGCCCATCGTCTCGCCATCCACCCAAAACGTCTTGGCAGACGGATCCTCGCGGACATTTAATCGGAGCGCGAGCGCCCCAAAGAATGGCTGCGAGAGAACGAGCTCGGTTCGCTGCCGGGCAATGCGCGGATGGACCGCGCTACTGCCCAGCACAAGATCGCTGCGGTCCATGACGCCCCCTTAAGCGACGAGGCGCAATTGCAGCGAACGGTCAGATTCGACTTCCATCGGCTCCGGCTGCATGCCCATGAACGCGGCCATCAACCCTTCGATCTCCTGCGCCTTGCTGGCCACCTGAGAACGAAGCACGCGCGAATCCTTCAACTCCGCGCCCGTGTGAACCGCCAGATGCGTCTTGGCCTGCTCGAGGATGTGCGTCAGTTGCGGGTCGTTCGAGAAGTTGAGCTTCGGCAGCAACGCGCACAACTCGCGCACGTTGTTGGCGACATCCAGTCGGACGTTACCTGTCGCGTACAGGCGGTTGGCCATCTGTGAGACCGCTTCGTAGAGACGGCGCACCAGGTCGTCGTTCGCCGTGGCGATCGACGCCAGAACGTGCTGGTCGAGCTCGCTCTTGAGCGTCGTCAGCCCGTTCAGTTCTTCGCGAGCAGCCTCCTTCAGGTTGAGATAGTCGTTCAGAAACACGGAGACCGCCAAGTCGAACTCGTCTTTCAACGAGCGCATCTTTTCGGCGAAGTCCATGTAGACCATCGTCGGCAGCAGGTGCACGCCCAACTGGTCGTATTTCAGGGTGTGGTCGTAGAAATACGAGCGGATGCGCACGGCCAGCGTCACGACTTCAGCGAAGTTCGGCGCGTGCTCGGGCAACAGACGTTTATTAAATCTGCCGATGCCCTTCGTGTGGCGCTTGTTCTCGACCTCCTCGGTCACCTTGCCGTCGTAACGGCGAGCGATCCAAGTGGAAATCGTGACTGAGCAGAGCATGACCTTCGATTGAATGGAAGTGATGTCCATGAGAAAACTCCGTATAGAAATGGGAATGGATGAGGCAAAGAAAAAGGCCCTGTGCGTCCGAAGACACGACAGGGCCAAGAGGTGAAGTGAAGCTGAGAGAATGAAACGGAAACCGGCTTATTCGCCGCGGATGATCTTGCCGATCTCGCCGCCTTGCGCCGTGATGAAGGCATACGAGTTCTGGATCTGCGGTGAGCGTTGGACAGCATCTCTCACCAATAGCGCCGCTAATTCGCGATGACCTTCGCCAATGAGCTGCTCGGTGTAACGCACGATCCGATCGAAATTCGCATCGGTCGCACGCGCCGCGAGCGCGGCTGCGGTCGCATACAGCACCGCCGGCATCGTCGGAATCATGGCCGTATCCGGTGCGAGCAGAATCGCGTCCGGCTGCGGCAGTTCGCGGAAGATCTGGAGGAAGCCGACGAGTTCGGTCGCCGCACCCTCTCCTACCAACCCGGCGTAGGAGATCAGCTCCAGGTGCTTGGGGACTACATCCATGGTTTTCGCCACGAACCCCCAGCTACGCGGACTCGGCGTGTTCTCGATATCGCGCGACGTTTTCTGCACGGACAGCAAGTCCGGGCGGAAACGCAGGAACGCGATCAGCGCGGGCGGGATGTTTTCGCGCACGGCCCACTGCGTCCAGCCGTCGATCGACGGTTCCAGTTCGACTACCGTTGCGAAACAGGAAATCACCGGATCGAGGATGCTCGACACACCGGCGTTGTCCGTGCGGTGGTTGGTAGCCGCTAGGAACGTCACCTGCGGCGGCAGCACGTGTTCGCCGACCCGCCGCGCAAGTAACAGTTGCATCTTGGCGGCTTGCACAGCGGGCGAGGCCTGCCCAAGGTTATCCAAGCACCAGATGAGCGGTCGTCTGGCAGTCATCGCACGTTCCAGATCTCCGAAGGGCAAGAATTTCGCGGTTGTGCCGTCGGCCGAGGGGAACGGCAACCCTTTCGAGTCGGTCGGATCCTCGACGACCGGATGGCTGATGAGCAGTTCGTGATCAGTCGCTGGCGCGGTCTGTTCGACGATGTCGCTCTTGCCGATACCGGGACGGCCAGTGATCAGCACCGGCAGGCGCTTTGGTACGTACAGCGAGAGAAGTTCGGTGAGTTGAGAGGGCGTGACTTTCATGACGGCTTCCAATGAAAAATTGAGAAGCCCCAAAAAGACTACGCCCGTAGGGACGTGGTCCCTGTGGGGTATGAATACAGCGATCAGAAAAATGCCGGCTGGAAGCCGGCAAGGTCGATGCGTCGGTGACGCGGGTGATAGATGGAGTGTAGAGATTCGCCGATGTCGAAAACAGCGAAAAGATCGCCTTTTTGTGTCCCCTTACCGTTTTGGCCCATTTTAGCGGCGCCTGGCTGATCGATCTTTAAGCGCCGCGCGCAATCGGGATAGTGGCAGGCCTCGCGGCCCGGCCCCTCCCACACCACCGTGCGTACGGGTCCGTACACGGCGGTTCGGATCAGCGTACGGCGATGGAATATGGCTTGAACCCGAACCTCTTACGGGAATGGATCACGCGCTACCAGAAGGCACAAGCGGCGGGGAATTCCGCTGAGAGGGAGTCCGATTCACCAGACGGTGTATCAAATGGATGTTACGCTACCGGCAATGCGGACTACAAAGGCGTTGCGGTGCAAGGCGTGACGATCTATCACCCGGGGCTGCGCCGCGGTATCACACGCACGTTGCGCGCAATGATCCGAAGAGGCGTAGCGCGATCGAGCCTACCATCGGGCACATGAAAGCGGATGGCAAACTTGACCGGAACTGGCTAAAGGGCGCGCTCGGCGACGCGATTCACGCGGTGCTGTGCGGTGCGGGCCACAACCTGCGCATGATCCTCAGGAAACTGCGGCTTTTTTACGTCCTTGTTCTTGTCGCTTTGCTTAATCGCCCGCTTGGGAAATTACCTGCACATGAGTGCCATCGGCGCTCAATATAATTATTCAGGACCGACTGACGAGCCGAATATAAGCATGCAACCGATCTAACCGTCAGAATGCAAGCTCTCCTTGGCAAACGGGTGGTGCCTATATAAGGAACGGCTATGAGAAGCATATCTTTATCTTTAAGGCCGTATTCAACTTGGCCGAGAGGTGGAAATTCGAGAGTAGCTTTGACATTGATTCAAGATCATACGCTTCCGGTCAATATAAAAATTACAAGTGATCAACTTAAATCTTTAAAAATCGATGCCAAAAATATTTGGCGCAATTTTTTATTTCAAAAATTTTACAACCTTCTTTTGTCATCTGTGTTTTTACAGGCAAAATTTTCATCGACTTGATTTCCAGCCGTTTCCGACTTGTGCCCTGTTTTAGGCGGAATGTTAGTTTTGGAAAAACTCCACTTTTTGCTTCCCTGCCCATCATATACGATAATGCGTTACCCACAGAATACAATATAACTGCTTGTCTCGGCTCCCCGCCGCGTGACAATTGGGTGGGGCAATCTTTATCGAATCCATCAATTGAAACATATTCAACTGGCTGTACGACGTGCGGGGAGTGGCCAAAAATAACATCCACCCCCATCTCAATTAATCGATATGCATTAATTCGTTGGTGAAAATTTGGCCAATGTTCGTGCTCATACCCCCAGTGCGCGACTAAAATAATAATATCGCATTGTTCCGCCGCCGAACTTTTGCGTGAGAACCGTCGTGATTGCTGCCGTCAGCGTGGTCTTGCCGTGGTCAACGTGACCGATCGTGCCCACGTTCACGTGCGGCTTGGTCCGCTCGAATTTACCTTTGGCCATGATTACCTTCTTTCAAAGTTTGGTTATCGGTTAAAGCTTGTGGCTTGCGCCGAATTACATGCGGGTATTACTTACCCTTGGCGTTGATGATCGCTTCGGAAACGTTACGCGGAGCTTCAGCATAGTGCTTGAATTCCATCGTGTACGTTGCACGGCCTTGCGTCAGCGAACGCAGCGACGTCGAATAGCCGAACATTTCCGACAGCGGCACTTCGGCGCGAACGATCTTGCCGCCGCCAACCATGTCTTCCATGCCTTGGACGATACCGCGACGGCCCGACAGGTCGCCCATCACGTTGCCCATATAGTCTTCCGGCGTTTCGACTTCCACAGCCATCATCGGTTCGAGGATGACCGGGCTTGCCTTGCGCATTGCTTCCTTGAAGGCCATCGAACCGGCCATACGGAACGCGTTTTCGTTCGAGTCAACGTCGTGGTACGAACCGAACGTCAGGTGAACCTTCACGTCCACAACCGGGAAACCTGCCAGCACGCCCGACTTCAGCGTTTCCTGGATACCCTTGTCCACGGCCGGAATGTATTCGCGCGGGATCACGCCGCCCTTGATCTCGCCCAGGAACTCGTAGCCCTTGCCCTGCTCGTTCGGCTCGAGCGTGATGACCGCGTGACCATACTGGCCGCGACCACCCGATTGCTTGACGAACTTGCCGTCGACGTCTGCTGCCGTCGTGCGAATGGTTTCGCGGTACGCAACCTGCGGCTTGCCGACGGTCGCTTCCACGTTGAATTCGCGCTTCATGCGGTCGACCAGAATTTCGAGGTGGAGCTCGCCCATGCCCGAAATGATGGTCTGGCCCGATTCCTCATCCGTCTGGACGCGGAACGACGGGTCTTCCTGTGCGAGACGGTTCAACGCCAGGCCCATCTTTTCCTGGTCAGCCTTCGTCTTCGGCTCTACTGCCTGCGAAATCACCGGTTCCGGGAAAATCATACGTTCCAGAACGATCGGATGCTGCGGATCGCACAGCGTGTCGCCCGTGGTCGCTTCCTTCAGACCAACGGCTGCCGCGATGTCGCCCGCACGCACTTCCTTGATTTCTTCGCGCTGGTTCGCGTGCATCTGCAGAATACGGCCGAGACGTTCCTTCTTGTCCTTGGTCGCGTTCAGCACGGCGTCACCCGAATTCACAACGCCCGAGTACACGCGGAAGAAGATCAGCTGGCCGACGAACGGGTCAGTCATGATCTTGAACGCCAGCGACGAGAACTTCTCGTCGTCGGCTGCGCGGCGCTCGGCCTTCTCACCGTTTTCGAGTTCGCCCGTAACCGGCGGAATGTCGACCGGCGACGGCAGGAAGTCGATCACGGCGTCGAGCATGCGCTGCACGCCCTTGTTCTTGAACGCGGTGCCGCACAGCATCGGCTGGATTTCGCATGCGATGGTCCGGCCGCGGATCGCCTTGACGATTTCCGCTTCCGACAGTTCTTCACCGCCGAGGTACTTTTCCATCAGCTCTTCGCTGGCTTCGGCAGCCGACTCGATCATCTTTTCGCGCCACTCGTTGCACGTGTCAACGAGTTCAGCCGGGATGTCGACGTAGCCGAACTTCGTGCCTTGCGACGCTTCGTCCCAAATGATCGCCTTCATCTTCAGGAGGTCGACGACACCCTTGAAGTTTTCTTCCGCGCCGATCGGCACGACGACGGGAACCGGGTTCGCCTTCAGGCGGTTCTTCAGCTGGTCATAGACCTTGAAGAAGTTCGCGCCGGTACGGTCCATCTTGTTGACGAACGCGAGACGGGGAACCTTGTACTTGTTCGCCTGGCGCCACACCGTTTCCGACTGCGGCTGCACGCCGCCCACTGCACAGTAGACCATGCACGCGCCGTCGAGGACGCGCATCGAGCGCTCCACTTCGATCGTGAAGTCCACGTGCCCCGGGGTGTCGATGATGTTGATGCGGTGCTCGGGATAGTTGCCGCCCATGCCCTTCCAGAAGGCCGTGGTAGCAGCCGACGTGATGGTGATGCCGCGCTCCTGCTCCTGCTCCATCCAGTCCATCGTTGCTGCGCCGTCGTGAACTTCACCGATCTTGTGGTTCACGCCCGTGTAGAACAGGATGCGCTCGGTCGTCGTCGTTTTGCCGGCGTCGATGTGAGCGCTAATACCGATATTGCGGTAGCGCTCGATAGGTGTCTTGCGAGCCACTTTGGATCCTTTTTCGGTCTACACGCCGGCAAATGCCGGCATGTCCTAACACAAACGGGCGAGGCGCCTGGAGTAGCGCACCCGCCCTGATATTCCGTTATGCCCTTAAGCGGGAGCTTAGAAACGGAAGTGCGAGAATACCTTGTTGGCCTCCGCCATGCGGTGAACTTCGTCGCGCTTCTTCATTGCGCCACCACGGCCTTCCGCCGCTTCCGAGAGTTCACCTGCCAGACGCAGGGCCATCGACTTTTCGCTGCGCTTCTTCGCGGCTTCACGCAACCAACGCATCGCCAATGCCATACGACGCGAGGGACGCACTTCGACCGGAACCTGATAGTTGGCACCACCAACGCGACGGCTCTTCACTTCGACCACCGGCTTCACGTTGTTGAGCGCAACCGTGAACACTTCCAGCGGGTCCTTGCCACCCTTGGTCTGGATCTGTTCAAAAGCGCCGTACACGATACGCTCGGCAACCGACTTCTTGCCGGAGAGCATCAGCACGTTCATGAACTTGGCTACATCTACGTTACCGAACTTCGGATCCGGCAACACTTCCCGCTTAGGGACTTCGCGACGACGCGGCATGATTCTTCCTTTACTTTTTCAGTTGGAGCAGCTTGTCTGCTCCGCGGCCACCAACTAACCCGATCCATCTATTCGACTAAACCAGCTTGGCCGGGTGACCACTTACTCGACAGCACCGGCTATTCCGGCACCACCGCCTAAAACCGCCTTGCGGCGACCTGATTCTTGACAGCAGACCGGCGACTTACTTGCCAGCCTTGGCGCGCTTCGCACCGTACTTCGAGCGCGCTTGCTTACGATCCTTGACGCCCTGGGTATCCAGCGAGCCGCGAACCATGTGATAACGCACACCCGGCAAGTCCTTCACACGGCCGCCGCGAATCAGCACGACCGAGTGCTCTTGCAGGTTGTGGCCTTCACCGCCGATGTACGAAATGACTTCGAAACCATTGGTGAGACGAACCTTTGCAACTTTACGAAGTGCCGAGTTCGGCTTCTTCGGCGTCGTAGTGTACACGCGGGTGCACACGCCGCGACGTTGCGGGCAGTCCTGCAGGGCCGGCGACTTGCTCTTCGTCGTTTCCGACGTGCGGCCTTTGCGAACCAGTTGATTGATGGTTGGCATTGTCTAATCCTAAAAATGATCAAATTCGGCGCGATTCGCTACGGGCAAAGCGTTTCGAACCGCGCTTTCGACGTTCTCGCAGGTGGTTTCGCAGACGACATGCAGGCTGTGTTCGACACAAAACCGGCCGCGCAGACGGACCAAGAACGAGAACCCAATATGCTAGTCCGAAAAACCCAATCGGGTCAATACGTTGAGGACTTTTCCGAGTGATTCGGTGTGCATTGCGTTAGTCGGAACCGACGACATCGAGCAATTCGTCGCCGAAACGCTCCAGTTTTCGTATGCCGATGCCCGGAATGTGTCGCAAATCGTCGATGGTATCGGAACCACTGCGAGCGATTTCCGCGAGCGTCGCATCGTGGAAAATGACGTAGGCGGGCACGCCATCGCTTTTCGCGGTTTCGGCGCGCCATGCTCGCAGGCGCTCCCAGCGCGACTTTTCGCGCGGTGACATGCCGGCGGTCGGATCGGCGCGTTCGCCGGTTCGGCTGGATGATTGGCGCGTGCGCGTCGGTTTTACGTACTTGCGCAGCGTGACGTGCTCTTCGCCTTTGAGCACGGGCTTGCTGGCATCGGTCAAAACGAGCGAGCCGAAGCCTTCGTGATCGACGGCAAGATAGCCGAACGCCACCAGTTGCCGGAACACCGCACGCCATTCGGGCTCGGACAGCGCCGCGCCGACACCGAACGTCGAAATTTTCTCGTGGCCGCGCTGAAGCACTTTTTCGCTGCGCGTGCCACGCAGAATGTCGATCAGATGCCCCGCGCCGAAGTGAAACCCGCTCGCCCTTTGCGTGCGATACACACACGAAAGGGCCATTTGCGCTTCGCGCGTGGCATCGAACGATGCGGGCGGCTCGAGACACGTATCGCAATTACCGCACGGTTTGCTCGCTTCGCCGAAATACGCGAGCAGCCGCACGCGCCGGCACGACGCCACTTCGCACAGGCCGAGCAGCGCGTCGAGCTTGCCCGTCTGCACACGTTTATGCGCGTCGTCGGCTTCGGATTCGTCGATCATCTTGCGCTGCTGCACGACATTGCCGAGACCGTAGGCCATCCAGGCGTTCGCTGGCATGCCGTCGCGACCCGCGCGGCCGGTCTCCTGGTAATAGCCCTCGACGCTCTTCGGCAAATCGAGATGCGCGACAAAGCGCACGTCCGGCTTGTCGATCCCCATGCCGAACGCGATCGTCGCGCACATGACGATGCCTTCCTCGCGCTGAAACATCTCCTGATGCTTCTGACGCGTTTCGAACTCCATGCCCGCGTGATACGACAGCGCGCGCACGCCCTGCGACTTCAGCCAGTCCGCCGTTTCCTCGACCTTGCGACGCGACAGGCAATACACGACGCCCGCGTCCGTCGTGCCGTCCTTGTTCGTGTGTTCCGCGCGGATGAAGTCGAGCAACTGCGACCGCGCGTTGTCCTTTTCGACGATCCGATACCGAATGTTTGGCCGATCGAAACTGGACACGAAGATGCGCGCGTCATCCAGCGCCAAGCGATGCACGATTTCATCGCGCGTGATGGCGTCGGCGGTGGCGGTCAGCGCGATACGCGGCACGTTCGGAAAACGTTCGTGCAGTACGGAAAGCTGAATGTACTCGGGCCGGAAATCGTGGCCCCATTGCGACACGCAATGCGCTTCGTCGATAGCGAAAAGGCCGACGGGCGCGCTGTCGAGCAAATCGAGAAAGCGCGGCGTCATCAGGCGTTCGGGCGCGACGTAGAGCAAGTCGATCTCGCCGTTGC
>LFMX01000080.1 GCA_001184405.1 Candidatus Burkholderia humilis
GCAGCGCGCGCTCGGTCGCGGCGGCTTCGGCGCCCGACAGCGTGGAGTTGAGATACGCCGCGCGCACGCCGACTTCGGTCAGCGCGGCGACCTGATCCTGCATCAGCGCGATCAACGGCGATACGACGATGCCCGCGCCGAACCCCGCCTCGCGCCGCACGAGCGACGGAATCTGATAGCAGAGCGACTTGCCGCCGCCGGTGGGCATCAAGACGAGACAATCGCCCCCGCCCGCGACATGTTCGACGATCTCCGCCTGTTGGCCGCGAAACGCGGGGTAGCCGAAGATTTCGTTGAGTATTTCGAGCGAGCGGGACATGAGCGGGAAGACGCGATGCAGCGTGGGAGATAACGAATTCTACCAATGCATGCGCGCACAAAAACCGCGTTAGCCGTTCGGCCGAGGGGATCGGCGCGAAACGGACGCACGAAAAAAACCGCCCGGCGCGATGCCGGGCGGTTTCATGCTACTGCGACGAAGAGACGATTACTCGCCCGTCGTATGCGGCTGCCGCTCCGCTGCCGGGGTTTCCGGCGTACCGAAATCGAATGCCTCTTCGGCAGCGATTTGATCGAAGCGTTCGCGATCCGCCGTTTCCTTCGTCTTGCGCGCCTTGTGGAACGCGAGACCCGTACCGGCCGGAATCAAACGGCCGACGATCACGTTTTCCTTCAGGCCACGCAGATCGTCGCGCTTGCCCATGATCGCCGCTTCGGTCAGCACGCGGGTCGTTTCCTGGAACGATGCCGCGGAAATGAACGAATCGGTCGACAGCGACGCCTTCGTGATACCGAGCAGCACGTTGTCGTATGTGGCCGGACGCTTGTCTTCCGCGATCATCTTGTCGTTCTCGTCGAGCATGTCCGAACGCTCGACTTGTTCGCCAGGGATGAAACGCGTATCGCCGTTATCGACGATCTGCACGCGGCGAAGCATCTGACGCACGATCACTTCGATGTGCTTGTCGTTGATCTTCACGCCTTGCAGACGGTACACGTCCTGCACTTCGGACACGATATAGCGCGACAACGCCTCGATACCCTGCAGACGCAGGATGTCGTGCGGATCGGCCGGGCCGTCCACGATCATTTCGCCCTTGTTGACAACCTGACCGTCGTGGACCAGCACCTGCTTTTCCTTCGCGATCAGGAACTCGTGCTGATTGCCTTCGAGGTCCGTGATAACGAGACGTTGCTTGCCCTTTGTGTCCTTACCGAACGACGTCGTGCCCGTGACTTCCGCGAGAATACCCGCGTCCTTCGACGAGCGCGCTTCGAACAGTTCGGCCACACGCGGCAGACCACCGGTAATGTCACGCGTCTTCTGCGCTTCAACCGGGATACGCGCCAGCACTTCACCGACCTGCACTTGCTGACCATCCTTCACGGTGATCAGTGCACCGACCTGGAAGCCGATCTGCACCGAATGCTCGGTGTTCGGGATCTTCACTTCCTCGCCGTTCGCGTCGAGCAGTTTCACCTGCGGACGCACGCTCTTCGAAGCCTGCGAGCCGCGACGCTTCACGTCGATCACGACCAGGGTCGAAAGACCGGTCACATCGTCGATCTGCTTCGCTACCGTCACGCTTTCTTCGACGTTTTCGAACTTCACCGTACCGCCCCACTCGGTGATGATCGGACGCGTCAACGGATCCCATTGCGCCAGTTGCGCACCAGCCTTGATGGTCGCGCCGTCGAGCTGCAGCAGCGTCGCGCCGTAAGGAATCTTGTGACGTTCACGCTCGCGACCGAGGTCGTCCGCGATGATCGCCTCGCCCGAACGCGAAATGACGACCTGCTCGCCC
Source organism: Candidatus Burkholderia humilis (assembly GCA_001184405.1). Taxonomy (GTDB): domain Bacteria; phylum Pseudomonadota; class Gammaproteobacteria; order Burkholderiales; family Burkholderiaceae; genus Caballeronia; species Caballeronia humilis. Next base: position 1,806 of record LFMX01000080.1, read on the forward strand.
TTCGCATTCATGACGTAACGCATCGTGGCCGTGAAGCGCACCGTACCGTTCGACTTCGCTTCCACCGTCGAAGCCACCGCCGCACGCGATGCCGCACCACCGATGTGGAACGTACGCATGGTCAGCTGCGTGCCCGGCTCACCGATCGACTGAGCAGCGATCACACCGACTGCCTCACCGACGTTCACGCGCGAACCGCGGCCCAGATCGCGGCCGTAGCACGCGGCGCACAGGCCATAGCGCGTTTCGCAGGTCAGCGGCGTGCGCACGCGCACTTCGTCGATACCCAGACGTTCGATTTCTTCGACCGCGTCTTCGTCGAGCAGATCGCCCGAAGCGTAGATCGTTTCCTGCGTTTCTGGATTGATGACGTCCGCCACCGCGACGCGACCGAGAATACGGTCACGCAGCGCTTCGACAACTTCACCGCCTTCGACCAACGCCTTCATCGCCACGCCGTTCGACGTGCCGCAATCATCTTCGACGACGACCAGATCCTGCGTCACGTCCACGAGACGACGCGTCAGGTAACCCGAGTTCGCGGTCTTTAGTGCCGTATCAGCCAGACCCTTCCGTGCACCGTGGGTCGAGATGAAGTACTGCAACACGTTCAGACCTTCGCGGAAGTTCGCGGTAATCGGTGTTTCGATAATCGAACCATCCGGCTTCGCCATCAGGCCGCGCATACCAGCGAGCTGACGAATCTGCACCGCGGAACCACGTGCGCCCGAGTCGGCCATCATGTAGATGGAGTTGAACGACTCCTGTTTCGTTTCGTTGCCATCACGATCCGTGACCGGCTCGGTTGCGAGCTGCTCCATCATCGCCTTGCCGACGCTTTCCGACGTCGCCGACCAGATGTCGACCACGTTGTTGTAACGCTCTTGCGCCGTGACGAGACCCGACATGTACTGGCGGTCGTATTCCTTCACCTTCTTCGCAGCGTCGCCGACGATCGTTTCTTTCTGCGGCGGCACGAGCATGTCGTCCACGCAAATCGAGATGCCGGCGCGCGTTGCGAGGCGGAAACCCATCTGCATCAGCTGGTCGGCGAAAATCACCGTTTCGCGCAGACCGCACTTGCGGAATGCCGTGTTGATCAGCTGTGAAATCTGCTTCTTCTTCAGCGGCTTGTTCAGCACCGTGAACGGCAGACCCGGCGGCAGGATCTCCGACAGGATCGAACGGCCGACGGTCGTCGCGTACAGCGAGATCTTCGGCACGAACTTCGGCGCGCCTTCGCTCGTGCCTTCGTTCGCCACCATTTCGGTGATCCGCACGTTGACGCGCGAAGCCAGCTCGACTTCCTTGTTCTCGTACGCGCGGATCACTTCCGACACGCCCGTGAACGTCATGCCTTCGCCCTTGCCGTTCACCGCTTCACGCGATGCGTAGTAAAGACCCAGCACGATATCCTGCGACGGCACGATCGACGGATCGCCGTTGGCCGGGAACAGGACGTTGTTCGACGCCAGCATGAGCGTGCGCGCTTCCATCTGCGCTTCGAGCGACAACGGCACGTGAACGGCCATCTGGTCACCGTCGAAGTCGGCGTTGAACGCCGCGCAAACGAGCGGGTGCAGCTGAATAGCCTTACCTTCGATCAGCACCGGCTCGAAAGCCTGAATGCCGAGACGGTGCAGCGTCGGCGCGCGGTTCAGCATGACCAGATGTTCGCGGATCACCTCTTCCAAGATGTCCCACACCACCGGCGTCTGGTTCTCGACTTCCTTCTTCGCAGCCTTGATGGTCGTCGCGACGCCCATCACTTCCAGCTTGTTGAAGATGAACGGCTTGAACAGTTCGAGCGCCATCAGCTTGGGCAGACCGCACTGATGCAGCTTGAGCGTCGGGCCGACCACGATCACCGAACGGCCCGAGTAGTCCACGCGCTTACCCAGCAGGTTCTGACGGAAACGGCCGCCCTTACCCTTGATCATGTCAGCAAGCGACTTCAGCGAACGCTTGTTCGCGCCGGTCATCGCCTTGCCGCGACGGCCGTTGTCGAGCAGCGAATCGACGGCTTCCTGCAGCATCCGCTTTTCGTTGCGGACGATGATTTCAGGCGCCTTCAGTTCGAGCAGACGCTTCAACCGGTTGTTACGGTTGATCACGCGGCGATACAGGTCGTTCAGGTCCGACGTCGCGAATCGGCCGCCGTCCAGCGGCACGAGCGGACGCAGTTCCGGCGGCAGCACCGGCAGCACTTCGAGGACCATCCAGTCAGGCTTGATGCCCGAACGCTGGAATGCCTCGAGCACCTTCAGGCGCTTCGCGTACTTCTTGATCTTCGCTTCGGAACCGGTGTTCTTCAGTTCCGTGCGCAGCGTTTCGACCTGTTCGTCGATGTTGATCGCGCGCAGCAGTTCGCGCACGCCTTCGGCACCCATTTCGGCACGGAATTCGTCACCGTACTCTTCGACCTTGCTGTAGTAATCCTCTTCGGTCATGATCTGCCGCGCTTTCAGCGACGTCATGCCCGGATCGATCACCACGTATGCTTCGAAGTACAGCACGCGCTCGATGTCGCGCAGCGTCATGTCGAGCACCATGCCCAAACGCGACGGCAGCGACTTCAGGAACCAGATGTGCGCGACCGGCGAGGCCAGTTCGATGTGGCCCATCCGTTCGCGACGCACCTTCGCCAGCGTCACTTCGACGCCGCACTTCTCGCAGATCACGCCGCGATGCTTCAGGCGCTTGTACTTGCCGCAAAGGCATTCGTAATCCTTGATCGGACCAAAAATCTTCGCGCAGAACAGACCATCCCGTTCCGGCTTGAACGTGCGGTAATTGATGGTCTCCGGCTTCTTCACTTCGCCGAACGACCAAGAACGAATCTTGTCGGGCGACGCGAGGCCGATCTTGATCGCATCAAAAACTTCTTCTTGTTGGACTTGCTTGAATAGATCGAGCAGAGCTTTCATTGCTTTCTCTCCGTAGTCCGATTAGTTGCGGTCCAGATCGATGTCGATACCGAGCGAGCGGATTTCCTTCACCAACACGTTGAAGGATTCCGGCATGCCCGCGTCGATCACGTGATCACCCTTGACGAGGTTCTCATAAACCTTGGTCCGGCCTGTCACGTCGTCCGACTTGACCGTCAGCATTTCCTGCAGCACATACGACGCGCCATACGCCTCGAGTGCCCACACTTCCATTTCACCGAAGCGCTGACCACCGAACTGCGCCTTACCACCCAGCGGCTGCTGCGTGACGAGCGAGTACGGACCGGTCGAACGCGCGTGCATCTTGTCGTCGACCAAGTGGTGCAGCTTCAGGTAGTGCATGTAGCCGACCGTGACCGTGCGCTCGAATGCTTCGCCGGTGCGGCCGTCATACAGCGTGACCTGGTTCTTCGACGGCGTCATGCCAAGGTTCGTCGCGATCTCGTCCGGGTAAGCCAGATCCAGCGCGCGCGACATTTCGTCTTCCGTTGCGCCGTCGAAAACTGGAGTGGCGAACGGAACGCCTCCGCGCAGGTTCTTCGCCAGTTCGAGGATCTCGTCGTCGGAGAAGCTTTCCAGCTCTTCCTTGCGGCCCGACTCGTTGTAGATCTTCGTCAGGAACACACGCAGTTCTTCGATCTTCGCCTGACGCTGCATCATCTCGCCGATGCGCCAGCCCAAACCCTTCGCGGCCCAGCCCAGATGCACTTCGAGAATCTGACCCACGTTCATCCGCGACGGCACGCCGAGCGGGTTGAGCACGACGTCGGCCGGACGGCCATCGGCCATGTACGGCATGTCTTCGATCGGCACGATCTTCGACACGACACCCTTATTACCGTGGCGACCCGCCATCTTGTCGCCAGGCTGCAGACGACGCTTGACCGCGAGATACACCTTGACCATCTTCAGCACGCCCGGCGGCAGTTCGTCGCCTTGCGTGAGCTTCTTGCGCTTTTCTTCGAACGCGAGATCGAACTGGTGACGCTTTTGTTCGATCGAGTCCTTGATCGCTTCCAGTTGAGCCGCCGCTTCTTCGTCCGCGAGGCGGATGTCGAACCAGTGGTAGTGGTCGAGGTCTTCGAGGTACGCGAGGTCGATTGCCGTGCCCTTCGGGAGCTTCTTCGGACCGCCGTTCGCGACCTTGCCGTTCAGCATACGGGCGAGACGCGAGAACGCGTCGCCTTCCACGATACGCAGCTGGTCGTTCAAATCGAGGCGATAACGCTTCAGTTCATCGTCGATGATCTGTTGCGCGCGCTTGTCACGCGTGATGCCTTCGCGCGTGAACACTTGCACGTCGATCACCGTGCCGCTCATGCCCGACGGCACGCGCAGCGACGTGTCCTTCACGTCCGACGCCTTTTCACCGAAGATCGCGCGCAGCAGCTTTTCTTCCGGCGTCAGCTGGGTTTCGCCCTTCGGCGTGACCTTGCCGACCAGCACGTCGCCTGCTTCGACTTCCGCGCCGATGTACACGATGCCCGACTCGTCCAGACGGCCGAGCTGAACTTCCGCGAGATTCGAAATATCGCACGTGATTTCTTCCGGTCCGAGCTTGGTGTCACGCGCAACGACGTTCAGCTCTTCGATGTGGATCGACGTATAACGGTCATCCGCAACAACTTTCTCCGAGATCAAAATCGAGTCTTCGAAGTTGTAGCCGTTCCACGGCATGAACGCGACCAGCATGTTCTGGCCAAGCGCGAGCTCGCCCAGATCCGTCGAAGCGCCATCGGCCAGCACGTCGCCGCGCAAAACCTTGTCGCCCACCTTCGCGATCGGACGCTGGTTGATGTTCGTGTTCTGGTTCGAACGCGTGTACTTGATCAGGTTGTAGATGTCCACGCCGACGTCGCCCGCGAGCGCTTCTTCGTCGTTCACGCGAATCACGATACGGCCCGCATCGACGTAATCCACCACGCCACCACGGAACGCCTGAACCGTCGTACCCGAGTCCACCGCCACCGTACGTTCGATGCCCGTACCGACGACCGGTTTTTCCGGACGCAGACACGGCACGGCCTGACGCTGCATGTTCGAGCCCATCAACGCGCGATTCGCGTCGTCGTGCTCGAGGAACGGAATCAGCGATGCCGCCACCGACACGATCTGCGACGGCGCCACGTCCATGTACTGGATGCGGTCCGGCGTAACCATCATCGTTTCGCCCGCTTCACGCGAGGACACGAGTTCGTCGGTCAGCGTACCGTCTTCGCCGACTGCCGCGTTCGCCTGAGCGATCACGTAACGGCCTTCTTCGATCGCCGACAGATAGTCGATCTGGTCCGTCACCTTGCTATCCACGACCTTGCGATACGGCGTTTCGAGGAAGCCGTATTCGTTCAGGTGCGCGTACAGCGCCAGCGAGTTGATCAGACCGATGTTCGGACCTTCCGGCGTTTCGATCGGGCACACGCGGCCATAATGGGTCGGATGCACGTCGCGGACTTCGAAGCCTGCGCGCTCGCGCATCAGACCGCCCGGTCCCAGTGCGGAAACGCGACGCTTGTGCGTGATTTCCGACAGCGGGTTGGTCTGGTCCATAAACTGCGAAAGCTGCGACGAACCGAAGAACTCGCGAATGGCCGACGAAATCGGCTTCGAGTTGATCAGGTCGTGCGGCATCAGGTTTTCGCTTTCGGCCTGGCCGAGGCGTTCCTTCACGGCACGTTCGACACGCACGAGACCCGCGCGGAACTGGTTTTCCGCCAGTTCGCCGACGCAACGCACACGACGATTGCCCAAGTGGTCGATATCGTCCACTTCGCCCTTGCCGTTACGCAGCTCGACGAGAATCTTGATGGTCGCGAGGATGTCATCGTCCTGCAGCGTCATCGGTCCGACGATTTCATCGCGGCCCACGCGGCGGTTGAACTTCATACGGCCGACCTTTGAAAGGTCGTACGCTTCTTCGCTGTAGAACAGACGGTTGAACAGCGCCTCGACCGCTTCTTCGGTCGGCGGTTCGCCCGGACGCATCATGCGGTAAATGGCGATACGCGCGGCCATCTTGTCCGCGGTTTCATCGATACGCAGCGTCGACGAGATGTACGGACCCTGGTCCAGATCGTTCGTGTAGAGCGTCTGGATGTCCTTGACCTTCGCCTCACGCAGCTTCTCGAGCACGCCTTCGGTGATTTCTTCGTTGGCGTTCGCGATCACTTCGCCTGTTTCCGGATCGATCACGTTCTTCGCCAGCACGCGGCCGAGCAGATACTCCTCGGGCACCGAGATGAATTTCGTCTTGGCGTTTTCGATGTCGCGGATGTGCTTCGCGTTGATCCGCTTATCCTTCGTCACGATGACATTGCCTTCGCGATCCTGGATGTCGAAGCGCGCGACTTCGCCGCGCAGACGCTCAGGAACGAATTCCATCTGCGCGCCTTCGCTCATCAACTGGAAATTGTCGAAGACAAAGAAGTTCGCGAGGATTTGTTCCGGCGAAAGACCGATGGCCTTCAGCAGAATCGTGACCGGCATCTTACGGCGACGGTCGACGCGGAAGTACAGCACGTCCTTCGGATCGAATTCGAAGTCGAGCCACGAACCGCGGTAAGGAATGATCCGCGCCGAGAACAGCAGCTTGCTGGAGCTGTGCGTCTTGCCCTTGTCGTGCTCGAAGAACACGCCAGGTGAACGGTGAAGCTGCGAGACGATCACGCGCTCCGTACCGTTGATGACGAACGAACCCGTCGGCGTCATGAGCGGAATTTCGCCCATGTACACTTCCTGTTCCTTGACTTCCTTGACCACCGGCTTGCTCGGCGATTCTTTATCGAGCAGAACCAGACGCACCTTCGCGCGCAGGGCCGAGCCGTACGTCAGACCGCGCTGCTGGCATTCCTTGATGTTGAAGGCGGGCGACGACAGCATGTAGCTGACGAATTCGAGCCGCGCGAAACCGTTGTGCGAAACAATCGGGAAAACAGAGCTGAACGCAGCCTGCAAGCCTTCGGACTTGCGCTGCGAGGACGACGTCTCGGCTTGCAGAAACGTCTGGAATGATTCAAGCTGAGTCGCCAGCAAAAAGGGAACTTGGTGAACGATGGGGCGTTTCGCGAAACTCTTGCGAATACGCTTCTTCTCGGTGAAGGAATATTGCATACGATCTCCGAATCACGGCGGGCGTTACCGAGGCGGGATACCTCGACGACACGCCCGGTGTTCACCGACTGAGACTCGCGCAGGTGTCCGGGGAGGACGCGCGAATCTAGAAGCTTGGTGGTTGGCCGCTACCAACCGCTGGCTGACGGCAGCAGATGCCTGTGTTTCCCGCTACCCGACCAAACTTGCCTTCTGCAGTCGCTTCAGAAGACAAAGAGAACTGCCGGAAAATCCTGCCGAACCGACCGTTCTCTTTGGCTTCTGCGGGGACATTCATACTTGTTTGCAAGCATGAAAACTGCGTCTCCACAAAGCACAAAAAGGCCGGCGGTGAAAAACCGCCAGCCTTCGCATAGCGCGCTGAAACTTACTTGATTTCAACCTTCGCGCCTGCGTCTTCCAGCTTCTTCTTGGCTTCTTCAGCAGCAGCCTTCGGCACCGCTTCCTTGATGGGCTTCGGTGCGCCGTCGACCAAGTCCTTCGCTTCCTTCAGGCCGAGACCCGTCAGTTCGCGAACAGCCTTAATCACGGAAACCTTGTTCGCGCCTGCTTCGAGCAGGTTGACCGTGAACTCGGTTTGCTCTTCAGCAGCAGCAGCAGCGCCGCCGCCTACCGAGCCAGCGACTGCCACAGCAGCTGCCGACACACCGAACTTCTCTTCGAACGCCTTGACCAGCTCGTTCAGTTCCAGAACGGACATCGAGCCAACGGCTTCCAGGATGTCTTCTTTTGCGATTGCCATTTGAAATACTCCTAAATTGAATTCGGATCGAGCTAGCGATCTAGCTTTGCCTAACTTAAGCGACTAGCGCCCAAGCGCGGTCGTTAAGTAGCTTCGCCCTGCTTCTTCTCAGCCAGCGCAGCCAGAACGCGCACGAAGCCGGAAACAGGAGCCTGCATAACGAACAGCAGCTTGGAGAGCAGTTCTTCGCGGCTCGGGATGTTGGCCAGCGCTTGCACGCCCGCCTTGTCCATCACCTTGCCTTCGTAGGAACCAGCCTTGATGATCAACTTGTCATTGCTCTTGCCGAAGTCGTTGACGACCTTGGCAGCGGCAATGGCATCTTCCGAGATGCCGTAGATCAGAGGACCGGTCATCTGCTCAGCCAGCGGAGCGAACGGAGTACCTTCGACGGCACGACGTGCCAGCGTGTTCTTCAACACGCGCAGATACACCTGTTGCTCACGCGCTTTCGCGCGCAGCTTGGTCAGATCGCCAACCGTGATCCCACGATACTCAGCGAGCACCATCGTCTGAGCCTTCGCGACTTGCGCGGCGACTTCAGCGACGACTGCCTGCTTATCTTCTTTGTTCAGTGGCACGGTTAAACCTCCAGATTCGATGCACTTGGGCGTCCAACCCGCATGCACCACGTTCGACAACGGCGTCCGACTGTTAGGAGTATTTCGATCGATTGAGTGATCATCTGAGGATGATCGACAACCGACTTCAACCACTGCAAAACTGTTTCGGGTTCGCCATCTGCGTTGGCTTGAATTAAGGCGATGCCTGCCTGCTGCATCACCACCAACGGTCTTTGACAACCGGCTGCTTTGCTGACTTTCCGCCGAGCAGCCGCCCAAAGCCCTTATGTAACGCGATCTCTCGACTGCGTCCAAAATTCTTACTGCTGCGCCAGCGTGCCTTGATCCACGCGAACGCCGACACCCATCGTGCTCGACACAGCGATCTTGCGCAGGTAGACACCCTTGCTCGTCGCCGGCTTCGCCTTTTGCAGCGCGTCGATCAGCGCGGCCAGGTTTTGGCGCAGCGATGCCGACTCAAACGAAGCGCGGCCGATCGTGCCGTGAATAATACCGGCCTTGTCGACGCGGAATTGCACCTGACCAGCCTTCGCGTTCTTGACCGCTTGGGCCACGTCCGGCGTCACGGTGCCGACCTTCGGGTTCGGCATGAGGCCGCGCGGGCCGAGGATCTGACCGAGCGTACCAACCACGCGCATCGTGTCCGGCGAAGCGATCATGACGTCGAAGTTCAGGTTGCCGGCCTTGACTTGTTCAGCCAGGTCTTCCATGCCGACCACGTCCGCGCCCGCTGCGTGAGCTTGTTCAGCCTTGTCGCCCTGCGCGAACACTGCCACGCGAACCGACTTGCCGATTCCAGCCGGCAAAACGACCGACCCACGAACGACTTGGTCCGACTTCTTCGCATCAATGCCGAGTTGCACAGCAACGTCGATCGACTCGTCGAACTTCGCGCTCGCGCATTCCTTCACGAGAGCCAGTGCGTCGTCGATCGCGTACAGCTTCTGACGATCAACCTTGTTTGCGAATGCCTGAAGGCGTTTCGAAAGCTTAGCCATTTACACGCCCTCCACAGTGATGCCCATCGAACGCGCGCTGCCAGCGATCGTACGCACGGCTGCGTCCAGATCAGCTGCCGTAAGATCCGGCATCTTGGTCTTCGCGATTTCTTCCGCTTGAGCGCGGGTGATGTTACCGACCTTGTCGGTATGCGACTTGCTCGAACCCTTCTGCACAGCGGCTGCTTTCTTGATCAGAACGGTAGCCGGCGGCGTCTTCATGATGAAGGTGAAACTCTTGTCCACGAATGCCGTGATAACGACCGGCACCGGCAGACCCGGCTCCATACCTTGCGTCTGCGCGTTGAACGCCTTGCAGAACTCCATGATGTTCAGGCCGCGCTGGCCCAGTGCCGGACCGACCGGCGGCGACGGGTTGGCTTTACCTGCAGGAATCTGCAGCTTGATAAAGCCAATGATTTTCTTTGCCATGTTGAAAACCTCTGCTGAACGCGTGGGCGTTCGGTGAGTGATAGCGCGCGTTCGGTGAAATCCTACTGACGCTCCTCAACAGCCATAACGCGGACTGTAAGCGCGAATCGCGCGATAGCCGAGAGGCCACGCGTGATGCATTCGATTAAGTCTTTTCGATCTGGCCGAATTCGAGTTCGACCGGCGCCGAGCGCCCAAAGATCGTCACGGAAACACGAACCTTGGACTTCTCGTAGTTCACTTCCTCGACGTTGCCATTGAAGTCGGTGAAAGGACCTTCCTTTACACGAACCATCTCGCCAACTTCGAAGAACGTCTTGGGCCGCGGCTTTTCGACACCCTCCTGCATCTGCGACATGATCTTTTCGACTTCACGCGGCGAGATGGGGCTCTGGCGATTACGCGCACCACCGACGAAACCGGTGACCTTAGCCGTGTTTTTGACCAGATGCCACGTTTCATCCGTCATTTCCATTTCGACCAGGACGTATCCCGGGAAGAAACGACGCTCGGTGACGGATTTGTGACCACCTTTGACTTCAACCACTTCTTCGGTCGGAACAAGAATCTGACCGAATTGATCTTGCATACCTGCGCGTTCGATGCGCTCCTGAAGTGCACGTTGCACGCTCTTCTCCATGCCGGAGTAGGCGTGCACCACGTACCAACGCTTTCCACTCGGGGATGTCGGAGTATCGCTCATATCATTTCCAACCCAGAATCGCCGAGAAAATCACCCATTCGATCGACTTATCACTAAGCCAAAGGAAGATGGCCATGATCAGAACAAAGGCGAAGACCACAAGGGTGGTCTGCGTCGCCTCTTTGCGAGTCGGCCAGACGACCTTGCGAACTTCCTTGTACGAGTCTTTGGCGAAAGCGATGAACGCCTTGCCCGGCGCAGAGAGGAGACCCACTGCGACACCCGCGATAACACCAACAGCAAGCGCTGCGCCGCGGACGTACCACTCTTGGCCCGGGAGCCAGAAGAACCCAACGAACCCGGCCAAGACCAACAATACGCCCGCCACCAACATCAACTTGTCGCCGGATGTATTTACAGTTTCGACGGAAGGATTCGCCATAACACCTTAAACAGCGCCACTTGGCGCAAGAATTTGGCAGGGGCAGAGGGAATCGAACCCCCAACCTTCGGTTTTGGAGACCGACGCTCTGCCAGTTGAGCTATACCCCTAAACCATTTGGGGCCAGCGACTTTCGCCGACCCCGAAACCTCAAACTACCGAGAAAATCTCTGGCTCTTACTCGATAATCTTCGCCACGACACCGGCGCCGACGGTACGGCCGCCTTCGCGGATTGCGAAGCGCAGACCTTCTTCCATCGCGATCGGGGCAATCAGCTTCACCGTGATCGAGACGTTGTCGCCCCCTTCAGACCCCGCCTCGCGACGACGCCCTTGCGTTTCACTAGCCCTTCACCACCATCAGGTTGGACAGGGGACTCGCACCCCCCCCCAAGCTGTTGCGCATGCTCAGCGCACAAAAAAACGGCGGCCGGATTAGGCGGGCCAAGATCAACGTGGGACGTCCTAACGCCAAGGAACGCGCGCCAACAATACCTTGGCCAAATTGGACTCATCAGACAAACATTAAAGCGCGCCGCTACAATTGTTTCAAACGACTTTCACCGGTATCGTATGGAATCGTTTGTGACCATTGAAGCGCTGGAACGAGCGATTAGCGAGCAGCTAGGACGCGCTAGCGACTTTCCGCCTAATTCGCCGGAACGATGGGCAATTGCGATGCCTTGCCCGGTGTCGTGTACAGTCAAGATAGCGTGGTTATTCGATCTCTGCAGCGAGACGTTGATCGCGCCGGCGTCTGTGTACTTTATGGCATTGTTGATGAGATTCCACATGACCTGCCTGAGTCGTGCAGCATCTCCGACAATGTTGCAAGGCGGGAACGTGCTACTCACGAGCCTCAAGCCTTTGTGAGAAGCTTGCGGAACTAGGTCGTCGACTAGGTCTTTGACCAAGTCGTGAAACGCCACCCGTGTGCGCTGTATTGACAGTCTTCCTGTGACGATCGCGCCGCTATCGAGTAAGTCATCTATCATCATCGCGAGTTGCTTTGCGTTGCGCCGGATAATGCCTGCGGCGCGAGGAAGGTTGTCTCTCAAGCTGGTGCACTCAAGCAGCTCCGACCAGTTAGAAATCACATTGATTGGCGACCTCAACTCGTGGGACACGGTCGACAGAAAGTGATCCATCGCTAACGCGTACCGTTCGCTCTGCTCGCGGGCGAGCCGTTCTTCTCCCCATCCTCGCTCGTTATCAAGCTCTTGTTGTTTTCTTGCAGTGATGTCAAGGGTGAAGCCCAGTAATGCGATAGGCTACCCGGCTTCGTTCAAACGTGGCCGGCCGCCGACCATGATCCAGTGGACCGACGCGTTGGGCCACACAACGCGATACTCAATTCGATAGTCGCGACGTTCTGCAATGGATAAGTCGAGTTCCTCGCGAACACGGCTTCGGTCCAATGGCTCGATAATTTCATTGAACAGGCGCGTTTCCGTAAGCTCGTCAGAGATTAAAAGGCCGAGGTTGGTCTTGACCTGGGCCGTACAAGTTATTTGTCCGGTAACGAGGTCGCGTTGCCACGCCCCGACCCTGGCAAAAGCCAACACTTCAGCAAGCAGTTCCCTGCTTTCGTGTAGTTCTTGCTCTTTTTCAGTGACCACGATCTGGCGTAGCTGCGTTTGCGATCGTAGCTGGGCCCTCTCACGTCTATCACGTTCGACCAGGCGCGCGCGAGTCGTTACATCGGTAAAGCGCAGAGCGGTCAGGGGGCCAGAGTGCCCTTCCGGCAGAACGCAGCTGGCATGTAACTCCCAAAACCTTTCTGTGGATTCTCCGCACTCAGTTGAAGGCCACAAAAATCGGAAGTGAGGTGATGAGAGGGTTTCCCCGGGATAGCGTGTGCTCATGGCATCGGCAATCCAAGCACTCGCCGCCATGCCATCGGAGCCTGCGAGTGTTTGGTAAACCACCGAAATCTGCTCTCCCTCAAGCACAGTCGCCTGCGAACACGTCAAGGCTCGAAAGGCCTCGTTAAAGGTCGTGATGTGCCCGGTTGAATCCAAGAATACGTACGCCTCGGGAAGGGCCTCGAACAATGCGGCAACTCTCTGATAATCGTTTGCGGCCGCCATCTTCAATGGTCCGTGGTAGGAGGCAAGCTTTGCGCTCTAGAGGTGGAGGTCCTATTGTCGCATCCTTTACGTACATGCTGTTCGAAGGGGCCTCGGCATGCACCTCGGATGTCAATCCCTGTTTGTTTCGGTCGGAGTTCCTTAGCAAGGCGGAATCGGCGATTCGAACCACCGCTCACTAGAAGACTGCATCGTCAAATGTCCGCGTAGATCCTGCGTGTTGGCGCGCTCGCGGCGCTATCTTCCGTCGTCACCAACGCGACGATTCCCTCTGCCACCGCCCTCAAGGTTCATCGATTCGGTGCCGCGGAGGTTGCTAGTTTCGACGCCGGCGCACAACTCGCGTATCTGCTGGTCCGCGGTCTTCGGCGTCGGCAGCACGCTGGTCGGAATGGGCGGCATGAAAGTTGGCGCGGCGCGCGGTCCGAGGGCACGGTTGATCGCGCTGATCGGAGGGACGGTCTGCTTCGTCTTGACAGAAGGTCTTGGCCTGACAACGGCATTCGCGCCCGAACCCCAAACGGGCGGCGTGGCACGTTTGCTCATAGTCGGCGAAGTGGACTGATCAAGTTTTTGGAAGTGGCCTTAGATGATTGTGCCACTCATTGCTATCGTGATGCCATGTCAATCTGATTTGGTTTATCTGCATGACTTTCAATAGATCAGGCCTCCGATATAGGCTCGCGCTCGCATCGCTCTACACCGGAGTATTCCTTCCACCGCTCGATATTTCATCGTCAATTTGGCTCTACCGGCCATTCATACGGGGCTGAAAGCCAGCGATGCGCAGATGCAGCTCACAATCGCAGCGTATGCGCTCGCCTATGCGGTCGTACTCGTTACAGGTGGACGTCTCGGAGATCTGTACGGACGCAGGCGGATTTTTATGATCGGCATGGCCGCTTTCGTCGTCTCGTCGGCATTATGCGGCCTCGCGTCGAGCGGCGCGGCTCATCGCGGCCCGTGTCGTGCAAGGCTTTAGCGCGGCGCTAATCACGCCGCAGGTCCTCGCATCAATACGCACTGTCTTTTCAGTTCAGATGCAGACGCGTCTGATGAGCATCTACGGATTCGTATTCGGACTTGCATCGGTGACCGGCCAGATCGGCGGCGGCGCGTTGATCGATTTCCATCCGTGGGGACTTGACTGGCGTGTAGTCTTTCTGGGCAACGTGCCGATCGGGCTGCTCGCGCTGGCAGGCTCTTGGCTGTACTTGCCAGAGAATCATTCTGAACGCCGCGCCCAAATTGATGTGCCAGGAATGATCGTGCTGACTGTCAGCTTGCTACTGCTGATCTACCCGTTGACGGTGGGCCGCGAGCTGCATTGGCCGGCTTGGACGTTTTGGAGTCTCGCGCTAAGCGTACCTGCGCTTGCTGCGTTTGTGAGCATTGAATGGCACATGATGTACCACGGCCGTGATCCGCTCGTTAACGTTTCGGTGTTAAGCTGTCCCGTTGTGTTGACCGGGTTGCTGCTGGCGTTTTTGTTCTATTAGCATTGCCGCGTTTTTCTTCATTTATGGTATCTATCTGCAGGTAGGGCTCGGTTGGTCGCCATTGCAATCGGGTCTCGGTCTCGCCCCTTACAGTGTCGGCTATTTACTTGGGCCACTGGCGACACCCGGGCTCGCGCGTCGCATCGGGGACCGTCTGACGCCGCTGGGATTCAGCTTCCTTGCGGGCGGCTTCGCTGTCTGCGCGTCGCAACTCGGTCAAGGCGCGCCCGACCTGCCGTTCTACGCTGGGCTGCTGATCGCCGGAACGGGACAAGGAATGGTGTTGCCATCATTGCAACGGATCGTGCTGGCGGGTGTCGAGCCCGGACACGCGGGCATGACCGCAGGTGCAATCGTCGCAACGCTATACATTGGCGCGGCGTTTTCGACGGCTTGCATTGGCGGCGCGTTCTTCAGCGCATTGGGCGACAGCCACACTGCCTCTGCGTATGCGCGAGCGATGCGGCTCGGGCTTGAATGGATGCTTGCACCGCTGACTGCCGGTTTCGTTGTCAGTGCCTGGATGATGGTTCGATATCGGAGCGCACGAGGAGTGCGGGTCACGGCGTTTGACGAGAACTCCAGCACGATCATTCCTCGCGACCAGCGTGGATAAAGCTTTCGCTGTGCGCACGCCAGCGTTGCGTTCAGGTGATGTTTGGGACGGGTGCGTCGCCGCGATAGGACGCGGCAATCGCACGCAGCGCTGCCTTTGCACGCTCGTCGATGGAGTTGCTGTGTAGGACGACGTCTGAGCCTGGCATGGACGGAAGGCCGTACTGTGCCCCGACTTCAACGGAACCGACCGGTGCGACTGGACGCGCGAGCGCCGCGACGGCGAGGCCCGCGGTCACGGCGGCTGCGACCGCATTCACGCCACCGCCCACAAACACCTCGACCCACGAAATTCCCGCCTCGTCGAGCGCACGGACAGCCATCGTGCGAACACGACAAGTGGCCGGCAACGAAGCTATGCGCAGTGGCGTGCCACTTGCGTGCTTCCATCACGGCGCCGCATACCATCCGATTTGTTCGTTCGCGATCACGCAACCGTCGCTGCGGCCTTCGACACGCCGGACGATTGCTGCGTCGAGATTGCGGTTGTCAAGTTCACTTAACAAACGGCGGGAATTTTCGATGCGAACCTCAACCGTCAGCGCCGGATCGTATGCATGCAGCATCGACAACAGCGCAGGCAACTCGGAACCGACGAGGTTATGGCTCACGCCTAGCGCGAGGCGTGCTAATTGCGTAGACGGTCCTCGCAACGCGCGGTCGTGGGCAGCGACGAATTCTCTTGCGGCCTCGATGAACACAATTCCCTCCCGCGACAGCCTTACGCTGCGCGGAGTCCGATCCAATAGCCGGTATCCTAGCCTCTCCTCTAGTCGCTTCACTTTGACGCTGACTACACTTTGCGTAGTGTCCAGAAATTCGGCTGCTTTTGTAAAGCTTCCGAATTCCGATACTAATAGAAAGGAGTGCACGGCATCGACGTCGAGCGAAATCATCATCCAAATTTGTTGTGGTTGAAATCATTATCCTGATGTTCAACACATGCTCAGGGAACTCCATAATCCTGTCAACTCGTACCGCATGATAGTAAGGGTCGACATCATTTCGAGGGGCACACGTGCGATTACATTCAGGTAACTGAAGCGTCATTGTCGATGGAAATGGCATACGTAGAACTGGACTAAACTCACTGACGAGGTTTGCCCGCTGCCTTTATTCCCTCAACGATCGGTGTCAATCGAGCGGCCTGTTTTCGGTGAACAACGCCTCCGGATGTGTTCCGCCTTTGAATTGCGATTTTTAAGAATTGCATGCAAGTATGCTTCATGGTTTTAACTCGTTCTGAGTGAGAAAAGTGCAAGCGATTTTTTGCGTGCCTAAAGATTGAGTGCAGCAAAGCGAACCGGATCGAGCAATAAGTGGAGCAACACGTCAGATGACGCCATTGGGCAGTTTCAATAACCCCAGCAAGGGTCGTCGTTGCTCCAGCCGATGCGGATTTTCGTCGGTTTTGACAAGCCAAAATTCTCGAGGGACCGAATGAACGAATATTGCGATTACTCCGCTTTCGTGACGACGCCGACGCTCCTTAAAAGAGAATTTGCGGCCGAACCTCAGGCTGAACGCTTTGTTGCAGATTCGCGGGCGGTCATCGAACGCATACTCTGCGGTGACGACGACCGGCTCCTCGTAATCGTGGGTCCCTGCTCGGTGCACGACCCAGCCGCGGCGCTCGACTACGCGACGCAGCTATCCGAGGTTCGGCGCCCGCTGCATCGGGAGTTAGAAATCATGATGCGCGTCTACTTCGAGAAGCCAAGGACGTGCCTTGGCTGG
>LFMX01000081.1 GCA_001184405.1 Candidatus Burkholderia humilis
GCGTGTCCGAGAATCTTTTGCACGACGTCCAGCGGCACATCCCGCGTGCTTTTTTTGCGCTTCCTTCCCCGGTGGAATAAAAATCGGTGCGAAAAGAGGGCCGGCGGTTCCACTGTGGAAGTCCTCGCCACTATCCTGCCAGTGCGCAGTCAGCGCGGCGATGGTAGCGGGACTCACCGGAACCGTTCGCTCTTTCTTTCGTTTCCCGATCACCTGCAATTGCCACACGGCCTCCACGCCGTCTCCGTGTGTGGTGGGCGCCAGGCGTTCCCTTCGAGCCGACGCAAGTTCCTCGCGTCGAAGCCCCGAATCGGCCCCTAACAGCAACGCCACGCGCACTGAACGCCAATAGCGCGCATCCTCACGCTGACATTGGTCGTCGATGAAGCCTCGCATGCGCTCCCACAAGATGGCGGGGAGGGCGCACTCGACATGAAGCTCGCTTTCACGCTCAATGCGAACGGGATCCGAGACTACCGTCCAAGGGTTTTCCTGCCAAATAGCGGACCGTCCACCAGCCATGCAAACGCCGCACGAAGCGCGCGCACCGCATATCGCTGACTTTCTGGACTCAGTCCGCTCGCTGAAAATGGCCGCCAGCGGCCGCTGGCACGCGACTGTCGCGGACCAACGAAAGCCGGCGAGGGCGCCTTGAGGAAGTCGTGGTACGCCTCGCAATCGTCAGCCAGTAGAGAACTCAGCGGCTTGTGCCTGACAGTCACGGTCCAGAGAAGGAACCGCTCTAATTCCTTGGTATAGGCGCGTAAGGTCTTCGGTTGTTCGCGGTAGCGGTAGATACGCACGGACCGCCTCGAGGTCGTTGTGCACCGTGATGTACGGGAAGCTGGCGTGGCGGTTGAGGCCCGGACGCGCCCGACAGTTCGCTAGGGAGTCGGACGCGTTCTAGGGGGGCCAAAACACTCGAATCCGTACCAATCATTACGAGTTCGTTCTCCGGTGCCGAGAATGGATCGTCTAGCGAGATGTCTGCGGCGACATGCAGCCCGATCAGCGTCTCGTTCTGGCGTAGCCAGGACACGATGTGCTGCGCACGACCCGGTCCAATGCGCGGAATGGCGCGCCACCAGCTGCCGCCGCGTTGATTGCAGAAATCCACCAGTTCGGTGAGCGTGCCGATTCCTGCCGCCTTCAGCCGGCGCGCAACAATGGTCTGAACCACCATGCCGATCCCGTGCGACGCCTCGTGCTTGGCCACCGCCAGCAGTGCGGCCTGTTCGACCATCTTGAGCGTCACGGCCGTGAGCCGTGCGCTGCCGTCCTCGTCCTCGGAGAAATACAGGCGCGCGATCGTCGCTGCCGGCACGCGCTGAACGAATGCACGCAGCGCCGCGAAGTGATTCCTCGTGTACGACGCTCGGCTTTTTGTGACGGTCTGCGCTTTATTCGCCATGTGAGGCTTCTCGTGGTTCGCCGGAAGGCCCGTCAGGACGGCACGTAGATGCCCTACCCCCCTGATATTTAGCCATTAAAACCATGCCTGATAATAACAATTACCAGGCATAAAAGAATTGTGATCTAACTTGAGGATGGCCACCAACGCTCCGTTTCTTGCGATCTGAGGTGCGTCAGACGTGCAAGACAGGCTCAAGTATCGGTCCAGCGTGTACTCGTCGCCAAGTCGAATTGCGCGCGGCCCTGCAGATGTAACGGTTGATACGGTCGAGTAGGGTAAGATCGCGCCTTTAGTTACAGAGTATGCGCATGAATAAGCAGGAATTGGTCGAAGCGATCGTGGCGGAAACGGGCGCTAGTAGGGTGGCCGTCCAGGAGATTGTCAATGCTGTGCTCGACACCATCGCCAAAAGAGTGGCAGCGAGTGAGGCGGTCCAGTTGATGGGCTTCGCGAGCTTTGCTCGAGGAGAACGTGCAGCGCGGACGGGTCGAAATCCTCAGACAGGGAAGCCGGTTGAGATCGCTGCCGCGGAGACGGTCAAGTTCACGGTCGGCAAGTCGTTCAAAGATGCAGTCAACGGCGCGTGAATGGGGCGGGGACTAAGCCCTTGCCCTAATCAAAAGAGCTGGCCGTCCAACGGTAGGAGAGTGTTCAGTTTGACGGCCGTCAGGCGCTCGTTGCCATCGGCGTGGATCGATCGGATCATGACGCGTTGCCCGCGAGCTTCGCCCAGAACTTCAACGATTCGATCCCGATAGCGCGCCGGCGTGCCGCGAGGCGGCTTGCGCCTCAGACTGTGATGGGTCAGAAAGGGCATGACGGCTTGGCATGGAAACATTGGTTTCGTTATCTAATGTCACGGCTCGAACCGCGACACATTTTAAGCAGTGGCGTCCATCACATGGCTACCCGTCGTTCCGCCATCCACTTATCGCCGGTTCACGGTCGCGGAATTTTCTTCGACCTAGGCGACGGGCGGATGATCGACGGCGCGCAAGATGGCAACTCAGCTCGCTAGGTCAACCACAGTTGCGAACCGAATTGCGAGACCGAGCAAGACGGCAGTCGCGTCTATTTCCACGCACTGCGCGATATTGCACCGGGCGAAGAGCTTTTCATCGACTATCGTTTGCATGTCGACGGACGGAGGACGTCAGCTTTGAAGCAGCTCTACACTTGCCGGTGTGGTGCGCGACGGTGCAGGGGCACAATGTTATTGCTTTAACTTACCTATGTCCGGACCTTCCAAACAACAGCGCGCCGCGCGAAGAAAAGCTAATTGGTTGCCAGTGCCTTAAACCGACCCCAAGCGGGCGTACATCCAACATGTATAAATGCCCGCTCTGTAGTGATTCACTGCTTTTCTGTTTTTTCGACGAACTCGCGCTCCGTGACGTGAAAATGTTGCTAGTTCGGCAATAGAGCCCGGAACGTAGGCTCAACTTTTAGAAAGCCACGCCCGCAAGCGAGACCATAGGCCGCCAGTTTGCGCAATACCATCGGTGGATTCAGTTGGCAGTGCATCATCAGGGCGCACCGGAGCAGCCGACGCTCGCTCGTAGTACTCGGCTTTCGCCTGCTTGTCGCGGCACCTTTCGGCTTCAACTCGCTCATCGGACCAGTCACCACACTCGATGACGCGATTTCTTTCGATCACGTAGTGCGAGCGGCAATCCTGGTTCCAGTTGCCCACTGAGGGGCTGAGCGTTACAGACTCACCATTAAACGTCATCCGCCAATCGGTCGGTGTGAACGGAGTCACCACGCGATCCCCGCAACCGCAGCAGCACGAGTGCACTGCGGTCGCGTATTCCATCGAAATGTAGAGTACACCCGGCTCCAGCTCGCGTGGCGCGTTCCGGACGAACCGGTGCTCCAAGCTTTGATGCCGCATCACGACTGGTCTCCGTTGAGCAGCATGCCGCCGTCTGTGGTGTAGGTGGTGTGGTGCTCGTGTTCCAAGTCCCGGTAGAAGCAGCGCAACTTTTTACATTTCACGACCGCCAGGCACGCGTTCAGGGCATTCAGGTCGGCCACCTGGATGTTGGACGCGTAGACGTCCCGGCCACCGCCACCTGCGAAGGAGATGCGGCCCTGGTGCACGTGATCACGCTTCGCGGGCGTGCTGGTCGTGACGCGCAGGATGCCGCCAAGGCTGCCGTTGGTGAGTTCCAGCCCCATGCCGACGTCGATGAACGGCACGCCCAGCGCTTCGAGCTTGACCACGACTGCGCGCCTTTCCTCGCCCGCGTCCATGCTGAGGAACGCGAAGGCGACGCCGTCCAAGAGGCCGAGAGTCTCCGCCTTCATCTCCACGGCGTGAGCTACGATCCCACGATGCATGCACTCGTAGATGCCCTTCAGGTAGTGCCGGGGCTTCCCGGAGCTCATCCAGTGACGGTGCACCAGGCGCGCGGAAGACGTTATGCGACAGAAAGTCGTCGGCGTCGAACAGGTGAATCTGCTGTACGGGCGTCTTCGCAACGAAGTCGAGGGTGTAGGCACCAGTGCCTCCCAGGCCGATGATGGCCACGACTTCCTGCTCGAGCTTGCTGGTCAGCGCGCCGATCCCGACACGGCTGGAGGCAGTGTCGGGATAATTGAACACACTAGCCTCCTCCTCGTCGCCGCCGCGGAACACACGTGGGCTGATGCCCGGTTGCAGTACCGCGGCCGGCCCGGACACGATGGTCGCGTAGGTCGACATCTTGGCATAGTAGTCCGGGTAGCCCTGGTCGCTAGGCTTGCTGGAGAAGCTGTACCGCGCTGTAAGCCCGTGACCGAGGTCAGAGCATGCGAGATGCCCTGCAAGGGCGTCCCGTCGGCATTGCACGGTAAGTCGCCATCCCAGTGCATAACGTGCGTCTCGGGCTTGCAGGTGCGGTCCCTGCCAGGTCGAGGCTCGACACCAGGGTGCCAAGCGCACCTGGCGCTGGGCGTCGACGTAGGGCACCTCCCGCATTACCAGGAAGCTCCCTTGGACCCGCATGAAATAGCCGTCCGAGCGGAGCTGGGCCAGGTCGGGATTAAGACTGAACAGTGCGCGTGACATTAAAGACGGTCCCTTTTTTCTTGACTTCAACAGATCCGCCCTCGCCGAGTTAGCCAGCGTGGGGGAGCGAGGCTGCATTACGGTAGGTCATTGAAAACTTCACATTGGTCTCGGCCGGCGCGTTCGGGTGCGACAGCTTGACCACCTGCTCGAAGGTGACGTGGTTGTCCGGCCCCGTGTCTTCGACGGAGTTGACCACGATAATGCAGCCTGTCTGCGGCTTAGGCGCCGTGATGAAGCGCTCGATGCCCGGAGCGTCCAGGTTGACGCGGTCGTCCGGCCCGATGAGCCGGTCTTCTCCGCCGCGAACCTCTAAGAACACGGCCTCGTCCGGCCCCGCATCAGCGAGGTCATAGAGGACGCTGCCCAGCATGGTGGCGCGCCCCCACGCCAACTGTCGGTCATTCAGTGTGAACTTAAAATCGCGGTCGGACTTGAACGCGATGAAACGTTCGGCGCCCTTTCCGCGGAGGTCGAAGGTCTCGTCAAGGCGGACGTCCTCGAAATCGCCTGTGTCCAGATAGGCATACAGGATGTAGTCAGCGCGGTGGTCCAAACCGGCGCTGGCCAAGATTTGCCGGCCAGTGGGAACCGGGTCAGGGACATCGATGTTGCGGAAAGTCAGCCCTTCCAGGCCGAAACGCATGCGGTAGGCGGCGGCCTCCCGTAAAGCACGACCCTCTCGGATCGCGTCTCCAACGTCGTCGTAGTGCGAGAGAGACATATAGTCCTTTTAAGGTTTGTAGGAAGTTCCATTGCTCGCCTACACCTACTTAATCGGACCCATCGGACTACGCCAGTATATTTTTTTTAGAAGGCCTTCACCAAGGTGCCCGGCGGCACGGCGCCGCACACGAAGAAGGCTGGGCAGTTGGGACACGTCATGTCCGATGCCTCGGCGCGAAACGTGCCTCCGCGGATTTCGCGCAAGATTTCGTTCAGCTTGATCTGACGATTGCTCAGTTCCCTGGCCGACAGCACCAAAGGCTTTGCCTCGGCATCGGCCAGGTACACCAGCCCCACGACCGCATCAGGAAACGCGGTACGCGCCGCCAGGACGAACGCCGCTGCGCCGACGTCCTTGCTTTCCTGGCTCGTAGCATGCCCCGTCTTGACTCGACGCAGCGTTCGAACGCCGTTACGCATCAGAACTTCGTCGGGCCTGACTTCCACTTCGTGGTTGTCGAAGGTGATGCGCAGCGCCGTGGGCGTCTCGACCAGCGTGCCGGCTCGCGACTCCAAGAAGTAGCCCAGCATGGTGGAGGCAATGGCACGGTAGTCTTCGACGTAGCCATGCTCGTGGAGTCCGTGGGTGACGAATGCCTGCTGGAGAAGCGCGTCGCACTGGTCAGGCGAGGTGGTTCCGCGTGATAACCGCCCGATAGACATCCCGGATCGCCTCGTGCATCAGCATGAAGGCGCTCACGCCGACGGCCGCCGCCTGCAGCAGATGCGTGTAGATGAACCTCCGCCCGCACGACTCATAGAGTGCGACCGCCTCGGAGCTAAAGCGCGGCGTCCCAGCGAAGAGACCACAGGTATGTGTGCAACATCCGGCGCTGGAGGCAAGATCGTCGATGGCGTGACCGGTCGCCGGCTGACGACGCCGATGCGATCCAGGAACCTTGACAGTGGCCAAGAGGTGCCGTTGGACTTCGACGTAGCGCCGTAGAACGCCAGACGGTCCCTTGCCCGCGACATCGCTACGTAGAAGAGGCATTCTTGCTCCTCGTTGTGCGCGGCCAGGGCAATTTCGTCCGGACTACCCTCTCCTCCTGTGACCATGCCGTTCGGTGGCGGGCATTTGGAAGGGCGGGTAGCGCCGGGAATGGAGTCCTGATTCACGCCCACCATGTGGACCACGGGGAACTCCAAACCTTTGGAGCCGTGGATCGTCATCAGGCGGACGGCGTCGATGCCTTGGGCTGCGGTGGGCAGTTGCCTGAAGTCCCTGTCATCCCGCAAACGCAGCAGCCTCCGGACGCGGTCTGCCAGCCGCTGGATCGGAAGACCTTGCTCGCTGAGTTGAACCTGTACGAAGTTCATGAACTGCCAAATGGCAATGCCTTGGGCCTGGTCTGGAACGCTGGACGACGAGGCAATGCGTGCCGCCAACTTGGTTCGGTCGAGCAGAAGGGTTGCAAGCACAGTCCAGGGCTGGGACGTGGCGTCGAAGCCGTCCAGCGCGGTACTCAAGGCAGCTAGGGCGGCCTGCCCGGCTGGCGTGACGTCCGGTGCTCCCTGCCGCCACGCGCCAGGATGAACTTCAGCGCCGCGAAGGCGCTCAAACACACGCACGGCGTCCTCAAAGGTTATCGCGAACTCAGGCCAACAGGCGGTGCGAATCAAGCCCATGGCGCGCTTCTCCACAAGGAGCAAGAGGATCGCGACAAGGTCCTTTATCTCGGCGCGCTCGAAGAGACTGCCCAAGAACAGCACGAGCACACCGGCTCGCTCAAGTTCTTGCGCCGTGTCTGACAACCGATCGTTGCCCCTGCATAGAACGGCCTGGTCGCGATACCGAAAGCCTGCTGCACGGAATTGCTCGATGCTGTCGACGAGCGCCGACGTCACGAGCAACCCATCGGCCACCGTGATGACCTCTGGCCGCGCGTTGCCCGAGCCACGGTCGGCCTCAAGCGCGGTAGGTCCATCGGCCGCACTCATGCTGGCAGCAAAGGTGGAGAAGACGCCGACGATTTCTGACGTGGAGCGGTAATTGATGTCCAAGCTATCTCGAACGGCTCCAGGAAAGTCCTCGCGGCCGAAGCGTGCCATGTTGAAGGACGAGGCGCCCCGGAAGTGATAGATGGACTGCTTTGCGTCGCCGACCACCCACAGGTTCTCCCCGGTGGGCTTGAGGGCCGTAAGGAGCCGCACGCTACTCCGGTTCACGTCTTGGTACTCGTCGACCAGGACGTGGTCGTAGTCGCTCTGGAGCTGGGTCCTCACCGCTTCATCGCGCTCGAGGAGGAGCACCGGTTGCATCACGAGGTCCCCGAAGTCAACGCACCCTGATGTGGCCTTGAGGTCCTCGTAGCGCGCGTAGACCCGGGCACCTCTGCAGCCTTCTCAGCAGCTTCGATCGCGGCCGAGTCGATCGCAGTCGCGCGCATCCCTTGAGCCAGCCCGAGGTACGCCTGGAAACCAACGACTTTGTCTTTGGCACGCGAGACCGCAGACAAGATGTCGGCCACAGTCTGCGATGGGGTCGTAAAGGTTTCGGTAATGGGTCAGGCCGAGGCGCGGGAACTCGTTTTCGAGCAGTTCAACGGCCTCTGTGCGATCCATCAGCCGAGGCGCTTGAGGCGAGTCGCACCGATCGTTGAAGCGCCTAAGGATGTCTAGGCCGAAGCTGTGGAACGTGCCGATGCATAGAGCAGCCGCCTGTTGCGGGCGCTTCTGGGCGATCCGCTCGGCCATTTCGCCCGCAGCCTTGTTCGAGAAGGTCAAGAGGAGGATGCGCCAGGGGTCAACGCCTTCGTCAAGCAGGCTTTCGACGCGCGCCACCAATGTGCGCGTCTTCCCTGTGCCTGGCCCGGCCTGTAGCAGGAATGCAGCGCCGCGGTGGGCAGCGGCAGTTCGCTGCTTGTCGTTCAACGGAATTTCGACCGGGTCTGCTGCGGCGATGGGCTGGAAAGCAGGTAGCAACAGAGCGTCCAGCATCTGCTGGGCGACGACTTCGAATGGAGTTCCCAGGCGTTCGGCAATGTTGGAGCACGTCAGGCCCTGAGCCACATGTAGGTCGACAGCCACGGGCCTCGGGAGGAGGAGCTCCCTTGCGAAGAGGTCCATCTGTACCTCTCGCCGTTGCCGTCGACTGTAGTCGACGACTCGGTCCATCCCCATCGGAGCGGCTTCCGAGGTGCGGGCTGGGTCGATGTGAGCCGCTGGCTCAGGATCCTCTTCGCCATCACCGAGTTCAGCGTGCCCGATTTCGTGCGCAACTAGGAACGCTTGGTTGAAAGACGACCCTTCGTTCTCGTGGACAATGAGGGGAAGGTCCGGGTCAAAAGAGGCCCGGTCGCCATCGAGCAGCGCAGCGCCGGGAGCGCAGGTCTCGACGCTGATCCCGAGGTCATTTGCTATGCCGACAGCGAACTCGTACGGAGACCATGGATTGCGCCCGCGCTGGACGGCCTCATCGTGCAGCCGCCGAGCGTGTTGTCGAGCCAGCTCTATCGGATCCATGGCTACTCCTCGCGGAGTAGATTCGAAATGCTCTGTTGGTCGACGCCGGCGTCTTGCAATACCCTCTCGAACGACACCTTCTCAGGAGCTGCTGACTTGACTGTCGATTTTCTTGCTCGAGCTAGGGAAGCCTCGGGAGGAAGAGCGAGATACGAGAGAAGCGTCTCGGTCGATGTATGCAACGCTTCAGCCACCTTCGCGAGCACGCGCTGGGGCAAGGTTGCAACGTCTATGCGACGCTCTCGAAACGCAAGGCCAACCTGCATGGGTAAAGAGAACTCTTTAATCGCGTCGGCGAATACCTTTGCTGGAGCATCTCGCAGGGACTGAAGAGTTATTGTGTTCTCCCGGAGGCGCGTCATTCCTGCGGCCACCAGGTCGAACTCGGCGGTACCTGGGGGAACGTCGTCGTCGAACTCTCGTGTCAGTTCCATGGAGAGGTCTACCAAGGCAACGGAATGCTCTGGGTACTGAGCGAGGAATCGCTGCAGGACGCCAGTTCCTGGCTCGAACTCCATGGCGAACGCTCTCAGAACGTCGTCTGTCGTGATTTGCGGTTGCCTAGCCATCACATCTTCCCCTTGCGTTCAAGGCGCAGCTTCAGGGACGCAAATGCTTTGTCACGACGCGTGCGAATGGTCTTTTCCGATTTCCCCAGCACTTTGCTGATGGAGTTTATCGAAGGGTCTTTGGACTCGATGGGAATTTCTTGGCGCAGCATCACGACTATCCTCCTTTGCAACTCAGGTAGGCTGTCAATCCCATCGTCAAGGAGAAGCCGGTAATCTTTTTTGTCGAGTTCGTCGGGATCGAACGGGTTGCAGTCGCCAAAAGTCGATTTCGCCTGGGCTGTGACTTCTCCGTCCTCGGTCTCCAATTCAACCGTTCGATTCTCACGTTTCCAGTGGCGAGCGTTGGCGTCGTGGCGATCTGCAGCGATGGCTTGATTGAAGTTAACTTCATAGTAGTCGAGGCGTTCGTTATACTTCTGACGATCGCTGAGCAGCAGGTCGACGAAGTGGTCACATACGTCCTCGCGGATGTTTATCCTGGTCAACGAGACTGTATCGTCGCCGGAGTCGGTGGCTGACGGGACCCGGTGGGCCACGCGTACGAAAAGCTTCTCCGTCAGCTTTTCACGATGCACGCCAGCCGCCGCGTTGCGCACGAAGTACAACAGCGTTTCCGGGGAGACGAAATCTGGATCGCTGGCCTTCCACAAGCCGGCACGACGTTCCAGTTCGGTGGCGCTGATTCCAGCAAGGGCTTGGATTTCGGTTTTGATCTTGTCTCGCCTGAAATACAGCGTGCCGTCGGGCTTGAGTTTGCGAAGAGGGCGTAACAAGAATATTCCCCTGTCTCGTGCATTAATGGGCTTACGTCAAGCGAAGACGCAGGTATTTTAGTATGAGGCTATGTGCGGCAAGCAA
This sequence comes from Candidatus Burkholderia humilis, assembly GCA_001184405.1. GTDB lineage: Bacteria > Pseudomonadota > Gammaproteobacteria > Burkholderiales > Burkholderiaceae > Caballeronia > Caballeronia humilis. Next base: position 10,088 of record LFMX01000081.1, read on the forward strand.
ACTATGCAATTCTATAAGGTCGCGCAAAGTGATTTACTGCCGTGCGCCATTAGGTCAGGAGCCAACTCTATTCGTCGGCCGTCCAAATACATGACAGCACACGAATAACATTACAATCCCACCGACAAGAAAGGGGAATCCGGCCGAGATGGCATATCCGACGCTTCCGAACGCAGTAATCGAGCTGCCAACAATCAAATTCCCTATAAGCGAGCCGAACCCCCAAAGTGAACCGGTTGCCACGTATGCAGCCGTCAGATCTCGCCCGGAAAAGCAAGCACCAACCAAAGTCATTCCAAGCGCGAATATGCTGCTACCGACACCTCCCAACGCAAAAGCAGCGAGAAGCCGTATCATCGGCTCGGCCAATGTTAATACCACTGCAAACGTAAGAGACCCAAACAGCGAACAGGTGATTGCCAATAGGACACGTCTGTCGCATTTGTCTGCGAGATATCCTATAAGTGCGGGAAACGTCACGCTACCTAGCATACATGCTGATAAGAGCAGTGATGATGACGGTACTGACAACCCTGTCCCAAGACCGAGTATTGGAAAGAAAGAAGACTGAGCAGTGTTTTTCACGCCCACGAAGACAAACAATAGGGCGAGGAAGGGAGCATTCAACAAAAATCGTCCGATTGACGCGTTTGAGCCTGTGTCCGGCTGCTCATTAGCGTTGTATGCGTTGGGAAGTAAAACGGAAAGTGCGCCCATGATGCAGATCAAGACCCAAATACTTACGAACGGTGAGATCTCATTAGCCGTCGAGGCGCTTAGCAAAGCAGGCCCTGCGGATAAGCCAACACCTAAGATTGACGTGTAGATGCCCATCACTCGACCACGAGTCGCTTCAGCGGTAAGTGAACCAAGGAGGATTTCGACAGCGGCGCAAAGAGCCGCTGTCGAAATCCTAACAAAGTTCGACCGCAAAACCATACGACTAGGCTGTCCGATAGGGAGAGCGATGTGAGTGCCGTTGCCTCGAACCCAACAGCAATGATGCACGACCGCTTAGGGCCGAGACGTCCTATTGATTTCGGCAAGAAGAACGCAGCTAAAAGCATCGCTGCGCATTGTCCGATCCCGTTTCTTCCAACAACGGCCGCGGGGTAGTACCGAACAACGAGCGTTATCGCGATTGCCGCGTTGCGAAATCCCATCACTGCTGCATAGACGCCCATGAATGCCAGCACAAGACTTGAAGTGCGGGTTATTCCTACTGGCTTCACTATTAATTTTCCTTACCGGTAATAAAAGAGCAATCGTACTGCGCACGTGATCCTGAACCCGCGTCCCGGTACGCCATGAAATGAGATGTTCGGGTGCCGCAGGTGACACACGGGCTTGTCACCGCCCGGACCGCCCGGACCGCCCGATCCGTGCAGAACACTCGTGACTGAGGGCCCACGTCGATGCATTCGGACGCGATATTAGCGCCTAAGTTTATGTCAGGGCGATTGTTAAACCGCATCAAATTTACTCACATCTGCACGAGAAAACTTGATCCGAACTCGCTTGTCGATCACAACACTCCTGCAGGTAATCATCGCCGGTCAGTGTTTTCGCAGGATCTCTTAGCGAACTGGCTGCAACGCGGAACGCCGTGCGGCCTTTCATCCACCAGACCATTTGACTTATTCATGGTTCGATACACGTGGGAGTGCATATGAGGTTCGATGTTGATGCTGGGTATCTGACATATGCTCGATCTGCATTTGCAAAGATTCAAGGGTTAGTTTGCGCCCCGATCCACGTCAAGCTGGATAACCTGAATCCTTGCGGATCAATAAAGCTGGTTCCAGCGATACAACTTATCGAAGACTTAGAACGATCCGGCAAGCTGGGACCGGACAGCACAGTCATCGAATCGAGCTCTGGCAACCTCGGAATCGCGCTGAGCGCTGTCTGCGCAAACAAAGGCTATAGGTTTGTCTGCGTGACGGACCCCAACACCTCTCCACACAGCCTTGGCTTGATGAAAGCGTTCGGCGCTGAGGTCAAAATGGTTAGGGACCGAGACACGGCTGGAGGGTTTCTCGTTACGTGCATCAACCTTATCAAAACACTTTGCGCGGCTGACCCGTCCCTTGTATGGGTCAATCAGTACGCAAATAAGAGTAACTGGATGGCGCATTACAACTACACCGCCCGAGAAATCGCTGATCGCTTCGAAAAAATTGACTGGCTGTTCATCGGGGTAGGAACAACAGGGACCCTGATGGGTTGCGCGCGATATTTCCGAAAGCATCGACCACAGACGAAAATCGTTGCGGTGGATTCGACGGGATCCGTGACCTTTGGCGGAGCTGCGGGGCCTCGTCATATTCCTGGATTGGGAACAAGCAGACGCCCCGAGATTGCAGACGAAAGACTTGTGGATCACGTTCACCAAGTGGACGAGGCGGCCGCTGTTTCAATGTGTAGGAGCATCGCTCGCGGCGGACTTCTGGTAGGAGGATCAACGGGCTCGGTCTTGTGTGGCATTCACGATTATGGCGCTCGAATCGAACCTGGCGACGTCGTTGTGACCATCTCCCCTGACTTGGGCGACAAATACCTAACCACTATCTACAACGATGAGTGGACTCAAGCCCGATTCGGATTGCAAGTAAGAGAACCTAATGAAGTGGAGAGCGCACTGTGAGCACTATGGGAAACGTCGTTCCATCGTTCCGTGTCGTGACGGGAAAGTCGGTGGATGGGGTCTTGAAGAATGATCGGAGGAGGGTGATCGACGTCGTCGAGGCGGCATATCGTCGCCACTACGAAAGCGCAACGGTCAATCCGGACAGCTATTTCCTACGGTTTCCCGAGTCGCCAGCAGATCGAATCATCGCACTTCCCGCGCATATTCAATCTGGTAGCGACTCTATGGCGGTTACCGGAATCAAATGGATATCGAGCTTTCCTGGAAACTTATCGCTCGGCGTTCCGCGAGCGTCTGCGGTCCTCATTCTGAACGACGCGACGACGGGTTACCCAACCGCGTGTTTGGAAGCAAGCATCATCAGCGCAACAAGAACTGCGGCGAGCGCCACGAGTGCTACGCGCCAAGTATTAACTTCACGCGACGTGCGCACGGTCCGCTTGGCAATCATAGGCGCAGGGCTCATTAGCCGTTATGTTGTCGACTACCTAACAGCATGTGGCATCGAGCTAAGCGGGGTTCGCGTCTATGACCTTAACACCGGCTACGCGCGCGAAACTGCCGAAAGGCTTAAGCGGATGGAGGTAAACGATGTGGTAGTCGCCTCCAGCGTCGAAGACGCTGCACGCTACGGCGAGGTTGTTCTCTTTGCAACTACAGCCGCGACGCCTCACGTGACTGACAGCGATTGGTTTTCCCATAATCTGTTGGTTCTCCACTTATCGTTACGCGATCTGTCGACCGACATAATTCTTTCGTCGTACAACATCGTTGACGATGTGGATCATTGCCTCAAAGCGCAGACGTCTCTGCATCTCACCGAGATCGAAGCTGGTAACCGAGACTTCGTCACCACATCTTTGCCCGCAATGCTCGCAAAAAACATCGCTCTTCCCCGTGACCGACCCGTGATCTTCTCCCCTTTCGGTATGGGCATTCTTGACCTAGCGCTCGGCCAATATGTGCTTTCGGTGGTGAACCACGACATCCAGCCCATCGACGATTTCTTCTTTGATCTGACCCGCATCTAGCTCTCATGGGCTATCGGTCCGTCTATGCGGATGACGACCGCGAGACCTGGCACAGCACAGCGGTCGTCAGGACGTCGCTTCGCACTCAAATCGGCGAGCTGTACGACGCAGGCTCCAGCCATTTGCTAAGCTCGTTAGCGACCGAGTTCGCGGATCACGCATATATCTCCGCACTAGAACCGGTAGCCATTGCGCGTATCCGTTGGGGGCGTCTCACCGACTATCTTTTTAGGACCGAGCGAGTCGAGATCGAAATAGTAAATCGTGCTCTCACTCATCTGCTCACGCAGGAGGATTTGCCGCAGCCGTTACGAACCGATCTTTTGAAAATTTATACCGATGAGGCGTATCACGTACTGGTGATGGCCGAGTTCGGACTAAAGATTAGTAACCTTACAGGTTTTGAAATGCTTCGCCGCGACTTTGCCGGGCTGAACAGGATTACACAGGAAATCAACTCGGCGACTAGTGGTGAAGAATCTTTGGCCTGCCTGACTGCAGCCATCGTTACAGAGACGTTGATCAGCGGAACTCTGAGGCGCGCCAACGATGATTCTGTATATGCCCCGGTCCGAGCCGTACTCTCGGACCACGCTAGAGACGAGTCATATCACCATGCAGCGTTCTCTCGACTCGGCAAATCTCTGCTTCCCAGACTCACTGCCACTCAACGGGAGATCGTCGAGTACATCGTGCCCATCGCAATACGAGAGTTTCTCACTCCCGACGTCAACAACGTCATCGAAGACCTGTCGGCTTTGGGCCTTTCGAACTCACAGATCGAAGAGATCATTGTTCCTTTGATTGATGAACGGTCGCTGCAAGAGTCGCTTCGATCAGCGTCTGTTGCGACCCGGCGACTGTTTGAGGGTGTTGGGATTACTTCAGTAATCTAACAAAAATTAGGAGAATGACTAGTGAAAGGCTGGATCAATCCCGAAGCTTACATGTCACTTGCCGAGTACCAAAGGCTGGTTGGTACCGCGCTAGCATTCAAGAGCGTCCCGTGGGAGCGAAAGAATGCGGCGCTTAGGGGCCGTGCAGTCTACTTCATGTTTTTCAATCAGTCGCTGCGCACGCGTAGCAGCTTTCAGACAAGACTTGCGAAACTTGGCGTGATTCCTGTTGTCCTCGATCCCCACACAGGGATCTACACGCCAGCTTCGCCCGGCAGGGAAATTCCCTACGCTACTGAACGGATTTCAGACGTCGCGCGAGTGCTGTCGGAGTACGGGGATGCAATTGCAATCCGAATGTACGGTGAGCCGGCTGGGTGGGTCTACGGCGAAGCTCATCGAGCTATGCTCGAGTTCGCGGAATGGTCCAAGATCCCCATCATCAACATGGAGTGCGACATGTTCCATCCATGCCAAGCACTCGCTGACATGATGACGATCCGCGAGAAATTTGGACCGACCCGGCGAAAGATCGTCATAAGCTGGGCCTACTCGGGAAGCTGGCATAAGCCGGTCGCAGTTCCGCAGAGTACGCTTCTCGCTTCGGCTAATCGTGCTTTTAACATCGTGCTGGCGCATCCGGAAGGTTTCGAACTCGACGAGGATGTCGTACAGCTTGCACGAGCAAAAGCTCTGGAATCCGGTGGCACCCTGACGGTCTCGCACGATTTCGAGGAAGCATTAGTTGACGCCGACGTCGTCTATGCTAAATCTTGGTGCAGCTTGCAACATCTCGCAAAGCGTTTTGGCGATGCGGTAAACGAGGCTGCCATGACTGTCCTGTTCGAGCGCAATCGTCACTGGATTTTCGACAGTGAAAAGCGGAGCGGTACCGCGCCAAATTCTATCTATATGCACTGTTTGCCGGCTGACAGGGGCCAAGAAGTAACGGATGAGGTTATCGATGGAGACCGCTCGGCGGTGTTCGCACAGGCGAGTAATCGCATCCACGCGCAAAACGCTGCAATGGTACGGCTTCTCAATCCCGGTGCCTTGGAATGAGAAGGCTCTACCGATATCGGTGCTGTGTCTGCTCGACGGCGCAGACGTCCAACGCGGGTGCATCGGCGTGCACCTGTGCGCCATCTGCGCGGCTTGAAGTTGAATGTCCGAAGAACGGAGATGGAAGGGAGGTTCGCTCGCTTTTCGAAGGCGACTCGATGTGGAGATACGCGCCGTTGTTCCCGGCCGACTCGCGGTTCTCGAGTCCCCTGAAGGTAGGTGGCACCCTACTTTATGACCTGGGTTCACATGGGGGAATCCAACTCTTCCTTAAGGATGAGTCGCGCAACCCATCAGGGTCGCTCAAAGATAGAGCCAGTGAGTTGGTTCTCGCAGTCGCGCGAGAGAACGGTCTAGAACATGTAGTCACCGCATCCACCGGAAACGCTGCGGCATCCCTCGCATGCCTTGCGGCAGCACAAAAAATGCGCGCCACGATCTTCGTGCCGGCTTCAGCGCCTCGTGCCAAGCTTCTCCAGGTGATGGCATTCGGCGCCGACATTGTCGAGGTCGACGGCGACTATGACCTTGCGTTCTCCCGTGCAGCCGATTTTGCCAAAGGAACAGGAGCGTTCTGCAGGAATACCGGTTCGAATCCGTTCACGCGCGAAGGCAAGAAGACAGTTGCGTTCGAAATTGCAGAGCAATTTGGATGGCGTGCACCCGATTGGATTATCGTCCCGGTCGGCGATGGAAACATTGTTAGCGGTGTAGCAAAAGGATTCGCTGAGCTTCGGGCGCTGGGTCTCATACCGCGTACCGCAGGGATCGTCGCCGTGCAAGCGCGGTCATCTAACGCGATCTCGGTCGGGATGAGACGGGCTCGACTTGACGGCGACCGTGTGCCTCAAATCGTTATGGTCACACCGGAAACACGCGCAGACAGCATCGCGGTGGGGGAGTCGAAGGATTTCAACGCAGCGGTTCGGGCGCTCCTCGCCAATGACGGAATATGTGTAGAACTCGAGGATGATGAAATCCTTCGGGCCACCCGAGATATTGCTTCACGACATGGCGTGTTTCTTGAGCCCTCCGCCGCCGCGACCTATAGCGCTCTCCAACGCCTTTTATCACAGGGGGTTATGCACGGAAGCGAGAAGGTGGTTTTGATCGGGACCGGCGGCGGCCTGAAGGATCCTTCAGCGTGTTTCGAGGAGCAACGATCATGAAAATAAAAATCATTGGAGCGGGAATCAGTGGCTTAACCACGGCTGTTCTTTTGTCCATGCGCGGCCACTCCATGTCGATAGCGGCTCAAGACATGCCTCTGGCTAGTCCGTCTATGATCGCTGGCGCGATCTGGCATCCGTTCTTCCAAGAACCGGACGAGCTCTATTTTCGCAGGGCCCGAAATACATACGAGACACTTGTCGCATATGCAGGTGATCTGGAGTCGGGCATCCTGCCTCGTACGCTGACCGAATTCGTGACCCCTTCCGACGGATCGTTGTGGTGGACTCGCGGAATGTCGGCGGTAAGGGACATCACTTCATCGAAGTGTATAGGCGACGGCTCGTGCGCCTTCGAGGTTCCGGTCTTTGTCGCCGACACGCCACGTTACCTAGCATATCTTACAAATCTATTCATTGAATTAGGCGGACGTCTTGAGCGAAGCTACATTCAAAATCTGGAGGAGCAAACCGACTACTTCGACTTCATCATTAATTGTTCAGGGTACGGTGCCTCGTCCTTGTGTAATGACTGTGCGATTGACCTTGTACGCGGGGTAGTAGTAGAGATTGAGAAATCGTCGAACTTCTCTGGGTGCTTTATCGACGACCGGATCGCGCATCGACCGACCTACGTGATCGAACGCGACACCGATTGCATTCTTGGAGGCACTGCTGAGACTGGATTCACGGGAACGTTGGTCGATCCTAAGGTGGTAGAGGACATCGTGAAGCGTTGTGAAGAAATGGCCCCCGGGATTTCCGGTGCGCGAATCAAGCGAACTAATGTCGGCTTTCGTCCCCGGCGCAGAGAAGTTTGTCTAGGATTCGACACAAATAATCCCAAAATTCTTCACAACTACGGCCACGGAGGATCTGGCTTCACCCTGTCTTGGGGCTGCGCCAACGAAATAGCGCAACTGATCGAATCACACTAGGTCTCGAAACGTCTGTCCCAAAGACCGACTAGGTTACTGCGTAACCGATGTCCGCCAAGCCATACGCTGGAGATAAAACTATGCTGTTTGAACCTACGACCACTCAACCGATCGATAGCATTCCTTAGTTGCTTCTAACGTTACGAAGCACTATACCCCCTACGACTCCTGCCCTGTCGTTTGTTCAGGGTAGCGAGGAAGCCAGACGGATTTCGTACTCGGAATATCTCGACGCGATCGAGTTGTGGTCGGGATACTTTCGCAATTTGAATATTCGGTCAGGCAATCGTGTCGCGACCCTCCTCAAGAATCGCTTGGAAGTCCCGGTGATTTACCTCGCGCTCATGTCGATCGGCGCCGTTGTCGTTCCGCTTAACCCCGCATATTAGGCGCGCGAGCTGGAATTCGTGCTCTCCGATTCGGACGCCGTTGGAGTTGTAACTGACCAGGCAACGCTCGGAACGGCTGATCGTGATTTCAGTCGGTGCCGATTTGTTGAGGACATAGATTCAGTCGAATTAAAGAGGGCGAGTCACGACACCGCCTTCGTTCCTGGTCGGGCGACGCCCGCCATCACTCTGTACACGTCGGGCACTACCGCGTTCC
>LFMX01000082.1 GCA_001184405.1 Candidatus Burkholderia humilis
CTAAGGGAGTCGTTCAAACGCACGGTAACCTTGTTGCAAATGCGTGGAGCATGGTCAAAGCAATGGGAATCGATGCCCCCACACAACTTTCCGTGATGCCTTTTTATCACGCCCACGCAGTTGGCTTCGGAATGGTGACCTGTCTACTGACGGACGGGCACCTACTGGTGGCGGAGCGCATGGACCCGCTTTCGTGGGCAAAGTTGATCCGCAATTTAGGTGTGACGCTGACAAGCATGGTGCCCAACCTACTGCATCTCCTTGAACGGACCGGTGTTCGGGCGGCCGACGTGCCAACGCTGCAATTTATCTTCGTGTCGGCTGCACCATTGCCGTCACATCTGGCCAAGGCGTTCGAAGACCGTTCGGGAATTCACATTGCCCACGCGTGGGGCCTGTCCGAATTCACGAATTTTGCTACGTGCCTTCCGGTAACTGTGAAAAAGGACCTGCGGGAGAGGTTGATGTACGGCGAGACGACTCCTTGCGTTGGGTCGAGCTTGGACGGAGTGGAGGTTGAGGTGCGACGGACAGACGGATCTGTTGCGGATGACCGCGAGGGCGGCGAATTGTGGGTCCGAGACCCAAGCCTGTCGCTAGGTTACCACAATAACCCCGAGGCGACTAGCGATGCAGTCCTTGACGGCTGGCTGCGCTTCGGAAACGAAGGCTATTCAATTTCAAGCGACGGCAGACGGTACTACTTCATCACGGATCGAATCAAAAATGTGATCATGCGTTCGGGCGAGAAAATTAGTCCGATAGCCGTCGAAGCGACGATCGTCGACAAAATACCAACTCTCGTAAATAACTTGGTCGCCCTGGGGTTTCCGCATTCGGTGTACGGGGAGGAAATTGGGCTCGTGATCGAGGAGTCGAATTCGAATGAAGCGATACTCACGTTGAAATCGGTCATCGAAAGCATGCCGGCACGTCAACGTCCCAAGGTGATCCTCGTTGGGAAGAACGTCATCCCGCGCACCCACACCGGAAAGATTCAACATCGCCTATTGAGACCATATTTTGGTAAGTTTTCGTCGACCGTCGAGGCGTATCGCGTCGAACGCGTGGAGCAGGAGGCCTCGCATGCATAAGACCGTTACTGCTCGGGATGACGCGCTGACGATGCTGCGCAATTGGGTTTCAATTCAATCGGGCGTTGCGGCTGACCAAATTACGGACACGTCGAAACTAGTGGGCGGAGACATCTTGGATTCGTTCGCGTTGATCTCGCTTACGTCGCTCGTCGAGGAGTTGGTAGGACATCCGCTTAATGACGCGCAGTCGGATCCATCCAATTTCATCGACCTCAAAACCATTCTTGCCCGATTTTTCTGAGGAGCCGGAGATGCCAACGCTCGACCCCGCCGATCTATCCGAACGTCAGATTTACAACTTCATGATGAGCTCGATCCTACCGCGACCGATCTCGCTCATTAGCACCGTAAGCCACGAAGGGAACACGAACCTTGCTCCATTTTCGTACTTCATGGGTGTCTGCTCGATCCCAATGACGGTCATGTTTTGCCCGAAGGTTGGCCCTCTTGAACGAGTAAAGAACGACACGCTGCTTAACCTCGAGCAGGTGCCGGAGTTCGTTGTCCACGTTGTCAACACGGGAAACGTGGAGACTGCAAACATGTGCGGGACCGCGTTGCCACGCGGGCAATCGGAATTCGACATCTGCAACGCGACGGCGATTGCATCCGAACGCGTGCGTCCCCCGCGCATGAAAGAAAGTCCGGTGGCGTTTGAATGCACCGTACGAGACATTCACCAGATAAGTGATCAACCAGGAGGAGGGTGAATTGTTGTCGGTAACGTCGATCTGATCCACGTCGACGACATGATGTTTGACCCTACAACGTTCAGGTTAGACCTCCAACGACTGGCACCAGTCGCGCGGCGCGGCGGCCCAGACTTCTTGCGGTCAACCGACACTTTCTCACTTCAACGCCTTGGGTGAAGCAATGAGCCTTCTTGACGCCAACAATGTCGCACGCTATGTCACCCTTGGAGGGGAACGCTACACCGTTTATCGTACCTATCTGCAGTGGTCGGATAAGGTTCCTAAGGGGTTTGTATCACAAGTTGCCGTTGACGGACGTGGGAATCTTGTTGTGGTGAATCGCGGCAACCCGGTACTCCAAGTGTTCACAAAGAGGGTCAATGTGTACGTCAGGTCAACAGCGATGTTCTCACGCACTGTCACGGCATTTTCATCGCACAAGATGACTCAGTGTTTGTTGTCGATTCCGATCGCCACTGCGTCCACAAGTTCGACAGCGCTTATGAACATGTGATGACCATAGGCCGGCCGGATCATCCGACATATGGTCAGCCCTTTAATCATCCCACCGATGTTGGCGTAAGTGCAGACGGCCATATCTTCGTCTCCGACGGCTACGGGAACTCCCATATCCACAAATTCAGCCCTTCGGGGGAACACTTGAAGACGTGGGGCGGGCCTGGTGAGGGACATGGTCAGTTCTCGAATCCTCACTCGATCTAGGTGCTACAAGACGGCTCGATTATAGTCGCGGATCGCGAGAACAACCGCGTCGAACGCTTCTCGCCCGACGGTGAGTGGTTGGGGACCTTTTGCCGGACCCATCAGCCCACTGAGATCTGTCAATCAATCACCGGCACGATTTATTTGACTGACCTGACGCCACGTATATCTGCTTATGCGCCCGACGGCACAATGCTGGGGCGTTGCAGAACGTTCGGCGCGATTGGACACGGTGTATGCACAGATCAAGAAGGCGACGTGTACGTTGCCGACATGATGCCCAATACGGTCACCCGGTTCCGCAAGGTTACGTCCTGATATGGACGGGATTCACGGATTTCTCGAGCGGCGTTTTCCTGGAACGAAAACCCCTGGTTATACCTGTGCTGTGGTCATAGACGGTAATGTGGTGCTCGAAAGAACTTTCTGTTTCGCTAACCTAGAATGGGACGTTCCCACTTCGAAAGAAACAGTTTTCCATATCGGCTCGGAGAGTAAGCAATTCACCGCTTACCTTGTTACGAAGCTCATCGTTGACGGAAGATTACGGCTTGACGACGACGCGCGAGACTTACTTGAGTATTGCCGTACTTTCCGTCACCCATTGCGCATCGAAGACCTCCTAAGACATACGAGCGGGGTTGCGGACTATCTCTCGAAGAACGTGGAGGTGCTCGGCAGAGACGGTCACGTCGTCGAGGGATTTGACGGCGGCAGAAATTGTCCGTGCTCGACGGGCAATCGCGGAGCGAAGTGCCCTTCAAGTGTGTCCTGCCGGAATCTATGCATACAGCAACTCCAATTACGTCATCCTGGCCGACGTCGTCTGCCTTCTTGAAGGAAAGGATCTATCTGCTGTCGCCGAAGAAAACATATTTCAGCCGTTAGGGATGGCGATAACTTTCTTCGATACACTCCGTGCGCGTGTTGTTGATCGGAAGGCGACCGCTTACGCGCCGGACTTGCGTAGCCCGGGTCAGTACTTCTCAAAGCTTAAAAATTTCGACGTAGTGGGAGATGTCGGTTTATTGACGACTGTCGATGATGTAGTTAAGTGGGAGAAGAACTTTTGGAAAGACCGGCTTCCGAACCAGACTGTGCTCGAACGAATGCTATCGCTCCCAGGTGTCGTGCGGGAAAACGGAATGCTTTATCGGTGCGGGATGGAGTTTGGCGACGTCAACGGTGAACCGTATGTATCGCACGGCGGACGTATGGATGGATTCAAAAGCGTGATTTTACGAATGACAAGAAAGAAACTGTCGCTGATCTACCTATCAAACTGCGATGTTCCATTCATTAGTAGTGAGGCGATCGGCCGTGAGATTGCTTCGGTATGCGCGTAAAAACTCAATAAGTAATACAAATTATTAATGAGGCAACCTTTGATTAATTGTTCCCTAGGTGCAAAAAGCGTCGATGAGAAGCGGCTTATGCGCAGAATCTGGTGGCGCATTGTGCCGCTGGTTTTTGCTGCCTATCTAGCGGCATACCTTGATCGCGTGAATGTGGCCTTCGCGGCTTTGCACATGAATAAGGACCTTGGTCTATCAAGTACACAGTACGGCCTTGGTGCCAGCGTATTTTTCTTAGCATATTTCTTATTCGAGGTGCCTAGCAATCTATTGCTTCAAAGGATGGGCGCGAAACGGTGGATCGCGCGGATTATGCTGACGTGGGGAGTCATTTCGGGGTTGATGGCGTTGACCACGTCGGCCTCATTGTTCTATGTTTTGCGCTTTCTTTTAGGGGCGGCGGAAGCCGGTTTCCTACCAGGCGTTATCCTTTATCTTGGCTGGTGGTTTCCCCATCGTTTCGAGTGCGTGCCGTTAGCGCCTTTTTCCTTGCGATGCCGGTCTCCTTTGTCGTCGGGGGGGCCGGTCTCGGGACTCATACTTGGGATGGACGGTTACCTGGGCATTGCTGGCTGGCAGTGGCTTTTTATATTGGAGAGCCTTCCCGCACTGCTCTTGGGATGTGTTGTTTTGAAAGCGTTGCCTCCTACCCCAAATTCCGCAACCTTCATCTCGGATGCGGAACGACAATGGCTCTTGCATGAACTCAACGCCGAGTCAGTCGCTCAAGCGGGACATCCTGGTGGTATCGCACGTGCGGTATCTGATCCCACTGTCTGGATATTGGCAGCTATGTCGTTTGGCGTAAATTTCTCTCAGTACGCGTTTGGGATGTAGCTACCGTTGGTCGTGAAAGGTTTCGGAGGCCTGTCCGACTCGGCTGTTGGATGGCTGTCCGCACTTCCTTATGCACTAGGTGCCGCGGCGATGATCATGGCGTCAGGCATTGCTCGGAACAGGAGCCGTCAACTTCCTTTGTTGCTATGTGGGTGAGTTATCGCGTCTATGTCTTTATTTGCAGTACGCTGGTCCGCGGACGCGACCGGTACGCTGGCAGCGCTATGTGGTTGCGCGATCGGAATTTTCGTTTTCCTTGGAACGTTTTGGGGCACAGCGCTTGGCCTGCTGTCGATGTCCGCGAGGCCAGTCGGCATTGCCTTAATCAATTCCATCGGTGGACTTAGTGGCTATTGTGGACCCTATGCGCTCGGGTATTTGAAAGATGCGACTGGAAGCTTCAACACCTCGCTTGCGTTAATGGGGCTTGGCCCAGTCTTCGCGGCGCTCGCGCTCCTAATTCTGAGTAGGTCTCACGACTCGAAGATCGTTTCGTCGCGGCGTGCCGTACCGGACTAACGCACTCTTATTCTCCGGCCAGTGCCTCCGTGGTTCCCGTGCTTTGCAGCCAATCCGTAAAGGCTCTTGTCGGGTGGTCGTCGATGCGTGACACTGGAACGTAGGTGAAATATCTCCAAGGCGGCAGTACTGGAGCTTCGAATGGCTGAACGAGCCGCCCTTCGGCGATATCGTCAGCTACGAGCGCGGTCGGCCCCATGGCAATCCCCAGACCGTCAAGGGCGCCTTGTAACGTTAGGTAGAAATGCTCTAGGGTCAGCGAGTGACGGGGAGCGAGCTCCCGACATCCCGCTGCTGCCAGCCAGTCGGGCCACATGCTTGGATATGTGGCCGCGTGCAGCAAAGTAAAGTTAGCTAAGTCGGCAGGCTGCTTCAGCTTCTTGCCTTCAAGTAGCTTAGGCGAACAAACGGGGAAACGAATTTCAGATAGAAATTCTGCGGCAACATAACCTTCAATGTTCTGTGGGCCGCCTCGAATAATGATGTCAATGTCCCGCATTCTCTCAATAGGATCATTCGAGGTCGAAAGTCGAACTTCGATATTAGGGTTAACGAACTGAAAGGATGACAGGCGTGGCACAAGCCAACGCAAGGAAAAAGTGGAGGGCGCGCTGACGCGGAGGACTCTTTGTTGACCCGTTCGCATTTGCTCAGATGTTGCTAAGGCAATGCGATCGAACGAGGCGCCGATCTCGGCCATATAGTTGCTGCCTGATTTCGTCAAAGCCACGCGTCTATTATAGCGTTCAAAAAGCGGTCGCCCGAGCCAGCTTTCCAGCTGCTGAACGTGTCTACTTACTGCTCCGTGGGTAACACACAACTCGTCGGCTGCGAGCGAGAAGCTTTCGAGGCGCGCGGCTGCCTCGAAAGCCCGTAGGGAATTTAATGGTGGGAGTTTTCGCGCCATGCTTGCTCGCGTGATTAAAATTCACGCGACCCTCAGGTTAATTGATTTGTTGAACTCTAGCGCCCGCAATATATTAGCCATAACTGGACGCCCGTTCAATGCGGGTTTCACGTTTAAATTTCTCACAGAGCGGAAGTGGATATGGCGAATGTTGTGGTGGTGGGGGCCCAGTGGGGCGACGAGGGAAAGGGACGTCTCGTTGATTGGCTTGCAGGCGAGGTGGACGTTGTCGCCCGCTACAACGGCGGCCACAACGCAGGACATACCCTAGTCGTCGACGGTACGACTTATAAGCTCGCGCTTCTTCCAAGTGGTCTTGTTCGCGGGAAGTTTGGCGTGATCGGCAACGGAGTAGCGCTCGATCCCGAAGCTTTACTTGCTGAAATCGGTCGAGTTGAGCAATTGGGCCTCTCCGTTACGCCAGAGAATTTGGCAATCGCGGAGAATGCCACCCTCGTGCTGCCCGTTCATCGCGCAGTTGACCTCGCTCAGGAGAAGCTGCGAAACGTACCTATTGGAACAACGCTTCGTGGTATTGGGCCCGCTTACGAAGACAAAGTGGGTCGCCGCGGACTCAGGGTCTGCGATCTGGCAGATATTGACGCTTTGGCTGAAAAATTGGACGCGCTGCTTGATTATCACAATGCGTGGTTCAAAGGGCTCGGACTTGAAGGGTTCTCACGCGATTCGATTCTGCCAATGCTCCGCGACGTTGCCCCACGCATTCTTCCATTCGTTCACCCAGTATGGGCATATTTAAATGAGCAGAGCGATGCAGACAAAAAGATCCTTTTCGAAGGCTCGCAAGCCGTAATGCTTGACATCGATTGGGGCACCTATCCCTATGTCACATCGTCCAGCACAGTAGCGTCTGCCGCTGCCACCGGGACGGGCATTGGAGCGTCGCGTTTAGGACACGTACTAGGAGTCACCAAGGCGTATTCAACTCGGGTTGGAGAAGGCCCTTTCCCGACTGAGCTTGACGACGAAGTCGGCGCGCTGCTACGAGAGACGGGTCGAGAATATGGTGTGAACACGGGGCGGCCACGTCGTTGTGGTTGGCTCGACGGTGCACAATTGCGTCAGAGCGTTAAGGTTTCCGGCATCGACTCTTTGGCTTTAACGAAATTGGACGTACTCGACGGCTTAAAGCACATACAGGTCTGTGTTGCCTACGATGTCGATGGACAAAGGACAACAACGTTACCGGCCAGTCTGGCGGCTCAGTCGCGGGCCAAACCCGTCTATGAGCGTTTTAGGGGCTGGAGCCAGTCGGTCAAAGGCATTACTTCGTTTTGCGACTTGCCAGCTGAAGCCCGGGAGTTTGTCAAGGGCGTCGAGAGTATCGTGGGCGCGCAACTTTCACACATCACAACTGGCCCTGACCGTAAAGACACAATCGTGCTGCAAAGTCCGTTTGCCGATAGAGCAAGCGACGCCACGATTTACGCGTAATCTTGCCGCACACAAATGGGCTCGTGCTGCCGATTGGCAGTGATCGTGGGCCTCGCGGCGCGACGCTATAGCTCGATTCGCACTTCGAGGTTGGGGGGTCATCTATTGGCGGCTGACACGGCCATCATGAGCCTGGCCTTCCGCGTTTGTATTTTCAGGATCGGGACTAACCACGATCGGCCGAAGCGGACCGCGTATGCAGCAAATGGATACATTCTGGAGACTTAACGTTGGCGGTTACTCCGTATCTAGTTGTATTCAGGCCGATCGAGCTATCGCTTCCCTCGGAAGAGGTCGACGAACGCCATGTTGACAGACTGGCCGAAATAATCCTTAAGGCAGACATCTGGATACATCCCATTCCCGTGGAACGCAGGTCCGGGATCGTTACGGACGGTAATCACCGTTTCCGGGTTGCAGGTATGCTGGGATTGCGATATCTGCCTTGCGTGCCGCTGGATTACAACGATGCAAGGTTATCAGTCAGTCATTGGAATACAGACGCTCCGTTTTGCGTAGATCGAATTCGTTGCAGAAATTTGATCGAAAACCATCTTTTTCCGTACAAGACGACTCGCCACCGGTTCGAGCCCGCATTACCGGGACGTCACGTTCCGCTTGAATATCTCCGCTAGCTGCGCAACCAACGAGCATCCCGGCGGGAATGATGCCGCGCACCAGAATCCGGGCGAGTCGACGAGTCAGCACGTTGACCAAATGATTGTATTACGGATGCTTGGGTCGGATTTTGGAAGGAGCGGGTGAGTCGAACCCCTTGCTTGATTTTACTTCGTCTTTTCAATATGCGTATTTCCTAAATCGAGAATTAATGAAATGACACGATGTCAATAACAAATGGCGGCAGGGTTGCGCTCGATCAGTTCGACCTTCAAATCTTAGACATAGTCCAGCGCGACAATCAGACGCCGCACCGAGTAATAGCGGACGCCGTTAGTCTTTCAGTTACCTCGATCGCTCGCCGCCTTCGACGATTACGCGTAACAGGGATTATTGATGCGGACAACAGTATTCTAAAACCTGAGTCAGTAGGGGCGGTGATAACGCTCATTGTCAATGTCGTCGCCGAATGCAA
This sequence comes from Candidatus Burkholderia humilis, assembly GCA_001184405.1. GTDB lineage: Bacteria > Pseudomonadota > Gammaproteobacteria > Burkholderiales > Burkholderiaceae > Caballeronia > Caballeronia humilis. The sequence goes on from LFMX01000082.1 coordinate 8,679, forward strand.
GACACTTGAGGTACTGGATTCATTAAAAGTGCGTTTTACGCTCTGTCCGCAGGTTCAGCAGTGCTATTACGTAACAGGCAGCGGACCTGCCGTCACGGCCGTGTGCTCGCACCAGCGTTCGATCTTGCGATCAATCGTGGTTTCCAGGCTAATCCCCTGGGCGCGCGAGCGTACGACCGGCAGAGGTGTGTGTCGAGCACCGCTTGCGCAATCGCATCGTCGTCGAACAGCTTTGCCTTGGAAAACATCATCATCTGTTCAACTGACGTGAAACGTACGCCGTGAACCTCGAACCGGCACGGATGCCAGTTGCTAAATGCATCCTCTGCGCCGAAGAACAGCGTGAAGTTGCCGACTCTACGCATTGGAGCCTCCTTTGCGAAAACGAGGTAATGGGCCGCGTGAGCGGACAATTTCGATGCGCCTATGGGCGCGGTCGAAAGCACTTGAGCAAGTATCACTTGCTGAAATACTCTCGTCGCGTTTGTAGAAAAAAAGAAGCCGCCTGCCCGCGCTTCGGATAACCGAAGCGCGGGCAGGCTGACCTTAGAATGACTTTCAGATTTAAGGCTTAGACATATGCCGCTTGCGCGACAGCGTCTTGAATGTCGGCGTCGAGCGAATCGGGATTGTCGAGCGCGCGTTCGAGTCGTGCATTCATCGCATCGACGTCGACCGCACGGTCGATCCAGCCGCGAACCTACGTGTGGTGTGCGTAGATGCGAAAGCCGTTCTGTCGCGCCGGTAGGTTCAGACCCAGACGGTGCAGCAGGTCGGACAAACGTTGCCGCTTGTCTTCAAGCGACTCATTGGGATCGTGACGAACTCCGTCGTCGTTCCCCATCGACCTCTCCGCGTCGCCTATGTCGCCTTCTGACTGAAGCGTGCCTTGCTTGAGGGCTTGGCTTGTCGTGTCAGACTGGACAAGCGCGACCGCACGCGTGACGGCTTCAAGAGCGGGATGGGCTTGTTCCGCACCATCCAGCAGAGCGCCCAGATCGATATCGGCGTCGAGCACCGTGAGCATCTGCTTTTGGCGCACAGGCTGCCCGTTGTCATCGATTCGCGTGATCTCGAACTCCTTCTTCGACATCCAGAAGCGCGTGCCGGTGAGTCGGCCGCGCGCAAGCGACACGGTCTGCATCGCCGAGTACGCTTTCTGGAGTACATAGATCGAATTCGTCGGCAGCTCGATCAGACCGAGCCCCTTGACCTCGTGGATAGCGAACACGAAGGTTGCCGTGAGATTGCACTTTCGGTCCTGGTACTGTGGACAGAGGTGCGGATCGCAGACGCCATCGGGAATGTCGTTGTCCTGGCGATGCACGACGAGTCGCCCGCCGAACGAACGCCGTACGCGCTTGTGCGCGAGCGTCGCGCTCGACTGGCGCGTACAGCTTGCAATAGCGCTTTCCGTCGCGGTCATACTCGGGAAGTACTGCCGTCCCGAGCTCGTGTACGCGGCCATCTGGTTCGGCACATTACGCAGCCAGTCATCGAACGCGAATATCACCGGGAACCGATACAGCTTGCGTCCCTGTCCCCGATCCTCACCGTACAACTTCAGGATCTCGTCGGCCGTGTCGGGATTAGCGAAGTCGGAGCGTCTGCAGACGAAATACGGCACGTTTTTGGGAACGAGCGCATTGCGGAGTTTCAACGACGTTTCCAACACCTTGCCGATCGCCTCGAACGACTCACCCGCGGCCACCATGTCATGGTAGAGCTTGACGGCCTTATCGTTGGCCTGATGTGCGCGCGTGAGCACTTTGATACCGGGCCGAATCTTGCCGATCGTAGGCGGTCGGATCACGCGTTCTTCCACGAGACTGCGCGGCGCATGATCGAGCATTTGAACAACGGCATTCATGAGGTTTTTCTCGCGAGAAAGAAGATAGCGTCGGTCCGCAGCGTTTCGGCCTGAGATTGCATCGCTCGGGCCGCCGCACTGCCGCGACGTTGGCTGATATGGGAAATAAAGACGGAGCGTTCGGTGTCGCTGAACATCACAACCCGGACAACTTCACAACGCTCGCGCCAGACAACGGACGTGGTGTCCGCCCGATCACGCTCGTGATCGATTTGAAGCTTGATGGCCTCGGCGATACGTTGATTGAGGCGGTCGGGCAACAGCATAAACAGCACCTCCAGTGAGAGAAGGTCCGGTTGCTCCCCCTTTGCAGGACGCGACGGACGAAAAAAAGCCCGCTCCAGTGACGGGGCGAGCTTCGGGAAATCTTCGAAATTAAGACCTGCACGCCACGTCCCTTCCGGGGACGTGGCGTGCAGGGAGCGCACCGACAGTCCGGTGCGCTCAGTCAGAGAACGTAAAGTCGTTCTCGCACGGCATGATCACGCCGCGCAACAGCCCTTTTCGGAATTGCTTCCGCCGCAGGTTTCACGGATCAGCCCACTTCGATCGTTCTGCTCAGATCAGGCCTTGGAGAGAGAACACCTGAAGGGTTCGAACGATGTACCGGCGCAAACACATGCGAGCCAGGGTACGAGTATCACGGCTGAAATTGGGGAGTGTGTCGCGAGCACACTCAGCACAAGGGAGATTCCACACCGGTAGCGATCCGGTCGGCGCATGCCAACGCACAAGGCGAGCACGACTTGGGAGATAAAAGATGGACTCCGGGCTGGAGTCGAGGTCGATGCGTCAGTGACGCGGGGAATGGAATTGAGTATCCGGGTTAAGTGCGTGTATGGGGAGTGAAAAGCTCGCGAAATTCGTATCGCTTTCGCCGTTTTGACTCTTATCGAATCGATGAGAATCTTGTGTTAGAGAGAACACATACACCCCGAAAGAATCATGGTCGTGATCGAAACGGAAATGCCCGACGAGGAACCCAAGCGCGTTCCGCCCTCTATGTCGGTTCAGAACGACAACCTCGGCGAGAGCGGGCTTCACCCACTTGCCCGGCTCACAAGCGACGATCGTCTTGCCCGAATCAATCCGGAGACGCTCGCCCAAACGGAGTTGCTGTACTGTTCGCGGTTCGCTCGCGAGTTCTTGCGGGGCAAGTTCAACTTCGCGGCCGCGAAGATGACCGTGGCGCGCGGTGGCAAGCTTGCCATCGAATCAAAATTTCGTAAGGCGGAGGTGTTCTTCCGCAAGGCGCTCGACTGGGCGAACAAGTTGCCGGGACGCAGCACGGATATCCTGGCCGAAACGGTCACGCTCGAGATCAAGCACGCCATGTCTGGCCGTCTCGTGCGTTTGCTCACGATGTATGACCAGCTCTTCCACAAAACCATGGAAGCACTGATGCTGCGCACGATCACGGCACAGACGTGCCAGGCCACCCTTGAAGCCGCCGAAGCGCGCGTCAAAAAGATCGCGTTTCTCTGTATTCCGGATAACGACCAGTTTGCGCCAAAAGGTGTGCTGCGGCCCGGTTTTGGTCTCGATCCAGATCAAAAACATTAACCGTGCACGTTTTTAACGTTGTGCTGCAAGCACGTCCGAGGCTCGGTTCGTGATGCTGTGCTCTCGTATACGGCGGATTCACTATAGCTTCAGCCACTACTACCTAACTCAGGGTCATACGACCCGACATTCTTTCACAGGGAGTTTTATGGACCTACGCGAGATCCAACGACTGCATGCGCAATTCGCACCCGACTCGATGACTATCGACCTGCCACGACAGATTGCCGCCTTACCAGCACCTACAGCATTCGAAAGTGATACTCCGTCGATGTCGCGCATCACCCGTGCCCCGCTCATTCGCAGTTGTGCCGCACCCATGGTAGTGGCGATTTTGGTCGCATTGACCGGAATCGGTGCGGCCAAGATCTATCGAGCCGTTAGCACGGACGTTGCGCCGCAAATGAGCAGCAGAGAAAAAACCGTGCTCTCGAAGACTGACACGGCAACGCTCTCGAAAGCTGCCAGCGAGACAGCGGCACGCCCAATCGATGCAACGCCCGCGCGCCCGGTCGTCATCGCGTCGGTATTAGACGTGAACGATCTTGGCCATGAACCGATGCATCCGCCAACGTCCGGCCTACCGGAACTGACTGCAGATCAGTTTCGCACTTCGATAAACAGCGCCGCATCGACCGGTTCCACGAACACGGGCGGCCCGACGAAGCCCGCATTGTCGGTCTCCGATCAAACCACGACCGCGGCCGCGTCGCCGATCCGCCAAATCCGTCGCGAGGCGGACGCTCCGCGCGCAAGCGAAGTAGAGCCGCCACAAATCGCCCAAGCTGCGCCGCAGGCTGCGCAAGGCGGGTCAAAGCCGCGTAACACCGGTAACGCCGATGACACCCGTGATATCGGTGACGCCAGGCGCACAGCCCCTGTCGCAACCCCAACCACCGGCAGCAGTCCCGACACATACCTATCGACGCCACGTCGTGCGCCCACGCGACACACAAGCCCACGATGGCGAGCTATCCTCTGCCGCGCCAAATATCAAACCCGCGCCGACTAGCGGCCCTGGCTCCAACGAAGTGCAAATGTTCTGAGAAACTACGTGAAAACCGAACTCAACATCACACTTATTGCGCCGGGTTACGCGATCACCGGCGACATGGTCGTCGATCACGGCGTGTCCTGCTTTGGCCTGCTCGATAGCGGCATCATTTCAACACAAGGTTTGCTGCACGTGGGCGAAGGCGGTCTTCTCAAGGGCATGGCGCAGGGCGAACACGTGCGCATCGACGGCCGCGTGGACGGTGACGTGCATGCGCGCGGTTCGCTTGAGGTCAATGGCCAGGTGTGCGGGTGACATCTTCTATTGCGGCACGATCCGGCTTGGCCCGCATGCCTCGCTCAATGGCACCCTCAAACGTGTCACCCGGATGCGGACGATCGAGACCGACGCCGCACCAGCAGAACAAGTCGCGGATCAATTTGCGGATCGACTGGTGAATCAAGCCGCCCGTCAATTTCCGGAGCGCGGATTCAAAGAGCGCGCCGACTCAAACGTGACCGACATTTCCAAAGCGATCGCATAGGTTCAATGTCCCGACCTTAATCATCTGACGTTTATGCCGTTATACGGTCGATATCTTTTGCTGACTTCGCCGTGAAACCGCTTGACCCAATCTTTGATGTTCTGACGCTGACGTGGGAGGCCGCCGCTCAAGAGGCGGCGTTCGAGGGCCGGTGCTTCTGTATGCTGGACACGGGACGTATCTTGAATCGTGATGCGATGCCACAAGGTACCCCGCACCGTATCCGAAATTAACGGATCGTCCTGTCGTCGGAAAAGCGTTGCGAAAATCGATGCAAGTGGTTACCCTAGCTTTGTCTCCTCCATGTCTCCACTGATATGGATTGAACCCGCTTCCCACGAGCAGTTTTTTTTCGTCTGTTCGCTTTTGGTAGTTCCGAAACCTGCCGGCGGTCCAATCTTTGCTCCGTTTGTTTGCGTGGGATGTCCCACACGAACAACGGGAGGAATGTGCGATGAACGAAGATCAAGTAAAAGGCGTGGCCGAGAAGGTCAAGGGCAAGATCAACGAAACAGTCGGCAAGATGACCGGCGATACGGCCCAGGAGATCAAGGGTGACGTGCAGCAAGGGATGGGCGAAGCGCGTAAGGAATACGGCGACGCCAAGGACGAAGTCAAAAAGAATCAGCCATAGGACGTGAATGTTTTGGGGAGCGCTGCATCGCAGCGCTTTTTGCAGGACTCTCGTCGCTTGTTGACCGACGGTCTTTGATGCCACCACAACTGATGGAATCTGTGCCTCTTGGACAAACCGGGACTCGAAATTCTTCGAGGTGCCTGAGATCGTCAGCGATTCCCGCGCGCGCGTCCATGGCGACGTAAAACAGCCGCCGCTCTTGCGGTTCAGTGGATTTCGGATCCGGCACACAGTCTCCTCGCTGCGCGCAATCCACACGTGATCCCATTCCAGCCCCTTCGAGCTGTGCATCGTCGTCAGAATAAGCGGCCGGGCGTTGGCTCATTATTGGTCTGGCGCAGCAACTTTATGCGTTCCGCGAAAGAGCCGTTTAGTCGCGAGAGCACGTCGTCGGTGGCCTGAATGGCGCGAGCGACCGCATCCTTCTTTGCGTATTTCATCATCCATTCAGTTACCCCCGAGAGCGTCAACGAATGGAACTTGCGCTCGCACAGGCTTTGCCATTCAGCAAGCCGCTTCATGAATTCCCGATAGTTCGTGGCGACCTCCTCCGGCAAGCCGAGCGTAACGAGTTCAGCCCGCCCTCTCTGCGTCAGTTCGGTGCCCATGTCCACGTGCAGCGCGCGAAGCTGCTGTGCGGTTAGCCCTAGGTGCGCGAGCACCGCATCGAGACCTGTGTCCTTCACACCTTCGACGATCTCGAGCAGATTGCACATAAGTGCGCCCTCCGGCCGGCTGAGCGCGGAAGGGCCAGAGGCGCGGTAGTACTTGATGCCGTGCGTTCTGCACACTGCCTCGAGCGGGTCCAGAATACGATTAGTGCGGGCGAGGATGGCACAAGACCGTCCCTTCGCAAGCTGTGGCCCGAGCGCCTCGACCGCTGCTACCGCCTCGACATACTCATCGGCGTGCCGCGAACTCTGCACGTGGCCGCCTGCGCCCTTCTCGGCGCGCAGTACTTTGGCGATGCGATCGACGTTGTTGCGAATCAGACGATCGGCTGCAGCGAGAATCTCGGCACGACAACGATAGTTGCTGCCGAGTACCACTGGCTTGGCCTCGAACGTCTGGATAAATGACTCCATACCGCGTAACCAAGCGCTTCACGAAACGCATAGATGCTTTGATCGTCGTCGCCAACGACCGTGACGATTGCGCCTGCCTTCGCATGCAATTCGATCCAGCGGTACTGAAGCGGGTCCGTATCCTGAAACTCGTCGACGAACAGATAGGTGAAGGGGTACGGCAGGATCGTGCCGCTTTCCATGCCCTCCACCGCCAGGCGCAGCATGTCCTGGAAATCGATCTTGCCGTTGCGAGCAAGCGCATCTTGATAGGCGAGGTACAGCTCGCCGTCCTCGCTTTGCGGATCGCACCGACCGAAGTTTGTCTTGATCTTCTCGATCGTTGGGATGACGTCTTCGGCCTTCCCCTCACGCCCGAGTTCCTGCATCACGCGGATCAGCAGCCCCAGTCGGTCGCCGTCGGAAGCGATATCGAGCGGCCGCTCCCCGGGGTGCCGCAGTTGCTTAAACGCAAGCGAGTGGAAGGTGCCCGCGATCAGGCGCTTTTTAACGGCCGCGCCGGCGGCCTTCAGGATGCGCTCGCGCAACTCGATCGCGGCATCCTTGGAGAACGTCACGGCGCCCACGATTGCGGCGTTTTTCGCGGCGCGGTCCTGCAGCAAGAGAGCGGCTTTAGTGGCGATCGTCTTGGTTTTGCCCGCACCCGGGCAGGCGATCGCCACGCAATGCTGGCGCAACTGGGCGACTTCCCGTTGCTGGAGGTTGAGTTCGTCCAGCATGCCGCCTCCCTTAGCGACCGCGCACCGTGGTCATCAGCTTCAAGTGAGTGAGGTAACCGCGAATGCCGAGCGGGTTGAAGCGCCGCAGGAAATTCACCGCCTCATCATCGACGTCGGATTGATCGCGGATGCCGTTCCACACCATGAAGTCGAAGTGACCCATCGCCTGGTCGAATTTCATGATCAAACTGAGCACACGCATCGAAAACCGCGAATACGCTTCGACCTCGATCTCCATCGCGGGCAGCGGAATGGTCGGCTCGAAGACAAATTCCTTGTTGGCGCGAAGCGCGACCTCTTTCTGCTCGCGAAAGCCCTGCGCCACGCGAAGCTGCTCGTCGACGTATTCCTCGACGCTCACAAGCAGCTTCTCAAGCGCGCTGTTGATGACTTCCTTGTCGTTCTCGCCAAACGTCGAGCGACCGAAGCGCTGCATGTTGATGCTCATGCGGTTGATGTACGGCCACCACTGTTCAAACAAAGGCTTTAGGCACGTATGGTTCAGTCGCACGCGCGCGGTAACGACCGCGGCGCCAGAAAGCTGACGTTCCATCAGCAACCGGCCGATCTCGCGGCGACGCTTGATGATGGCGATACGCTCGGCGGCGGGCAGATCGCGGAACAGCTTGCGGGTTTTGGCGACCTCGGCGAGCTCCATGCTCGCGTCTTCGCTCGAGATCACGCCTTCCTTGTGCAGACGATCGGCGTCTGCTTCCATCTGCGTGAGTTCGCGCTCCAGTTCGCCGTCGTCGGCCCCGTCTGTCGTCAGCGGTGTATCGTGTGCGTCGTCTACTGCATGCGTCCCGGTCGCCAGCAGCGCGTCGGGTTCGATGTGTTCGGGCACCGCCGGTGCATCATCATTGACCTTTTAGTTTTCGACCACAGTACTCATTGCCTCTCCTTCTGGACACTTTGGTCCGATCGTCGTTGGAAACGGGCACGCGAGATGCGTCGCCCACAGTTCCATTGTTGCGTGACTCAGCAGACCGAAATCATTAGAAGAGCGCATATTTCATGCGTCTTTCCGTGTAAATGAGCGTCCCGGGTTTTACGGCCCACACCATCGCGATCCGCAGAAACAGGAAGTAAAAGAAGAAGGGCGGGAAGCGTCGTCCGGAACCTGGTAGCATACGTTGAGACGAGACGCGGGTACGCGTCGCGGGCAAGTACGCGTCGCTGGCAAGCGATCATGGGCTCGGCGTTGCGATATACCCTAGCGAAGAGACCAGGGCGCTATGGATTATCATGATAATCCATACGTTGTAAGAAGCCCTCGTTTCTTACATAGCGCTCTGGTATAACGATCACGCTACATGGGTTACCTTGGGATTGAAATGACTCTGCGGCCTTCCACAGTAGGCACCCAAGTGACGCGGCAACGACAATCCAATAGCTAGTCAATACAGGAACGGGCACGACGAGGACCGCGAAAAATGTTTCGGTGAGCAGCAATAATCCGTGCCCAGCTAAATGGAACAACAGCGGACTGACGTATCCAGCCGCCGAAGCCTTGATCTTGCGCCGCGCGGTGCCGTCGATGAGCATGCCGAGCGCGAATAGCAGCGTGCCCACGATCCACAGCTTCATCACCATCGCGCGAAACAGCATCCTATAGACGAGCAGCCAGAAATTTTCTGGTCCACGTATGCGCGAAGGTGGAAAAGCCACCATCGTTCAGCCCGCCCACACTCCCCGATGCATTGAGCGTGCGAGACAACAGACCGTTATCAACGAAAGCATGCCGGAAGGCCTCGTTGGCTTGCCGCACGGCTTCGTCCGCCCGCTGCTGGCCCACCGAGGCGATCAGTGAATGGGTTTCCGCTTCGGGCACCTCAAACAGGCTTCGCTCGGGAATGGCAGGCATGACGGCGATCGAGAGCACCGGCACGAGCAAAAACCAAACTTTGAGATGCGATCCAAAACGGCTAGCCATGCAGCACCTTCACTGCGGCGAGGATAGGGATAAGTGCCAACGCGGCCAAGCCGCCCCAAAAGATGGCTGGGCGATACGCCGCGATCGTTGCGAGCGCGTAGCAACGAGCGCCCGCACCGTAAGTAAACTCCTCGGGCACGCTCGCGTGAACCTCACCGTCGAATACCGCCGCCATATCGCATGCGCGCTGCGCGATGTGACGCTCAACTCTCGACAACTTCGCTATGG
>LFMX01000083.1 GCA_001184405.1 Candidatus Burkholderia humilis
GCGCGCGTGGGGCATCGTCGGCCATCTGAACGCCGTCGCCGATACCCCCGAACTGCGCGCCGCCCACGCCGAAAATCTGCCGCGCGTCACCGAATTTTCCGCGAGCGTCGGCCAAAATCTAGCGCTGTACGAGAAGTACAAGGCGATCATCGCGGGTCCGGAATTCGCGAGTTTGTCGGCTGAGCGCAAGAAGATTCTCGAAAACTCGCGGCGCGATTTCCGTCTGTCGGGCGCGGAGTTGCCTGAAGACCGTAAGCCGCGTTTCGCGCAGTTGCAGGAAGAACAGGCGGCGTTGTCGAAGGCGTTTTCGGATCACGTGCTCGACGCCACCAACGCGTATGCCTACATCGTCACGCAGCAAAGCGAACTCGCGGGCCTGCCGGAAGACGTGATCGAAGCCGCGCACGAAGCCGCCCAGCGCGATGGCAAGCAAGGCTGGAAATTCTCGCTGCATTTCCCGTCGTATTTCCCCGTTTTGCAGTACGCGGAGCATCGTCCGATGCGTGAGGCGATGTATCGCGCGTATGTGACGCGGGCGTCGGAGCTCGGCGAAACGTACGGCCACGGCAAGGCGGAGTGGGACAACACGAAGAACATCGCCGAAGCGCTGACGCTGCGCGCGGAAGAAGCGAAGACGTTCGGATATCAGAATTTCGCGGAAGTATCGCTGGCGCCGAAGATGGCGGAATCGCCCGCGCAGGTCATTGCGTTTCTGGAAGATTTGGCCAAGCGCGCGCGTCCGTACGCCGAGAACGACTGGATGGAATTGCGCGCGTTCGCCGCGACCGAACTCGGCATGCCCGAGCTGCAGCCGTGGGATGTCGCGTATGCCGCCGAAAAGCTGCGTCAGAAGCGCTATTCGTTCTCCGAGAACGAAGTGAAGCAGTATTTCCCGCAGGAAGCCGTGTTGAAGGGCCTGTTCAAGGTCACGGAAACGTTGTTCAACGTGTCGATCAAGCGCGACGGAGCAGCCGTCTGGAACCCGGACGTGCGCTTTTTCCGCGTCGAAAACAAGGACGGCACGCTCGTCGCGCAGTTCTATCTCGATCTGTACGCGCGCGAAGGCAAGTGCGGCGGCGCGTGGATGGACGACGCGCGCTCGCGTCACAAGCGTGGTGAAGGCGGCGTGCAGACGCCGGTTGCGTATCTCACGTGCAATTTCTCTGCGCCCGTCGGCGGCAAGCCCGCGTGCTTTACGCACGACGAAGTCATCACACTGTTCCACGAGTTCGGGCACGGCTTGCATCATATGCTGACGCGTATCGATGAACTCGGCGTGTCGGGCATCAACGGCGTCGAATGGGATGCGGTTGAGTTGCCGTCGCAGTTCATGGAGAACTTCTGCTGGGAGTGGGACGTGCTCACCGATATGTCCACGCACGTCGAAACGGGCAAGCCGCTGCCGCGCGACCTCTTCGACAAGATGCTCGCCGCGAAAAATTTCCAGAGCGGCGTCGGCACGCTGCGTCAGATCGTGTTTTCGATGTTCGACATGATCCTGCACACGTCCTACGATCCGGCCAACGCCACGCAGAACGTGAACGACCTCGCGCGCGAAATCAACGAGAAATTCCACGTGATTCCGCAAACGCCGTTCTCGCGCTGGCCGAATACGTTCAGCCATATCTTCGCGGGCGGTTATGCGGCGGGCTACTACAGCTACAAGTGGGCCGAAGTGCTGTCCGCCGATGCCTACGCCGCTTTCGAGGAAGCCGCGAAGCTTGCGAACGGCTCGGTGTTAAATGCGGACACGGGCACGCGGTATCGACGCGAGATTCTGGAAGTGGGCGGCAGCCGCCCGGCGATGGATTCGTTCAAGGCGTTCCGTGGCCGCGAGCCGAATATCGACGCGTTGCTGCGTCATAACGGCATGATGGCTTGACCGCTTGATGTTGATGTCGATGAAACCCCGGCCCACGCGCCGGGGCTTTTTTATCGGCGCTCGATTCTGAAGTTCACTTCCGATGGCCGGCCTTCCAGCGATAACGTCGCGTGAACGGCCGGGCTGCGGCTCACCACTTTCCCTCTTTTGATAACCGCCGTGCGCGCCGCGCGCAGACGAATGGCTCCGATCAGATTGCGGGCATCGAGCACGACGCAATCCGCATTGCAGCCTACTTCGATGCCGTAGCCTTCCAGCCCGAGAATCGTCGCCGGATTTTTCGTGACCGCGTCGAAGCACGCGCGCATCGCATCGACGCCCGTCATTTGCGCGACGTGCAAACCCATATGCGCGACTTCGAGCATGTCGCCCGAGCCTAAGCTGTACCACGGGTCCATCACGCAATCGTGGCCGAATGCGACGGTCACGCCCGCCGCTATCAGTTCGGGCACGCGCGTCATGCCGCGCCGCTTCGGATACGTGTCCGAGCGCCCTTGCAGCGTGATGTTGATGAGCGGGTTCGCGATCGCCGCAACGCCGGACTCGCGCATCAGCGGAATGAGTTTGCTGACGTAGTAGTTGTCCATCGAATGCATCGATGTGAGATGCGAGCCGGTCACGCGTCCATGCAAGCCGAGCCGATGCGTTTGCGCAGCCAGCGTTTCGATGTGACGCGACATCGGATCGTCCGACTCGTCGCAATGCATGTCGACGCGCAAGCCTTTTTCTGCCGCGAACTCGCACAGCAGCTTCACCGATGCCGCGCCGTCCGGCATCGTGCGCTCGAAGTGCGGAATGCCGCCGACGACATCGACGCCCATGTCGATCGCGCACTTCAGATTGTCGAACGCGCCCGCGCTGCGCAACACGCCGTCCTGCGGAAACGCGACGAGTTGCAGATTGAGATACGGCTTCACGCGACGCTTCACTTCGAGCAGCGCTTCGACTGCGAGCAGGCGCGGATCGCAGACATCGACGTGCGTGCGGATCGCCAGCAGCCCGCGCGCGACGGCCCAGTCGCAGTACTGCATCGCGCGTTCGACGAGCGCTTCCTGCGTCAGCTCCGGCTTGAGTTCGCCCCATAGCGCGATGCCTTCCAGCAACGTGCCCGACTGGTTCACGCGCGGCAGGCCGTAGGAGAGCGTCGCGTCCATGTGGAAGTGGGCATCGACGAAAGGTGCGGTGACGAGCGAACCGTTTGCGTCGATTTTCTCGCGCGCGGTCGCGGACAAGTTCGGCTCGATCGCGGCGATGTGCCCCGCTTCCATGCCGATATCTTTTAGCCCGTTTGAGTCAGCGAGCGCTGCGCGGCGAATGATGAGATCCATGTGGCGTCCTTCTGGCGTGAAGTCTTTGATCGATTGTAGCGGGACAAAAATTAGCGCCCGAGTTTCGCAAGCAGCTTCGCTTTCACCGAAGGCCATTCATCGTCGATGATCGAAAATCGCATGGAATTGCGCTTGCGTCCGTCCGGCATGATGCGCTCGTGCCGCACGATGTCCTCCTGCTTTGCGCCGATGCCGAGAATCGCGGCGTACGATTTTTCGTTGAGTTCGTCGGTGGTGAATTGCACGCGCACGCAGTGCATGGTTTCGAATGCATAAGTGAGTATGAGCAGTTTTGCTTCGGTGTTGATGCCCGTGCGTTGTGCTGATGCCGCTAGCCACGTGTGGCCGATTTCCTGCTTGCGGTTTGCGCGGTCGATCTTCCAGAAACGTGTGGTGCCGATGATGCGGGCGTTTTCGTTTTGCACGATGGCGAAGGGGATAACTGTGCCGGCTTCGCGGCCGGATAGCGCGGTGTTAATGTATTGCTCGATGGTGTCTGTGTTTGGGACTACGGTGATTTTGAGGTTCCATAGTTCGCCGGTGGCGGCGGACAGGAGCGCGGCGGCATCGTTTTGTTGTAAGGGGCGAAGGGTTATGCGATCGCCGGTTAGGGTAGGGTGAAGGTCGGGTTGCATGAGCTTTTCAACGTTGGCACTTGGTGCAGGTCCTTTGCTTTGGTTACTCAAGCTGCGCTTGGGCTTTAGGTTCTTCCTCTTCTTCTTTTTCGTGCAAAGCGCTTCTGTTTTCTTGCTTCTTATTCAGTAGCCGCCTCCCCGGCGGGGGGGATCACTTTCTTTGCTGCTGCAAAGAAAGTGATCAAAGAAAGCAGCTTTTTAACCACGCACGCAGCATGCCTTGTGTGACGGGTTTTCTTGTTTCCGTGGGTCCAGTAGAGAGTGCCCTCACAGGCCATTCCGGTACTGGCACCTATGCGATCCGTGTTTTCTCGCCCATCGAGGTAACGGTCCCCTTCGGCTTACTCCGGCCTGCTGCGCGGCCGGTGTCGGTCCATATAGGAAACCGGCAGTGAATCACCGAAACGCTCTAGCGCGTGGCAATGCTCTTTCGCTATTCGGCAGTGCGGTCGCGTGTGCTTCGAGTGCTCTCCAAGATTATCGAAGCTCAACCGCTGTCGCACGTCCAATGCTCATCACATCGCCTTGCCGCTATTCGGCAGGACATTCCCATGTGCTTTGAGCGTCGCTCGAAAAATCTCGCACTCCAACTTGCGACGCGCTTCCAATGCCCGCCACGCCAACTCATTCGTATGGCTTCATCGCATACAGCACAGATTGAATAATCGCCTTGCATCTCGCTCGATGAAACCGCAACAGCTCACTCTACCGAACGCCCTCATCATCGTCCGCGAGCATATCCGGCGGTGGCGTTCCGTTCGCCGGCAGCGTGAACCAAAAGCGCGCGCCGCGCACGCCACCATCATCGGCTACGCGATTCTCCACGCCGATCTGCCGTGCGCCTCGACGATCCCGCGGCAGATCGCAAGCCCCAGGCCGATGCCCGGCAGCGCCGATTCCTTCTCGCCGCGCGTGAACTTGTCGAACAGGCAGCTTGGCGCGCCGGGGCCTTCGTCATCGATGAAGACGCGCACGAACTCGCCCTCCTCGCTTGCGCCGATGAAAATCGGCGTGCCGGGCGGCGTGTACTTCGCAGCGTTTTCGAGCAGATTGGCAAAGAGACGCTGCATCAGCACGGCATCGAGTTCGAGCAGCGGCAAGTTCTGCGGCACGCGCACCTGCACGGAACGCCCGGTCAGCGTGCGCCGCAATGTCGCGAGCGCCGCGCCGACGGTCTCCTCGAGCATCGACCATTGACGATTCAGGCGGATCGCGCCGGCCTGCAAACGCGCCATGTTGAGCAGATTCGTGACGAGAGTCCGCTCATGCGCAGCGCTTCCTCGTGAATGGCGTGCGCGAGCTCGTGCGATGCGTCGCCCTTCGCCTGCTCCTCCAGCACCGACGCAAAGCCGACGATCGATGTCAGCGGCATGCGCAAGTCGTGCGAAATCGCGGAAAGCAGCGAGTTGCGCAGGCGCTCCGATTCCATGTTGACGAGCGCGTCCTGCACGATCTCCACGTAATGCACGCGTTCGAGCGCCAGCGCGATCTGCACGGCGAACGTCTCGATCATGCGGCGCTGCTCCGGCATCGCGGGATCGGCTTCGCGCTGCGTGGCCAGCGCCAGCACGCCGCGCGTGCGCATCGGCGCCTTGAGCGGCAAGTACAGCGCGACGGCGGCGGGCAAGGTTTCGGTGCCGCGTCCGGCAGGCTTTTGCTGATCGTAGACCCATTGCGCGATGTCCAGATCGATTCCAGATCGATGCGCGCCGTGTCCAGCGTCACGTCCTGCTGCGGCTCGCCGACTTTCTGACGCACTTTCTCGGCGGCATCGGGCAGCAGCATCGCCACTTTCGCCTGGAAGATTTCCGCGACGTGGCGCGTGCCGATTTCGATGATCTGCTCGGTCATCAGCGCGGCGGCAAGTTCCTTGGTCATCGCGTACATGGCGCTCGTGCGCCGCTCGCGCTGCGACGCGATGCGTGCCTCACGCCGCAAACTCGACGTGAGATAGCTGATGGTCAGCGACGTCAGCAGCATCACGATGAACGTCAGCAGATATTGCGTGTCAGTCACGGAGAACGACAGCACCGGCGCGACGAAGAAGAAGTCAAACGCGGCGATGGACAGGAACGACAACATCACGCCCGGTCCACGTCCGAGCTTCGCGGCCGCGAAGATCACGCCGAGCAGATAGAGCATCACGAGATTAGTGACCGCGAACTGGCGCGCGGCCAGCACGCTGTCGACGAGCGTAATGCCCGCGCCGATCGCGAGCGCAACCGCATACGCGCGCGGCGGCGAGTGCAGACGTGCGCTGAGCGCCGAGGCGCGGCGCGGTTCTTCGCTCGTGCCCGAGGAAATCAGCGTCACGTCGATATCCGATGCCTGCGCCGCGATGCGCTCGCTCACGGACGGACGCACGAAGCGCCGCCAGCCTCGCGTCATCGACGCGCTCGCGACGAGCTTCGACACGTTGTGTATACGCGCATAGTCGATGAGCGTGGCGGCGGCGTCTGCGCCGTCGAGCGTGACGGTTTCCGCGCCAAGTTCGGAGGCGAGCTTGAGCGCATCGAGCGTGCGCTTTCTGATGTCGTCGGACAGGCGCTGGAGCTTCGGCGTTTCGACATACACCGCGAGCCAGTCCGCCTTCAGCGCAGCGGCGAGCCGTGCGGCGGCGCGCACGAGCGTGGCGCTTTCCGAGCCGGGACCAACGCACGCGATCAATCGTTCTCGCGCGCGCCAGATGCGTTTGATCGACTGATCCGCGCGATATTTGCGCATTTGCGCATCGACGCGATCGGCGGTTCTTCGCAACGCGAGTTCGCGCAGCGCGATCAGATTGCCTTTGCGAAAGAAGTTGCGGACCGCGCGTTCGGCTTGTTGCGGCAAGTAGACCTTGCCGTCGCGCAGGCAGTCGAGCAGTTCCTCGGGCGGCAGATCGACGAGCGTGACTTCATCGGCGAGATCGAATATGCGGTCGGGTACGGTTTCCCCAGACGCGGATTCCCGTGATGCGGCCGACGATATCGTTCAGGCTTTCAAGGTGCTGGACGTTGACCGTCGTGTACACGTCGATGCCTGCGGCGAGCAATTCTTGTACGTCCTGCCAGCGCTTCATGTGGCGCGAGCCTGGGACGTTCGAGTGCGCTAGTTCGTCGATCAGGATGAGGTCTGGTTTTCTTTTTAATGTTGCGGTTAGGTCGAATTCTGGCAGCTGTTTTTGTCGGTATTCGATCAGGGCCAGGTTTTGCGTCTCTAGCCCTTCCAGCAGGGCGAGCGTTTCTTTTCTGCCATGCGTTTCGATTACGCCGATTAGAGCGTGTCGGTGCCCTCCTCTTTTCTTCGGCGTGCGGCTTGTAGCATGGCGTAGGTCTTGCCTACGCCGGCGGAGGCGCCGAAGAAGATTTTTAGCCTTCCGCGATGGCGGTCGTGTTCGTCTTCGTGTTCGTGTTCGTCTTTTTCTAGTTTTTGTAGGAGAGCTTCGGGGGATGGGCAGGGCGTGGGTTGGGATTCTATCGTACGCGATCTTTTCTGACATGACAGTAATTTCCCGTGTTTTGGCGTAAGCGCTCCGATTCTAAGGTGTGACACGCGCGCGCGCCGGCGATGCGTCATACCGCCGAATCGGTGTCCTACAAAGCGGAAAAACACGCGTTCGTTGGTTCCTGGTCACAGAAGCGCTTGTGGCCGTTTTTTTCAACTGACAACGGGTCGCCGAGAATCGACAATCGGCAAAATCGGTAACACGCTTCACGCACGAGCGAACGGAGAATTTCATGTCGACCAAACGCCTCAGGCCATGCCGCGCCGCGCCCGCGCGGGTTTCACCGGGCGTCGCGCGTGCGGCGATGGCCGCGTGCATCGCGTTTATCGGCGTGCCCAGCGCGGTCTACGCGCAAAGTTCGGTGCAGCTGTATGGCGAACTCGATACCGGCGTGTCCTACGTCAGCAATGTCGGCGGCAGATCGCAATATCAGCTGACGTCCGGCACGATCGACGGCAGCTACTGGGGCTTGCAGGGATCGGAAGACCTGGGCGGTGACGCGCGCGATCTTCCGGCTCGAGCGCGGCTTTTCGGTCGCGACGGGCGAGGGCTTCAACGATCATCCGGTGTATGTCGGCCTCGGTTTGGATGCCTTCGGCACGCTGACCCTCGGCCGTCAATATGATTCGATCCACGACTATTTCGCACCGTTCACGCTGACCGGCAGCAATGGCGGTACGGCGTTCGCGCATCTGGTCGACAACGACAACACGAACAATTCGTACCTCGCCGCGAATTCGGTGAAATACACGACCGCGACGTAGGGCGGCCTGAGCTTCGGCGGCCTTTACGCGTTCTCCAACGAGGCGGGCGCGTCGCCGACAATCGCGCGTACAGCGTCGGACTGAATTACGCGGTCGGATCGTTCAGCGCGGGCGCGGCTTATCTTCACAACAACGGACGCGGCAACACCGCGACCGGCGCATACGAGCCGCTCACCTTGCCGGGCACGGCGAGCTCGGTGGTCGCGACGAACGTGCAACGGCAGAACACGTTCGGCGTCGGCGCGAATTATCAGTTCGGCGATTTCACGCTCGGCGGCGCGTTCTCGCGCTCGATCAACGCGGGCGTGACGGATGCCGATACCGGCGATGCGCTGCCATCGCTTGCGCTCAACAACTACGAGATCAACGGCATCTACAAGCTGACGCCGGCCATCATTCTTTCCGGCATGTACGTGTTCACGAACGGCGGCGGCGCGCACTGGCATGAAGGCATGCTGCAGGTGGATTATCTGTTCACCAAGCGCACGGATGTGTATGTCGTCGATCTATCAGCTCGCGTCGTCGCAGGCACCCGCGATCATCAATTCGAACGATCCGTCGTGCGGACGCAATCAGTTCATGCTAACGACGGGCATTCGCCACCGGTTCTGATCGACGATGACGCTCCAGACCTTTTCGCTGTTCGTTCCCGCCTGCTTTGCCATCAACATGGCGTTCGGGCCGAACAACGTGCTGTCGCTGTCGAACGGGGCGAAAGAGGGCATGCGTGCGTCGGTGCTGGCGTCGTTCGGACGGATCGCGGCGTTCGCGATCATGATCGCCATCGCGGGACTCGGGCTCGGCGCGCTGTTGCTGGCGTCGGAGGCGCTTTTCACGGTCATCAAGTTATCTCGTGTGGATTGGCGTGAAGCTGCTGCGCGCGGGGCCGTCGCTCGCCACGAACAATGCAAGCGGCGCGCGCGGTCCCGTGAGGCTAGCGCGCCTGACGAAGCAGGAGTTTCTCGTCGCGGCCGGCAACCCGAAGGCGATTCTCGTCTTCACCGCATTTTTCCCGCAGTTCGTCGATCGCGACGCCTACGCCGCGAGCTTCGCCACGCTCGGCGCGATTTTTCTGCTGCTCGAACTCGTGGCGATCATCATCTACGCCGCGCTCGGCCCACGGCTCGGCACGCTGTCGCGCGGTGCGCGCGGCTTCAAGTGGTTTAATCGCGTGAGCGGAAGTCTGATGATCGGCTTCGGCATCATGCTCGCTTTCATTCGCCGTCCGGCCAATTAACCGATTACGTGTTAATCGCACGATTTATCACATTTGTTTATTGCGAATAACGCCATCTTAAGTGGATAGGGCTATCCCGAAGTGACTTTAGGCAGCGATATAACGAGAATTCGCTGTTCGTGAATCGCAATAAGCTTGCGATTTGCTTAATTCACTGATGCGCGCAAAAGCGATCGTTGCCATCGTTTCAGGACATACGCGCGGACTCGGCGCGGCGCTCGCGCAAACGCTTCTGTCGCGCGGCATCGACGTGCTCGCGATCTCGCGCCGGCGCAATGGCGGACTCGCCGCGCAACACGCGGGCACGTTGCAGGAGATCGAACTGGATCTGGCCGATCTTTCCGCGCTCGATGGATGGCTCGCCGGTCGGCCGCTGTAGAACTTCGCGGCGGGCGCGGATCGTGTGCTGCTCATCAACAATGCGGGCGTGCTCGCGCCAGTCGGCAGCCTCGTGGATCAGGACGTGGACGCCGTCGCGCGCGCGGTCGTCAGCGTGAACGTCGCCGCGCAGGTCACGGCGGCGGACCGGCGCATCGTGCATATTTCGAGCGGCGCGGCGCGCAACGCGTATCCGGGCTGGAGCGTGTACTGCGCGACCAAGGCGGCGCTCGATCATCATGCGCGTGCGGTGGCGTCGGACGGCAATGTGGGATTGCGGATCGGTAGCGTCGCGCCGGGCGTCGTCGATACGGACATGCAAGCGGAAATCCGCGGCATCGGCCTGGAACGTTTTCCGATGCGCGAGCGCTTCGAGACGCTCAAGCGTGAAGGCAAGCTCGCGACGCCGGAAGAATCGGCGCGCAAGCTGATCGATCATGTCATGAGCGATGACTTCGGCAGCACGCCGACATCGGATGTGCGCGATTTGGCCTGAGTTCAGGCCGCCAGTTCCGATGCCAGCGCACGGTGCGACAGTGCGTCCGCGCTTGCGTTGCGCTCACGTGGAATCCACTGGAGATTAACAACACCGATCTGCGCGATGAGCGAACGTGCGCGCGTCGCGTGATGGGCGAGCGAACGGATGCCGCCGTCGCGCGGCGCAAGCATATCGTCGATGACCACGCGGCTGTCGCCGTAGATCGACACCGTGCGCGCGCCCGCGCGGTGTATCGGTTGGAACCGGCTTACGCGTGCGCGCGATCTTCTTCATACGTAAGGCTTCCGCGAACCTGATTTGCTGCGCGCGCCGCGTCTCGACCAGTTCGCACAAGGTCTGCTCGCCCGCCGCCTTCGTGAGCGTTCTGACAAGCGCATCGTGTTCGGGCATCGGCGCGCCCTTCGCGAGCCGGCGGCTCTTCATGCGTTCCTGCCTGGTGGCGACGGCGAGCAGATCCTCGAGATCGAACATGAGCGGCGGCTGTTTTGAAGGAATGCCGAGCTTAGCAGACGCTTGGGAGATGGGAACGCGTGTTGCTGAACAGGAAGCGCAAGCCAACCGGCAAGGAGCCAATCATGAACGAATCGATGGAACCGTCTTCGGACGGCGCGAAGATCATCGGCAAGGGTGCGGCGACGGCGGCCGGTCCCAGCCCCGACGTGATGACCGCGAGCACGCTCGACGACAATTCCGTGCAAAGCAGCGATGGACACGATGTCGGATCGCTGAAGGAAATCATGCTGGATGTGGGATGCGGCCGGATCGCGTATGCGGTGTTGTCGAGCGGCGGATTTCTCGGCATCGGCGACAAGCTGATCGCGATTCCGTGGAGCGCGCTCACGCTCGACACCGACAACCGCAGCTTTCGCCTCGCGGCGACGGCGGAACAGGTGCACAACTCGCCCGGCTTCGACAAGGACACGTGGCCGTCGATGGCCGATCACGTCTGGGCGACGACGGTGCATCAGCACTATGGCCGCGAACCATACTGGAAGAACGATGTCAGCGCGACCGGCGCGATCCCGCCCGAAGGCGTCGATGCGCCGGAAGCCGGCGGCGTGAAGCTGTAAAGACGAAGCTGATGCGGCGAGTCAGTCGCGCGGACGCTCGTCGGCGTACAGATCGACGCCTTCGGACTCGCCCATCAGCGCGCGAAGGACATCTTCCGCGAAGTCTTCGATGGCGAAATGCCACTCGAGCGAGCCGACCGGAAAGTCTTCCGGATTGCATTTGCGCTGGGCGCGGCGAATCGCGCCGACAGAAATGCTCAGCGCGCGTGCGTGCTGAAAGTGCGGATCGCTGGAATCCACGAACGGTTGTTGATCTTTATCCACGACACCTGACTCGGCGGTCTTCGACGACACCTTAACGGCGCGCGCCGATCGAACTTCAGCGCCGCAAGGAAAAACGGCGACAGCGCTGCAAAACGCGGCCCGGCCTGTGTGTGAAGCAAGCCTCTGACCTGATACAATCCTATCGAAATCTCGCCGGCAATTCGGGAATCGCGGCTTATGAAATTCACCGCGACGGCATCGTCATACGATTCATCAACGGCGGAATTTATTTGTACGACGATCGCGCACCGGGGCGCGCGCATGCCGAAGAAATGAAGCGCCTCGCCCGCAGCGGACAAGGGCTCAGCACTTATATTTCGCGCTTCGGTTCGGACTACGCCGAAAAGATCGCTTAGTTGCGCAAAGCAGCTATTTTAATCGATGTGCGAAATCCACTCGCAAACGATGGTTTTCCGCTTCTGACGTGCTCTATCGCGAACTGGGCAAATGCGCCAGCGCATCGCTGCCTGAAGTGTTCAACTGATGCAGTTGCCGGTGCAACCGGTTCAGTTGAACATGCGCCGCGCTTCCAGTTGCGCCAGCTCCTTGCGCAATTCCTGCTGCCGCAGGCGACTTGCTGATCCTGCGCCGCGCTGCACATCGACACGCGTGTGCTCGACCTGTGCCTCCGACTCCGCGATCAGACGCGCAAGCTGCTCGTTCTGCGCTTCGAGATGCGCGCGGCGCAGTTCGGCTTCGGCAAGCCGCGTGGCCTGCTCGACGAAATGGCGAAACGCGGGCTCGGCGCAATCGATATCGTCGGCTTTCAGCACGCGCCACACCGCGTTATCGTGATACAGCACCACGTAGTACGTCAGTTCGCTCGCCTGAAACAGCAGCGAAACCGCATAGGCGAAGCTGCTGAAAGAACGAAACGTGGCAAGCGCGCCCTCCTGAAGCAGCCATTCGGCATCGGCGACCTGCACCGGGCGCACGGCGTGCGCGTTGGCCTGCTGCGCGCTGACGGACACGGCTCTGAGCGGCGTGATGCGCATCACGGGCGCGGACTTCTCCGTTTCTTCGTTCGGCATGTCGTCCGGATTCGATTCAGGAATGACAAAGCGGATTCGGCTTGCGACGGATGAGAAAGGAAGGCGCGGTATCGAGAACGCTGCCTTCTCTGCCCAGCACACTTTTCACAATGACTCCCATTGCCACAGTGGAATAACGCCGGAGTATCGTCTGCGAGTATTGGATTAATCGATGATGACCGTGCCGCGATATTGCATCGATTATCGGCGCAATCCGAACGTTCAGACGATATAAGCTAGTATATGAGCAGGATCAAGACGAATCAATTCGAATCTCGGCACATCCGGTTTCACGCCCAGAACATCCATTGATTCAAATCCGCGAAGCCATGCAGATAAGGCGCCTGCACTCCGCTGATGCGACGCTGCGAGATTGCGCCTTGCTCGCCTGCGACATCGACGCGACGACGCGCATGAGCCTGATTCCCTGCAGTCCGCCGGGCTTGGCGAGTGCGCCGCAAACATTCGTCTCCAGCGCGTAGATTCGCTTATACAGGCCAAACACATGAGCGGGAGGCGCAACGGGGATCGGCGGCGCGACCGGTAGCGTCACCGGCGGCACTTTCTAAATATGGCCGGGCCAGCGGATCGGTCTCGCCCTCCGGCAAGGGTTTTTCCGAACGCCGGCGCGGATAATCCAGCACGTTTTCGAGATCCGAATTGGGCAGTTCCTCGGCCCAGAGCGCGATCGCGTCGGCACAGTGACTATCCCATTCTTCCTGCACGCTGATCTTCGAAATCAATTTGAAGTTTTGCGAGCGGATTTCGGCTGCACGCCGGGATATCAGCGCACGCAAAATCTCAGCTTCGCTGGCCGAACCTTCAGATAAACGTTCGCTCCATAATAAAAGATGAGCCAATGTAGTCGACATGACATGCTCCGGTCGGCGGCCAGTTAAAACAGAAACGATTCGCGATTTTTGAATCGGAAATTGAAACTGGATAAATCGAGAGAATCCGTAATGTATGAGCCGCTTGAATCGCGGACCATAGGCAATGGATTAATTCTCGACGCGTCGATGTGGCGACACATTACGCCATTGGCGCTAAAATTGAGCCGGCTTCATCCCATTCTGCGCCCGTCGTGCTTATCCACAGTTTCTGTGGATAAGCACGGTGACAACTTGCTGGCTTCATCGCCATCATGCTGTCGGATAAGGATTTTTCGCTTGCGGTCACGCGCGCCACGCGGCGTGGTTCATCGACTGGCCGTGACTGAAACCGTATATACTGTTTTTTACATTCACGACGAGGAGCAACCGGATGGCCACACCGCAGACCGAACCATCGACCAAGAAGGCATTCAACTTCCCCAAGGGTACCGCGAACAGGACGGCCACAAGCGCCAAGGCCGACAAGAAGCCGCAAGCGAAGCCCGCGCCCAAGAGCAAGGCCAAGGCCGCCGCACCCGCGCAGCCAGCAATCAAGAAGACGGACGCACCCAAGAAGGCTGCATCCAAAGCAGCCACGCCGAAAACGCCCGAGCCTGCACCCGCGCCCGCCGCTGAAAGCGCCGTCAAGACCAAAGCCAAGCGCGTGAAGAAAGAGAAAGTCGTGCGCGACAGCTTCACGATGCCCAAGTCGGACTACGCAAAGCTCGCCTCGCTCAAGCAGAAGTGTCAGGACAACGGACTGCGCGTGAAGATGAGCGAACTACTGCGCGCCGCCTTGACGATGCTCGATGCCGCGCCGGAAAAACGCATCATCGCCGCGATCAAGGCGTTGGAAACCGTGAAGACGGGCCGCCCGGCGAATGCCTGACGCGCATCAGAACAGGTTTTTGAAGACCCAGTAGAGTCCCGCTGCCAGCTCGATCGATGCCGGCAGCGTCAGCACCCACGCCAGGATCAGGCTGCGCATGGTGTTCCATTGCAGTCCCGATCCGTTGGCGGCCATCGTCCCGGCGACGCCCGATGACAGCACGTGCGTCGTCGAGACCGGCAGGCCGTAAGCATCCGCCGCGCCAATGGTCGCCATCGCCACGAGTTCGGCCGAAGCGCCCTGGCCATACGTCAGATGCTGCTTGCCGATCTTCTCGCCAACCGTCACGACGATGCGCTTCCAGCCGACCATCGTGCCGAGTCCCAGCGCGATCGCCACCGCGACCTTCACCCACGTCGGAATGAATTTCGTCGCGCGATCAAGCTGCTTCTTGTAGTTGTCGATGACCGCGCGATCCACGGGCGCGAACGCCGGCTGATTCGCCTTCTCCATCAGCCGAATCGCTTCGGACACGAGGTACATGTTGTTGCGCACGTTATCGACGATGCCCTGCGGCACCGCCGCGAGCGATCCCGACTGCCCGACCTGATTGGCAATCGTCTCGGTGAGCTGCTGCACGGCGGGCAAGGTCGCGCTCGAAAGCTGATGCGTGCGCACGTACGCCTGCGTATCCTCGCGAGAATCCGCCGGGCGCGATGCGTCGTTCGTGTACTTCGCGAACACGGCGGCGACTTCGTGCGCGACCGCGACGAAGGTCTGCGTTTCGCCCGGACTCACGGCCTTGTTCAAGGCGTAAGCCGTCGGCACCGTGCCGATCAGAATCAGCATGATGGACCCATGCCCTTCTGCCCGTCGTTCGAACCATGCGCGAACGATACCCCCGTGCACGTGAGAATCAGCAGCGCGCGAATCCAGAACGGCGGCGGGCGATTGTTTTTCGGTTCCTTGTAGAGCGCCGGCACGCGCACGACGGCTTTGAGAATCAGCAGCAAGAGTCCGGCGAGCAGAAAGCCGACGAACGGCGAGAACAGCAGCGACTTGCCGACGCCCGCCGCCTGCGACCAGTCGACGCCGCTCGTGCCGTTCGGTCCGCGCATCAGCTGGTTCATCAGTCCGACGCCGATAACCAATCCGATCAGCGTATGTGAACTTGACGACGGCAGTCCGAACCACCATGTCGCGAGATTCCAGATGATGGCGGCGATCAGCAGTGCGAAGACCATCGCGAAGCCCGCACTGCTGCCGACTTGCAGAATCAGTTCGACGGGCAACAGTTGCAGGATGCCGAACGCGACCGCGCCGCTCGATACCAGCACGCCGAGGAAATTCCACGCGCCCGACCACACGACGGTGAGGTTGGGCGTGAGCGAATGCGTGTAGATGACGGAGGCGACGGCGTTGGCGGTATCGTGGAATCCGTTCACGAACTCGAAGCCGAGTGCGATGCCCAACAGAATGTACGGCAGCGCGGAGCTTTGTTTGACGGGCTCGAGATCGGCGGCTAGATGGATGGCCACATAACCCAGGCCAACGAGAAGAATGAGCACGAATGCCGCGAAACTCATGCGCAGCGCGCGTTCGGTCGGGGCGGCCTGCTGAGGAAATGCGATATCCGGCATGATCGCCTCGCGCTTTTACCGTGGCGGTGCCAGCATACGACTCGCCTGCAGCCGTTTATGTGAATCTTTTATGTCATCAGACGATTGCCGCGCGCATCGCAAACTTCATCAAAATTTCCCGGCGATGTCATGGCGCTGACATGCCCGACGTTTATTTTCCGACGAACACCTGTCGACAAACGAAGCGCGCGTTCCCGATCCGACCACAACTAAAACGGCGACGCGCGATATAAGTGCATACCGAGACGATGACACTGAACTTCGATTCAACGGCACCGCGCAACGCCGTGCGCGTGTCGCCTGCGACTTTCTCGCTCGCGTCATCCCTGCGCGATCAACCCGTCGCCGATGCGTTCGTCGTCCTGACGGCGCCCCTCGCAAGCGAAGCCTTCCAGCAAGCCGAACAGATGGCCAAGCGCGCCGATGTGCATTTGCTCGACCGGCTGCGCGCGACGCTCGAGCGCTTGCGTGCGCTCTGGTGGGTGTTCGAGCCGCTGCTCGACGAGAAAGAAGCACGCATCGTCAGAAAGCGTTTCAAGCGTCTCGCGGAAATCGCCGGTGAACCGCATGAAATCGATGCCGCCTGCGACCTGCTCACGCGCGCGCGCAAGACGTGCTCGCGGCTCAATCGCGCGGGTTTCGCATGCGACGCCGCACGCGCATGCTGAGCGGTATCCTTCAACGCCCGCCCGCAGGGAGTTCGACATGTACTTCGGCACGCTCGTCACGCAAACACGAAACGATCAGGAGCAGGCCACGTGGAAGCGTGATCTGGACTCGGCGAACGCGGCGGCGCAGCCGGGCTTTTGGTACACAGTGCGCATGTTTTTTCGGCGATGGTCGTAAAAGTAAGCATTTTCTGAAAGATTTCGATGTGACGAGTGGGTCAAATGCATCACTTTGATCACTTAGGCTGATCGCACCGCATGGCGGGGCTTTTGGTTTTCGGCGACTCGGCTCATCACTCATGCGGATTTTCTTTTTTGCGATAGTGCTGGCGGCGTTTTCATCGACCGCTGTGGCGAAATACTCGGAGCAATGGCTCACCAATGCCGATTTGCCGCTGATGAAGCCGAAAGCGCATCAGAAGGTGCAGGCGGACGTTGCGGGGAAACAGGCGAAAGTGGGTGCCCGTGCGACGATTTCGAAGGACGATGATCCGATTGCGGCGTTCGCGCGGTCGACGCCGGCGCAAAGTCATTAGGAGGTCGTGAGGATTCCAATTTTGTTCTTGTGTCGTTAGATGCCTGCTCTGAAGATGAGCAAGCGTTCTTACGACGCTTGTTGCTCGCCGGTCGCCTTTCTCCATACGCTACTCAGAGATTCCGCGCGGCATAGCACATCTTGATGCTCGCAGACGGCATATCCGTCCCGAAGCAGCAGTTCAATGTAAAGATTTGTCGAACGTTATCGTCTTCTTCAAACCGCGACACGACATTGCGGTTATCTTACTTTATCGAGTAATAACCCGCTTAGGATATCCAACCGATGTTCAAGAGCTATTCGAGCAACGGAGAAGACCGGCTGATTCAGGACGTGCTCGCGCGTCTTGGCGTTCAGGAAGGCGTTTATATCGATGTCGGCGCGAGCACGCCGATCGACGATAACAATACCTATGCACTCTACGAGCGCGGCTTTTCCGGCGTCTACATCGAGCCGCAGCCGCAACACGCGATCGAACATCGCCAGGTGCGGCCGCGCGACGTGTTCATTGCGGCGCTTGCGGGCAGTCGCTTCGGCATCGAAACACCGCCAGCAGCGCGTTCCAGACGTGGTGGTCGACGCCTCGCTCCCTTGCGGATCCGGACAAGGGCTATTGCCACCCGGATGATCGCAGCCAGATGGAAGTGCCAGTGGTCACGCTGGATGCTGTGATCGAGAAATTGCGGCTTTCGTCGATCCATCTTCTCGCCATCGACGTCGAAGGCTACGAAGCACAAGTGCTCGACGGCATCAATCTCGACATTCATCGGCCGTGGATCGTCTGCGCAGAAGCCGTGTATCCGAGCTCGCAACCGCCGGCCGACGAAGGCTGGCGTTCAAAGCTGATATCGCTGGGATATACCGAATTCGCGTTCGACAGCGTGAATCGTTTCTTCATTGCCAACACGGAAGCTCAATTGAGACCGGCAGCACGGTAGTTTGGAACCGCCATCGCAGAGAAAGCAAAACCCCGTAGCCAGAGCGTGTACGGGGTTTTTCGATCTGGCGGAGAGAGGGGGATTCGAACCCCCGATAGGCTTTACCCTATACACGCTTTCCAGGCGTGCGACTTAAACCACTCATCCATCTCTCCG
>LFMX01000084.1 GCA_001184405.1 Candidatus Burkholderia humilis
GAAGGGTACGATTATACCAAGTCCCGCGCACCCCGCCACCCCCTATGGATGGCGAATGTAATCCACGAGCGCCCGCGTGTACGCGTCTGGCTTTTTATCAAGCAGGCTGACGAGAATCGCCACAGCAAAACCCGCCGGCACGCCGAACATGCCCGAACTGATCGGCTCGATGCCGAACCACCGCGCCCCGGCAAAACCCGTCAACTGCACGAAGAACGGGTACGTCGACACGATGTAATACACGCACACGAGCAATCTCGCGATCATCCCCGCCACCACGCCGCGCTGCGTCGTGCGCTTCCAGAACACGCCGAGCATGAGCGCGGGAAACAGACTCGACGCCGCCAGCGAAAACGCCGCGCCCACCAGAAACAGAATATTCCCCGCATTCAGCGATGCGACATACGATGCCAGCAACGCCACACCGAGCAGCAGGATTTTGGATATCGTCACGCGCCGCTGATTCGTCGCGCGGCGATCGACCATGCAGTAATACACGTCGTGCGACAGCGCATTGGCGATCGTCAGCAGCAACCCGTCGGCGGTGGAAAGCGCGGCTGCCAGTGCGCCCGCCGCGATCAGCCCGGATATCACATACGGCAATCCCGCGATTTCCGGCGCCGCGAGCACCACCATGTCCGGCTGCATCTGAATGCCGGCCCAGCGCACGATGCCATCGCCATTGATATCGCTGATACGGATCAGATACGGCTCCACGCGCCGCCATTGCGTGACCCACTGCGGCAAATCCGCAAACCGTGCCCGACAAGCCCCGTCAAGATCTCATGCTTGATCAGCACCGCCAGCACCGGCACCGTCAGATAAAACAGCGCGACAAAAAACAGCGTCCAGCCGACCGAACGCCGCGCCGATGCCACCGATGTCGTCGTGTTGTAGCGCGTGAGAATGTGCGCCAGGCTCGCCGTGCCGATCACAGACACAGCACAGCAGCGACAAAAAATTGAGCTGATGCGCACGCGGCGATCATCGCCCGCCGATCCGGGCGCGAACGCCTCGGTCATCGGGACGGGCACGGCAACGCGATCGGTCAGCGCATCGCGTTCGCGGGTCCATTTCGCGTGAGCATCGGCGGGATCGTGCGGAAAGGACGCCAGTTCGCGCTCGCTGATTTCTCGCAGCGGACCATTGCGCCGGCGCAATTCCGCGATTTCATTGACGAGGCGCGCGTGCTCGTCGTGGAACGACTTCGGCAGCGCATTGATGCGCGCTTGCATACGCGTCGCCTGGCGCTGATAATCGGCGCGCACGCGGGCTTCATCGGGCGATACGGCCACTTCGTGCTCGAGCTGCTCGACGCGCTCCATCACGCGTCCGTAGTTCAGTTGCAGCAGCCAGCCGAGCCCTTCGCGATGCGCGATCATCGACACGGGAATCAGCATCGCCGCAATCAGGATGATGTACTGCGCGACCTGCGTCCACGTCGCCGCGCACATGCCGCCAAGAAACGAGCACACGAGAATGCCCGCGAGTCCGCAGAAAATGCCGATCAAAAATTCGATGCCGATAAACCGCGACGCAATCAGCCCGATGCCCTGAATCTGCGCGACGAGATACACGAACGAACAGAGAATGGCCGCGACGGCCGCGAGTCCGCGCACGAGATTGCTGGAATAGCGCGTGCCGATAAAATCCAGAATAGTGTAGCACGCGAGCTTGCGCACGTACGGCGCAAGCAGAAACGCGACGAGGCAATAGCCGCCGGTCCAGCCCATCACGTAGGCGAGGCCGTCGTAGCCGCTCGCGTAGATCGATCCCGCCAAGCCGATGAACGACGCCGCCGACAGCCAGTCCGCCGCGGTCGCCATGCCGTTGAACGCCGACGGCACGCACCGTCCCGCAACGTAATATTCGACGAGATCCGATGTCCGAGACAGCAGCCCGATCACCGCGTACACGGCAATCGGCACAAAAAGAAACACATAACCGATCCACATGCCCGGCCCGGTCACGCGCTCGATGCGCTCCATCACGAAGATAAAGAGCAGAAAGCCGAGCGTGTACAACGCGTACGAGACGATCAGCTGATGCGTGAGCTTCATGCCGCTTCGTCTCGCTGCGCGCGGGCGACGCACATGAGGCGTGCATCGGCGAATTGCATCAGCACGATATAGACGAAAATCAGCGCGACGTAGACGAGAATCGCGCCTTGCGCGCCGACATAGAACGGCAGCGGAAAGCCCGCGACACGCACATGCCCGAAGCGCTGCGCGATCAGCGGCACACCGAACGACACGACGCCGCCAATCGTCAACAACACGCCGATCAGCGCGACATTGAAGCGCCAGTACGTGCGATGCGCGTGCCATCGCCGCTGAAACGGGCGGCGGTTCGGGAAGGGTCGTCGAAGCGGAATCGGAGAAAGAAGACATGCGGTTTTGTAGCAAAACCGCATGATGCAGGCAATACGGATCGACCGCCGCAGCATGTGCGACGGTCGTTTAGGAGCAGGTTTAACGCGCTTCGCCGAGCTGATCGAGAATGGCGGGATTTTCCAGCGTGGACACGTCCTGCGTGATTTCCTCGCCCTTCGCGAGCGAGCGCAAGAGACGCCGCATGATCTTGCCCGAGCGCGTCTTCGGCAGATTCTCGCCGAAGCGGATGTCCTTCGGCTTCGCAATCGGACCGATTTCCTTGCCGACCCAGTTGCGCAGTTCGTTGGCAATCTGCTTCGCTTCATCGCCTTCGGAACGCGCGTGCTTGAGCACGACGAACGCGACCACGGCTTCGCCGGTCGTATCGTCCGGACGGCCGACGACCGCCGCTTCCGCGACGAGCGGATTGGCCACCAGCGCCGATTCGATTTCCATCGTGCCGAGACGGTGGCCCGACACGTTCAGCACGTCGTCGATACGGCCCATGATCGTGAAATAGCCGGTTTCCTTGTCGCGCACCGCGCCATCGCCGGCGAGATACAGCTTGCCGCCGAGTTCCTCGGGGAAATAGCTCGTCTGATAGCGCTTCAGATCGCCCCAGACATTGCGCAGCATCGACGGCCACGAGCGCTTGACGACCAGAATGCCGCCCTGCCCGTTCGGCACGTCCTGACCGGTTTCATCGACGATCGCGGCCATGATGCCCGGCAGCGGCAGCGTGCACGAACCGGGCACGAGCGGCGTCGCGCCCGGCAGCGGCGTGATCATGTGACCGCCGGTTTCCGTCTGCCACCATGTATCGACGATCGGGCATTGCCCGCCGCCGACATTCTCGTGATACCACATCCATGCTTCCGGATTGATCGGCTCGCCGACCGTGCCGAGAATGCGCAGCGTCGACAGATCGTAGCTTTTCGGATGCACCTTCTGATCCGCTTCCGATACCTTGATGAGCGAGCGAATCGCTGTCGGCACGGTGTAGAAAATCGAGACCTTGTGACGCGCGATCATTTCCCAGAAGCGGCCCGCGTGCGGATACGTCGGCACGCCTTCGAACATGACCTGCGTCGCGCCGATCGCCAGCGGCCCGTACGCAATATAGCTATGTCCCGTGATCCAGCCGATGTCCGCCGTGCACCAGAAGACATCGCCCGGCTTCATGTCGAAGGTCCACTTCATCGTCTGCGCGGCCCACAGCAACACGCCCGCCGTGCTGTGCTGGATGCCCTTGGGCTTGCCCGTCGATCCGGACGTGTACAGGATGAACAGCGGATGCTCCGCGCTCACCCATTCCGGCTCGCACGCCGGCGCCTCGTCCTTGACGATTTCATGCATCCACTCATCGCGACCTTCGGACCACGCGACCTTACCGCCCGTGCGCTGATACACGATGACGTTCTTCACGCCTTCGCAGCCGCCCACCGCGAGCGCTTCGTCAGCGATGCTCTTGAGCAGCAGCACCTTGTCGCCGCGCATCTGTTCGTCGGCGGTGATGAGCGCGACCGCGCCGACATCGACCAAACGCTCGTTCAGCGACTTCGACGAAAAGCCGCCGAACACGACCGAATGCGTCGCACCGATGCGCACGCACGCCTGCATCGCGACGACGCCTTCGACGGACATCGGCAAATAGATGACGACGCGATCGCCCTTCTTCACGCCGCGCTTTTTTAGCGCATTGGCCAGACGGCAGACGCGTTCGAGCAAATCCTGATAGGTGACGTTGGTCACGGTGCCATCGTTGGATTCGAAGATGATCGCGGTGTCATTGCCGCGCCCCGCTTCCACGTGACGATCGATACAGTTGTATGATGCGTTCAGCTCGCCGTCTTCGAACCACGTATAAAACGGCGCTTTCGATTCATCCAGCACCTTGGTGAACGGCTTGTGCCACGACAGCGTTTCGCGTGCGAGACGCGCCCAGAATCCTTCGTAATCGCGCTCGGCTTCGGCAGTGAGCGCCTTGTACGCGTCCATGCCGGAAATGGCTGCGCCCGAACTCGCTTTGGCGGACGGCGGGAACACGCGCTTTTCATGAAGAACCGATTCGATCGCAGACATCGACAACCCCTCTGATGGTGATTCCAAATTCGGCGGGCGCACGCATCGCTGAGTGGGCTGCGTGCGCCGCATGTTATGAGATTCGAAAGCGGGACGTGCGCGGCGTTCCCTTTGCGAATCTGTCTCCGTATATTCGCGCCAGGGCCGCGCGAAGAAAACCTGCCTTGATTTCAAGATAAGCCGTGCAACTTACCCGCTTCTTACGTACCCGAGCCAATCGGCACGGGGTATACACGGAGTCGGCGTGGCTTCTACAATGCGTCCCCACAATCGTAACTGAACTCTCCGCGCGGCATCTACTTTGAATCGCTACGCCTTCTTTCTTATCGCGGCCATGCTGCTCGTCGGAAGCAACGTCGGCATCGGCAAATCGATCGTCGTCTCCGTTCCCGTTCCGTTGCTCGCGCTTCTGTGCTTCGTGATCGCGCTTGCGGTGCTTTGGCCGCTGCTGCGCGTATCGAAGATGAAGCGCGTCGCGCGCGGCGAGTGGATCAATCTCTTCTTGCAGGCCTTGTTCGGCACCTTCGGCTTCACGCTGCTGATGTTGAACGGCGTCGCGCGCACGATTCCGGCCGTCGTCGCGCTGTTCGCGTGGCTCTTTCTGAAGGAGAAACCGGGCGGGCGCGCGTTCATATCGATTGCGCTGGCGATCGTCGGCGTGCTGGTCATCAACGTGGTTCAAAGTGGCAACAGCAGCGGCAATGTCGGCGGGATGGGTTCGTTCGCCGGCAATCTAATGGTGCTCGGCACGGTGTGCTGCGAATCGCTCTATGTGATTCTGTCGTGGCGTCTCACGCAGACGCTGCCCGCCTTCGACATCTGCGCGTACACGCACGGCATCGGCTTTCTGCTGATGCTTCCGCTCGGCGCGACATCGCTGGTCAGTTTCGAGTGGCGCAGCGTCGATTCGACGACGTGGGCGCTCGTCGTCTGGTACGGGCTGTCGGCGAGCATCTTCTCGTTCTGGCTGTGGATGAAAGGCATCCACCATGTCGACGGTTCGCTGGCGGGCGTCTTCAGCGTGGTGCTGCCGATCGCGGCGGCGCTCTACGGCATCGTTTTCCTCGATGAACGGCCGACGCTCGCGCACGGTATCGCGCTGGCGTGCGTGGTGGCGGGAATCGGGCTGGCGGGTCTGCGCACGCCGGCATCGCAAAAAACCTAGGACGCGCTCAGCCATTTATCAGCGCTTTCCGAAAGCTTTCGGGAAGTCGATGTGCCGACGCGCTATAATAGTAAGTTTTCCCGTACCCGCAGATGCGCGCTCGTTCGCGTTTGCCAGCGCATCGAACGTTTTTGCCCGTCATCATTTCCGGTCACGTTTCACAAACTGCTCCGACTGATTAGCCACTCATGTCTGCTCCCAAGCACTCGTCCGCCCAGCCCAGCCCGATGAAAGCGCTGCCGCGCATCATCTTCATGAGCCGCTGGCTCCAGGTGCCGCTCTATCTCGGTCTGATCGTGGCGCAGAGCGTTTATGTCGTGCTGTTTCTGAAGGAAGTCTGGCACCTCGTCACGCACGCGATGACGCTCGACGAAACCAACATCATGCTGGTCGTGCTCGGCCTGATCGACGTGGTGATGATCTCGAATCTGCTGATCATGGTGATCGGCGGCGGTTATGAAACCTTCGTGTCGAAACTCGGCGTGGAAGGTCATCCCGACGAACCCGAGTGGCTGGATCACATCAACGCGGGCGTGCTAAAAGTGAAGCTGTCGATGGCGCTCATCAGCATTTCGTCGATCCATCTGCTGAAAACGTTTACCAACCCGGATCAGCATTCGTATCACACGGTGCTGTGGCAGGTGATCATCCATGTCGCGTTCTTGCTGTCCGCGCTGATCATGGCGTATGTCGACCGGCTGACCACGCATATGTATCCGAAGTATTTTCATAGCGAAACCACCGTGCGCGGCGCGCTGGACTGAGTAGAGCGCCATCGAGCGTTCAATTAAAAAGATTCCCGTCCCCAGAAAGTTCGAGCCATGACCGTCATCAAACAGGAAGACCTGATCCAGAGCATCGCGGATTCACTGCAGTACATCAGCTATTACCATCCGCTCGATTACATCCAGGCGCTCGGCCGCGCGTACGAGCTCGAAGAGAGCCCGGCCGCGAAGGACGCGATTGCGCAGATCCTGACCAACAGCCGCATGTGCGCC
Organism: Candidatus Burkholderia humilis; assembly: GCA_001184405.1. Taxonomy (GTDB): domain Bacteria; phylum Pseudomonadota; class Gammaproteobacteria; order Burkholderiales; family Burkholderiaceae; genus Caballeronia; species Caballeronia humilis. The sequence goes on from LFMX01000084.1 coordinate 6,618, forward strand.
GAAGGCAAGCGCCCGGATTTGTCAGGACACGGGCATCGTGACGGTGTTCATGAAGGTCGGCATGGACGTGCGATGGGACGGCGCGACGATGGGCGTCACCGACATGATCAACGAAGGCGTGCGCCGCGGTTATCTGAACCCGGACAACGTGCTGCGCGCGTCGATCGTGGGCCCGCCCGAAGGCGGCCGCAAGAACACGAAGGACAACACGCCGGCCGTGATCCACTACGAGATCGTGCCGGGCGACAAGGTCGACGTGCAGGTCGCGGCCAAGGGCGGCGGCTCGGAAAACAAGTCGAAATTAGCGATGCTGAACCTGTCGGATTCGATCGTCGACTGGATCCTCAAAACCGTCCCGACGATGGGCGCAGGCTGGTGCCCGCCGGGGCATGCTCGGCATCGGCATCGGCGGCACGGCTGAGAAAGCGATGGTCATGGCGAAGGAATCGATAGACCCGATCGACATTCAGGACGTGATCGCGCGCGGACCGCACGACTGGATCGAAGAACTGCGTGTGGAACTGCACGAGAAGGTGAATGCGCTCGACATCGGTGCGCAGGGTCTGGGCGGTCTCGCCACCGTGCTCGACGTGAAGATCATGGCAGCGACGACGCATGCAGCGTCGAAGCCGATCGCGACCATCCCGAATTGCGCGGCCACGCGTCACGCGCACTTCACGCTCGACGGCTCGGGCGCCGCGAAGCTCGAAGCGCCGCCGCTCGACGCTTGGCCAAAGATCACGTGGCAGCCGAACACGGAAACAAGCAAGCGCGTCGATCTGAACACGCTGACGCCGGAAGAAGTGGCTTCGTGGAAGCCGGGCCAGACGCTTCTGCTCTCCGGCAAGATGCTGACGGGCCGCGACGCCGCGCACAAGCGCATCGCGGACATGCTGGCCAAGGGCGAAAAGCTGCCGGTCGATTTCACCAATCGCGTGATCTATTACGTCGGTCCGGTCGATCCGGTTCGCGAAAGCCGTCGGTCCCGCACGCCCGACCACGGCCACGCGCATGGACAAGTTCACCGAAATGATGCTCGCGCAAACCGGCCTGATTTCGATGATCGGCAAGGCGAGCGCGGCCCGGTCGCCATCGAGGCGATCAAGAATCACAAGGCGGCGTATCTGATGGCCGTCGGCAGCGTGGCGTATCTCGTGTCGAAGGCCGTCCGCGAAGCGAAGGTGTTGGCATTCGAAGACCTCGGCATAGAAGCCATTTACGAGTTTGACGTGCAGGACATGCCGGTGACGGTCGCCGTCGATTCGAGCGGCACGTCGGTTCACAAGATGGGTCCTGCCGAGTGGTAGGGCAAAGATCGGAAAAATCCCGGTCGCCACGGCTTGAAGCGTTATTAATGGCGGGATATACCGCTAGTCAATCAAAAGAGCCGGGCAAAGCGCCCGGCTCTTTTCTTTGGATCAATGGTTGTTAAGAGATTTTCATTCTCAGTTTTAAGTGAAACAAAAAAGTTTCCTCTAACCTTGGCTTTGTCACGGTTAGGGTTTATCTTTGCCACACTGCCCCACGTCACAAATAAGGAACAATCATGCAAGGCGACGCAAAAGTCATCGAATATCTCAATTCGCAGCTCAAAAACGAACTGACCGCGATCAATCAGCACTTCCTGCATGCGCGGATGTACAAGCACTGGGCCTCGAAAAACTCGGCAGGCACGAATACGACGAATCCATCGGTGAAATGAAACACGCCGACTGGATCATTCAGCGCGTATTCATGCTCGACAGCCTGCCGAATCTGCAAGACCTGCACAAGCTGCTGATCGGCGAAGAAACGCAGGAAATCCTCGAATGCGATCTGAAACTCGAGCAAATTTCGCAATCCATCTGCAAGGAAGCCATTGCGTATTGCGAATCGGTGCGCGATTACGTGTCGCGCGAAATCTTCGAAAAAATCCTCGACGACACCGAAGAACACATCCACTGGCTCGAAACTCAGCTTGATCTGATCAAGAAGGTTGGCATCTAGAATTACCAACAGACTATGATGGGCGACCACGAGTAAATCGTTTCGTTCCACATGTCTGCTGGCGCAGTATCCCCTGTCATCACGAACGCGCGTGCCGCATCGAATGCGAGCGCGCCGGTCGGCATTTTCGATTCCGGTCTGGGCGGTTTGTCGGTGTTGCGCGCCACGCGCGCGGTCTTGCCGCACGACCGGCTGATTTACGTCGCCGACTCGCTTCACGCGCCTTACGGCGAAAAGGACGATGACTTTATCGTCGACCGGACGATGGCCATCGGCGAATGGCTCGTCGCGCAGGGCGCGAAGGCGCTGGTCGTCGCGTGCAATACGGCGACCGCGCAGTCGATTGCGCTCGTGCGCGAGCGGCTTTCGATTCCGCTCGTAGGCGTCGAACCGGGCGTGAAGCCGGCGGTGTCCGTTTCGAAAACGCGCGTGGTCGGCGCGCTGGTCACGGCGGTCACGCTGCGTTCGGCGCGGTTTCAGTCGCTGCTCGATCGATACGCGGGCGATTGCCGTTTCATCTGCCAGCCGGGACATGGTCTGGTGCAGGCTGTCGAACGCTGCGATACGTCGTCGCCACCCCTCATGGCGCTGCTCGAAAGCTATCTCGCGCCAATGCTAGACGCCAACGCCGATACGCTCGTGCTCGGCTGCACGCACTACCCGTTTCTCGATCGCGCGATCCGCGATATCGTCGGCGAGCGATTGCAGCTCGTCGATACGAGCGTCGCCATCGCGCGGCAACTCAAGCGGCTGCTCGAATTAAATCATCTGAAGAACGCGGACGTCGATGCGCCGAACATGCCACGCTTCTGTTCCACCGCCGATGGCGAAGCGCAACGCCAGCTCGCCGCGGCGCTTTTGCAACTCGACGCGCCCGTCGAACACGTGCATATCCCTTCGCGGCGCACGGAACCCGACATCTCCTGAGGGTTTTTCCCTCGCAAAAGCGGCACGCAATGTGCTGCTTTATGTGCTGCTTTCCCCGCCACACAAGGCTCCTAGCAATAAGCCCGCTAACTCACGCACTGTGTTACAAAAAAACACGGTCGCGCGCTTGCAAAGCCTTCCATACTGAATGGTAGAGTCGAGATGTGGCGCGGTGGTATGTGGCGCGGTGGTAGTAGGTCCGGTTTGTCTGTTGCCGCCCCTTTCGTCTGGTGGTGCCCGAATAACCTCACCATGGCTCCGTTTCCACATCCCGCTCATCGAACCGGACTGAGCATCGGCTTGAGCGGCAGCTTCTGAGCGGCAGCCGCATCGGAGCTCGCGCGCGCGGCCGCTTCCGCCGCCGCGGCTTCGCGCTGCTGGCGGATCAACTGGTCGATAGCGCTTCTTCATCTGCTTTGCTCGTTGCCTGCAGTTCATAATAGAAGCCCAGGCCACCGATCACGACAGCAGCCAGAATGCCGATACTCATGATCGCGTTGCGCGGCGTCTTGCCTTTGACCAGGGTCGCTTGTTCGGCGCTCGGGGCGTTCTGGTCCGGTTTCTTGGCCATGATCAAAACACACCGAACAAGCACCGCCGGCCACGCGTGACCGTGACTTCGTCTTTGCCCGAACGCAGGACGATCTCATCGGCCAAGCGCTGGAGCACCAGAAAGTCGCCGCGACGAATGAAGTTCGCCACGACCCGATCACCGTGATCGAGAATGAACGGCACGGGCCACTCTTGCGCTTTCGCGTGCATGCGCATCCAGACTGCATGACCGTCGTCGAATACCGTCTCGGGCGTAAAGTCAGCTCGGCCGTCAACGCTGTAGTCCCAGTTCAGCTTGTCAGGCGCGACGCTGATGCTGCCCGAATCCGCGGTGCCTCGACTGTCATTGCTTGTTGCGCTGTTACCCGTCGTGTCGCCACGCACACTGACCCGGGCCATGGGCGCGTGCGGATACTGAGAGCGCACGGATTGATAGAACATGCCTCCCGCCGGGGACGCGATGAGCGTGAAATCGTATTCGCGACGATTCGTTGTCAGGTGCAGCGTATTAGCGAGGTTCGCCTTATGCGGCTTGATGAACACGTGATTCATCTTGTCATCGGTCGATCTCCCACTGGATGCTGTCGCCCATCGCGGGATCCGCGACCAGCATTTCGCCCTTCTCTAATTCGATAGTGGTGATCTTGAGAGGGGCGGTAAGCACGCGATAGATCTGATCACGGCTATACGGAAAGACGCCGATGCGCGCGTCGTTGGGCATGGTCATCGGATCCGCCCCGCCGTTGAACGGGTTGATCGGACTCATCGGGTCACCCGCGACGATCGCGGCGCTTACCACACCTGCGTCAGCCGATAGCCTCTTCGCCTGTGCTGTCGACGCGACCAACGCCGCCCATGCAGCCAGGACACATATGCCGATGACCGGCCATTTGTTAATTGGGTAGCGGTCATGCTCATGCGGTCCGCTCGAGGCGGAAGAATGGGATGTAGATGCCAAACGGGTTCGCTGTCAGCGCCTGATCGGCGCTGGGGGCGACGATCTGGTAGCGCAGCGTCAAGGCGAACTGTTTGACGTCGGGGTTACCGACTGAACCGTCTTGCGAGGTGGTCGTGGTGAATTCAACGAGAACGGTGGAGTCTTCCAGCAGCGCGATGTTGCGCACATCCACTTCACGAATATGAGCTTCGGGTTCGCTGTGATCGCCTGGAACGGAGCGTCGTTCTTCAGCCAATCTCGAAACTGCCCTGTAGCTGCCCCGATCATCTGCGCCTTGACCGAGTTGATGTTGGCTGTCATGCGCGAGGTTTCGAGGCGATCGGAAAGCACAGGCTCAATGGTGAATCAGCGCACTGCCATATCCTTCACGGTCGTGCGGATCGCCTGTTGGTCGGGCTTGCAGGCGACCAACTCGGTGACGATCGGATGGCCACCAACGTCAGCGAAGACCCCCACAACGCGGGTGACCGACGGCGGCGGTTGGCGCGTCCACACCGCGCCTGTGGCGATGAAGGCGAGGCCGAACGAAATCAGCATCCAGCGATTCGCTTCGAGCTTGAGCCGGGTGCTCGTCTCGAAGATGACCTGACTGGGATCTTCCCCGGCGTACATGCCGGGTGCGGTCGACAGCGCGATGCGACGTTTGTTTTTGAAAAGACGCATGGCAGCCGAAGCAGTTGCTTCGCTAGGGCATTTCAAACCTAAAGTGAATCGCGACGTTTTGAACCGGGCCGTCGGTGTCTCAAAACTGCCACCAACCGTTTTAGCACTGTTCAGGCAGGCCGGGATCTGGAACACCACTGCGAGGAGGCTTTTGGCGTTGGCACGAAAAAACGGCACAGAAGTATTAGAACAACGTGCAACCGATATTGATCCGACGGGAAAGACGTCGAACCAGCTATGTGAGCTCCTCGACGGAAAGGAGCTGGTCAGTCAACAACGGGCCAGCCGACACAATGGATCGCCGCTCGCATTGGCCGCAATGTATTGTGAAGGTGTGGCACAAGGCCACTGGACCACACCAAGTTCCGCAGCAACGGTCTCTGAATGTTGGGGAAGAAAAGATTTTGAGAAGGCAGTCGCCGTTTCTAAGCTACCGCCAAGTGTACTCAGTTTATTTGAGGGGCGACCTCTTTCTTTTGCATTGGGTGATGTCTTGCTCCGGCTACAGAAGGTGTTCGGGGCCGACGAATTAAGAAAGCGCGCGGAACAAATGTTAGCTCAGAGCCGAAACGTCGGACCTCGGAACAAATAGTCTCAGGCTTGACCGGTGTGGTCCCGAGCGAAACCGTAGAATTAATTATCCGAAAAACTAAGAAGGGATTTGTTTTTCAGTTTCACACGACATTCAGTAATGCGGACAAGATTTTTCTTGATGCTCAGGACATCGCGCCGATTATTCAGTTGAGTTTAGCTAATCTTAAGATGAAAAAACCGCTTCGACAATCCTAACGTGATCATCGCGGGCCAACTGCAATTCTTAGAAGACGCAATACTGTAACATAGCGAAAAAGAAGTTCAAACCAGAGGACCGATACGCGCGGCGGTTGTGTGGCAGCGGTAATAGATTATTGGTTTCGGGCAGAAAAAACGGTTTGCAGAGTGATGTGAACGTCGAGCGATCATTGGTGCGGGTTTTGGGTTCGCACAAAGGTACAAGTCTATGGTTCTTCAAGGGGACGGGAAATTTCCCACGCACTGTCTTGGTGGCTCTGGACCTCCGCAACCTTGTTGTGCATGTTCGCGATCCAGATCTTAAAAACGGTCGACCGTTTGAGTGTTTACTTGAACTACTTTCATACGTTTACGCGACGCTAAAGCCTTATCCGGCAAGGCTTCCAGAACTATTAGGTGAACATGTATGGGGTAAAAGGTGAACTGCTATGGTTCGAGAGGTCAATGTCAATGTCAATGTATATGGGACAAATGGTACATGTTTATGGTTCGACAAGTCAAAGCACATGGGCGTAGGTGAACGGCTATGGTTCTGTCGTTAGTCGTCATCCACCAAACCGCAACCATCCGCACCCGCCATCGGTAAAAATTCCACATTGAGGGTCGCTAGCGCAGGGAATCGTCTGTCCCATGCCGTTGAAGGTGAATGCCTATGGGGTCTCTGAGGACAGAAAGAGGTGCGTTTTTTGGAGCTTTTACGCGCATAGGTGCATGCGTATGGGTGTAGCTTCGTTACGAGGTACATGTTGATCTTTATGTAACCTGTTGAAAATAAACGGATTTTCAGAGAAAGAATATTCGGCTGCTCTAAGGTAAACGCCTATGGTTCAATCTAAGGGTCTGGCGCCTGACACACTAATCGTTGCGGGCTCCAATAGCGTGGACGCCGCGGTCGCCTTTCACCAAGATGTTGCGGCGATAGATTGCGGCTACCTCATTGACGTATCCGCAGACACGAGCCGGACATGCCGGTTTGGCGGGTACGCGTCGGCGAAGACGCTAGTCGGCTCGCTTGCGTGGCTCGTTGCGTAGCGAGGAACGCCGATCGGGTTGATGGATCAACGTATTCAGGGCGGTACACTTCGTTTCACTTGTCAGGGATGCACTACAGCGACGTCGTTGACTGTGAGTGTACCTTGGCGAGTTACAGGCGGCCCGTTGGCGCCCCTGAGCAACTGACAATCCTTTATTTGGAAGGCAGAGCCAAGTCTCCGGCTTGAAGGTGAACGGCGTACAGTGTCGTTACTCCTGCTGGAATTCGCCTACACGCCATGGTTCTCAAAGACAAAGAAGCAAAGCTTGAGCCGGCGCAAATTGCGCTCTTCCCGTTGCCGGAACTGCCGGAACCTTTCCGGAAAGCGGTCCCGGCGGTGCACATCGCGCCTCAGTCCGGTCCTATTCCGTTACAGCAAGCGAAGTGTTCAACGCACTGATCAAAAACGCAATTGAGCAAAACAAAATAGTAGAACGTCTATGGTTCGAGTATCCCATCGGGCAGCTAATCAGCGATGTCGGACTCAATTCCAAAAATAGGGAGTATGTAAAAGCGACGATCAACTCTTTGGTTGGTTTCGTCGTGAATTGGGATCACTTGTCTGAATCACGAGAATGGAATGCCAGCGGCCTTGTGGCTGGCGCTAAGATTTCCGGTTCCTTACTTAGGTATCAGTTCTCGGACAATATGCGCGAGCTTCTGATGAATCCCCGAATATATGTGAATAGATATGCGGATCGCTCGGGAGTTCAAGCGAGGGCACGCTCTTACGCTTTGGGAAAATGTTGTACGGTACGAAGGCATTGGACGGACTCCAAAGATGAGCGTTGATACCCTTCGAGATCTGTTGTTGGGTTTGGACTGGGTTAGTGGATCTTATGCCCAATACAAAACCTTCAAAAGTCGTGTTTTGTTGCCCACTATCGAAGAGATCAATCGCATTGCAGATCACGAGATCGTCTTCCACGAGTTCAAGACCGGCCGCACAGTTACCGAAGTACAACTGACCATCGCTGCTAAAAGGACGCCTGAGGTTGCTGACGAAGACGATCTAGAGCTGCTAACTAGTGTTGCAGCGCTAGACGTTCCGCTTAGCGAAGCGCGCAAACTGCTTGGCGAACACGACAGACAGCGGTCCGCGATGCGGTTTTATACACGCAGCAGCGGACCCAACGCAAGAACGCGCAACCCGTCGAGAATATTGGGGCTTACTTTCGGAAGGCGCTCGTTGGCGGCTGGAAAGTCGACGACCAACGATCAACTGCTACCCTATCGGCTAGCGTTCCAAAGCCCGGGCAAGATGGCGAGGACGAGTTGCTTTCCCGTTATTTAGCTTTTCGCGCTGCAGAGGCAAAAAAATACTTCGAGGAGTTGGAGTCAGCTGAGCAAAGCGAATACCTCGTTCAATACAACGAGCAGCAGGTCGCTGCGCAACTGCGTGTGTCATCTAATGGGAAGGCCAAAAAGGCAGCGGCCGAAGCGTTTGCTTACTGGCTTGCAGACATGGTTTGGAGCAAACCGACGGACCGAGACTTATTGAACTTCCTTCTGCGCGATGCGACTGGTAGTCGCTGAATTGCTGCGCTTACAAGGCAGGATGTGTTCTCCACATTCACTTCATTTGATGACCGTCTTCCTCAAGCAAGCGGGTAAGAGCGTCCACATACGCATTTGCACGATCGGAATCCGCTAGCGCTAGACTGACTTGAATGTTTCCGTTACCCCATTCCTTAATGGTGCCAACCGAGGCGCCATCGCTTCTTGCAACCTTCACTTGGCGAGAGAATATTTTCCGTGCGACGCGTCCTTTTGCAAGGGACTCTCGCAATGATTTTACTTTCTGAAATGACAGCTCCTCTGCAAGAACTTTCATCGTAAATACAACAACGCGTGTTGCATCAGTCGCCTTTTGGTAGAGCGATAATTCGTACGCTACGTTCAAACCGAAAATGTCAGGACGAGACGAGACTGTTTCCTGTACCTCGGCGGGAAGTTCAAGGAGCGCGAAGACTTTACTGACCTTCGTTTTACCCTCGCCTACCAGTAGTGCAAGTTCGTCGTTGCTGTGAGCATAACCGCCGTCTATCAGTCGCTTGTAGCCAAGAGCCAGATCAATAACGGTCTCATGTTCTCGTTCATTGTTTGCCGCGCGAGCGAGCCGATAGAAGTCGATAGGAGCCCCAGTCCGTCAATCAATTTTAAATCAAGCGTCTTCGCTCGATTCTGCAGAGCAGCTTGTTTTCGATAACGACCGCCAATGAGAATCGCTCGGTGAGGGTCAGAGGGATGTCTGGACGCAAGCGCCGGAACCAATTGGCCGTCTTTGGCCATAGAAGCTGCCCGAGCAGCGATTTTTTCAGATTGATATATGGTGCGGCTGTTAAGCGGATTGTCACCGATCCTGTCGATGGGCCACCATGCATATCTGGTCCGTATTTTTCCGTCTGCCTGCAAAGACTGCAGATATAACTCTGTCGGCTCAAGATTCTTACTGGTCGGGTTGGCTTTACGAGATTCAAGTAGGGTATTCCGGCCGTCTAGGGCCGCTTCGACCTTCTCGAAACGGGATGAAATGTCGGTGGTGCGCAATGCCTCGTCTTTCTTTATACCAGCTGAAAGCGCGACGCTAAAGTCTTTTTTAGCCACGTTGAATCCCCAAAAGAACGACGACTTCGTCAACAAGCGCATTAATTTCTTTTTGTGCAGATTTAGCGCCGCGCACCTGCAGGACCGTGCATCCTGCGACTTCAGCCTCTTTGTAAGCTGTACGAAATCATAGACGAGTACGCAACATTGGTACTTCAGTGTCGTCAGGAACGGCTTGAAAAATCTGTCGAACAATTGTCACTTTTTGATCCATGTTAGCGATGGAGCGAAGTAGCAAATCAGGGTTGGTAGTTTGGGCGTTCAATCCTAATCTTTTCGCCTCCTGCACAGCCCAGAGGTTCCCACCCGACGCGCCAATCGGAATAAGGGCGAGATCTGAAATGAGCAGCGCAACCGACGGAGCGTTTGACCTGATTGCTGGCGGGCAGTCAATGACGATGACATCATAGTCGTCGACAAACTTAGCAATCTCGCGGTCTGGCCGAGGGCTACGGGAGAGGTTTGAGATCGCTGCAGGAAACGGGCGCCCGTCCGGCGCGGCTCCTACCGATAGTGTAGCCGTCCCCTGCTCATCAAGATCAACAAGCAATGTCTTATACCCGCGAGATCCGAGCACCCCGGCAAGATTGCATGACGTCGTTGTTTTGCCCGAGCCACCTTTCTGATTATAGACAGTAACAATTTTAGCCGTCATTTTTTCACACTCTAAAATTTTTCCAAGTCTAAAAGAGAAGCACGTTCCTGGCAAGCTGTTGATAGATGGATTCACGTCGATATGGAGGCTTAAGATGAAATGGCTAAAGTGCGATATTATGCACCCCAGTTTCTACGTAGAAACTGGGGGAGGCCTGGTGCGCGTTCATTCGTGTAACCCAACATCGGATTCTGAGCGCGCGGGCAGCTATGCAGAAAACCAAATCACTTCCAGTGGGTCAATGCATGGGAATTAATACTGCGCAGGAGAGGTTTTGTTGCACGCGGTCAAACGGAGTTTCTACGTAGAAACTCCGTTTGACCGCGGACTTGGGCTAGGAATCGCGCGAACGGTAACGCCTTTTGTTCCTCCCGTAAGCATTCCTTGTTCGCATGCCATTCAGTACGCAACAGCCTATGTCCATCGAATTTTCTGCGCTTGGAGCATTTTCCCGGCAACGTATTGGGTGGAGGTTTCAAGGGTTGACCCGGTACGCGATCCGAAGGGAATTTGGTCCAGGTTGCGGTCTTGCGTTCGAAAATGGCTACGAATGCTTCCTCGAACATCGAGTGTATGAGGCAATGTTGTGGAGTTTGGTGTCGAAAGAATCACGAGAAATACTATGCATTTCTGTGGTGTCTGGGTTCAACCAAGCCGCGACCATCGAACTCAACGGTTGATCAGCCTTGGTTCTCGTCAGACTCAAATGACGTAGGCCCGTTGGCCCAAGATAAAACACCGGGAAGGCAGTGACGGTTGTGGCGACACGGTTATTGATTGGTGAGTATGCGGGTTTTTAAGTAAAGAGTACGGCAGTTCGCCGAAGCAGCCTGCCCTGCATCCCTGTATCAACATCAGGACCAAAGCAGCGTTTGTCGGCCTCACACAACTAGGCAGCGCGTTGTCCAATGTCGCAGCAATACCTATGTTAGCCAAATCAGAATTCAGCCTGTCGATCTGATTGCACATATCGCGGTGATAAAAGGCCGAGAGGGTGCCGCAACATCCTCTGCTACGGCAAACAAGCCGGGTTGTGCGGCGACGCACCGCGCGAAATCTTATTCCGATCGAACGACAGTCAGATCGTTATGCTGTCGACGTGTTTCTGCCTGAACGTAGATCGAATTCGTCTGCAGCGAG
>LFMX01000009.1 GCA_001184405.1 Candidatus Burkholderia humilis
AAGCGCTCGAGCGCGCCTTGTCGATGCCGCTCGCCGAGCGTCAGGCGCGTCACGCCGACATGATGGCGCCGCTGCGCGAGAACAATCTGTCGGTCTGGCGTGATTCGTTCCTGTCCGATTTGCGCAGCGTCGCGACGGCGACGTCCGTCACGGAAAAGACCGTCAAGACGGTAAAGCAAGGCGCGGCGGCCGAGGCCCGACGTCCGGCGGCCAAGGCTTGAATTAAGCCGCGAAATCCGTATTCAGAAGCCCCGCGCGTTGCACGATGCGCGGGGCTTTTGGCTTTGGTACGCCGTTTGCGGATTCATCGATGACACGAACCCAGGAGGTCATGATGAGCGAAAGCACACTGAATCCGAATGAAGAAGGCGGCGTGGAAGTCGGCAAGGGACACGGCACTGGCGCGCTCGGTCCGAGCGATTCGTCCGATAGCGGTTCCGACGTCCAAGGCGAAAAGCGCTATCCCGGCGAAATCGACGATGAATTCGATGCCCATGCGCTCGGCCAGTCCGAAGCCGAACTGAATAGCGATACGGACCGCTACGGCACGGGCGAAGCGGCATAGGCGGATGGCGACAACCATCTCGAACCGGACGCCGACATTCTGCCCGACGAGATCGAAGACGAGACGCGCGATCTCGTCGACGAAGACGCGGACCCGGCGGCGGACTCCACAACGGACGACGATCGCGCGTAATTCCTGCCGTGGGGCTAACATCGGCGGTTGACGCGTTCAACCGCTTTTTTTCCGCCGATGAATCAGGACGTGCCGTGCTCCACACCGCCAACGCCACTCGCCGAAGGCCGCACGTCGCGCCCGGGCTGGCTGTCATGGATCGTCGATCCGATCACGCAATGGTCGCAGGATCATTGCCTGATGTTTTCCGCATCGATTGCGTTTTTCGCGGCGTTTTCGCTCGCGCCGACGCTTGTCATCGTTATCTTGGTGGCGAGCATTTTCTTTGGCGCCGATGCTGTACAAGGCCGCCTTTTCGACGAAATCAGCGGCGTGGTCGGCGCGGATGCCGCGCACGCGCTCGAAGCGATCGTCGCTAACGCCTGGCATGCGGATATCGCGCGCAGCACGGCGATTCTGTCGCTTGCGGGCGTGCTGCTGGGCGCGTCCGCCACGTTTTCATCGCTGCATAGCGCTGAACGTGATCTGGCCGATGCCGATCGTCAGCACGCGCGAGAGCATCGTGTCGCTGTTGCGCGTGCGGCTGACGTCGTTCGGCCTGGTCGTCGGCGCGGGCTTGCTGGTGGTTGCGCTGCTCGTGCTCGATGCGCTCGGGCGTTCGGCGACGGCAATCCGTTTATCCTGCTGTCGACCCTCACGCAGCGCGCGATTTCGCTCGGCATGCTGCTGGTCGCGTTCACCCGTGCTGCTCAAGTTTCTGCCGACCACACGCAGAAGTGGCGCGACGCGCTGCTCGGCGCGGAACTGGCGGCGACGGCGGCGCGAAAGCGCACGCATCGCGCGTCGGGCTGGCGGTGAATTCACGCGCACAGCGAAAGTTTGTGCGAAGTTTGCGATAGCGCCGCGCTTCGTGGTAAATACACCGCCCGGGCATTATCGAAAGGAGTATGCGGTGCGAAGGACCGCCGAAAACAAGCTGAAGGTCGTCGCCGTGCGTGTCGATCCCGTGATCGAGCAGCGGCTGCGCATTCTCGCGGAAGCGCCCGGCCACAAGCAGTCGTTCTTTTTGCAACAAATGATTGAAACCGGCATCGATAAGATGGAGGAAACCTGGCTGTCGCCGGAGAAGCTCGAACAGGTGCGCAGCGGCGAGTTGCAGACGCGCACGCCGCCGAGCGGCGCGATTTCCGATTTGTTCGGCGATGCCGCTGACGAGTGATGCGTCTTCACATCGAACGCGCGAAAAAATAGGCCGCCTAACCTCGGGCGGCCTGTCGGTATCGCTCCTGTCGTTCAGGCGCCTCGCTTGACCGGGTCGTCGCCGAACGCTTTGAGAGCGAAAAAATCTGCGTGATCAGCGCGTATCACGCCGTGCGGCGCAATTCCGCCGGCGGCACCTTCATCAAATGGCGATACTTCGCCACCGTGCGCCGCGCCACGATCACGCCCTGATCCGCGAGCATCTTCGCGAGACTCACATCGGACAGCGGGTCACGCGTATTTTCCTTCGCGATCATTTCCTTGAGCAGCGCACGCACGGCCGCTGCCGAACACGTGCCGCCGCTTTCCGTGGAAAGCTCGCGCGGGAAGAAGTGCTTGAACTCGAAGATACCGCGCGGCGTGGCCATATATTTGTTGCCCGTCGCACGCGAAATGGTCGATTCGTGCAGACCAAGCTCATCGGCGACATCGCGCAGGACGAGCGGCTTCAGCGCGATTTCGCCGTAGTCGAAGAACGCCTTCTGGTGCGACACGATGCATTCAGCCACACGCTGAATCGTCGTGAAGCGCTGCTGTGCGTTGCGGATCAGCCAGCGTGCTTCCTGCAACTGCTGTGCGAGCGGTGAGCGGCTTGCGCCCGCGGATTGCGCAAACAGTTCGGCGTACATGCGATGAATTCGCGCACGCGGCAGCACGGCCGGATTGATCGTGACGACCCATTGCTTCTTCACTTGCCGCACGATGACGTCCGGCACGACGTAGTTGTCTTCGCTCTGGCCGTAGTTCTCGCCGGGCTTCGGATCGAGACGGCGAACCAGCGCACACGCAATGCGCAATTCATCCGCGCTACAGCCGATCTTCTTTTGTAACTCGGCTTGCTCGCGTCGCGCCAGCCGTTCGAGATGATGCGCAACGATTTCGAGCGCGACGTCACGGCTCGGCGTGTCTTCGTTCATCGCGCAGAGTTGCAGCGTCAGACATTCCGACAGATTGCGCGCGCCGACGCCGGGCTTGTCGAGCGATTGCACGAGCTTGAGCGCAATACTGAGTTCGTCTTCCTGAAGCGCGGGTTCGATATCCACCACGCCCGCGAGTTCGGCCAGTGACTGACGCAAGTAGCCATCGTCATCGAGCGCTTCGATGATGAGCTGCGCAATCGCGCGATCGCGTTCGTTCAACTGATAAAGCCGCAGTGCGTCGTGCAGCGTCTCATGCAGCGACGGCTCGATGCGTACCCAGTCGGCGGGATCGGAGCCTTCGCCATCGCCGCTATTGCGCGATGCGCCGCGTCCGAATGGATCGGATGAGAATTCGCTGATGGAATCGTCGCGTGAGCCGGCATCGGCGGCGGGTTCGCCTTCCATGCTGCTCATCGTGCTTTCGGCACCGAGCGGGGCGTCGGCTGCGCCATCGGCGGCGTTGGTGAGCGAGGTATCGCTCATCGAGTTGCCGTTGTCCGCGCCGAGTGCGGCGTCTTCGGTTTGCGTCTCGTCGTATTCGAGAAACGGATTCGTATCGAGCGCGTTGCGCAGTTCTTGCTGAAACTCCAGCGACGAGAGCTGGAGCAGGCGTACCGACTGCTGAAGGCGCGGGGTCAGTGCAAGGCTTTGCTTTGCGCGGAGTTCGAGTATAGGCGGCATTGCGAACTGGTCCTCGATGTTCTGTCGTAGTCAACGTTGGTGCTGCGTCTTGTAAAGCAATGGCTATGCCAATCTGCGTGAAAGTCGCGCTGCGTCTATGTTTGTCATTTTCGTTGTGGGCGAAAGCAGTGTTCGCCAGGCCGCTTTTTACGCAGTTTTTACACACGCTCGGACAAAAGCGCCGCGCGTTTCGCGGCACGGCGCGAAGGCGCTGCGGGGCGCGTTGGCATCGGATTCATGCGCGTTGATTTCGCATGCAACTGCTTGATTCGCGAACGGGTTTCCTGGTCTGCGATGCATCTGCATCCGGTTCATCAACGGCCTCCGGCACGCAAGTTGCGCTAGGAAGGTCACGATTCGCGTGCTACGGCGCGAACGTGCTCGACACAACGAGGAGCGACATTAGGGGGCGCTTCGCGTGTGACCCAGTATTGATCGGTCCCACGCAAAGGCGCGCAGAAACAGAATCGAAAAAATGGAGCATTGCCATGAAGACGACTCAATTCCTGAAGGCTGCTGGTGGTATCGCGTGTGTGGTGTTCGCATTGAACGTGAACGCTCAAACCAATTCGACGACGTCGTCCGGCAGCACGGATACGTCCGTCGGCCAGAAGGTCGATGACAGCGCGATCACCGCGAAGGTCAAGGCCGAACTGCTGAGCGCGACCGATGTGAAGTCCACGCATATCCACGTGAAGACGAAGGAAGGCGTGGTGTGGCTGACCGGCACGGTGCCGACGGTAGTCGACAAGACCAACGCCGAAACGACGGTCATCTCAAAATCGCTGCCAAGTAAGCATCGACTGATGGCATAGTGCAGATGCCCGGCTCGCTTCGGCGGGTCGCGGCGGCATCGAACGAACCCGCGCCGGGTTCGGGCCTTTATCGACGATCGAGGTTCGAACCATGAGCGCGGGTTCGTGTATCTGGCGTTACGTTGTACGCGTATCACCTCGCAGCATGGTCGCAACTGTCTTGACTTCAAAAACGAAGCGCGTCCAATCCAGGACGTTCTCACAGGCGGCTGACGGGCGCTCGACGCGGCGCTTGCAAGCCCCGGCAAAAGGAGCTCTTTCATGAAGACGAAAAAGATGGCATTGATCGGCGCGCTGGCGCTGGCATTCACGACGACGGCTTTCGCACAGGCAGCGTCGGACACGGCAGCGACGACCACGACGAAGCAAAAGGGCACCAATCTGCATCAGCAAAACAAGGCGCACAAGCTGAAGGGCGCGTCGTCGGCGGCGGCTTCCGCGCTCGGAACGAACGACAAGGGTCAGCCGCAGTAAAGTGCATTGACCTTTGCGGGAATAAAAAACGGCCGCTTGAAGCGGCCGTTTTCTTTGCAGCGAGCGGCTTAGGATTTCGTCGCCGCGTACTGATCGCGCAGATCGCGCACGCGATCATGATTCTCGAGCACACCCTGATACTGTCGCTCGACTACCGCGCGCACATCGGCGGGCAGATCCTTGTCCAGCGCCTCGCGATAATTCTTCTTCGCGGCATCTTCACCGCGCTCGCACTCGGCGAGAATCGCGTGATCGCTATGGCTCACGGCGGATTTCACATCGACCCAGCCGCGATGCAGCGCGCCCGCCATCGAACCGCCGGTTTCCGGCTTGCCGCCCAGCCGCTGGACGAGTTCCTGTAGTTCGCGCGCGCCCTTGGCGCATGCTTCGGCGCGGTTCTGGAACAGCAGCTTGAGGCTCGGATCACGCGTATCTTCGGCAGCCTTGAGAAAGCCCTTTTCGCCATCGTTCGACGTTTCGACCAGGTCATTGAGTACCGATACGACATTCGTGCTCATCTAACACCTCTCTTGTTGGACATCGATATGCGCCGCGCGTGTGTGTTCGGCGGTTTGCGCGTAGGTACCGCATGCAGCGTGCCCGAAAACCGCGGCATGTTCGTTGCTGCCGTCCACGACACAACAGCGCGTCCGACCGAGACAGCGCAACGCAAACGGCAACCGGAGAATGCAGGTGAAACACTTCAACGCGCTCGCGAATCGCGAGTTCCTGGTATTCGTGGCGATCGTCGCATCGGCGATTACGCTGCACGTGCGTCACATCGATTCCGGCGCGCCGTCCGCGCCATCGCATATTCAATACGGTCGCATGTGCGAACCGTCCGAGTCCTCTTCCGGCGATGACTCCGCCCGCGTGCGCCCCGCCGATTGCGACATGCGCACGAACGTGCGGACGCATCGCATCTTGCAGCCTTGGGTCTGATCTCGCGCACAAACAAAAACGCCCGCAAAAATGCGGGCGTTGTGCTCAAAGCGCAGGACGACAATCAGGCGCGCGGCTGAGCAAATTCGCCAACGAAATGCGGCGGCTGCGTCGGATCGAAATCGCTCCAGCGGCCTTGTTTCCAGCGTCTCGACGCCCGTTCGATATCGATACCGCTGGACTCGCGCAAGATATCCGCCGCCTGCGTCTGCGTTTCCGGCGAGACATGCACGGCGACGAGCACGCCCGCGTGCCGCGTCGGTTCCTCGGCGGCATGCGCACCCTTCGGCTGCTTCGTATGTGACATCGCGCCGGCAAGCGAGCCGACATACGCGCCGACGCCCGCCGCAATCACGGAAACGATCAGCGGCGACTTGAACAACGCGAAGATGGCCGCGCCGACCACGGCGCCGATCGTCATCCCTTTGCCGGCGCCTTTGGGTGCGGCACGCGCGCCAGCATCGGTGCCGACGTCGCCGCCAATCGGATGGCGCGCGAGCTGGCCGCTCGGATTGACGAAGAACAGCGTGACGTCTTCTTCGACGAAGCCGCGCGCGAACAAGCTTCTGCGCGGCGGATTCAGCGGCGGGAAAGGTCTGGAAGCGACCCTCGATGATCAGTGACATGTTCGCTCCTTGTCCGTGTGAATGTGCGTGAGTGCCTGAGTTTCAGTCCGGTTCCAGACCGGCCACGTGGAACAATCCGCTGCGCAGAACGACCGGCTGTCCGCCGTTGTCGTTGAGCGCTTCGGCGCAGACCGCGCGTATGCGCGCCTGGCCGCGCTCGAACGCGGGCAGCACGTCTTCCTCGCGCGCCGACTCCGCGCCGAAATGATCTTCGAGCGCTTCGGCGTTGATCGAGCAGACGATCGGCGCACCATCGATGAGCGCGGTGAAATGAACCGCGAGATCGTCACCATCGTACACGGGCGGATCGTCTGCGAAGGTGATGTGCATCATGGTCGAATCCTCACAGGCAGGGCGCGCATGAAAGGGCGCGCGTTTCGCGCGCTCGAAAACGTGGCCGACGCTCATGACGCGGCCTTGTTTTTCGCGAGTTGCTGCGCCATCGCAAAGTGATGGCTGATGACCGGCAGCGCCTTGGCGGCCGCCGCTTTCAGGGCAGAGTCGTTGCCGCTTTCGCTTTCCTTCCTGAACAGATCGACGGCTTTCTGATGCCCGCCGACCGCCACTTGTTCAATATAGGCCTTATTGAAATCCACGCCCTTGAGATTTTGCAGACTGCCGATCACCGACGAATCCGCGCTCGGCGGCGCGGTAATGCCGTGGCGCTTGGCAATCACATCGAGATTGCGCGTGAGCCTGGTGTGATCGGCGATCATTCGCTGTGCGAAGTCCTTCACCTGCTTGTCGCTTGAATTCTTCAGCGCGAGCTTGCTGGCCGCGATTTCCGTTGCGCCGGCGGTGCCAGCGTCCTGTACGAACTGCTGATTGGCGGCGGAAAGCTGTTGCGACTGCGCGGCGCGCGCACTGGCGCTCGCGGCCTCGTCGGATTGTGCGGACGATACCGTCGGCGTCAGCGACGCCGCCGCCAGCACGAACGATGCAGCGGCCAGCACCTGCGGCCACGGCGATTTACAGGAGGTTGTCGGCATGGGCGTGACTCCTTTTCTTGTTATACCGGATGCTTGTTACGCGGATGCGTGCGTTCAGGCGGCGCGCGCCTTGCCGAGCGCATCGATGATCGCCTGATTGAACGCGGGAATATCGTCCGGCTTGCGGCTCGAAATCAGATTGCCGTCGATCTGCACTTCCTGATCGACCCACGTGCCGCCCGCGTTGTGCACATCGTCCTGCAGGCTCGGCCAGCTCGTCATCGTGCGGCCCGCGACGATGCCCGCCGAGATCGGCAGCCAGCCACCGTGGCATCACGGCGATCGGCTTCTTCGCCTGATTCGCGTCCTTGACGAAGCTTTGCGCTTTCGCATCGAGCCGGATGGCATCGCCATTGACGACGTCGCCGGGCAGCACCATGGCGTCGTAATCGGTGGCGTTGGCGGCATCGAACGTGACATCGACATTCACTTTGTCGGCTTTATCAACGTGATTGAAGCCCTGAATTTGACCCGGCTTTTGCGATACGACATCGACCTGCACGCCCGCTTCCTTCAGCGCGCGTTGCGGCTCGACGAGTTTAGCTTGCTCGAAACCATCGACGGCGAGAATCGCGACCTTGTAGCCGTTCAGAGAATTGGCCATCAACACACTCCTTGTCTGCTGTTTCGTTGATTCCGCATGGCGCGGAAAGCTCGAACGAAAATCTCAGCAAGGGCTGTGCCCAACGATGCCTTTTACGTGGAGAGAAAAGCGCCCTCACGCGGTCTCGACGCCGCGCTTGCCCGCGATCCGAAACAGGCTCACGACGGCCGCCACCGCCGCGAATACCGCCGCGACGATGATCGCGATGACTGGCCCGTGCTGCGGCGCGATACCGAAGATCAGCGCGACGATCGCAGCGCCGAGCGTTTGTCCCGTGAGGCGCGCGGTGCCCAGCATGCCGCTCGCGCTGCCGCTGCGATGGCGCGGCGCGGCGCGGACGAGAGCATCTGACGATTGTTCGGCGTCTGAAACAGTCCGAAGCCGCACACGGCCATGCGCCAGGCGACATCGAGCGCGTTCGGATGCGCGTTGATCATCGCGAGCAGAATCAGTCCGATGCAAAGAATCGCCAGCCCGATGCCGCCGAGCAAGCCGGCGGAATAGTGGTCCGCGAGCACGCCCGCCATCGGCGCGACGAACACGATGACGAGTGGCCACGGCGTCATCAGGAAACCGGTTTCGACCTGACTCATGCCGAAGCCGTTTTGCATCAGAAAAGGCAATGAAACGAAGGCCAGCATTTGTGCGCAAAACGAGCACACAGACGTGCCGATCGACAGCGCGAACACCGGAATGCGCAGCAGATCGACGGGCAAGAACGGCGCGGGCTGATCGAGTTGCCGCCGCACGAGGAAGAAGCCGATGACCACCGCCAACGCAAATTCGCCGATCACATAAGGACGATGCTCACCGTGCCCGAGGCCATCGAGCGCGACGATCGAGATGCCAAAAAAGAGCGCGTTCAGCACGGCGCTCACGTAGTCGTACGGCTGCCGATGTCCCGGCGTGCGTGGCAATGCCTTCAATCCGATGATGAACGCCGCGATGCCGATCGGCACGTTGATCGCGAAGAGCCACGGCCATGTTGCGACCGACAGCACGCCCGAGGCGACCGTGGGTCCGATCACCGACGAAATGGCCACGACCGTCGCGTTGATCGCGGTGCCGCGCCCGAGCAGCTTCTGCGGATAGATCATGCGCCCGAGCGCGGTGTTTACGCTCATGATTCCCGCCATACCGAAGCCCTGCACGATGCGCGCGAGCGTCCAGCGCGACGAGCGAACCCGACAGCGCGCACGCGAACGACGACACGGTGAAAAGCGCGAGCCCCGCCATGTACACGCGCCGATAGCTGATGCGATCGCCAAGCGACGCCAGCGGCAACAGCGAAATGGTGATGGTCAGCTGATACACGTTGACGATCCAGATCGAATCCGCGGGCGACGCCGCCAGATTGCGCGCGATGGTCGGCAGCGCGACATTGGCGATGGCCCCATCCAGCACCGCGAGCGTGATGCCGAGCGCGACGACCGCGATCGCCCAATAGCGTTGGGGCAGGGGAAGACCTTGTTCGGCGTCCATCGATGAGCAGAGTGACAGGCGGCGCAGCGGATGAGCGCCGAAGCGCGGCCACGGTTCGAAAAAGAACGTGGCCGCGGCATGATTACTTCAGTTCGTACAGACCCGTATAGGTCGCCGAATCGATTTCACGATGAAATTCATATGCGTCATGAAACGCGCGACGGCGTTCGTGGTGTTCTGATCGAGCGGCAGCGCGCCGGCCTTGAGGGCATGAATGCGAAAGATATAGCGATGCGTCTTGTCGCCACGCGGCGGCGGCGCCGCCGCCGAAGCCAACCGTGCCGTAATCGTTGCGCAGTTGCAGCGCGCCGGTGGGCAGCAGACTGCCATCGGCTTTGCCTGCATTGCGCGGCAGCGAACGGCAATCCGCCGGAATATTCACGACGACCCAGTGCCAGAAGCCGCTGCCCGTGGGCGCGTCCGGATCGTAGACGGAGAGCGCGAAGCTGGCGGTATCGGCGGGCGGATCTTCCCACTGCAACGGGGGCGAGATGTTTTCGCCCGAGCCGCCGAAGGCTTGCTGATCGAATTCCTGCGCGCGTGTCATGAAGCCGTTCGAAGGAAATTCGTCGGACCAGATGCGGAAATCAGCCATGAGAGTCATGCCTCCTTAAAGACGTGTGCAGGGGATGTCAGACGCTGCAGCAAGCGTGCCCGCTGAGCGTTGCACGCTTGCGCCTGAGGGCCGATCGAGTGTAGCATCCGCCCCCGAATTCGCGCAGACACGTCCGAGCGTTTCGGAATAGTCGATGTTCAAGCGCCGACACGCCGCGCATGCGCCGCGCGGGCCGGAAAATTTGTCACGCTACAATAATAATGAGATGAATATTCAGACAAGTACGCGCAAAAATTGCGCACGAAAGGAATGTTTAACGATCCGATCCGAGCCGACGGACAGTTCGCGCCGCCGTCCGTCCCGGAGGACGACGCCGATATGTTCGATCTCGCGCCCGTCTCGCTGTGGCTCGAAGACTTCAGCGCCCTGCACGCGCAGTTCGAGCAATGGCGCGCGGACGGCATCACCGATTTGCGCGCGTTTTTGCTCGACGATCCGGCGCGTATCGCGCGGTGCGCATCGCGGATTCGCGTGGTGAAGGTGAACCGGCGCACGCTGACGCTGTTCGGCGCGGCGGACGTCGATCATCTCGTCGCCAATCTCGCGCGCGCGTTTCGCGACGACATGCTGACCATGCACGCCGACGAACTCGAACAACTATGGTCGAGCAAAGCGCGCTTCGTCAGTCAGGCGGTCAATTACACGCTCGACGGCAAGCGCCTCGACGTGCTGCTCAAGGCCGTGATCCTGCCCGGCCACGAAGACACGTGGGATCGTGTGCTCGTGACGATTGAGGACATCACCGAACTCGAGACGATGCGCCGCAAAACTGCCGAAAGCGAGCTGTACACGCGCGGTCTCTTCGAGCATTTGCCGGTATCGCTGTGGGTGGAAGATTTCAGTTCCGTGAAGAGCCTGTTCGATGACGTGCGCGAGCGCGGCATCGTCAATTACCGCACGTTCACGAGCGTGCATCCCGAGTTCATCGAGCGTTGCATGCAGGAGATTCACGTGCTCGATGTGAATCAGCACACCCTGCGCATGTTCGCCGCGCCCGACAAGGCGACGCTGCTCGCGCGCCTGCCCGACGTGTTTCGCGACGACATGCAGCAGCATTTCCAGGAGCAGTTGATCGAGCTATGGGAAGGCAAGCTCTTTCATCAACGCGAAGCTGAACTATTCACTCGATGGCAGCGAAGTGCACGTGCATCTGCAATTCTCGGTATTTCCGGGGCATGAGGCGCGCTGGGATCTCGTGCTGATCGCCCTGACCGACATCACCGCCCGCAAGAAAGCCGAAGCGTATCTCGAGTTTCTCGGCAAGCACGACGTGCTAACGAAGCTGAAAAACCGCTCGTTTTATATCGATGAAATCAACCGGCTGGAGCGCAAAGGTCCGTTCCCGGTGACGGCCCGGCCATCGCGGTCGATGTCAACGGCCTGAAGACCTTCAGCGATCAACTCGGCCACGCCGCCGGCGATGCGCGCTCTTAAGACGCGCAGGCGAAGTGCTCGCCAAAGCGGTGGAGAAGCCGAATCACGCGGCGCGCATCGGCGGGGACAAATTCATGCTGCTGTTGCCGGGCACGGACGAACGCGGCGACGATGCGATCATCGAGAGCATCCGGCAACTGCTCGAAGTGAACAATCAGTTCTATTCGGGCATGCCGCTTTCCTTCGCGATGGGCGCGGCGACCGCACACGAAGGCGAGCGGCTCGAGCCGATGCTGCAACGCGCCGACACCGCGATGTACGTCGAAAAACGCGCGCATTACGATGGCAAGGACGACTGACGCCGCACGTCACTGCGCCTGCGTGACTTCGTCGATACCGCGTGTCAGCGCCGGACACGCCTCGCCGATTTCCTTCTTGTACTGCGCCGGATTGCTCGTCTTGAGCTTCTCGAAGCGATCGACGGTCGGTTGCGCCTGCGCGAGACCGAGCGTCCATTCGCTATCGAAATCGGGCGCATCGGGGAAGTGGTTGCGCACGACATCCTTGAAGTGCGCGACTTTCGCGGCATCGATATGACAGACATCCGCCGCGCCGCGCGCGATGTTCGCGCTCGTCATCACGCCTTCTGCGGCGAGCAACTGTTGTTTCGATGGATGACCGGGCGGCATCGGGTCCTGAGCATGCGCGTGAAGCGCGAGCGCGATCAACACGATGGGCGCAAGGGAAACGAAACACGTCATGCGATTCCTGTTTTGAGCATAGTGGGGAGACTGCGTACGGCATCGAAAATTATAGGAGAAGCCTTCAAAAACAGATGTTCCGGATAGCGAAGATGGCTATAACGTGCATGCTAGAATCGATCTCCAACGTCGTTCTCAGACAGAACTCAGACAGAAAAATGAAAAAAGGAAACAAGGCCGCCCCGGAAGTTAGCAAAGCCGCCAGTGCTGCGAGCGCGTCGGCCGCCGCCCATTCCGCGAATGCGGTCGAAGGGCGGCGCAAGTACGATCCTGAGGAGACCAAGCGCAATATTCTCGATATCGCCACGCAGGAGTTTTCGGCGATGGGTCTCACGGGTGCGCGCGTCGATGCCATCGCGGAGCGCACGAACACCACCAAGCGCATGCTGTACTACTACTTCGGCAACAAGGAAGGCTTATACGAGGCCGTGCTGGAACAGGTTTATGGCGATATCCGCGCGCTCGAACAGGAGCTTCAGTTCGCGGAAATGGTGCCCGAGGAAGCGCTGCGCGAATTCGTCGGATTCACGTTCGACTATCACGACAAGCATCGTGATTTCGTGCGGCTCGTGACGACCGAAAACATTCACGGCGCGAAGTACATCGAACAATCGAAGACGTTTAAGTCGCGTAATTCGACAGTCGTGAAGACCATCGAAGACCTGATTGCGCGCGGCGTCGCGGCGGGCAAGTTTCGCGAAGACGTCGATCCGATCGATCTGCATTTGATAATCAGCTCGATGTGTTTTCATCGAATCGCGAACCGGCATACGTGGGGCGCGGCGTTCGGGCGCGATCCGTCCGGTCCGCGTTCGCGCATGCGTCATCGCGAGATGATCATCGATTCCGTGTTGAGGTTCATGCGGCGCGAGGCATGAACGCATAAGAGCAAAAACGGCGCCCTGGAGAGAGCGCCGCTTTTTTTCGCTACAAATTTTAGCGATCGAGCAGGGTCTGGAAATGCGCGAACATGCGCTCCGCATCCGGCTCGCGGCCGGTGAAGATGGGCATCGCGTCGACGGCCTGACACACGGGCATGCCGCCGCCGCTGACCGTGCGGCAGCCGAGCGCCTTCGCGGTCTTCAGCAGTTCCGTTTCGAGCGGGAAGTACACGATTCCCGCGACCCACAGTTCCTTGTGCAAGTACTCCGCCGGCAGCGGCAGGCCGGACAGCTTCGCCATGCTGGTCGGCGTCGCGTGTCAGACCGCTTGCGCTCGCCAGCGTCTCACGCAAATCGCCGCCGCTTTTCACGATGCGATCGGGAAAGCGCGCACCGAGTTCCGCCGCCAGCGATGCCGCGCGGGCTTCGTCGGAATCGAATAGCGTGAGTTCGCGTGCGCCCATCGTCAGCGCCGCGTGCGCGACGGCCGCACCTGTGCCGCCCGCGCCGAGTTGCACGACGCGTTCCATCGGTGCGCCCGGCAGATTGCGCTGAAACGTGCGCGCGAAGCCCGACCAGTCCGTGTTGTAACCGATGCGCTTACCGTCCTTCAGCACGACCGTGTTGACCGCGCCGAGCGCGCGCATCGGGATCGAGATCGTCGAGCAACGGAATCACACTTTGCTTGCACGGATACGTGATGTTCAGCCCGTCGTAACCCATGCGTTCGGTGGCATCGAGCAGATCGGGCAGGGCGTCGGCATCGACATTGAGCTCCTGCAAATCGATCCGCCGATACACATAGTTCAGCCCGAGCACGTTGCCTTCTTTCTCGTGCATGGGCGGCGTGAGCGAACCAGAAATACCCGAACCGATCAGGTCGATGAGATACGACGTTTTGCTGGTCATGCGATGACTCCGGCGTAAGAAAGGCGCGTCAGTTCAACCGATACCGCGCCGCAAAAAAAGGAATGTGCGCAGTGTGCGCGCACGCGCGAGGCCTGTCCTTCGGTGTTTTCACTTATTTGTACGGTCTAGTTAGTTTATTACTATCACGCACAATGACGTGGATTGGGTGCGAACGTTCTACTTTGCGTCTCACCGAATGCAAAAGGAGGCAGCGATGCTGCGTTCAATCCCGACATCCATCGCAACGGTTTCCATCAGCGGCACGCTTCCCGAGAAGCTGCGCGCCATTCAGAGGCGGCGGGTTTCGACGGCGTCGAAATCTTCGAAAACGACTTGCTCTATTACGAAGGCACGCCCGCCGACGTGCGCCGCATGTGCGCCGATCTCGGCCTCGAAATCTATCTGTTCCAGCCGTTCCGCGATTTCGATGGCGTATCTGCCGAGCGTCTTGCGAAAAACGTCGAGCGCGCCAAACGCAAGTTCGAACTGATGCACGAACTCGGCACGGACCGCATTCTCGTGTGCAGCAACGTATCGCCTGACACCATTCGCGACGATGCGCTCATCACCGATCAGCTCGGCGTGCTCGCGAAGATCGTGGCGGAGGCGGGCGTGATCTTCGCGTACGCAGTGCTCGCGTGGGGCCGCTACATCAACTCGTACAAGCATGCGTGGAAACTCGTCGATGCGGTGAATCACCCGAATCTCGGTCTCGCGCTCGACACGTTCCACACGCTGTCGATCCGCGACTCCGTGGATGAAATCGCGCAGATTCCGGGCGATCGCGTTCGTGCAGATCGCGGATGCGCCTGTGTTTGCGATGGACGTGCTCGAATGGAGCCGGCACTATCGCTGTTTTCTGGGGCAGGGCGCGTTCGATGTCGCCGGTTTCACCGCGCGTGTGCTCGAAGCGGGCTACAAGGGACCGCTCTCGCTCGAAATTTTCAACGATGGTTTCCGCGCTGCGCCGACGGTCATCACGGCGGCGGACGGTTATCGTTCATTGCGGTTTTTGGAAGAGCAGACGCGCGAACTGATGGGCGAGAAAGCGCCGCCCGAGTTGTTCAATCCGCCCGCGCCGCCGGAGCATATCGGTTTCCAGTTTCTCGAATTCGCCGTCGATCAGACGGCGCGCGAGCAGTTGTCGCAATGGCTCAGGCGGCTCGGCTTCAGGCTTGCGGGCAAGCATCGTTCGAAGGATGTGACGTTGTATCGGCATGGCGCGGGGTCGAGCGTGCTCGACGCCGAAGCGGATTCTTTTGCGAGCGCGTTTTTCATGAAGCACGGCTTGTCGTTGTGCGCGTCCGCGTTTCACGTCGATGACGCGAAGCAGGCCTTCGAGCGCGCCGCCGCGTACGGTTCGAAGCCGTTTTCGGGGCGTATCGGGCCGAACGAGCGCGTGGTGCCGGGCGTGCAGTCGCCGGACGGCAGTCTCGATTATTTCGTCGATGAAGCGCCGGGCGGCCCGACGCTGTGGGAATCGGATTTCAATCTGACGGATATCGACGGGCCGGTGGAAGTGGGGCCGCTCGAGCGTATCGATCACGTGTGTCTGTCCTTGCCCGCCGATGCGCTCGACACGTGGGTGCTGTTTTTCCGCAACGCGTTCGGCTTCGAGACGGAAGCGGCTGTGCTCGTGCCGGACCCGTACGGACTCGTGCGCAGCCGCGCGATCCGCAGCCGCGACGGGTCGGTGCGCATTGCGCTGAATGCGTCGATGGACCGGTACACGGCGGTATCGGAATCGCTGACGATGTATCGCGGCTCGGGCTTGAATCACGTCGCGTTCAGCATGCCCCGATATCTTCGATGCAATCCCGCGTCTCGAAGCGGACGGCGTCAAGTTCCTGCGCATTCCGCGCAACTATTACGACGATCTGGTCGCGCGCTTCGGCTTGCCGGATGAGTTGATCGACACGATGCACGAGCACAACATTCTCTACGACCGCGATGAGCGCGGCGGCGAGTTTTTCCACGCATACACGGAGCAGCTCGATCAGCGATTCTTTCTGGAAGTGATCGAGCGGCGCGGCGATTACGACGGTTATGGCGCGGCGAATGCGGCGGTGCGGCTCGCGGCGCATGCACAACAGCAGCGGGCGCGGGCGGCGGCTTCTGCAGCGTCGGCTTGAGGCCAGGCGTGACCTATCATTGAAGCATGGCGATTTTCGATGCAAGAGGGCGCCATGTCTGACTTTCCGAGCGTATTCGTCGGCATCGCGGCGCTGGTGCTGCTCGCGCACGACTGGCGCGACGAAGCGCATCGTCATCCGTTACGCGACTGGTGGATGCGGCATCGTCACTGATCGGCGGCGACTGCTGGCGTTTCTTCGGGCGTTGCGCGTGCTTTTTGCCGCTTGAATCCGTCGATATACAAGTACAACCGATGCACGGTCTGAATCTGCGTCGGCGACAGATGCGCCTGCCGCATGATCGCCGCGATGCGCTCGCGCCAGTAGGACGCCGGCAGCAACGGCCCGCCGAAATCGCACGACATGAAGCGGCGCAGCACGAATTTGAGATGCGTCAGGTCTTGATCTCCCAGGAGGGCCGAGAACGCGCCTTGAGGCTTGGTATCGGAAATGAGGTCCATATTCCCGATGGCGGCACGGGTGGGGGAAACTTGATAGGGGAAACCCTTGGGGTTGATTTGGCGCAAAACTTAGGCGCGAGTCCGATGCGCTCAAAGCCGTTTGCTATACTCCGTACTCGCTCGCCGGCCCCAACGGCGACGCGCGGTCCGCTCCCCGTAGTTCAATGGATAGAACGAGTGCCTCCTAAGCGCTAAATGCAGGTTCGATTCCTGCCGGGGGGACCAGCCTCTTAGTCGAGTCATCGGCGCGCTTTTATTTCATCGTCTTCCTACCTTTTTTGCGGCGCACATCGCGCGCGGTCATAAACCTTCTTTTCCGGCATCTGAATTCAGTACCTGGGCGATATCTTCGTTAAGATGCACATCGCCCGACCACCGAGCGCGATAGACCTAGCTCGCATGCTGCACCTTGCGGTTCGGCTCGTACTGGTTGCTAAGGCTTACGCGAAAGGGATTTCCATGGACGCGTTCGAGACCGAGTCTGAAGCCGCCGACGCCTGCGAAGAGTTCAACAGTGTTGAGTTGTGAAAAATTGACTGGAGACACCTTGATTCCAAGAGGGAAGGTGTGCAGTCAAGGGAGACGTGTTTATACGGCGCTCGGTCTAAAGTTTTAACTGGCGTTTAGTCGTGTCGCGAAAAGTTGGATGAGCGGATTCAAATCGCTCCATCGATCGTCCGGGCATGAATGTGAATCATTGGACGCATGAGCTGGCCTGCAGGCTTTCGAAGCAAAATGCTGGTGAACGGCTTTGGCAGCAATCGCGGCGTTCATCGCAAAGCTCATAGCGACGAGCGAGTCTTCTGCGGAAGGTTTGCGCGAACCCAGCTAGTAGTGTTTATCTCAAAATTGAGCTTTAAATCTCATAAATGAGAAAATATAGCTGGTGCACTTTGATGGCGGGCAGAATGCCGTACAAGGGAGGCACAGCGAATGGACATTGATTGGTACAAAGAGGCGAGGGGCGTCCTGCGGACGGAACTTGTCAGACGCGACGTAACCTACAGAAATTTGGCGATGAAGTTGCAAGCAATCGGCGTCGACGAATCTGAGCGTTCCGTTGCAAATAAGCTTACGCGTGGAAGCTTTAGTTTTGCTTTTTTCCTTCAGTCGATGAAAGCGCTGGGTTACACCACCGTCGAGGTCAACTTAAAGGACATCGTGCCGATTAAACCTCCAACGCGCCGCAAGTCTTCTGAGACCTGAATGGGTAGCGGTATGTAGCGCCCACGCGACGGACGACGTAAAGCTTTGGCAATTCGCACTTGCAGGTAAGCTTTTGTGTTCAACTCTTCGTGCATCAGGTCAAAGAGAGCGATTCACGGCTGCAGACCGATCCATGTTTGCGAGTTTAGGCCGCCGGATCTTTCCTTTGCATCTTCGATGCATCGTTCCGATGCAAGCTTTATGACGCACCAGTTACGTGTTGCGTTCAGCAAAGCTTGCTCGAAGGCAGGGCTCCCCCTTCCTTTGATAAATTTTTGCTCGCACCTCGCTTGAATTAGGGCGGGAATGTACGCGAGGGCATCGGTTCGCTCGTGAGTTTAGAGGCTTCTCAAACTGTCGCAAGTTCGAAGCGAACGGGCTTTGGGACCGCGTTTTTGGATAACAGAAAATAGAAGTCTTTACAGGAAAACGCTTCCCCTGTTTTCACTTAATTCGGCCTCTTCCTCGGTCGCCAAGTCCTTGGTCTCGCAAGGTAAACGGTTCTACTCTTGCATTCAGGATTTGGTTGTCTCTGGCCCCGGTCTCTCCCGGTCGTCTATGTGTGCCGCTAGCGTGCGGCGCAGTCAGCTTTCCGCGATACCTTTGTCCTCGAATTACCTGTCGCCACTACGGTATCGCCTGACAGAGACACATCGGGTCCTGATTCCAGAAAACCTGCTTACACCTCCAACCGGGCCGCCTTAATCTGCGTAAGGTTATCTCCCCGACCAGTGCCGCGAAATCACGGGCGCCCGGGGTCGCTGTCGGCACCAAGCGCCGCCGCCGTTTTTCTCTGCGCGGTCGCGAGAAGACCTGCAGCAAGCTCACTGACGTCGAATTACGTCCGCGACAGATGACGGGCATTCGTGCGCGGCGCCGCTTGGGGAGATGGCAGAAGTTGGTTTCATCGCAGATGTAGCGATTTATGTCGCTGCTGGTGGTTGATGCGGCGTCCTCCCACGGCGCAGAGCTTCGCCGGAAGAAGACGCCCTCATTGAGATAGCGACTTTTGACTCTGACCACGAGTACTGCGACGAGTCCACCCATTGATGGCGTGAAAATCAACCCCGGGTTTTTAAGCGCAAATTCGAGTAACGACGGCATGCGATACCTCGGCTCAGTCTCGTCGACAACTGCGGTTAGTCTTCCGACTGCTCACCCAGCGCGTCATCCTGCTCGAATTCAGTCAAAAAATCGTCCACATCACGGAACTGGCCCGCCTTGATTTCAGCTTCACCCATCTCCAGGATTTTGACCAGGGCTTTTGTCTCGTCACTTGGACTCATCGCATCCCGCTCAGCCATCAATTCTGCGTCACTCTACTTGTTGGTTGGTTCCAACATCGGGAACCTGCCTACCTTACCAACTCTCGCGTCCTCTTATTGTCATACTAGACCGAGGGCCTCGTGCAACGTCCGGAGAAGAGCGAAACCGCCGCCGCGTTGTCACAAGGTGGTTGCCTAGTGTGAGAGTACAAAAGTACCCGCCGAAGGATGAACCCGCGCAGGGCGCGGGTTTTTATTTTTTTAAGCCGAGGTCACGGTGCCGGGCTTGCGACCAAGAGAGCGGCCGTGACGAGGGCCGCCCCGAGAACGACAGATTCGAGCTGAAGCACTCGACGGAGGCCCTGAATCGCGCCCACCATGGCTGCAGAGTCTTGTCGCTGAAGAAACGTGCTGAGTCGCGGCAATACAAGGAAGCGGTTAGAGGCGGCCAACGCGAGCGCCGCACTTACGAGTGCGAGCTTTAACACAAGTAACTTGCCAAGTCGCGTTGCGACCAGCTCGGCCGGTGTTTCGATTAACCGCACGCCGTTGAAGCCTCCTGCAACAAGCAACACCACTAATGCGGCCAAGGCGGCTGCCGACAAGAAGCGAGCGAACAACACGCTCGCTGTATTTCCCAACTCCGCGTGGTTACGTTTCGGAAAAACGATGAAGGCGACTACAGACACCGTCCCAAGCCAAGCGCTGACTGCCATCAGATGTGCATAGTCCGCGAGGACTGGAAGCGAAAGCACGCCGGCTTCCACCGACCGACTCAAGTGGCTCCGAGCGAGCGCAGTCCCCGCGATGCAGACGAAGACCAAGCGTGTTGAGCTTACATACAACTGTCGGGCGACGAGAAGTGTCAAGCTTGCTGCGAGTGAGAACGTCGTACTCAAGAGCCAGAACTGTCCGAATCGCGTCGTTTGGACGAGAGAGACGACCACCGATGCTGCATCCAAGAAATCCTGGCCGCCGACGTGCCTTGCGCGGCACCAAAACACCAGCACGCTGGAAATGTGACCTGAGCTGTCACGAGCAGTTGGCTCTTCACACCGGCACTTTGCAGGTCCGTATAGCCGCGAAGCCCACGCTCACAGATGAGAGCTCCCATCAGAACTGCAAAACTGAGGTTCTGCGCAACGAGTAACGCTAGCTACAAAGCCCAAAACAATCCATGTCCCATCTTCTTTTTTAATCTGAATGGTCTGAGGGTCTCTTGGCTCCTGCGTCACATACCCTCTCGCCTGTCCGCGGTGCCTGCTTCCACCGACGGACCGCCCACGGTAACACAATGTCTGCAAGCGGCAGCCCGATTTATTCCGAGGGCCTGCCAGAACCTGAGAGAATGGCCGCTGGCGGGTATTGCAGCTAAGGCCAGCAATGGTAAGAAGCGTGTACTATGAAATGGTATAACGTTATGGTGCAGTATAGTGTATGTTAATTTATTTCTGTTTGTAATAATTTGCGTTTATCGTTTGCTGTGGATTACGACCACGCGTGAGCGCGGCCAAGCTCAGTAGCAGGTCAGTACTCTTCTCGAGTGCGTCGTGGAAACTCATTCGTGGAGCCAAAGTCCCAGAGGTCGAATACTTGGGAGAAAAGCCATGCTTGAGCCATCCGGAACGCTTGAACTTTTAATCGTTGAAATCGCAACTGGTGACGAAGAAGAACTCGTCCTGACGGGCAAGGACTTTCACCCAGAGCGTAGGTCCATGCTCGACGATGATGTGATGCGCGATGACGACGGAGGTGAATACGTTGCGCACGTGAGCGCATTGGGCTTTGACTTCAAAGTCGTTGCCGCACCGCCGAATCAAATTGACTTCGAAGACGACGCGGACGAAATCCGCATCGACATAGTCGAGAACGACCTGGAATTCGTCGAGCCGGACGAAGAAGAGGACGAATTCGAAGGCTGAAGAAGCGAGCGAGTGCGAGTCCGACCGCTTTCTAGATAGAACTCGACGGTGCCTCGAACGGACGAAAACGCGGCGGTGCTACGTTCCGATGTCCCCACATACTTTTAATACCAGCAACATCGCGCAGGAAGTCGCCGAAAGATGCTGCTCCCATAAAGATGACCGGCATTGGCTCAAGCGGCAAGCGTTGTAACGGCGAGCGGGCGAACTGGCGCAAGCGCTCCTGCCCGTAGCTCTTAGTCGCGAGCCGTTTGACCCAGCGACGACGAGCATGGTCGTGCCGGCGCCCGTTGCTGCCAATGTGGCTCAATAGGGGTTTTGAACGGTGCGCTTCCAAAATGTGTAAACCTGGCCAAGACGTTTAAAACAATTCCGCTATATCTGATATCCACGGAGATATCAGATGCGACTTCTATCGATTGGTGAGGCAGCACGCGCCTTGGGCGTGGCGGAGGCAACGCTTCGTCGTTGGCATCGGCAGGGAAAGCTAGCTCCAGCCAGCCGGACTCTCGGCGGTCATCGACGATACCGGCACGCGTCGCTTCTCAAGCTCTTTCAAATCGAAGATCACCCAGTCGGAAAGACCGTATGCTACGCGCGCGTCTCCTCTCATGACCAGAGTGAGCAGCTCAAGACCCAAGCCGCTAGGCTTTACAAGCATTGTCTCGACTCAGGCTTCGCCGATATCGAAGTCATTGCGGACCTTGGTCGTGGCCTGAACTATCGAAAAAAGGTTTGCAGCGCCTGTTGAGTGGAGTCCTCCTCGGGCGCGTGACTCGACTGGTCATCGTCACAAAGGACCGGCTCCTTCGATTCGGTAGCGAGCTCATCTTCAAGCTCTGCGAGCTGCACCGCGTCGAAGTCGTGATTCTTGACACGACGCACACCATCTCGCTTAGCGTTATTACCGTTGAATCGATGTCCGAGAAGACCAGCCGGAAGGTACCCGGGTTGTTCACCTTGATACATCTCGTCTAATGAACTGATTGAGAAGCTTATCAAGCGGCGGTTCCATCATCTCTCAGCGGTCGACGCACGAAGCATAGCCGACGCCTCAGGCGGAAATGCACATATCGCGATTGCGCTTGCCGAGACAGTCGAGAGCTCCGAAAGTATCGCGGGTTTGACAAGCGAAGGGCTGTTCGAAAGACTGTTTCGGCAGGGACACACTCCGAACGAGTCATTGCTCGAAGCGGCAAAAGCATTGTCGCTGGTGTATTCGTTCGAAGGAGAAACGCTTTCCGGAGAGGATGCGGAGCTGCCTTGTTTAGCTGCTCTTGCCGACCAGACGCCTAGGGAAACCCATCGTCATGTTGTGGAGTTGCTGCGACGAAAGTTGGTCCAGAAACGCGGTCTCTGGTGAGCTGTCTTGCCGCATGCGATCGCGAACCGGCTCGCCGCACGTGCCCTTGAGGAAAGGACGCAGCTTACTGGTACCTGAAAGCTCTTGCGGTAGTCGAAATTTTAGATTGCAAGAGCAAGCGTTGTCGATGGAGGTTCGTGCAATCTGCAGGGTCTATGGATGACCGCGCAGGTTCGCGACCACGTCGAGCAACTCTGCCGAGAGGTCGCCGCAAAAGGTTTTTGGCGGGAAGGCTGGATAGCATGCCGCAAATTTTTGACTTTTCCCGGCAAGAACTTGACGGAAGAACTGAAGACCCGTTTGCAGCAACTCGAGCTGGACCTAGTGTTCCGTCCCAGAAATAACTTTACATAGCCGAGTCATCTTTTGAAGTATGGATTCGTCGGCGGTTGCGGTCCAGACAAATGGACGGTTGTGCTGGTTGTACCGCGCGACATAGCGCTCAACGTTCGCTGGGCCTGCCGTCGGTCGGTCCAGCGCCAATTAACTGATCCGAACCGCCGTGTACGGACCCGTACGCACGGTGGTGTGGGAGGGGCCGGGCCGCGAGGCCTGCCACTATCCCGATTGCGCAGAAGCAAAAACGCTCAGTGATTGAGCTTGCCCAGCAGCAAATACTCCATCAACGCCTTTTGCACATGCAGACGGTTTTCCGCTTCGTCCCACACCACGCTCTGCGACCCGTCGATCACTTCCGCGCTCACTTCCTCACCGCGATGCGCCGGCAGACAGTGCATGAATGGCGCGTCGGGATTAGCGCGCGACATCATCTCGGCATCGACGCAATAGTCCGCGAACGCTTTCATGCGCGCTTCGTTTTCCGCTTCGAAGCCCATGCTCGTCCACACGTCCGTCGTGACGAGATCGGCGCTGGCGCAGGCTTCGTTCGGATCGTCGAATTCCTCGAAGAACGGCTTGCTTTCCTCCGATACAAGCGCGGGATCGAGCTTGTAGCCGTCCGGCGTCGACAGACGCAGCTTGAAACCGAGAATCTGCGCCGCCTCGAACCACGTGTAGAGCATGTTGTTCGCGTCGCCGACCCACGCGACGGTCTTGCCGGAAATCGGTCCGCGATGCTCGTAAAACGTGAAGATGTCGGCCAGCACCTGGCACGGGTGATATTCGTTCGTCAGACCGTTGATCACCGGCACGCGCGAGCTTTCTGCAAACCGCCGGATGATGTCCTGACCGAACGTACGGATCATGATGATGTCCACCATGCGCGAAATCACCTGCGCGGAATCCTCGATTGGTTCGCCCCGGCCGAGCTGCGTGTCGCGCGTATTCATGAACACCGCGTGGCCGCCGAGCTGGAAAATGCCCGCTTCGAACGAAAGACGCGTGCGCGTCGAACTTTTCTCGAAGATCATCGCGAGCGTGCGATCGTGCAGCGGATGGTACGTCTCGTAGTTCTTGAACTTGCGTTTCAGAATGCGTGCGCGTTCGAGTACGTACTCATAGTCGTCGAGCGAAAAATCCTTGAACTGAAGATAGTGTCGAATTTTCTTGGAGGTCATGAAACGCAAGCGGCGGCTTCGAACCGGCTGTTTCGACACATCGAAAGGCTCGAATGATGTCGAAAAGACCGGACGGCGCCGCCGTCGGGAGTGAATGTCGCGTTCGAGCATAAAGGATTTTGCGATGTTTGACGAGGCGGGAAGGAGCTGAAGCAAGCGGATTGCAAGCCGTTCGGAGGGCAACGCGGCGGGCGTCAGGCGCTTGTGTGCGCTGCGGAAAAGAGGCTGTTGCTGTATAATTGCGCTCGCTCGTTTCAACAACTCTGCAACATTCAGCACGGTTTCATACGCATGTCCGGTGAAGGCTCGTACGCTTTCGCCAGTGTGCTTTGCGCGTCACGTTTCGCGGAACGCCGCTGTGCTGGGTTGTTCGTCATCGCGTGCGGACAGGAAAGTCCGTGGCACTCCAGGTAGAGATTCACGCGAATCGGCCCGCAGAGAACGCCCGACGTCGATCGCTGCGTCCTCGCAGGCGGCTACAGGCGTCGAGCAAGTGCGTTCGCCGGTGCGCGCCACCGGCCGTCAAAAGGTATTGCTACATGGCTGAATCATCCCCTACCGAGTACTTCATACAAGGCGTCACCAAAAGCGGGAGAACGTTCCGGCCGAGCGACTGGTCCGAGCGTCTGTGCGGCGTGATGTCGGGCTTCGGGCCGAAGGCCAAGGGGCCGAACGCCTACATGCAATATTCCATCTACGTCCGTCCAACGATGATCGGCGGCATCAAGGTCGTCATTCTGGATTCGCGCTTGCGCGATATCGAACCGATGGCTTTCGACTTCGTCCTCAACTTTGCGAAAGACAATGATCTCGTGGTGACCGAAGCGTGCGAATTGCCGCCGCATCACGCATCACGGGACGCAACAGGCGAAGCATCACGGACCGTAATCGCGTCATTGAGCAAACAAACGCCAAACAAACGCAAAAAAGCCCGTACGAGCGGGCTGTTTCGTTACTGCGCAGCGGAAACAGGAAGCTGTCCCGGCGAACGCTTCCAAATGAAAGCGCGCACCGGAAGCGAGCCGGAATTACTGGGCAGCGGGGGCTTGCAGGCCCTTGATGGCTGCAGCC
This sequence comes from Candidatus Burkholderia humilis, assembly GCA_001184405.1. Lineage (GTDB taxonomy): Bacteria > Pseudomonadota > Gammaproteobacteria > Burkholderiales > Burkholderiaceae > Caballeronia > Caballeronia humilis. The sequence continues at coordinate 24,909 of LFMX01000009.1, forward strand.
AGGCGGCTCTTATGACGAGCGGCCTTGTTCTTGTGGACGATCTTCTTGTCCGCGATGATGTCGAGGGTCTTGGCCGACGACTTGAACACTTCGACTGCCTTGGCCTGGTCGCCGGCTTCGATCGCCTTGCGGACTGCCTTGATGGCCGTGCGGAACTTCGAGCGCAGCGCCGAGTTGTGCGAGTTGGCTTTAGCGGCTTGACGAGCGCGCTTGCGAGCTTGTGCGGAATTTGCCATGACGGTTTCCTTATCCTGTTCAGCTGTTACTTGTCTGGAGCGCGTACCGCGTCGAGCGGTTTTAGGATGCCCGGTGGGGGCGTTCCTGATGCGCTGCCTTTGATCTGAAATCCCGGGAATGATTGCCCGAAAACCTTAAAACCACGCCGAGTTTCGTAAGTGAAAGTCGGAAAGACGAGAAGCAACGCCAAAGCGGAGCTTCGAAATTTATAATTATAGCAACGTAACAAGAGATGTGACAAGCGCGGCGTCCGCCTCTGCGCGTTGTAGTAAATTGCCGCGAATCAGTCAATTTCGCGCTTTTGCCCGCCAGCACGGGCGCATGCGTCGTGGCGCGTCACGCACCGCCCGTATAATAAGCGCCCTCATGAATCTATTCCGAGCCCTCCTGACGGTCAGCGGCTTCACGCTGCTGTCGCGCGTGACTGGCTTGATCCGCGAAACGCTGATCGCCCGAGCTTTCGGCGCCAGTCTCTATACCGACGCGTTCTACGTCGCGTTCCGCATTCCGAACCTGCTGCGGCGTCTGTCCGCGGAAGGCGCGTTCGCGCAGGCGTTCGTGCCGATCCTCGCCGAGTTCAAGAACAGCAAAGGGCACGATCCCACCAAGGCGCTCGTCGACGCCATGTCGACCGTGCTCACGTGGTTTCTCGTCGTGGTGTCGCTTGCGGGCATGGCGGGCGCGAGCTATGTTGTGTACGCGGTCGCATCGGGCCTGAAGCACGACGGCGGGGCGTATCCGCTCGCCGTCGAGATGACGCGGATCATGTTCCCGTACATCGTCTTCATTTCGATGACGACGCTCGCCTCCGGCGTCCTCAACACGTACAAGCAGTTTTCGCTGCCGGCGTTCGCGCCCGTGCTGCTCAACGTCTCGTTCATTTTCGCGGCGATAGTCGTCGCGCCGCATCTGAAGGTGCCGGTGTATGCGCTGGCTTACGCGGTGATCGCGGGCGGCATTCTGCAGCTCGTCGTGCAGTTGCCGGGGCTGAAGAAGATCGACATGGTGCCGCGCATCGGGCTTAATCCGCGGCGCGCGCTCGCGCATCCGGGCGTCAAGCGCGTGCTGCTGAAAATGGTGCCGGCGACCTTTGCCGTGTCGGTCGGGCAGTTGAGCCTGATCATCAACACGAATATTGCGTCGCATATCGGGCCGGGCGCGGTGTCGTGGATCAACTATGCCGATCGGCTGATGGAATTCCCCACCGCGCTGCTCGGCGCCGCGCTCGGCACGATTCTGCTGCCGAGCCTGTCGAAAGCACACGTCGATGCCAACCACGACGAATATTCCGCGCTGCTCGACTGGGGCTTGCGCATCACCTTCCTGCTGGCCGCGCCGAGCGCGATCGCGTTATTCTTCTTCGCCGAACCGCTCACGGCGGCGTTCTTTCACTACCGCAAGTTCGATAACCATTCGGTCGTGATGGTGGGCCGCGCGCTGTCGGCGTATGGCATCGGCTTGATCGGCCTGATTTTGATCAAGATCCTCGCGCCCGGTTTTTACGCGAAGCAGGACATCAAGACGCCGGTGAAGATCGCGGTGTTCGTGCTCGTCATGACGCAGGTGAGCAATTACGTGTTCGTGCCGATCTTCTCGCACGCCGGCCTCACGCTGTCGATCGGTCTGGGCGCGCTGACCAACACACTGCTGCTGTTCGCGGGTTTGTGCCGCCGCAAGATCTACGTGCCGTCGCCGGGCTGGCTGCGCTTTTTCCTGCAGCTGATGGGCGCGTGCCTGGTTCTTGCTGGCGCGATGCATTGGGTGGCCGCGAACTTCGACTGGATCGGCATGCGCTCGACGCCGGTCATGCGCATCGCGCTGATGGGTGCGAGCCTCGTCGTGTTCGCCGCCCTGTATTTCGGTATGCTTTCCATGATGGGCTTCAAATACGCCTATTTCAAGAGACGCACGCTCTGATGACGACATCGCGCATCCTCGACTACTTCACCTCGCTGATGGCGGAAGACGAAAGCCTTCCGCTTACGGAAGCGGCTTTGTCGCTTGCACAGGATGCGTATCCGGACCTCGACATGCAGGCGACTCTCGCGGAAATCGACGAACTCGTCGTGCGCGCCCGCCGCCGTATTCCCGACGATGCCGATATCCGCCAGAAAGTCGATGCGCTCAATCGCTATTTTTTCCGCGAACTCGGTTTTTCGAGCAATCGCAACGATTACTACGACCCCGATAACAGCCATCTGCATGTGGTGTTGCGGCGTCGTCGCGGCATTCCGATATCGCTCGCCGTCGTGTATCTGGAAATGGCGGAGCAGCTTGGCATTCCGGTGCGCGGCGTATCGTTTCCGGGGCATTTCCTGTTGCGCGTGGAATTGCCCGGCCAAGATTTGATGCTCGATCCGACCACCGGTCAAACGCTGTCCGAAGCGCAAATGGTCGAGATGCTGGAGCCGTATGTGCAGCGCGTCGGTGAATCGATCGGTAGTGCGTTGCGTGTGCTGCTGCAGCCCGCGACGCGGCGCGAAATTATCGCGCGGATGCTGCGCAATCTGAAGGGCATTTATTTGCAGACTGAGCGCTGGCAGCGGCTACTCGCCGTGCAGCAGCGGTTGGTGATCGTGTTGCCGGGAAGTATCGAGGAAGTGCGTGACCGCGGCTTCGCGTATGCGCGGCTCGATTATCTGCGGCCCGCGCTCGAAGATCTGGAGCGCTATCTCGAAGACTGTCCCGACGCCGAAGATGCCACCGTCGTCGAGACGGAACTGCACGAGCTGAGACAGCGCACGCAGGGCGACTGATTCGTCTTATTTCGGCTGCATGCGGATCGCGCCGTCGAGACGGATCACTTCGCCGTTGAGCATCGGATTGTCGAAAATTTGCTTGACGAGCATCGCGTACTCGTTGGGTTTGCCCAGACGCGAGGGGAAGGGCACCATTGCGCCGAGCGCGTCCTGCACGTCCTGCGGCATGCCGAGCAGCATCGGCGTTTCGAAGAGGCCGGGCGCAATCGTCATCACGCGAATACCGCTGCGGCTCAGATCGCGCGCGATCGGCAGTGTCCGTATAGGCCGCCTGTCCGATCTGCCCGTCATACGCCGCCACCGATGCCGTATTCACGATCACGCCGCGCTCGCCGGCATCGTTCGGCTCGTTTTTCGACATCGCACTAGCGGCGAGGCGAATCATGTTGAAGGTGCCGATCAGATTCACCGCGATGACTTTCGAAAACAGTTCGAGCGGATGCGGCCCGTCACGCCCGACCGTCTTCGATGCCGGCGTGATGCCCGCGCAGTTCACCAGCCCGCGCAGCGTACCGAGCTTCAGCGCGGCATCGACGGCGCGCTGAGCGTCGGCTTCCTGACTGACATCGCACTTCACGAATTCGCTGTTCAGTTCGCGCGCGAGTTCGACGCCCGCCGCTTCGTTCATATCGGCGAGCACGGCCTTGCCGCCTTGCTCCGTCACGAGGCGCGCTGTCGCCGCGCCGAGTCCGGACGCGCCGCCGGTGATCAGAAAAACGTTGCCTTGAATTTCCATTTCGTGTCTCCTTTTTTGTTTGATCCGCTCGATTCTAATTCTAACCAAGCGGGGCCGCGCATAATCGCACGACGATCATGCAGTTTCGCAGCATTATTCAGGTTTGCTCATTAATTTACGCCGATAAAAAACCCGCTCACACGGAGCGGGTTTTTTCAAAGCAGGAACGCAAGATGCTTTACTTCAGCTCATCGAACGCGCGCGTGCGAATTTCATCCACCGTGCCGAGACCCGAAATCTTGCGATATTCCGGCGCCTTCAGTCCGTTCGATTCACCGCTCGTCGCCCAGTCGTTGTAGTACTGAATCAGCGGCTTGGTCTGTGAGACGTACACGTCGAGCCGCTTCTTCACGGTCTCTTCCTTGTCGTCGTCACGCTGGATCAGCGGTTCGCTGGTGACATCGTCCTTCATGTCTGCTTTCGGCGGATTGAACTTGATGTGATACGTCCGGCCCGACGCCGCGTGCACACGGCGGCCGCTCATGCGCCTGATGATTTCGTCGAACGGGACGTCGATTTCCAGCACGTAATCGATGGCCACGCCCGCTTCCTTCATGGCTTCCGCTTGCGGCAGCGTGCGCGGAAAACCGTCGAACAGATAACCGTTCTTGCAGTCGTCGGAAAGCAGACGCTCCTTCACCAGATTGATGATGAGTGAATCCGGCACCAGCTCGCCCGCATCCATGAAGCGCTTGGCTTCGACGCCGAGCGGCGAACCCGCTTTCACGGCGGCGCGCAGCATGTCGCCGGTCGAGATTTGCGGAATGCCGAATTTTTCCTTGATGAAGTTTGCCTGGGTGCCCTTGCCCACACCGGGTGCGCCCAACAGGATCAAACGCATGATGAACTCTCCGAATCGTCTAGAAACCGCTGTGCCGCGAGGCTGATTTGACATCCGGTGAGCGGCTCGTGCGGCGTCAACAAAGAAATCGCGCGGCCGATTCGAAGACGGCGCGGCACCCACGGACAGCGGCGCAACATTGAGCGTGGCGCTGACCGGAAGGCTCGCGCAATCACTTGATTATGCCACGGCAAATGACAGTTTCGGCCGTTATGACGCGGATAGAAAACGCCAAGAACCCCGCCGAATAAACCCTCGGCGGGGGGTTACACGGGTTGCGTCAGACTTTCACGCGGATTTTTCGAAGAGCGCGCGCACGCGTTCGAGATCGGCGGGCGTATCGACGCCCGGCGGCGGTGTGTCGTGCGTGACGCGCACCGCGATGCGCTCGCCGTGCCACAACGCGCGCAGTTGTTCCAGCGCTTCGGCGGTTTCGATCGACGAGATCGAGAGCTTCGGAAACTCACGCAGGAACTTCGCGCGATACGCGTATAGGCCAATATGTCGCAGCACGTTTTCCGGCACGGCGGGCAAATTGCCGAGCGCGGAAACATCTGGCCAATGCGGCTGCCAGGCATCGCGCGTCCAGGGAATCGGCGCGCGCGAGAAGTAGAGCGCGACGCTTTTCACATCGAGCACGACTTTCACGACGTTCGGATTGAAGACGTCGGCGGGATCGTGGATCGGATGCGCGGCAGTTGCGATCGCGCATTCGGGATGCGCCGCGAGGTGCGCGGCGACATCGCGCACGAGTTGCGGATCGATGAGCGGCTCGTCGCCCTGAACGTTGACGACGATGGCATCGTCAGGCCAGTTCAGACGTGTCGCCACTTCGGCTAGACGGTCCGTGCCGGTCGGATGATCCGGGCGCGTGAGCATGACTTCGAGGCCGTGATCGCGCGCGGCATCGACGACGAGACCGGAATCGGTGGCGACGAGCACGTGCGTCGCGCCCGATTCGCGCGCGCGTTCGGCGACGCGCACGACCATCGGCTTGCCGCCGATATCCGCGAGCGGTTTGTTCGGCAGACGCGTGGAAGCCAGGCGCGCCGGAATGATGGCGATGAACGGAACGGACATGTCTTCAGCGGCGAATCAGTTGCCGCCGACCGGCTTCAACGGCTCGACCGGCGTGTCTTCGACCGTTTGACGCGCTTCATCGACGAGCATGACGGGAATGCCGTCGCGGATCGGATAAGCGAGCTTGTCTGCGTTGCAGATGAGTTCCTGCGCGGCGCGGTCGTAATTGAGCGGACCCTTGCAGATCGGGCAGACGAGGATTTCAAGCAGACGTGCGTCCACGGAGTTTCTCCACAACCAGAGCGATGAGGCGGGGGTGCAGCACAGCTTGCACGGGAACGACCCATACGTGTGCATCGCGCCAGGCCTGAAATTTTACTGCATCCTTTTCGGTGACAAGGATCGCGTCGGCCTGAACGGTTTCGAACGGATTGTCCTGATACGAATAGTGATCGGGAAACGCGCGCGTGGCCGGCGTGATGCCCGCCGCGCGCAAGGTCGCGAAAAAGCGTTCCGGCGACCCGATGCCCGCCGCCGCCGCGACTTTCTCGCCCGCGAAGGCAGAAAGCGGGCGGCGCAGATGCGGATCGTCGAGCAGCCACGCGTCGCCGGGTTCGAGATCGAGCGCGAAGGTGTTCGGCCACGGCGGCAAGGCGCGATCGTACGGGCTATTGATGAGCGTGGCATCGCGATGACGGGACACCGGCTCGCGCAAGGGACCGGCGGGCAGCAGAAAGCCGTTGCCGCCGAGACGGTCGTCGAACACGACGAGTTCGAACGCGCGCGCGAGGCGATAGTGCTGAAGGCCGTCGTCGGACACGATGACGTCGACATTCGGATGCGCCTGCAACAGCGCCTGCGCTGCCGCCACGCGATCCGGACACACGAACACCGGCGCATGGGTGCGGCGCGCGATCAAGAGCGGCTCGTCGCCGACTTGCGCGGCCAGACTCGTCGGCAAAACGGTGGTCGGCTTTTTCACCTTCGCGCCGTATCCGCGCGACACGACGCCCGGCTGAAAGCCCGCCGCGCGCAATGCTTCGACCAGCGCGATGACGGTCGGCGTCTTGCCCGTTCCGCCGACGGTCACGTTCCCGACGACGACGACCGGCACGCCGACATCGACACGCTTGATCCAGCCCATGTCGAAAAACGCGCGGCGCGTCGCGGCGATCGCGCCGAAGAGGCAGGCGAAAGGCGTCAGCCCCCACGCGATGGGACCGCGTTTGCGCCATTCGCACGCGAAGAAACTTTCGATCGGCGGTTTGAAGTCAGACATGAGCCGCCTTTGCGTGCGCGTTCGATTCAGCGGCGGTTGAGAGTTCAGGCATGGCGCGCAACGGCAACTCCTTTGGATTCAGTTGAGCGTTGAACGATGTGCATGGCGGCGCGACGGCCGATGCTCCAACCCGACACTCTAGCGCGAGCGGCGCGCACGCCAGTCGCCCGTCTCTCGGGAGGCGTGCCGTAGCGCCTGTGGATAACTCTGTGAAGAACTTCCTGCGGAAAAACCGCAATGCCGCGCAAGGAAAGCGTTACTTCGGCAATCGTTGAAATCGGACGAATAAAACCCTTTTAAATCAAATTCTTAGCACGAAGCCAAAAGGTTCCGGAGGGCGTCACGCATGACTTTCGGTAAGTTCTTCTGTGTGGACACTTGCTACACTTGCATACCTCGTCTCACGCTGTTTGTCCATCGTTCTTATCGTCATATTTCCAGATTTTCTCGATGACTCCCGACTCACTCTCGACACAAGGCGGCGACGCCGTCATTCCCGTCTCCGTCCTCAACCGGTCGATCAGCACGATGCTCGAACGGTCGTTTCCGTTGGTGTGGGTATCGGGCGAGGTGTCGAACTTCACGCACGCGGCAAGCGGGCATTGGTATTTTTCGATCAAGGACGCGGGCGCGCAAATGCGCTGCGTGATGTTCCGGGGCCGTGCGCAGTACGCCGAATTCACACCGCGCGAAGGCGACAAGATCGAAGTGCGCGCGCTCGTCACGATATACGAGCCGCGCGGTGAGTTGCAGTTGAATGTCGAAGCGGTGCGGCGTACGGGGCAAGGGCGCTTGTTCGAGGCGTTTTTGCGGCTGAAGGCACAGCTCGAAGCGGAAGGCTTGTTCGCGGCGGAACGAAAGCGCGCGTTGCTGGGACATCCGAGGGGCATCGGCATTGTGACGTCGTTGCAGGCGGCCGCGCTGCGCGATGTGCTCACCACGCTCGCGCGCCGTGCGCCACATGTGCCGGTCGCCGTGTATCCGGCGCCGGTGCAGGGCGCAGGCGTCGGCGCGAAGCTCGCGGCGATGGTCGAAGCGGCCAATGCGCGGCGCGAGGCCGACCGGCTCGATGTGCTGATCGTCTGCCGCGGCGGCGGATCGATCGAAGATTTGTGGGCATTCAACGAGGAAGTGCTCGCGCGCGCGATTGCGGCCAGCGCGTTGCCGGTGGTGAGCGGCGTCGGACACGAGACAGATTTCACCATCGCCGATTTCGCCGCCGATGTGCGCGCGCCGACGCCGACGGGCGCGGCCGAACTCGTCAGTCCGCAGCGCGTGCTGTTGTTGCGCGATCTCGATCATCGACATGCGGCGCTCGCGCGCGGCTTCGGCCGCATGATGGAGCGGCGCGCGCAGCAGATCGACTGGCTCGCGCGCAGGCTTGTGAGTCCGGCGGAGCGCTTGCAGCGGCAGCGCGTGCATCTGCGGCAACTGACGACGCGGTTGGTTGCGGCGGGCGCGCGTCCTGTGCGCGATGCGCGTGCGCAGTTCGCGCTGGTGCAGTATCGATGGCAGCGTAAGAGGCTGGATGTCGAGGTGCATCGCGAGCATGTGAGGCGGCTTGCGCAGCGCATGCAGCGCGCGCACGAGCGGCGAGGCGAGCGCGAGAAAGCGTGCGTATCGGAACTGGCGGCGCGCTTGCAGGTGCTCAGCCCGCAGCGCACACTCGAACGAGGCTATGCCGCGCTTATCGATACGCAAACGGGCCGCGCCTTGCGTGCGCCACATGCATTGAAGCCCAAGCGCGCGTTGACCGTTCATCTCGCGGAAGGCTCGGCGGATGTGTTGCTCGCCGATGTTCAACCGCGTTTGTCCGAAGAATTCTGAGCGTACTTTTGACGTCCCACTGCGATGCGCAGCGAGCACTATTTACGCCGCGCATCGTCGATTGAAAGCAATCTTCCTCATAAAAGGCACGTGGTTTGCGGGGTTATTGCAAGTCACCTACAATCCAGTGCTCGACTGCTTCACTCTTAACACCCCACAAACCACATAGAAAGGAAGCTCGCAATCATGGAACATACGCTCCCGCCGCTGCCGTTCGACAAGAACGCGCTCGCTTCGCACATGTCGGAAGAAACGCTCGAGTATCACTATGGCAAGCATCACCAGACCTATGTGACGAACCTCAACAAGCTGATCCCCGGCACCGAATTCGAAAACCTGCCGCTCGAAGAAATCGTGAAGAAGTCGTCCGGCGGCATCTTCAACAACTCGGCTCAGGTCTGGAACCACACGTTCTTCTGGAACAGCCTGTCGCCTAACGGCGGCGCTCCGACCGGCGCGCTGGCTGACGCCATCAACGCCAAGTACGGCTCGTTCGACAAGTTCAAGGAAGAGTTCGCGAAGGTCGCAGCCGGCACGTTCGGCTCGGGCTGGACGTGGCTCGTGAAGAAGACCGACGGCACGGTGGATATCGTGTCGACCAGCAATGCTGCTACGCCGTTGACAACGGATGCGAAGGCGCTCGTGACGATCGACGTGTGGGAGCATGCGTATTACATCGACTATCGCAATGCGCGTCCGAAGTTTATCGAGGCTTACTGGAATATCGTGAACTGGGGCTTTGCTTCGAAGAATTTTGGGGCGTAAGTGCTGGTTGGGCCGGGGGCCTTTTTAAAGGCTGCTGGTTGAGGTGAGAGAGCCGCATCGGTTATGTCGATGCGGCTTTTTTGTGGGTGGACGTTTTTAACCAACTAGCGTCCGATGTCGATCGATGAGATCGTTCGGATGGCTAATTTATAGACAGGCCAGATGTGACGGCTGAAAAGTCGACGCTGAGGACGATTGAGGCCGGCGGTGAAAGGGCGGACCTTTCGACTACAGTCCAGAAAAACAAACGGCTGCCGATTGGCAGCCGTCGCGTGCGAGACTCTCTATCCACCTTTCGGCGAAATTCCCACTCCAGGTGGGACCCGGTTCCCCGGGCGGCATTACGTTTTTTCACCCGCTACGTGACTTTTCCGTTCACTCCGACCAATAAGCGCCAGCGCGAAACATGCAAATTACAGGGAAGCTATTATTCCCGGTCAACGCAATCCCTTGTTTCCACGGCACAAATAGGAATCTCCGACAGAAACGGAACGCCGTTTCAGCACGGTCATCCGTGCGCGTTCCGCATCGAAAATTCTGAATAGCGGCTCAGAAAAGTCCCAAGCCGCACTCCAAACATGAAACGCTTCGCCGCTCTTTGCCTCACTACCTGGTCCGCCGCCGCGTTGCTCTTCTTCGGCCGGCATTCGGCTGCGCTCATCGTGCTATCAGGCGTCGTCGTTCTGGCGGGGTTCGATCTCGTGCGTCCCACCTTCGACAAACCGTCTTAAGCGCGCTTGGGCGTCGCTTCCCAGTTGATATCGACGCACAGCACTTGCAAGCCGTACGGCGTTTGCGCGGCGATCGACGCCGTTACGCACAAATGCGCCTCGTTGATCGACAAATACGGTGCCGTCAGATGCACGCGCCGCGGGGCGCGCAACGCTTCGATGAAATACGGCCGGCGCTCCCAGCTCGCGCCTTCCGAATGCAGCAGCGGACTAAACCGCTTCGCGCGCTGCGATGTCCGCACCACCGGCACGACGTTATCGCCGATTTGCCGTCCGGCCTGATCGAGCAAGAAGCAGCGCGCGGTATCGGCGAGTTGGAGCAGTTCACTCGTCGCGATTCCGAGCGATTCGTCCTCCACCAGCTTCACCGATGCGCGTTCCAGCCCGCTCACATACGGCTCCAGACGCGTCGACTGCGCGCGTTCCCGCGCCGCGATCCGTTCGCGCGATGCAGCCGTCAGCGCATCCATCGCGCTGGCGGCGACTTCCTCGTGAACGGCATCGACGCCGGGCTGCGCGAAATACGCGCCCTGCACGAAATCGACGTTGCATTCGAGCGCGATCAGCGCCTCGCGCTCGGTCGCGAGGCCGCCCATCAACACGAGTTGACCGGATTCATGCAGCAGCGACACGAGCCGCGGCAACACGCGCTCGATATGCGAATGTTCGGTGGCCTGCTGAAGAATGCAGCGATCGAGCGTCACGATATCCGGCCGCAATTGCCACACGCGATCGATATTCGAATGCTTCACGCCGAAACCATCGAGCGCGATCAGAAAGCCGGATTTACGCAATGAATCGATGATGCCCGCAAAGCGCGTCGTCTTGCCGCCCGCCTGCTCGGGCACTTCCAGCACGACGCGCTGCGGCGGCAAACCAATGTCCTTAAGCGCGGAAACGAGCGCATCGCCGTAACTGGTATCCATCAGCGCGGCGGGATGCAGGCTCAGAAAAAGCCACTCGTCGTGACTATCGAACGCGTTGAAGTTGCCCAGATAAAGCGATTCCGCGAGCCGTCCGAGTTCGAGCAAATCGCCGCGCCGCGCGGCCTGCGTGAAAACTTCGGCCGATGGCACATGACGATGCGTGTCATCGCGCGCCCGCAACGACGCGTGATAGCCGATCGCTCGCCGGTGCGACACCGAAAACACCGGCTGAAACACGCTGAACACGGTGTATTCGCCATACAGCACGGTGCGACGCGAGCCATCGTCGCCGGCGATCGGGCGCGGTGGCTGGAAGCGGGGAGGATCGAGGTCAACCATGCTCATGGTATCGATGCAAAAGCGCGTGAAATTATCGAGATAGTTTACCGGAACACACTGGCGAAGGTTCATACAAAAAGCGTGCGAATTCAATGCAGATGCGGGTGAGCGCGCTTATTCGTGTGCGGATTCGAAGCGATCCGACGCGTCGGCGTATTCAAGCGGTGCCAGGCGCACTAACGCTGCGGCGCGCACTAAATCGCTCAATTCGCTTCCGACGGATCTGGCTTCCTCTTCACCGATCTGACTTCCGGCGCAAGCTGCCCGAAAATCCACGCCGTCGCCGCCGTGATGATGCCCACGCACAGGAACGTCGCGTGAAACGCCGGCAGCGAATTCGTCTCGGTGACGCGCGGCAGAATGCCGGTGAACGTCGACAGAATCGCGCCCGCGACGGTCACGCCGAGGCTCATCGACAGCATCTGCACGAGCGAAAAGAGGCTGTTGCCGCTGCTCGCGCCGCCGATGCCGAGGTCTTTCAGCGTGAGCGTGTTCATCGCGGTGAACTGCATCGAATTGACGGAGCCGAAGATGGCCAACTGGACGAGCCGCAGCCACAGCGGCTGATCGGCGGTCATCAGGCCGAAGCTCGCCATCATCAGGCCGACGAGCACGGTGTTCACCACTAGCACGCGCCGATAGCCATGTTTTTCGATGAGCCGCGTCACCAGCCGTTTGGACGCCATGCCGGCGGCGGCGACGGGCAGCATCATCATGCCGGCCTGAAATGCGGTGTAGCCGAGGTTCACTTGCAGCAAGAGCGGGATGAGATACAGCATCGCGCCGCTGCCGATGTGCGCGAACAGATTGCCCAGCAAGCCGACGCTGAAGGTATGGATCTTGAACAGATCAAGCGAGAAGATCGGCTGGGCGGCGCGCGTCGCGTGCAGGCCGTACGCGACGAAACAGCCGAAACTCAGCACGAGCAAGACGATGACGATCGCATGTTGCAGGCCGAGATCGGCGAGGCCATCGAGCAAAATCGTCAGCGCGACCATGCCGACGGCGAGCAGCAAATAGCCCGCGAGATCGAAGCGCGCGGTCGCGGGATTCTGGTTATCCGGCATATACAAGTGCGTTGCGATACACCCGGCGATCCCCACCGGCACGTTGATTAGAAAGATCCAGTGCCACGATGCGATCTGCACGAGCCAGCCGCCGAGCGTCGGTCCGATCAGCGGTCCGATGAGACCGGGAATCGCGACGAACGCGAGCGCCGATAAGTAGCGTTTGGCGGGAAACACACGCAGCACGGCGAGCCGTCCGACGAGCAGCAGCATCGCGCCGCCGATGCCCTGCACGACGCGAAACGCGACCAGCGCCGGCAGCGACTGCGCCTTCGCGCACAGCAGCGAGCCGATCGTGAAGATGAGGATCGCGCTCATGAACACGCGCTTGGTGCCGAGCTTGTCCGCGAGCCATCCGGAGACGGTAATCGCCATCGTCAGCGAGTAGCCGATCACGACGCCCTGCATGCGCAGCGGCGCTTCGCCGAGGTTGCGGGCCATCGCGGGCAGCGCGGTGTTGACGATCGTCGAGTCCAGCGTCTGCATGAAGAAGCCGGCGGCGACGATCCACAGCATGATGCTCAGCGAGCGATCCGTCGGCGCGGCTGCGGCGGTGTCGGTCATTTGCGTATTTATTTGCGTAGTTCCGCGACGAAATCGTAGTAATCGTTGCGGCAGTAGGTATCGGTGAGTTCGATCGCGCGCTGATCGGCCGTATAGCCGACGCGCGTGATAAGCAGCAGCGCATCGTGCGGCGCGATGCCCATTTGCTGCGCGATTTCATCGCTCGCATTCACGGCGCGAAAGTGCTGCAGCGCGCGCACGATGGAGAACCCGCGCGTATCGAGATAGCTGTAGAGCGAATCGCCGATGGATTGCGGATCGGGGATGCAGGACGCGGGGAATGTCGAGTTTTCGACGGCCATCACGATGTCATCGGCCAGACGCAGGCGCTTGAGACGCGTGACGGTTGAGGCGGGCGAGAGTCCGAGCTGAATGACTTCCTCGCGATTGGCCGGTTCGATGGTGCGCGATAGCCATTTGGACGAGTGCTTGAAGCCGCGCCGGCGCAGCATTTCCGAGAAGCTCGACAGACGCGAGAGCGGGTCTTCATAGCGCGGCGTGATGAAGCTGCCCGCGCCTTGTTCGCGTCGAATCAGGCCTTGTTCGACGAGCAACGCGATCGCTTTTCGAGAGGTGATGCGCGAGACGCCGAGCGCATCCGAGAGCACGCGTTCGGAGGGCAGCGCTTCACCGGCGTTCCAGCGATTGTCGTGAATGGCGTCGGCGAGCTTGCGGGCGAGCTGAAGATAGAGCGGCGTGTCGCTTTCAGGGTCCGGGCGCAAGTCGCGCCAGCGATCTTCCGGAGTCGAGTTCATAAAGCGGACGCGAGTGGACTTAAACAGGGATTTTAAGACAAACACGCAAGTGGGGAGGGGCGCTGGCGCTTGAACGGGCGGTTTTCTTTTGGTTTTTTGGGGGGGCTGACGTGTGTACGGTTCTCTTTTCGTGCAAAGGGCTTCTGGTTTTTGTGCTTTTTATTCAGTAGCCGGTCCCCCAACCCCACGCGCCGCGCGCGCATAAAGCGCGATGGAAAGCGCAACAGCCGCCGTCGCGGCCAAAGCAGCAAACAGATAGACCGACCCATATCCAAACTCACCTGCCACATACCCGGCCAACGGCCCAGTAAGCCCAAGCGACAAATCCAAGAACACCGAATAAGCCGAAAGCGCCGCCCCCCGGCTAGCAGGCGGAACAAGCCCGACCGCCTCAACCCTCAGCGCAGGAAACACGAGCGCAAACCCGAACCCGGTCAACGCCGCACCGGCAAGCGCCAAAGTAGGCTCGGCAGCAAGCCAAAGCAAACAGCCCGACGCATTCAAAAGAGAACGACACGATCGCCACCCGAAACCCGCCAAACGTCTTGATGGTGTTAGCAAAAAGCAACCGCGCCCCGATGAACATCGTGCCAAAAACGGTCAACGACAAAGCCGCATTCGGCCAGTTATGCGCGGCATAGAAGAGCGTGATGAACGTTGCAATCGACCCGAACCCGGCTGATCCAAGCGCCAACCCCAACCCATGCGGCAACACGCGAAAGAACACCGAGCGATACGACATCCGCTCGCCATGCACGATCGGCACGCTGTCCATGCGCGTCGCGAGCCAGTAGCCAAGTCCGCCGAGCGCGATCACGATCAGCCCGAGCGATGCGAACCCGATCGCGTGATCGATCGCCACGCCAAGCGGCGCGCCGATCGCCAGCGCCCCATACGTGGCGATGCCGTTCCACGAAATCACCTTCGCGTTATGCGTCACGCCCACGTGCCCGATACCCCATGTAATCGATCCCGTTCCAACCCAGCTTTCGCCGAAGCCGAGCACGAGCCGCGCAACGACGAGCAACACGAGACTCACCGCATGCCACTGCGCCGCGAGCGCCGACATCAGCAGCACGCCGCTGATCGTGCAGGCAGCCAGCCCGTACAGAACCGTTTTCTTCGACCCGAGCGTGTCCGCGGTGCGTCCCGCGAGCGGGCGCGACAGCAGCGTGGCAGAGTACTGGACCCTGATCGCCGCGCCCGCCATCACCGATCCATAGCCGAGATCCGTGTGCACGAAACCCGGCAAAACCCCCAGCGGAATGCCGATCGTCAGATAACAGAGGAACGTGTACACCACGACCGACACGATGCGCAGCGTGATAGTAAAATCGCCTTGCGGCAGGTTGCGAGGCTCGGAGGATACAGGGGAAGTGCGGGGTTGATTTCGGCGCGAAAAAGTGATTGTCACATATGTTGCGTCGCAACGTCGCACTGGTTTTGTAACCGGATGGGACAAATTGCCGGTCCGAACGACCAGACGGCATCGCGCAAAGCCTTGTCGGATAAGGCTTTGACGACATATCGGGTGAAGAATATGTCGTTCATGCAATGTCGCCTATGGGTTGTGGATTTTGGTGGTGATAGCTTTGAAACCATCGAGGCGGCAGGAACATTCTTAAAAGTCGCCCAAAACAGACAAGCCACCGGTTGCGCATCCCGCGCAACCAGCAAAAAGCTTCAGAACGCCCCAGAGACATCCCCATGAATCAAACCGATCCGCTTCTATCACCGCAACGCGATCCAGGAAGTCAGCGGCGCGTCGACGACGCGCACCGTCCTGCAATACCTGCGCGAAGACGCGCGCTGCACCGGCACCAAGGAAGGCTGCGCGGAAGGCGACTGCGGCGCGTGCACGGTCGTCATCGGCGAGCCGGATAACAAGGGCGGCGTCGCGTTCAAGGCGGTCAACGCGTGCGTCCAGTTCCTGCCGACGCTCGATGGCCGCGCGCTGTTCACCGTCGAAGACCTGCGCCAGCCGGACGGCACGCTGCATCCGGTGCAACAGGCTTTGGTCGATTGCCACGGTTCGCAGTGGGGCTTCTGCACGCCCGGTTTTGCCATGTCGATGTTTGAGCTCTACGAAAAGCACGGTCATGCGACGACCGGTTGCGCTGGCAAGTGTGACAAGACCAAACCCTCGCGCCAGGAAATCAGCGATGCGCTTGACGGGCAATCTGTGCCGCTGCACGGGCTATCGGCCGATCATCGACACTGCGGAACAGATGTTCGATCACGCGCCGCTCGCGCCTTTGAATGTGCCCGCGCTCGCCCGCACGCTCGAGAGCCTGAAGCGCGACGACACGTTCCATTACGAGCACGCCGGCCGCAAATTCGATGCGCCGCGCACCGCGGAAGCGCTTGCATCGATCAAGCATGACAATCCGAACGTTCGCATTCTCGCGGGCAGCACCGACGTCGGTTTGTGGGTGACGAAGCAACTGCGCGATCTCGGCGATATCGTCTACGTCGGGCAAATCGAGTCGTTCAAGCAGGTCGAGACGACGGACGAGTGGATCGAGATCGGCGCGGGCGTGTCGGTCGATCGCGCGTATGACGAGATCGTGAAGCAGTATCCCGAACTCGAAGAGACGCGTCTGCGCTTCGCGTCGCTGCCGATTCGCAACGCGGGCACGCTCGGCGGCAACGTCGCGAACGGCTCGCCGATCGGTGATTCGATGCCCGGCCTCATCGCGCTGAACGCGCGCGTCGTGCTGCAAAGCGTGGATGGTTTGCGCGAAATGGCGCTCGAAGATTTGTACATCACGTATCAGAAGAAGGACATGCGCGAGAACGAGTTCGTCGCGGCGATCCGCGTGCCGGCGCGCACCGGCAAGCTCGCAAAGCTGCAATTCCGTGCGTACAAGCTGAGCAAGCGCTTCGACTCCGATTCCGATATTTCCGCCGTGTACGCCGCGTTTTCCTTCATCCCCGATGGCGACACGATCCGCGAGCCGCGGCTCGCATTCGGCGGCATGGCCGCGACGCTGAAACGTGCATCGCACGCGGAAAGCATTCTCGCCGATGCCCACTGGCACGAAGCCACGGTTCAAGCCGCGATGATCGCGCTCGGCAAGGACTATTAGCCGCTCACCGACATGCGCGCGAGCAGCGACTATCGCCTCGATACGGCAAAGAGCCTGTTGTACCGCTTCTGGCTGGAGACGCGTCCGCACAATCCGCTCGAAAAATCAAAGCTGGATGTGCGTGCAATCGAACTGGTCGAAGCGAAGTAAGGAAACAACAACATGAATCAGCAAGCAGAAGCCTTTCTCGCCGAAGCCAAGTCGCTCGCGAACGAAGTCGACAATTTCAAGCAGGCCCACGTCTCGCGTCCGCATGAATCGGCGCATCTGCACGTGGCCGGCCGCGCCACTTATACCGATGACATTCCGGTCGTCGCGGGCACGCTGCACGCCGCGCCCGGCACGAGCCCGAAGGCGCACGCGAAGATCGTGTCGATGAATTTCGATGCCGTGCGCGCGACGCCGGGAATATCGTCGCCGTCTTCACCGCCGACGATATTCCCGGCGTGAACGATTGCGGTCCGATCATCCACGACGATCCGGTGCTCGCGCAGGGTATTATGCAATTCGTCGGCCAGCCGATGTTCATCGTCGTCGCGACTTCGCACGATAGGGCACGTCTTGCGGCACGCCGCGCGATCATCGAATTCGAAGATCTGGCGCCGGTGCTCACGCCCGCCGATGCGCGCAAGGCCGAGTCCTACGTGCTCAATCCGCTGAACTCTCGCGCGGCGATGCCGAAGGCCGCATGGCCAAAGCGACGCATCACGAACGCGGCGCGATGAAGCTCGGCGGCCAGGAACAGTTCTATCTCGAAGGACAGATTGCCTACGCCGTGCCGAAGGACGACGACGGCATGCACGTCTATTGTTCGACGCAGCACCCGACGGAAATGCAGCATCTCGTCGCACACGTGCTCAACGTGCATTCGCACAACGTGCTGGTCGAATGCCGTCGCATGGGCGGCGGATTCGGCGGCAAGGAATCGCAGTCGGGCATTTTCGCGTGCTGCGCCGCGCTCGCCGCGTGGAAGCTGTTGTGCCCGGTGAAGCTGCGTCCGGACCGCGACGACGACGTGATGATCACCGGCAAGCGCCACGACTTCATCTACGACTTCGAAGTCGGTTACGACGATGACGGCAAGATCGAAGGCGTATCCGTCGATATGACTTCGCGCTGCGGCTTTTCCGCGGATTTGTCCGACCCGGTGATGACGCGCGCCGTCTGCCACTTCGACAACGCGTATTGGCTCTCCGACGTAAAGATCGAAGGCTATTGTGGCAAGACGAACACGCAATCGAACACGGCGTTCCGCAGTTTCGGCGGACCGCAGGGCGCGTTCGCGATCGAATACATCATGGATAACGTGGCACGTTCGGTCGGAAAGGATTCGCTCGATGTGCGCCGCGCCAATCTGTACGGCAAGACGGAGAACAACAAGACGCCTTACGGCCAGACGGTCGAAGACAACGTCATTCATGAACTGATCGCCGAGCTGGAAGAGACGAGCGACTATCGCAAGCGCCGTGCGGCCATCGACGAATTCAACGCGAACAACGAGATTCTGAAAAAGGGTCTGGCGCTGACGCCGGTGAAGTTCGGCATCGCGTTCAACGTGACGCACTTCAATCAGGCGGGCGCGCTGGCTCATATCTATACCGATGGCTCGATGCTCGTGAATCACGGCGGCACCGAAATGGGCCAGGGTTTGAACACGAAGGTCGCGCAGGTTGTCGCGTATGAACTCGGCGTGAACTTCGAGCGCGTGCTCGTGACGGCCACCGACACGAGCAAGGTCGCCAATACGTCGGCGACGGCGGCATCGACGGGAACGGATTTGAACGGAAAGGCCGTGCAGGATGCCGCGCGCCAGTTGCGCGAGCGGCTCGCGAAGTTCGCGGCCGAGAAGTTCGGCGGCGGCTCGGTGGCGGCATCGGAGGTGCACTTTGCGAACGATTGCATCATCGTCGGCGAGGACGCGATTCCATTCGGCGAAGTCGTGCAAAAGGCGTATCTCGCGCGCATTCAGTTGTGGTCAGACGGCTTCTACGCGACGCCCAAGCTCTACTGGGATCAGGCGACGATGCAAGGCCGCCCGTTCTACTACTACTCGTACGGCGCGGCGGTGTCCGAAGTCGTGATCGATACGCTCACCGGCGAAATGCGCGTGCTGCGCGCGGATGCGCTGCATGACGTGGGCGCATCGCTGAATCCGGCGCTCGACAAAGGTCAGGGTCGAAGGCGCGTTCGTGCGGGGCATGGGCTGGCTGACGACGGAAGAACTCTGGTGGAACGACAAGGGCAAGCTGATGACGCACGCGCCGTCCACGTACAAGATTCCGACGACCAACGACATGCCGGCCGACTTCCGCGTCGAGTTGTTCAAGAATCGCAATGTGGAGGACAGCATCCATCGGTCGAAGGCCGTGGGCGAGCCGCCGCTGCTGTTGCCGTTCTCGGTGTTCTTCGTCATTCGCGATGCCGTGTCCGCCGTCGGCGATCACAAGATCAATCCGCCGTTGAACGCGCCCGCGACGGCTGAAGAAATCCTGACAGCGGTCAATGCGGTGAGGAGCGCACGGTCATGATGCACGTCGTGCTGTTCGTCGCGGGCTACGTTGGCCACGCGCTCGTGAAGGTGCTCGGCACGCTGCCGTGCGTCGTGCAATGGGTCGATGCGCGCGATGAACTCTTCCCCGACGAAGTCCCGGCGAATGTGCAGATCGAAGCGACGGATTTGCCCGATGCGATCGTCGATGAAGCGCCCGCCGGCGCGTATTTCATCGTGATGACGCACGATCATTCGCTGGACTTCTCGCTCACGTAACGCATCATGCTGCGCGATGACTTCGCGTACTTCGGGCTGATCGGCTCGAAGACCAAGCGCGTGAAGTTCGAGCGCCGGCTGATGGAGCGGGGCGTCGCGGCGGAGCGCTTGCCGGAGATCACGTGTCCGATCGGCGTGGAAGGCATCGTGGATAAGGCGCCGTGGTCGATCGCGATGGCGGTGACGGCGCAGTTGCTGCGCGTGAAGGAGATGACGGGGCGGTTGGGCGTGCCTGCGCTCAAACGGGTGCGGACGGCGGTTTGAGCGGTCAGCTCACGCCGTTTGCAGCGGCCCGAAACCTTCCGGGCGCGACGCCATACAATTCCTTGAACCGCTTCGAAAACGCCGCTTCGGACTGATAGCCCACATCCGCCGCCACGTCCGCGATGCTCTTCTTCGTGCGCGTGAGCATCGTGCTGGCGAGTTGCATGCGCACATGACTGAGCAGCGGGAGCGGCGAACTTTCCGAATGCGCCGAAAACGCGCGCATGTAGGTGGTACGCGACATCGCGGCTTCTTTGGCGAGCATGTCGAGCGTCCACGGATCGGCGGGACGCTCGAGCATTGCGATCACCGACGCACCCAGCCGTCGATGCGCCAGCAACCCGAGCACGCCCGCCACCGATGGCTGACCGGCCAGCCACACGCGCAAGACCATCGTGAACAGCGCCGTCGATAAAGCCGTGACGCGCCGATCTGCGCTTCTTCCGCTTCACGCCGCATTGCGCCGATCAAGGGCTGCAAATACACCGCCGACGACTCCGACAACGACACGACATCGGGCAGCACGTCGATCAACAGCGCGCGCGGCGCATAGAGAAACCGTCCGCACAACAAATCGAGGCCCGCTGCGCGCTCGCCGCAATTGCTGCGCACGACGACCGTGCCATTATGTTGCGATTGCATCGGCGCGGGTTTGGCGTTCGAGCCGTTCGCGGCTGAAATGCTGACGACGTGTGCATCGCCGCGCGGCAGAACGAAGATATCGCCCGATTTCAGTTCGAGCGGCGGCTGACCTTTGCGCGTTACGATGCACGCGCCATCGAGCACGACGTGATAGATCGCTTCGCCCGCCGGCGCGCGCGGATGATCGAGTTCGAGCGGACTGCTCAGAAGACAACGGAGATCGAGCGCGCCGGAAAGGCCCGCAAGCTGAATCAGGCGATCGAGAGCGTCCATGAGCGAAGAGGAAAAACGGTGTCGCTCGATACTACCGAAAAGCGTGTTATTCGGTGACAGTATTTTCCGCGCGCATCGGCACGACGGCTTTCTTGCCTGTGAGCGAGTCGGACACGCTCGACATCAGTTCGCGCAGCCACGCGATATCGGTCGGCTGTTCCGGCTGCGGCAGCGAAAGCTGATAGCACTTGATGCGCGGAAACGGCACCGGCGATTCGAGCACCGCCAGCGGCAGCATCGCCGCGTAATGCTGCGCAAAACGGCGCGGCGCGGTGAGAATCAGGTCGGATTGCAACAGGACCTGCGGCACGAGCCCGAAGTAGGGAATCGTCGTGACAATGCGCCGTTCGATGCCCGCGCGCGCGCCAGACCGATGTCGATCGGATGACGCCTGCCGCCGCTGTACGGCGTCGGCGCGAGATGCGCGGCGAGCGCGTAACGCTCAGCGGTGAGCGGCTCGCGCGAGCGGATGATTCGCGCTCATCAGGCAGACGAAAACATCGGAGAAAAGGTCCTGACGCTCGAAGCGCGGCTCGGGCTTGGTCCAGTTGGCGACCATCAGATCGATTTCGCCTTCGTCGAGCATGCGCTCGTGATCGCGCGTCGGATTCAGCGATTCGATTTCCAGGCGCGCGTTCGGCGCGGCATCGCGAAAAGCGGCGACGAGCGTCGGCATGAAGAAATCGTTCAGATAATCCGGCGCGGCGATGCGAAAGGTGCGGCGCGAACTCGCGGCATCGAAATCGCCGTGCGGCGTCGCGACGAACTCCACTTCGCGCAACGCGCGCTGCGCGGGCGCAAGCAGCGATTCGCCGTATTCCGTCGGCACCATGCCTTGCTTGCCGCGCACGAGAATCGGATCGTTCAGGATTTCGCGCAGACGGCGCAGCGCCGTGCTGATGGCCGGTTGCGTCTGATTCAGCCGTTGCACGGTCTGCGTCACGCTGCGCTCCTGCAATAGCGTGCGCAGCACACGGATGAGCCAGATATCGAATGTGTCGGTCGAGTCGTCGGAATCAGCGGGATCGTTCATGGGCTTTGCGTCGTACCAAAATGGCGCGCGCGTCAGCGTCGGGCGCTTTTCAGCGTCCGATCAACGACATGTCACGCAGCCTGACCCGAAGTTAACCCCTTCCCCTTTTTGACGCCATAGCGAGCGCGCTATTTACGGCATAGGCGTGCGGGTGAGCGCACGTTTTCGGGCGATTCAGGTGAAATCGGCGTCGCGCGGGGCCATCGGCAAATTGCTGATGCGCTTGACTTCCGCCGCGTCCAGCCAGTTCAGCGAGCGCGCGACGTAAAGCACCATCGGCAAGGTGTCTTCGCCCCAGAAAATCTGATCGTTGACGACGAACGTGGGCACGCCGAACACGCCGAGCGCCACCGCGGGGTCGTTGTTGGCGTGCAGCTTCGCCTTCACGTCTTCATCGTTGATGCGCGTTTCCGCCTCCGGCATGCCGACGTGCTCGCACAGCGCGCGAAAGCCTTCGGGCGTGCCGGGATCGCGTCCTTCGCGCCAGATGAAGCGAAAAATATCGCGAATCTTGAGGATATCCCCATCCGCGAGACACGCGAGCCGCAGCGCCTTGCTCGGGTCGAACGGATGTACGGGCGGCATCTTGAACGGAATGCCGAATTGCTCCGCGCGGAAAAGCGCGTGCCGGTACGTGAAGACGCGCTTGGACGGAATGGTCGTCGCGTGCGGCTGACCCCAGCGGTCGAGCAGTTTCATCAACTGGACGGGGACGAATTCGAACGGCATGTCGGGCCATTTCTCGTGCTGTTCCAGCAGCAAATACGAGAACGGCGAAATGAAATCGAAGAAAAAGTACGGTTGACCGGGGGCGTTCATGTTCGTTTCTCCCTTGCGACCGCGCGTTATGCGTTTCGGCCTCATCGATTGTTCGCTTTGTTTGTCGGACGCTCGTGTCCCGTGTTTCTCGCCGCTGCTTCTAAGCTTGTTCCATATTACGTGCTGGCTCGCTTACGCGCTGCCCTGTTCAATATCTTCGTGGACTTCGGTCGCATCGTTCGCGGCGACGGGCGCATGTGCGAGCCGCTCGCGCACGAAGCCGATATGCTCGCGCAGCACATAAAACTGATCGGCGAACGCCAGCGGCATTTTCATGCGATTCACCGCCGATTCGATCGCGTCGATGCGCTCGAGCAGGACATCGCGCTGCGAGGTGTCCGGTCCGCTGATCGCCTCGCGTTCGATGGCAATGAGCGCGCCATACCAGCGATAAATACGCAACTTCACGCGCCATCGATACAAGTCCGGCACGAGCCGCAGACCCGGAATCAGCACGACGAGCACGCGATCCGCGAGACTCGCGACCCAGAACGGCAACGTGCGATATCAAAAAGCTCTTGCCCGACTTGTAATAGCGCTCGGCGTTATCGCTGATGCGGAATTCGTGGACCAGCGCGCGGGAAATTCGTTTGCCTTCTGCAGCAGATTCGCGCGGCTATGCACCTCGCGCGCGGCTTCGATCAGCAAATCCGATAACGCCGGATGCAGACTGTCGCGCGCGACGAGTTCGGCGGTCGGCGCGATCGTATGCATCGGACGCGGCGGCAGATTGCGCGCGAAATCGAACGTGCCCATCGGGATTTCGATCGTCGTGAGGAAGGGGAAACGGCGCGCGTAGGCATCGGCTTGCGAAAAATCCATCAGGCGGATGCCGTTCGTGCGCAGCAGCCTGATCATGGTCGGCGGCTGCGCGGAATCGCCGGTGAGGAACCCGGCGTCGATTTGACCGTCTTCGAGCACTTTGGTGGCGTCGTCACCGGCGAGCGGCAGCAGTGTCGTATCGCCGCCCGGCTCGATGCCGTTCGCCTTCAGCAATTGCAGCGACAACGCGCGCGTGCCGCTGCCTTCCGCGCCGATCTTTCGCCGTACATGGACGCCTCCAGTTTGCCAAGCTTTCATTCCGTGACAGCAAGAAGAGGAAGGTTGCACCCGTACATTCGGACTTTTCACGCGAGACACTTTTGCTCGCTGTCCCTGATGGATCGGGGGCCGCAGCGTACCAGACTGCAACAAGCCCGGATATACGACTGCAACCCATCCTGTCCGAATCAAATCATGCGAAAACCTGGCGCAAACGGGACGCGTTCATATACGTTCATATACGGTCCGCATGCGTGCGGTGATACTGAAAGTACTCGCGATCCGAGTTGTTGAAGCGCTTGTCGAGCTTCGCCTGTGAATTGACGAGCCATGTGCCGTCGCGGTCGTAAATGAACAGGCCGTTGAGCTGCGGCAATTGCGCGGTGCGCACGACGAGCGACGCATGCAGGCGCGCGAGCATGTCAGGCGTCGCGCCTTCCTGCTCGACACGTTCGACCATGCCGATGAGCGTCGTATCGGCTTCCTTGAAGGTGTCGTTCGCGTGCTGCGCCATTGCGCGCACGAGGTTCGACGTCGCGATGGTCATCTCTTCGATCTGCACGCGGCGCGCGGCGATGCTGCGCCATATATCGGTGCCGATCAACAGGACGCAGACGGCGACGATAAAAACCGTCAGCTTGAAAGTGAGCGATTGGCGACTGGACACGCCGGGTTCTCCGAATAAGCGACTGTGGATAGCGCAAGCCGAAGTCTGAGGAATTCGAACACAGCCGTATCTTATCGCGCCCTCCGAAACGGCCGTTTCGTCGATCAAGCTCGTTAACGGCAAATAGGGCGCAAACCTTGAGCGTGCGCTAAGGGAATTTTTAAGGGGTTTTCCCGGTATCAGCGCTGTCAGGTCGATGACGTCTCTCGCGAGGAAAGTGTTGGGTGATACCCGACACTTGATTGTCGTCGAGCCCAAGGAATAAGGCTTTAGCGAAATTGGCACGACAAGTGCTTAAGCCTAAAGCTCACGGTCAAGCTATAACGTTTAGAAACCTAATAAAACATCATGCAGATTTCGCAAGACATAAAAGCGCCGGTCATCGCGCTCCATTGTTCGGGCGCGGGCGCAAATCAATGGCGTCAGCTAGGCGAATTGCTCGATGCGCGCCACGCATTGATCGCGCCGGGACACTACGGGTGCGACAGCGTGGGCCCGTGGAGCGGCGAACGCGCCTTTACGCTCGCCGATGAAGCCGCGCGCACGGTCGAAATCATCGATCGGCAGCGTGGCAAGGTGCATCTCGTCGGTCACTCCTATGGCGGCGGCGCATTGCGTGCGGCGCTGGAGCGGCCGCATGGCGTCGCGAGCATCACGCTCTATGAGCCTTTGGCGTTTCATCTGCTTAAGGGCATGGGCTCGCGCGGCGCGCGTGAATTCGCGGAGATCCTGGCGATTGCGGCGCGCACCGCCGAAGGCGTGGTGGCCGGCGACTGGCGCGGCGCGGCCCGTTCATTCGTCGATTACTGGGGCGGGCAGGGCACGTGGACGGCGCTGCGTCCATCGGTGCAAGCCATGTTGACGCACTGGGTGCCCAAAGCGTCGCTGGATTTTCGCGCGCTGATTCACGAGCCGACGCCCGCAAGCACTTACGCCAAGCTGCGCATTCCCACGCTTGTGATGCGTGGCGAGCATGCGCCCGCGCCCACGCGTCTGATCGCGGAAACGCTGCCTTCGCTGATGCCCGCCGCCAAGCTGATCGTCGTGCTGGACGCGGGACATATGGGGCCGCTCACGCATGCGCAGACGGTCAATGCCGCGATTGCGCAGCATATGGCGAATGGGACGCATGCGCGCATTGAATTTGAGATGTGTGCGCGCGGTTCTATGGCAGCATTCCGCTCTTTTCTTCGAGTCAGAAGTTGTCATGAGCGAGTTTCAAGAGTATTCCGTACCGACGGTCGGCACGGGCGCGCTGATCGTATTGTTTGTCGAAGCGGCCGCGCAGTAGGCGTTAAAAATTATTTCGATGCACAAAGCCTGGCGACCAATTACGCGCAAGGGCCGCTTGCCGCCGTCATCGTGTTTGCGCTTGTATCGTGCATCATATTGATGGGGTTTGCGCGTGAGCTATGGCATTCGCGCGCGCATGCCGACGCGTTTCGCTCGCCCGCCTATTGCGCGATGTTTGGTCATGCAGCGATCGCGCTATTTCCGCTGTTCCTTTCGCTGTTGCGCTGATCAACCCGGCAAGCCATCGCTCGACGGATCGGTCGCGCCTTGCCGCTGCACGAGCCGTCCGCGAAACCAGAAGGTCCACGCAAGCAATCCGCCATAAATCACATAGCCGATGATGGGCGACACGACCAGATAACGCTCGATCGGCCAATGCCACGTGAACCAGAATCGCAAGGTGGTTTCGAGCGTAAGTCCGACGCCCCAAACGAGCGTCATGAGCCTAAGCGATGCGCGTAACGATGCGCTGTTGCTCCAGTACGACTCAAAGTGACACGCGCCGCCTTCTTGTTCACGCGCGACCGTGGCACGCGCAAGATAAAAGATGAGCGGCCGCTTAAAAAGTGTCGAGACAAAAATACGATGCCCATTGCGCCCGCCGCCAACGACTCGCGCACCAGCAAAATGCGCGCACTGCCGCCAAGCGCAAACGTCAAGATGGACAGCGCAATGCCGAACAGCACCAGCGCGGAAAGCGCATCGACACGACGTGTCCGGACGAATTCGACGAGACTCCAGACGAGCGGTGGCGCAGCGGAGGCGTAAAGCGCGCCGACCTCGCCCCAATGCGGCAAGGCAAGACGATAAGCAAGCCAAGACAGCAGCAGATTGGCGACGAGTTCGAGTACGAGGCCGGGCTTGATCTTTTTCATAGGCTCACGACGTGGCGCGATCTCGCGCGGGCGTGAGCGAAGTATAAAAGAACGCGCTAAAGGCTAAGCCTCATTTGTCCACGCCATTTCCCGGAATGGGGTTCGCACCGCCTGTGGCGCCGGTCGTTGCGTTGGGTGTAACCGGTGGATTCGCGCTCGAATTGGCATTGTATGAAGAATTGGCATTCGGCGCGGTCGCATTGTTCGAATAGCCCGGCGACGATTTCGGCTGCTTAGACTGAAACTGCTGGTTGATGATGCCCATTTGCCTGAGCTTTTGCGCGGCGCGTCCGTCGGCGTGGGCAGCGGTTGCGAAGCTAATTGTCACTGCGCCGGCGATCAGCGCAGCACGCGTCGTGATGTAACGATTTTTTCTCATGATGTGGCCTCCCTTAGTCATTCTTTAGCACTATATACCGCGCAATTCTGATGCCTGGCTTAAACAGGATTTTGCCTGGTGTAAAAACGGGCCGCACAATCAAGTTAGTTCAAGTTCCTAATCATCTGTCAATTGCTTGGCAAGCAGCGTCGCGTGCGGGGTGAGGGCGGCAAAGTCACGTGCGCATAGATAAAGACGTCGCATTGCCCAAGGCTCGGCTAGCGGCATGATGGCAAGTCCGGGACGTTCGAGCCTTCGCGCCGATGCTTCCGACAAGATGCCGATACCCGCGCACGCCTCGACCATTATCCCGACGTTTTCGATGCCGCGCATCTGGATGCGATAACTGATCTGTTTGCCGATGCGCGATGCGCGCTCGGCAAGATGCATCTCGAGCACCGCGTCGGCGAGTCCGACAAACGGCTCGCCGACGATCTCCGCAAAGCCGACCTCATCGCGCGCGCCAATACGATGCGCGCGGCTTGCGAGCACCACCAGCTGATCCTGCGCGACGAGATGCGTCTGAAGATTCGCGAAGTTCGTGTTATCTGCGATCAACCCGAGATCCGCGCGCCCTTCGGTCATCGCCTTGACGATATCGATGCTCGTGCGCTCGTCCAGATCGATTGACAAGTCCGCATGCGTCGCGAGAAAGCGCGCAAGACGCGGCGGCAGAAACGAGGCGAGCGCAGCCGTATTCGACATCAGCCGGATGCGGCCTTTGAGGCCCGTCGCATACGTGCGCAAGTCGCCGCGCATTTGCTCGACCTGACCGAGGATCATGCGCGCGTGGCGCACGAACGCTTCGCCCGCACGCGTCGCTTGCACACCGCGGCGCGTGCGTGTCAGAAGCGCCGCGCCGAGCGCCGTCTCCATTCCGCCGATGCGCTCACTCGCCGACGCCAGCGCCAGATGCATGGCCTGCGCGCGCCGTGATGCTGCCGCGCTCGATTACGCTGAGAAAAAGCCGCATGTCGGTCAGGTCGAAACGCATGGTGTTTCCTTCGGTTCAGCCGAAGTCTCGCATTGGAATTGCCAGATTGTAAGCGCATGGCCGTGCGGCTACGATTTGCCGCATGAACTCTCTTTGGATCGTTACAGGTACCGGTTTTCTGGCCGGCGCGATGAATGCACTGGCGGGCGGCGGATCGTTCGTCAGCCTGCCCGCGCTGATCGCTGCGGGTTTGCCACCGGTTCAGGCGAATGCTTCGTCAACGGTCGCGCTGTTTCCAGGCGGCGTCGTGAGCGCGTGGGCGTATCGCGACGGACTCGGACCGGTCGGGTCCGTATCGATCCGCAAGATGCTGGTGATGACGCTGACCGGTGGGTTCATTGGCGCGGCGTTGTTGTTGTCGACATCCTCCGCGACGTTCTCTTTCGTGCTGCCGTGGCTCCTGCTATGCGCGCGCCTTGCGCTGGCGTTCGGGCGGCGTACCGGCGAAGCGTGCGGCGGCGCTGGCATATCGGCGCGGGCGCGGTCCTCGCCATCCAATTCGCGCTTGGCGTCTACGGCGGCTATTTTGGCGGCGCCGTGGGCATCATGATGATGCCGTGTGGGGGCTGCTCGATACGCGCGATCTGAAGAGCCTGAACGCGCCGCGCACGCTGCTCGTGAGCGTGGCCAACTCGATTGCCGTGCTGACCTTCGCGCTGGCGCAGGCGGTTCGCTGGCCGGAAACGCTCGCCATGCTCGTTGCGGCGATTGCGGGCGTTATGGCGGCGCTCAGATCGGCCGTCGCGCACCGCCGCATGTGATTCGCGCGGAAACGCTGTTGCTGAGCGCCGGCATCACGCTCGCGTTCTTTGTGAAGACCTATGGGCCGATGCTCTCGAAGCCCTGACACGCCATGTGAGACACATCATGCTTGCTGCTCTGCCCGAAACGATCGGCGCTTTCCATATTGGCAAGCGTCGTTGCCAAAGTGACTTTGCTGCGTGACAAGCCGCACGTCTCGCGAGCTGCCGCGCATCAATGCGTCGAATGAGAAAGCGGCGGCAATCCCAGCGGTTTTCTTGCGGATTCGTATGCGCGCACGAAGCGCGGGTCATCGTTGAGCTCACGCGCGATCCATTGCGATAACGCGTCCTGACAGGCATCGTTCGCCATCTTTGCAAAGCATGGCGAAGTTGCGGGCATCATGCTCGCGGCCCAATAAAAGCCGAACAGCATCTGTTTCTCGGCCGGTTCCATGCCGATGGCTTGCGGCGCCTTGCCGGACAGCCAGCGTTCGAGTTTGGCGGCGAGCGTGGCATCGGTTTCTTCGCGATCGTATGAGAACACATATCCGCCGCCTGCCTGCGCGGTGTGGAAGTCGTTCATGACGATATCGGTGACGAACTGCACGGCGCGTGCATTGGCGGCAAACGATTGCGCATGGGCCGTGAAGCTCACGAACCAAAACAGCGCAAGCAAGGCATTCGTCGTGTGCCGCAGCGCAGTGCGGGTGGCCAATTGTTTGCTTAGCAGGTTCACGCGCGTAAAGATCAAGGAATTTTTTAGGCCATCGCGGGCGGCATTGCCCTAAGCGCCGGAGCGCTGATTCTACTGATTTATTTTATTGTTCGATGCATTATCGCGCGCTAAGAAACTGGTATACCAAAAGCGGTATGAGGAATCGAAGTTCAGATTTCCTGCGCCAAAAGAAACGGCCCCTAAGGGCCGTTTCTTTGCGCTGAAGGCGAAACAGTCGCGATTAGAGCGGCTGGATCGTCGAAGCTTGCTTGCCCTTCGGGCCTTGCTTGACTTCGAAGCTCACCTTCTGGTTCTCCTGGAGCGACTTGAAACCCTTAGATTGGATCTCGGAGAAATGTGCAAACAGGTCTTCACCGCCGTCGTCCGGCGTGATGAAACCAAAACCCTTTGCATCGTTGAACCACTTCACAATACCTGTTGCCATTTGTCCAAATCCCATTGAGACGAATTACGTTGAAAATGCGCTTCGAATTTCGAGCGGCATGGATTTTTACCATGACAAAGCGCGTAAGTCCAATAAGCGTTTCTGCTAAGAAGGGCGACATATCCGCGTCATACTTGGCGAAATTACATGACGCGTATCCGTGGTCGGTTCAAATTGCCGGAATTGCAAGCAGATATGACGGTTGGCCCAAGCGTTTTGGCGAGATGAGGTCAAAGATTATCCTGTCGTTTAGATCCATTTACGAGAATTCGTCATGGCCCACATGTTCGCCAACACCGCGTCGGTGATTTCGTCGCGCACGCTCAGGCTCGATTCGCAAGCCGTCGCCGATGCGCGCACGCAACTCGCCACCTGTTTTCGTCTTGCCGCGCTGCATGGCTTGGAGGAGGGCATCTGCAATCACTTTTCGGCGGTCGTGCCGGGCTGCGACGACTTGTTCTTCGTCAATCCGTACGGCTATGCATTTGGCGAGATCACGGCGTCGCGTCTGTTGATCTGTGATTACGATGGCCGCGTGATCGACGGCGACGGCCAGTCCGAAGCCACCGCGTTCTTTATCCACGCGCGGGTGCATCAACTCATGCCGCGCGTCGAGGCCGCGTTTCATACGCATATGCCGTTTGCCACGGCCTTGTGTCTGCTCGATGGTCCGCCGCTTTTGTGGCTCGGACAAACGGCGCTTAAGTTCTACGGCCGCACGGCGGTTCGATGAGCACTACAACGGTCTGGCGCTCGACAACTCGGAAGGCGATCGCATCGCGCGCGCAATGGGCGATGCCGACATCCTCTTTCTAAAGAATCATGGCGTGATGGTCGCGTGCGCGAGCATCGCAGAGGCATGGGACGATCTGTACTATCTCGAGCGCGCAGCCGAAGCGCAATGGCGCGCGATGAGCAGCAATCGCCCGCTCAAGCCAGTGCCGCATGAGGTCGCGCAACGCACGTATGAGCAGATGCGCGCGGGCGATGTGGAAAGTGCGCGGGCGCATCTCGCGAGCGGCATGCGGCAGCTGCATGCGCAGGGAATCAGGTTCGAAGCATAAGCCATGAAAATAGCCGTACTGTCCGATATCCACGGCAATCTCGCCGCACTCGACGCCGTGCTTAAGCATATCGAAGAGGCAGGCGCGGATGTCATCGTCAATCTCGGCGATATTGTGTCCGGTGCGCTCGAAGCATCCGAAACTGCGGACCGCTTGATGGCGCTTAATTTGCCGACCATCAAGGGCAATCACGAACGGCAAGTGCTGATGCTCGCTCCTGCGCGCATGGGTCCGTCGGACAAGCGCGCACACGATACGTTGCGCGCAGATCAGCGCGCGTGGCTTGCCGCATTACCTGCCACGCTACGCCTGCACGACGATGTGTTGCTCGTACATGGCACGCCCGATAGCGATCTGCATTACTTCCTCGAAACCGTGACTGAAAGCGGCTGTCGCGCGGCGACTCGAGCGCAAGTCACCGAACGGGCAAGCAATGCGGCCGCAGCGCTTATTTTGTGCGGTCATACGCATCCGCGCATGATGAAACTCGACGATGGACGCCTGATCGTCAATCCGGGCAGCGTGGGATTGCAGGCTTATGAGGATGCGCATTCGTTTGCGCATCGGATGGAAACGGGTTCGCCGCATGCGCGTTATGCCATCGTCGAATGCGTGAATGGTGCGTGGAACGCGCAGTTTGATGCGGTCAACTATGACTGGAATGCCGCCGCGCGGCGTGCAGAACGCAACGGACGCGCGGACTGGGTCGTGCCGCTTCTCACCGGTTACGTCACTTGCGCGCAGCAAAACGCCTGAGCCATCCGCGCCGCTTGCCGACATCCGTTTGCTGAAGAAACACCGCAATCACGATGATCAGCCCTTTGAGCACAAGCTGCGTATTGCTGTCGATATCGTTGAGCCAAAAATATTGATTAGGAAACCGAATATTATTACGCCCGCTACGGTTCCTGACACGCGCCCCACCCCGCCCGCGAAACTCGTGCCGCCGATCACGACGGCGGCGATCGCATCGAGTTCACAGCCCATGCCTGCATCGGCCTTGCCTTGCCGATATTGCGCCGCATACAGCACGCCGACGAGCGCCGACAACAGGCCCGAGATGGCATACGCCGCCATCTTGTGACGCGCGACGTCGAGCCCTGAAACGACCGCGCATTTCTCGTTTCTGCCGATTGCATAAAGATATTTGCCGAACACCGTGCGATTCATCACAAAGCTGACGATCACCGCGATCAGAAGAAAGAACAGTGCGGGCACCGGCACCACGTTGAAGAGCAGTGCTCGCAGCGCTTCGATATCGCGTGTCGCATTGGTGCCGCTGTAGATCGAATAGACGGCCGTATCCTGTCCCGCGATGAGACGCGCGGCGCCGAGTACGCCGACCATCGCCGCGAGCGTCACAATGAAGGGCTGCATGTGCCCGCGCGTGATGATCCATCCATTGAGCGCGCCGAGCGTAAAGCCCGCGAGCGGCACGATCCACATGACCGCGAGCAAAGGCATGCGATGATGCCCGTGCAATGCGATATAAATGCAAGCGAAGGCTGCAATGACGATTGCGATGCCTGCGTGCATCACGAAAGGCGCACGCATCGGCGTGTTGCTTTGACGCGCGCGCATGAAGCCGCGTATCACGTTGAGCACCGCAAGCACGATGACGAAGATTGCAATTGCATTGAGCACGAGCGATGCATAAGTCGCGCGATTCCAGCTATCGGTCGTGAGCAGCATCGCGGTCAGCACGCTGCCCAAGCCCATGATCGTGCCCACCGACAAGTCGATGCCCGCCGTGATGATCACAAGCGTCATGCCGATCGAAATCACGCCGACGTTGGTGACTTGCCTGAAGACATCGGAGATATTCGCGCTCGACAAAAAGATGTTGGCGCCATCGGCGGAATGCCGCGATGTCAACGCACCCACGACGAGCAGCACGATCAACCCGAGGTAATACTTGAGGATGGTGAGAAACGTGCTCAGGTGCCGGGCGCGCGTCGTGCTGGCGCTGTCCGCGAGTTGTTCCTGCGCATGAAACATGGTCTGTCTCCGTTCAAAGCGATGTCAGGGCGATGCCATGCTGATCAGCAAGTCGCCCGAAAACTGTTCGCGCGTAAGCACGCCGCGCGCATGGCCTTCGCACATCACGAGAATGCGATCGGAAAGCAACATGAGTTCGTCGATCTCCGAACTCGCGACGATCACGGTCACGCCTTCACGCGCGGCCGCAAGCACTTGTCGATAGATTTCGGCCTTGGCCGCGACATCGACGCCGCGCGTGGGTTCATCGAGCAACAACACGCGCGGCTTGGTCATCAGCCACTTGCCGATGATGAGCTTCTGCTGATTGCCGCCCGATAACGTGCGCTCGTCCTGCACAAGACTGCGATGCTTGACGTTCGACGCGCGCGCCTGCGATGCCGCCCACGCATGCAGCTTCTTGCGCTTGTAAAAGGGAAAGCCCGGCGCACGCGATAGCGACGGCAACAACAGGTTCGATTCAAGCGACTGATCGAGCACGAGGCCGTCTTTCTTGCGGTCTTCGGTGACGAACGCAAGGCCAACAGCGGCGGCGCGTGCAGGCGAGTCGGATGCGCGTGCATCTTCGGCCACATGAATTTCGCCTTCACGCCGATACACCAATACACCAATACACCAATACACCAATACACCAATACACCGAAGATCACTTCGAGTATTTCGGTCTTGCCTGCGCCGAGCAGGCCCGAGATGCCGAACACTTCGCCTTGCTGCACCGAAAACGAAACGTCCTGCACCAGCGCGCGCTGCGTTCCATAGCGAGAGCTTGCGCACATCGATGGCGACCGCGCGTTGACGGCGCGCTTCGGCTTCGCTGCGCCCGGGCGGCGCGAAGTCCTTGCCGATCATCATCGAGACGAGCGCGGCCGACGATTCCACTTGCCGCATGGGCAGCGTGGCGATGCGTCGTCCATCGCGCAATACGGTCACGCGATCAGCAACCGCGAACACTTCGCCCAGCCGATGACTGATCAGCACGATCCCCATGCCGCATTTGCGAAGATCGCGCACGAGCGTCAATAGCGCCTGCGTTTCCGTATCCGATAGCGCGGAGATCGGTTCATCCATGATGAGCACGCGGGCATCGGCGAGCAGCGCTTTGGCGATTTCAACGAGCTGCTTTTCGCCGACGCGCGAAAGCCGAGTTGCGCGAGCACGTTCGACGCGGCGATCTGCATGGCGTGTCGATCGGGAAAGCCCATGCGTGTGCGCAATTCCTTGCCGAGAAAGATATTGTCGACGGCGCTCAACGTATCGACCAGACGGCTTTAGTTCGGGCTATCACGCGATGATGTCGTGCGATACCTTGCTTCTGCTCGGCTGCGACTTTCCGTATCGCCCGTTTTATCCGCCGCACGCGAAAGTCGTGCAGATCGATTGGCGCGGCGAGCAACTCGGGCGGCGTGCGCCACTTGCGTTGGGACTCGTCGGTACCATCAAGGAAACGGTCGTAGCACTGTTGCCGAAGCTCACGCGCAAGACCGATCGCCACTTTCTTGACAATGCGCTGAAGCACTATGCGAACGCGCACAAGGATCTCGATCATCTTGCTGGACCGTCCGCGCCCGGCCGCGCGATTCATCCGCAATACCTGGCGCGTCTGATCGATCAGCTCGCGGACGAAGACGCCATCATCACCGCCGATGTCGGCACGCCCACGGTCTGGGCCGCACGCTATCTCACGATGAACGGCAAGCGTCAGTTGCACGGCTCGTTCAATCACGGCTCGATGGCCAACGCCATGCCGCAGGCGCTCGGCGCACAGGGCGCGCATCCGAAAAGGCAAGTGATTTCGATGTCCGGCGACGGCGGCCTCGCCATGTTACTCGGCGATCTCCTCACCACTAAACAGCATGATTTGCCGATCAAGGTCGTCGTGTTCAACAACAGTCTGTTCGGCTTCGTATCGATGGAATTGAAGGCGGCGGGTTATGTCGATACCAACGTCGATCTGTCGAAAACCGACTTCGCGCAGATTGCCAAGGGCGCGGGAATCTGGTCGGTGCGCGTGGAGGAATCGGAGCAACTGGAAGGCGCATTGCGCGATGCATTCGCGCATCCGGGACCTGCGCTCGTCGATGTCGTCACCGACAAACACGAACTCGCGATGCCGCCCGCGATCGAGCTCTCGCAAGCGAAGGGCTTCAGCCTCTACATGCTGCGCGCGATTCTGAACGGCAAGGGCGACGAGATCGTCGAACTGGCGCGTACGAATCTGCGTTGAGGGGACCATGAACGATACGACTCAGGCATTGCCGCTCGATCATGTTTTCGAGTTCGAAGGACAGGCTGTGCGTCATGGCGTGATCGGGGAAGGTCCGCCGCTCGTCATGGTGCATGGCACGCTGTTTTCATCGCAGGTTTGGTGGCGGATTGCGCCGATCATCGCGCGCGTTCGGCGTGTTCATTACTTCGATTTACTGGGATACGGCGCGTCGGAGATGCGTGCAGGGCAGGACGTGTCGCTCAGCGTGCAGAATCGTTTGCTTGCGGCGCTGCTGAAGCACTGGAATATCGAGCGGCCCGACGTGCTCGCGCATGATTTTGGCGGCGCAACATCGCTGAGAGCGGCGGTGCTCGATGGCTGCGAATATCGTTCGCTTCTGCTTGTCGATCCGGTCGCGATCGCGCCCTGGGGTTCGCCTTTCGTGCGGCATGTGCGGCAGCATGAAGCGGCGTTTGCGGGCGTACCGCTGTATATGCATCAGGCCATGCTCGATGCGTATTTGAAGGGCGCGGCGCATCGGCCGTTGCCGGATGAGATATTGCGCATCTACACGCAACCGTGGACGGGCGAGACCGGGCAGGCGGCATTTTATCGGCAGATCGCGCAGATGGATCAGCGCTACACAGACGAAGCGCAGCCGCATTACAAGAACCTCAAATGTCCCGTTTCAATTCTCTGGGGCGAGGAAGATCTGTGGATTCCGGTTGAGCGCGGCGTCGAACTGGCCGCAATGATTCCACACGCGCGCTTCGCTCGCGTTCCCGGTTCGGGTCACTTGATGCAGGAAGACGCGCCGGAAGCCATTGTCGGTGAATTGTTGCCGTTTCTGCAATCGGTCGTCTGATCGACTTAGAACTTTCCATATATTACAATCATAACAAATATGAGTTAAGCTGAGATCAATCTATCAAACGTGTTGTGCGTCGCACAAATTGGTGTGGCGCATGACGCAAAGATCTCGAGCCGATCTCATGTTGGAAACCGCATCGAAGTCCATCGTCGCGTGGCCGGGCAAGCCGCCGTTGCCCGTTGATTCACGCAATCCCGGCGTCCCGTTCGATCTCGCCTGGCGCGACGGCCTGCGCGTGAACCAGTCCGTCGCGCCGCGCGTCCACGCTCGGCGCGCGGCGCTCCGTGAAGAAAGACGCGTAAACCGCGTGGCTGCTCAAGGCGATCACGTGTATCGACCTGACGACGCTAAGCGGCGATGACACGCACGGCCGCGTCGAACGTCTTTGCGCAAAAGTGCGCCGTCCCTTGCGCGATGACTTGTTCGAAGCGCTCGGCATGCCGCCCGTATCGATCAAGACGGGGGCGGTCTACGTCTATCACCGCTATGTGAAGATGGCCGTGCAGGCGCTCGAAGGCAGCGGCATTCCGGTATCGACGGTATCGATGGGATTTCCTGCGGGTCTCAATCCGCATGAACTGAAGCTGCGCGAGATCGAGGCGTCGGTGAAAGACGGCGCGTCGGAGATCGATATCGTCGTGACGCGCGAGCATGTGCTGACCGGAAACTGGCAAGCGCTCTACGATGAAATGCGCGACTTCCGCGTGGCTTGCGGCGATGCGCACGTCAAGGCGATTCTCGGCACTGGCGATATCCGCACGCTGTCGAACGTGGCGAAGGCATCGATGATCTGCATGATGGCGGGCGCGGATTTCATCAAGACATCGACGGGCAAGGAAAGCGTTAATGCGACGCTCGACGTATCGCTCGTGATGGTGCGCATGATCCGCGAATATCTCGCACGTACCGGCGTTGCGATTGGCTTCAAGCCGGCGGGCGGCGTATCGACGGCCAAGTCCGTGCTCGAATATCAGATCCTCATGAAGGAAGAGCTCGGCCGCGAATGGCTCGAGCCGGATCTGTTCCGCATTGGCGCATCGAGCTTGTTGGCCGATATCGAACGGCAACTCGAACATCATGTGAGCGGACGTTATTCGTCGTTCAATCGCCATCCCGTTGCCTGAGTTACACGACTTCAAAATGAGCGTAGCCGAATACTTCTCCTCGATGGAATACGGACCTGCACCGGAAGACAATCGCGCCGCGTGCGCATGGCTTGATCAGCACGAAGGGCGCCACGGCCACTTCATCAATGGCGCATGGCAAAAGAGCGCTGAAGACGCCGCGCATTTCGAATCGCGCGAACCGGCGACGGGCCGCGTGCTGGCATCGATCGTGCAAGGCGCGTCCGATGATGTCGATGCCGCCGTGCAGTCCGCGCACGCCGCGTTCGACGCATGGCAGGCGATCGGCGGCGCGGGACGCGCGAAGCACTTGTATGCGCTCTCGCGCATGGTGCAGCGTCATAGCCGCCTGTTCGCCGTGCTCGAATCGCTCGATAACAGCAAGCCCATTCGCGAGTCGTGCGATATCGATATACCCGTTGTTTCAAGGCACTCATTCTGCATCATGCGGGCTGGGCGCAGTTGCAGGATCGCGAGCTTGCCGACTGGGCGCCGCTCGGTGTCATCGGGGAAATCGTGCCATGGAATTTTCCGTTGTTGATGCTTGCGTGGAAAATCGCGCCTGCGTTGGCGCTCGGCAATACCGTCGTGTTGAAGCCTGCGGAATATACGCCGCTCGCCGCATTGCTGTTCGCTGAGCTGGCGCATCGTGCCGGCTTGCCGAGGGGCGTGCTCAATGTCGTGACCGGCGATGGACGCACGGGCGCGGCGCTCGTCGAGCATCCGCGTGTGGCGAAGATCGCCTTCACAGGTTCGACGGAAGTCGGCCGTCAGATTCGCGCGACGACTGCTGGCTCGGGCAAGTCGCTGACGCTCGAACTCGGCGGCAAGTCGCCGTTCATCGTTCTCGACGATGCCGATCTCGACGGCGCAGTGGAAGGCGTCGTCGATGCGATCTGGTTCAACCAAGGACAAGTGTGTTGCGCGGGCTCGCGTTTGCTCGTGCAGGAAGGCATCGAAGCGCGCTTTGTCGAGAAGCTCAAGCGCCGCATGGAAACGCTGCGCGTGGGCACGTCGCTGGACAAGAGCATTGACATGAGCACGATTGTCGATGACGTGCAGCTCGAACGCATTCGTACGCTCGTCGATAAAGGCGAGGACGAAGGCTGCGTGATTCATCAGCCGTCGCGTGTTGCGTTGCCTGAAGGCGACGCGTTTTATCCGCCGACGCTGATCACGAATGTCGCGCCGGCATCGACGCTGGCGCAGGAGGAAATCTTCGGACCGGTGCTCGTCACGATGAGCTTTCGCACGCCGGAAGAAGCGGTCGCGCTCGCCAACAACACGCGCTATGGACTGGCCGCGAGCGTGTGGAGCGAGAACATCAGCCACGCGCTGGATGTCGCGCCGCGTCTACAATGCGGCGTTGTGTGGATCAATGCAACGAATCTCTTCGATGCCGTCGTCGGCTTCGGTGGATATCGTGAATCGGGCTTCGGACGCGAAGGCGTTTATGAATATCTGAAACCGCGTGCATGGGCGAAGCTGCCCTTGCGTAATGAAGCGAAGACTCTACAAGCCCAACCCGATTCACTCACGGATGCAACCAACGTCAACGCGCTCGATCGCACGGCGAAGCTCTTTATCAACGGCAAACAGGCGCGACCCGATAGCGGTTATTCGCGGCTCGTGCGCGCGCCTTCGGGGGAGATCGTCGGTGAAGTGGGCGAGGGCAATCGCAAGGACATTCGC
Organism: Candidatus Burkholderia humilis; assembly: GCA_001184405.1. Lineage (GTDB taxonomy): Bacteria > Pseudomonadota > Gammaproteobacteria > Burkholderiales > Burkholderiaceae > Caballeronia > Caballeronia humilis. The sequence goes on from LFMX01000009.1 coordinate 63,749, forward strand.
AATGCCGTGGCTGCGGCGCGCGGCATGACGAAGTCGTCATCGGCAAGCGCGCATAACCGTGCGCAAGTGCTGTACTACCTCGCAGAAAACCTGAGCGCTCGCGCTGATGAATTTGCAAAGCAACTAACTGTCCGTGCCGGCTACACCCCGCAAAATGCAAAGCGCGAAGTGGATGCATCGATCGAGCGATTCTTTACATACGCCGCATGGGCCGACAAGTACGACGGCGCGGTGCACACGCCACCTTTGCATGACGTCGCGCTGGCGATGCATGAGCCGCTGGGCGTGATCCGCATCGTGTGTCCGGACGAAGCGCCGCTGCTGGGCTTCGTGTCCCTGATCGCGCCCGCGCTTGCGTTAGGCAATCACGTGGTCGTGGTGCCGAGCGAAACGTGTCCGTTGATGGCCACCGACTTCTATCAGGTCACGGAGACATCGGATGTGCCGGGCGCCGCGCTGAATATCGTCACTGGCGATGCACGCGCGCTCGCGCAAACGCTCGGTCAACACGATGACGTCGATGCGATCTGGTCCTTCCACGGCGCGGCATTGTCGGCGCTGGCGGAACGCGAATCGATCGGCAATCTGAAGCGCACGTTCGTCGATCAGGGCCGCGTGTTCGATTGGGACGATGCATCGAGCGAAGGCTTGCCGTTCTTGCGTCAGGCGGTGCAAGTCAAGAACGTTTGGATTCCTTACGGAGACTGATCCAAGAATTTCGGGCGTAGATCTCGGTACGAGACGCGCCCCTGCATGGAGGAGACGCTGTGCTGAAGAATATCGATCCGCTGTTGAACGCCGACATCCTGTACGCGCTCGCCGCGATGGGACACGGTGACGAAGTGGTGATTTGCGATGCCCATTTTCCCGCCGATTCCGTCGCGCGGCAAACGGTCTTGGGCAAGGTGCTGTGCATCGATGGCGCGAGCGCGCCGCGTGCGGTGCGCGCGATTCTGTCGGTGCTGCCGCTGGATACATTCGTCGATGATCCCGCAGGCCGCATGGAAGTGGTGGGCGATGTATCGACTTTGCCGGCCGTTCAACGTAAAGCGCAACGCGAAGTCGATCAGGCCGAAGGCAAGGCCACACCGTTTGTGTCGATCGAACGTTTCGCCTTCTATGAACGCGCGAAGAACAGCTATTGCGTGATCGCGACAGGCAAAGCGCGGGGCTACGGTTGCTTCATCTTCAAGAAGGGCGTGCAGCTCGCAGCCGATGAACCCGAAGGAGGCGCGCGATGAAAAGTGTCGTGATTCTAGGCATTTTCGTGACCGATCTCGCGTTTCGCGCAGCACGTATGCCGTTGCTCAGCGAAACGGTGCCCGGCACCGCGTTCAAGATGGGACCGGGCGGCAAGGGTTCGAATCACGCGGTCGCGGCGGCGCGCGCGGGCGCGAATGTGATCTTCTGCACGCGCATCGGCGCGGACGCGTTCGGCGATATTGCGCAGGCGACGTGGAAGGCGGAAGGCATCACATCGCGCGCAACGGTGTTGCAGGACTTGGCCACGGGCGCCGCGCATATCTATGTCGATGAAAACACCGGCAGCAATGCGATCATCGTTGCGGCAGGCGCGCTCGGCCCCGAAGATGTCGATGCAATCGAAGACGATATCGCGTAGGCTGCCGTGTTCGTCACGCAACTTGAGCAGCCGATTCCGGCAGCGCGTCGCGGTTTCGAACTGGCGCGCAAGCATGGCGTGACGACCGTGTTCAACCCCGCGCCCGCGTTGCCGCTCACCGACGACATCTATCCGCTATGCGAACATCACGCCGAACGAAACGGAAGCGACGGCGCTGGCAGGCGTGGACATCGCCCATGTCGATGATGCGCGCCGCGCCGCCGATGTGCTGCTGCGAAAGGGGCGTGCGTGTGGTCATCGTCACGCTCGGCGAAGCGGGCGCGTTGCTGCACACGTCTAATGAATCGACGCTCGTGCCCGCCGCTTGCGGCCGCGTGGTCGAAACAGCCGGCGCAGGCGATGGCTTCACCGGCGGCTTTGCAGCGGCACTCGCACGCGGCAACAGTCCGCTCGATACGGTGCGCTTCGGCTGTGCGCTCGCCAGCCTGTCGGTGACGCGCGTAGGCACTGCGCCATCGATGCCGCGTCTCGATGAAATCAACGCCGTGCTGAACGAACGGAGCGTGCTGGAATGAAGGCTTCGAAGTGGCTCGTCGACCGGCAGTTCAACTTTCTGATCGGCGTGAACATACTGGTCGTGGTCATCGCGACGTTGCTTTCGCATGGCCAGTTTCTCGACATCGACAATCTTCAGTCGATGGGCGGACGGTTGCCCGAACTCGGCCTGCTTGCGCTCGGCATCATGTTGTCGATGGTGTCGGGCAATGGCGGCATCGATCTGTCGGGCGTGGGGCTTGCCAACCTATCGGGCATGGTCGCGGCGATGCTTCTGCCGCACATGGTGTCCGCCGATGACTCACCCGCGCTTTATACGGGCGTGTTCGTGTGCATCGTCGTATTGATGGGTGCGCTCGGCGGCTTGCTCAATGGCATCGTCATTGCCAAGCTCAGGCTCACGCCGATTCTCTGCACGCTCGGCACGTAACTACTATTCACGGGCATTGTAGTGGTGTTGAGCAATGGCGTATCGGTGCGCGTGGAATATGTCGATCCGCTGTCCAACATCGGAAACGGCACCTTCCTACAAGTGCCCATTTCGCTTTGGATATTTATCGCCGCGGTGTTGCTGCTCGGCTGGATACTCAAGCGCACGCCGTTCGGTCTGCGTCTTTATTTGATGGGCACGAACCCGAAAGCCGCATTTTATGCGGGCATTCCGCGCGCGCGCATGTTGATCGTCACGTATGGGTTGTGCGGCGTGTTCGCATCGCTTGCAGGCTTGATCAGCGCGACGCATACGTCCAGCGCGAAATGGGACTACGGCAATTCGTATCTGCTGATCGCGATTCTGATTGCCGTGCTCGTCGATCGCGAATTTTCCGCTGTGATGCGCGCGGCGCTGAAAGACGTGCCGCAACCCATTCTCGTAATCGATGTCGATGATCCGCAGTACACGGGCGCAGGCGAACGCATCGGCGAAATCGAATACGAAGCGCTGCTAGCAGGCGGCGATGTGGATTACGCGTGGTCATCGCCATCGGACGAATGGAACGCGATCTGCCTGAACTACACGTCTGGCACGACGGGCAATCCGAAGGGCGTGGTGTATCACCATCGCGGCGCCTACACGAACGCCATCAGCAATATTCTCGAATGGGACATGCCGAAGCACGCCGTGTACTTGTGGACATTGCCGATGTTCCATTACAACGGCTGGTGCTTTTCGTGGACGGTCGCGGTGCGCGCGGGCGTGAACGTGTGTCTGCGTCGCGTCGATGCGAAGCTCATCTTCGATCTGATCCGCAGCGAAGGCGTCACGCATTATTGCGGCGCGCCGATCGTGCAGAACCTGCTCGTCAACGCGCCTGATGACATGAAGACCGGCATCACGCAAAAGGTTCATGCGATGGTCGCAGGCGCGGCGCCGCCCGCCGCGATGATCGAAGACATGGAGCGGCTCGGCTTCGAATTGACGCATGTGTATGGGCTCACGGAAGTCTACGGTCTCGCGACGGTGTGCGCGCAGCAGAGCGAATGGAGCGCGCTGGATATCGGCGAACGCGCGCGGCTCAATGCGCGGCAAGGCGTGCGTTATCACTTGCAGGATGCGGTCAGCGGGCGCGATCCATCGAACATGGAAGCCGTGCCGCGCGATGGCGAGACCATCGGCGAGATCATGTTTCGCGGCAATATCGCCATGAAGGGTTATCTGAAGAACGCCAAGGCCACGGAAGACGCGTTTCGCGGCGGCTGGTTTCATACGGGCGATCTGGCGGTTGCGTATCCGGACGGTTATGTGCGCATCAAGGAGCGCAGCAAGGACATCATCATTTCGGGCGGCGAGAATATTTCGAGCATCGAAGTGGAGGACGTGTTGTATCGGCATCCGGCGGTGCTGGCCGTTGCGGTCGTCGCGAAACCGGATGCGCGCTGGGGAGAAACGCCGTGCGCATTCATCGAACTGAAAGCGGGCGCGCAAGTCAGCGCGGAAGAACTGATCGCGCATTGCAAGACGCAGCTTGTGGGCTTCAAGATGCCGCGTGCGATCGAATTCTGCGAGTTGCCGAAGACATCGACAGGCAAGATTCAAAAATTCGAACTGCACAAGCGTGCGGGTTCGGTCACGGCAATCAACAATTGATACGGATTCCATATGAATGATGGGCTGATGATCGAACGCGACGCATACGGCATTCACGGCGCGGTCAAGCTGACGATGAACCGTCCCGAAGCGTTCAACGCGCTGTCCGAAAGCATGCTCGATGCGCTCGAACGTGCGATCGATGAAATCGCTAATTCGGATGCGCACGTGGTCGTGCTTGCGGGTGCAGGCAAAGCATTCTGCGCGGGCCACGATCTCAAAGAAATGCGCGCGGAACCCGCGCTCGACTATTACCGCGATCTCTTCGCGCGCTGCTCGCGCATGATGCTCGCCATTCAGCGCATGCCGCAGCCGGTGATCGCGCGTGTGCACGGCATCGCGACGGCGGCAGGCTGTCAGCTGGTGGCGATGTGCGATCTGGCGGTTGCATCGAGCGATGCGCGTTTTGCGGTTTCCGGCGTGAATCTGGGGCTTTTCTGCGCGACGCCGAGCGTGCCGCTCACGCGCAATGTATCGCCCAAGGCGGCCTTCGAAATGCTTGTCACCGGCGATTTCATCGATGCACAAGCCGCTTGTGAACGCGGACTCGTGAACCGCGTGGCATCGCACGATGAACTCGATGACGCCGTGCGGACGCTTGCGGCCAGCAAGCCGCGCGCGGCAGTCGCGGCGGGCAAGCGGCTGTTCTACCGGCAGATCGAAATGGGCATCGAAGCGGCGTATGCGCTGGCATCGGAAAGCATGGCTTGCAACATGATGGACGACGACACGCTCGAAGGCACACAGGCGTTCATCGAAAAATGCCCGCCTCGGTGGAAATAAGCCTTACGTCACGTGTTCTACGGGATGTTTCTCGAGCCACGCATTCTCCTCGTCGCTATAAAGCCGCGAGCGCGTGAGAAAGCGCAAACCCGACGGCCGTTCGAGCGAAAACACGCCGCCATTGCCCGGCACGGCATCGATGATGAGTTGCGTGTGCTGCCAATACGCGTATTGCGATTCAGTCATGTAAAACGGCACGCCGCCGATCGCGCCGAGCTTCACGTCCGAGCCGCCGACCATGAATTCGTTGACCGGGAAACACATTGGCGCGCTGCCGTCGCAGCATCCGCCGGATTGATGAAACAGCACCTCGCCGTGCTCGGCCTTGAGCTTGCCGATGAGTTTGAGCGCAGCGGGCGTGGCGGTCACGCGTAGCACTTCTGCTTCGCTCATGATTGTCCTTTTCGAAAGGCCGCCGCAGATACGACGGCCTCGTAGCCTCAGAAGCGTTAGAAGAAGCCGAGCGGCTTGTCGCTATAGCTGACGAGCAGGTTTTTCGTCTTCTGATAGTGGTCGAGCATCATCTTGTGATTTTCCCGTCCGATGCCCGACTGCTTATAGCCGCCGAACGCCGCGTGCGCCGGATACGCGTGATAGCAGTTGGTCCACACGCGGCCCGCCTGAATCGCGCGGCCGAAGCGGTACGCCCGCGTGCCATCGCGAGTCCACACGCCCGCGCCGAGACCATAGAGCGTGTCATTGGCGATTTCGAGCGCTTCTTCCTCGTTCTTGAAGGTCGTCACCGACAACACCGGCCCGAAGATTTCTTCCTGGAAAATGCGCATCTTGTTATGACCTTTGAAGACGGTCGGCTTGATGTAGTAGCCGTTCTTCAATTCGCCATCGAACGCATTACGCTCACCGCCTGCCAGACACTGCGCGCCTTCCTGCTTGCCGAGATCGATATACGACAGGATCTTTTCCAACTGTTCCTGCGATGCCTGCGCGCCGATCATCGTTTTGCTGTCGAGCGGATGCCCCTGCGTCACGGCCGCCACGCGCTTCAACGCACGCTCCATGAAGCGCTCATAGATCGATTCCTGCACCAGCGCGCGCGACGGACACGTACACACTTCGCCCTGATTCAGCGCGAACATTGTGAAGCCTTCGAGCGCCTTGTCGAAGTAACTGTCGTCGGCGTTCAGCACATCGTCGAAGAAAATGTTCGGGCTTTTGCCGCCCAGTTCCAGTGTGACCGGAATCAAATTCTGGCTCGCGTACTGCATGATGAGGCGGCCGGTCGTCGTCTCGCCCGTGAACTCGATCTTCGCAATCCGCTTGTTCGATGCCAGCGGCTTGCCCGCTTCCAGCCCGAAGCCATTGACCACGTTGACCACGCCCGGAGGCAGGATGTCTTCGATCAATTCGAGCAGCACGAGAATGGACGCAGGCGTTTGCTCCGCCGGTTTCAGCACGACGCAATTGCCCGCCGCAAGCGCGGGCGCGAGCTTCCACACGGCCATCAGAATTGGGAAATTCCACGGAATGATCTGCCCGACCACGCCGAGCGGCTCATGGAAGTGATATGCGACCGTATCGTGATCGATCTCCGAAATGCCGCCTTCCTGCGCGCGCGCCACGCTCGCGAAGTAGCGGAAATGATCGATGGCCAGCGGAATATCGGCGGCCATCGTCTCGCGCAGCGGCTTGCCGTTGTCGATGGTTTCCGCCACGGCCAGGCGCTGCAGATTCGCCTCCATGCGATCCGCGAGCTTCATCAGCAGATTCGCGATCCGCCACCGACGTCTTGCCCCACGCAGTCTTGGCGGCGTGCGCGGCATCCAGCGCGGCTTCGATGTCAGCTTCGCGCGAACGCGGAATCGATGTGAATGGCTCGCCGGTGATCGGCGAAATATTGTCGAAATACTCACCGTCCGCAGGCGGCACCCACTTTCCGCCGATGAAGTTGCCGTACTGCTTCTTATACGGGTACTTGGTGTTCAGGAACTGCATCTCTGCGTGATTCATCGCTGTGTGCTCCTCGCATGTTCGACGTGAACAGCCCGGCGATCCCTGTCGACTCGCCGCCGCGCGATTCAGTATGCGAGTTCCGTGCCATCGCGCACCATATCGCTGGAAACACGACGCTGTCTGGGCGTCCGGTGCGAAAGAGCAGATTTGCGCGGCATCGCCGCTGTTCAGTTTCGCTACACCTGAATCGCGCTGTAGCGATCCGATACATGCAGCGTTTCATGCCGCACCGCACCGCAGCGCAAGGCAACTGTCACGCTACGTGCAATTGCTTATGGCACGACTGTTCATATTGCCAAGCGCAGCGCGTGCGTCTATGTTTCTGCGCAACCGTGTCAAATCGTCGCCCGTATATGTTTTTGCGTTTCATGTGCGTGCGAGCGAACCGAAAACACTGCGCCCCTTGCGCGACGTATTTTCGAGATGGGGCGGCACGGCCGTCGTACGGGAATTCAAGACGGCCAACCAGGCAACGACACCAGTGCGCCACCGATGCTCGTATCGGTGCGCCACGGAGACCACGATGAACACGATCAATCAAGTGGCCGCTCACGGCCCACAAGGCTTCTTTTCCAAGGAAGCGACCATTGCCAAACCCGGCTTTTCACGCTGGATGGTTCCCCCCGCCGCGCTCGCCGTGCACTTGTGCATCGGGCAGGCGTATGCGTTTTCGGTGTTCAACGCACCGATGACCAAAGTGATCGGCATCACGCAATCCGCGCCCGATGACTGGTCGCTTACCACGCTCGGCTGGATTTTCTCGTTGGCGATCGTTTTCCTCGGCCTGTCGGCGGCGTTCGCCGGCAAATGGCTGGAAAAGGTCGGTCCGCGCCGCACCATGTTCACGGCGGCGTGCCGCTTCGGCGGCGGCTTTCTGGTGTCGGCGCTCGGCGTCTATCTGCATCAGATCGCGCTGCTGTACCTCGGCTATGGCGTGATCGGCGGCATCGGGCTGGGGCTCGGCGTGCTCTACTTCATCTCGATGACGATCGGCGCGCTCGCCATCCGCATCCCGCCGAAGGACTGGAAGCCGGCCGGTTGGACGCCGCTGACGACGGCCAACAAGATGATCACGAAGAACCACGTGCACATCGATCAGGCGCTCAAGACGCCGCAGTTCTATCTGCTGTGGCTCGTGCTGAACGTGACGGCGGGCATCGGCGTGCTCGGACAGGCTTCGGTGATGATCCAGGAGAGCTTCAAGTCGTCGATCACAGCGGGCGCGGCGGCCGGTTTCGTCGGCTTGCTGTCGCTGTTCAACATGGGCGGACGCTTCGTGTGGGCGTCGGCATCCGACTGGATCGGGCGCAAGAACACTTATTTCGTGTTTTTCGTGCTGGGCGCGGTGCCGTATTTTCTCGTGCCACAGCTCGCGGGCGCGGGCAATATCGCGCTCTTCGTGCTGGCCTACGGCATCATCCTGTCGATGTACGGCGGCGGCTTCTCGACCATTCCGGCCTATTTCGCGGGCATGTTCGGCACGGCCTTCGTCGGCGGCATTCACGGACGGCTTCTGACGGCGTGGGCGGCGGCGGGCATCGCCGGTCCCGTGCTGGTGAACTACGTGCGCGCGTTTCAGGTGGCGCACGGCGTGACCGGCGTGGATGCCTACACGATGGACGCTGCACATCATGGCGGGGCTGCTCGTCATCGGATTGATCTGCAATCTGCTCGTCACGCGCGTGCACGAGAAGCATCACATGAACCTGTCGGCTCAGGCCGGTAACTAAACGAAGGAGATCCGCGATGGACGCTCAACATCCGACGAACAAAGGACTGCTCGTTGTGTTCTGGCTGTATGTGCTGATTCCGCTTGCATGGGGCGTGACGAACACGCTGGCTCAGGCGGTCAAGCTGTTTCACTAAACGCTGAACGCTGAAAACGGCGACGCGCCGGGAGATGAGAGTCTCCCGGCGCGCTTTTATTTGCGCCTCGCTCAGTGACCCTGCGCCTTCAGCTTGCTCAACGTGCGCCGCGCAAGCGCGCTCATGAAAAGCGTGCCGCCCGTCACCAACGCGGCCAGATACAGACTCGCCGTCATCCACTCTCCTTCAGTCACCGTCTTACTCCTTCGAAAAGATCCGCAGCCGGGGCACTGCGGGGTTGATCCAGGTTGCGAAGCGTTTCTGGTAAGAATGACGGCACCGGCGCGCAAAGGTTTAGCGGCGCGTATCAGAGAAATGTGGAATGAAAGCCGATGTAAGCTAGTTACAGGAAGAAGCTCGTTTGCTGCGCGGAGAAAAGCGATCGGGCGTTCGCTATCGAAAACACTGCCGAAGCGGCGCAACTCAGCGTATCGCTCGGATTGCGCCACGAGGCGCTTGTCCCCCACTACAAAAACGAAGGTTCCCGAGATGAATCCATTCCGCCGCAATTTTGTGATTGGCAGCATCGGCATGGGTGCGTCGCTGTGGCTCACGCGAGCCAGCGCCGATGCCGCCTCACTGAGCGTCTCCGATCCGGCCGCGAAAGCCGTCGGTTACACGGAAAACGCAGCCAAGGTCGACAAGACGAAGTACCCGAATTTCGCCGCCGGGCAGACGTGCGCGAATTGCTCGCTGTATGAGGGCAAGTCGAGCGATGCGTGGGGCGGCTGCACGCTCTTTGCCGACAAGCTCGTGGCCAGCCCCGGCTGGTGCAGCTCGTACACGAATATGTGAACGTGTAAGTGGCTTCGGGCTTTAGTGGATGGAATAGCCTGCGAAGCGCCACGTATTGTCCGCTTCGAGGACGAACGTGATTATTTCCTGCATATTGCGTGGCGTTTTGCTGAAACGTGTATCGAACGCGACATTGACGTACAGGTCCGCGGGCGCGCCACCCGAGCCGTCCGTTTGCAGGTGACGCACGCCGAGCGGCATGCGCGTGCCGGGCGTGCCGAGCGCCGCACGATCGGACGCGACTTTCGCGACGAAATCGGACCGCGACACGATTTTGTGCGTAATGGCCGACGATGTGTCCCATAGTTCGCTGGCCTTGTTTTCATCGATCATTTTGATGAGAACGAGCGCGGCCTGGCCGAGCGCCTGGTCCTGCTGATCGAGCGCCGCCTGCTGCTCGCGAGTGAGCGATCGCTTGGCAGGTTGCTGCGCCTGTTGAGCTTGTTTGTACTGCTGCGTTTCCTGTGCCTCCGACACCACACCAAACGACATCAGCAACAACGCCGCCAACCAGAGTTTCATTCTTAAGTTCATGAAGAGATGCCTCTTACCATTTCGAGCCGCCGATTGTAGGGCCGTATTTTTTGAGAAACCGGGGAAACACGGGATTTCGTAACTCGAAACGGACACGCATAAAAAGGCATGACCGGCTTGCACCGGCCATGCTTCATGCGTCGTCACTGCGCGCGCTTACTTGACGAGCTTGCCGTCGCACGTCATGCCGATGGCTTCGGCTACGAGATAGGTCGCCAGCACGCTGTCACCGACCTTCAGCTTCGTCAGGTCGATATCCTGCTTCGCCTGCACCGTCACCATGCGCTTCGGTCCGGACAGCGCTACTTCACGCGCAGGTCGTCTTCACCACCACGGCCCGATGCCGGGAACGTGTCCGCCGCCGTCACGCGTTCCTGCACGCCCTTCGGATCGACCTTGTCGGCGGACATTAGCAGCGCGCTGCGATATTCGACGTGAACGATGTCGCCCGCTTTCAGCTTCTTCACATCGGCGATGGTCGGATCCACGTTGATGAGCGCGATATTGCCTTGCGGACTCACCACTTCGACGCTGTTCGTCTCGGCGAAAACCTTGGTGATCTTGCCGTCCATCTTCACGGCAGTCGCGTCGCCGACGGCGACCGTGGTGTCCGCCGGCGCCGGCACGGTAACGAGTAGGGCGCCAGTCACGGCTGCTGCGGAAACGAGGCGAACCATAGAGGATTGACGTTGCTCCATGTTTTTCTCCAGATTTTTTGAGACATTTAAGTCCGTGTGAACTCGGACATTTGAATCGCTCGACCGTCTTGGGCCGGGCAACGTCCGCCCGACGAGCAATCTAATGTCGTTAGTGTCTCGAAACAAGCGCTACTCATGCAGATTTGCCACATTTCGTGCCGCGACACGAGAGGGTTACAAAAAGCAGCCCACTGTCCGCACGTGGCGATTCGCAGACTTGCAACGGAAACGCTCAACGCTCTTTTCGCGTCCGAATCCTGTCAGCCTCGCTCCTTGCCGTATCACAGGCAACCGATGTGCTTGACACTTAAGGCATTAGTGCTACATCGGCGCGTTCAGGCAATTGCTGCGGCCATCCTCCAGCTACTGCTTTGTAAACCGACACCGCAGATTTGATACTTCGTGTGCGCGAGTCGGCTAGCGCTTCGTCGTTCTGCAAACGTGTTCGTTCAGCATCGAGCACTTCATATAAGCCAATGGCACCCGCCTGGAATCGCACGCGCGCCAGTTCCACGTCCCGGGTACTGTCGGCGGCGGCACAGGCGAGATATTCGACTTCGCTCCGTGCGCGAGACAGACGGATGAGTGCATTTTCTGCATCTTCAAGCGCCAGCAGAACAGTCTGCTGGTATTGGGCGAGCGCAGCAGCCGAATCTGTATTCGCCGCTTTAATGCGCGCGCGGACTCTGACTACATCCAGAAATGACCAGTCGATTCCGAGCGCGACCAGGTTGGACTCGCCCTGACTTCTAAACATTCCATCTGAATGAAATGCGAAGGTTTCCAGCATACCAGTCAGTGTCAGACGCGGAAACAGCGCGGCCGTGACTACGCCAACCTGTGCAGTAGCCGCATGCAGACGCTGTTCGGCCGCCGCGACGTCGGGTCGCCGTCTGAGCACACTTGCAGGCGTGTCGATCGGAATTGATGCAGGCAAGCGCGGAAGCGCGACGGGTGCGTCGAGTTGAGAGATCAGCATTTCAGGCGTCTGGCCGGTCAGGACCGCGAGCCGGTGCTCATCGATTGCGATTCGTGCCTGCGTCTTACCCGTACGGGACGCGGTCGCTTCGAGTTGAGCACGCGCCCTTAGGAGATCGAAGTCCGTTCCGTGTCCCGCTTACAAACGGGCACTGACGATACGCAAGCGTTTCGCGCGCAGCATGATATTCCGCTTAATGCCAAGGTCGTGACGTTTTTTGTGCATGGTGAGCCTTCGTTGCATCGTAGCGCGGGCAGTGTGCTAGCGACGTGCATAGAACGTCCAAGGAGTCTTTGCAGCAGCAACTGGACGAGATCAGTGAATATTGCATCGCGCGGCGCATTTATCTTTTGGTGCAGCATCATCCGTTTAACAAGCCGTATGGTTATACGCTGCGGCTTGCGAATTCGCCATACGTGAAGGATGTGTCGGTGAATATCCATACGTTGTTGAATGCGTCAGACCGATGTCTATTCACGTTCTCGACAATTCAGCTCGAGGCGGTGTTTCAGCGCAAGGCTTTTGGGCTGTTGTCGAAGAGCGCGCTGGATGTGAAGGATGGCGCTTACGCGATTGGGGACTATGCATCGGCGAATGCGTTTATGGATGCGTTGATGGATGCCCGCGACTGGCACGCGCGTCTTGCTGAGTTGCAGCGCTTCGTGTTGTTTATCTATGAGAGTTTCTTATTTGAAATTACGCTAGAGTTTGTCGGAGAAAGCGCGAGTCGGTTTGCGGCGCAGGTTTCCAAATTCGAGCGTCCGATCGATGCGAAATTTTCGGAGCGGATTGAGTACTTTTTGAGTAAGTGGGGTGTTTAGAGGTTTGTAGAGGTTTGGGGTGCGTTGGCCGTGGTGGGCTGACGCGCTTTTTTAAAATGTTCGCTAATATTTATTATGTAAAATATATGAAGAGAATCTCGTTCGCTTCATCACTGCACCGTTTCCACCTGACGCAACGCGGCAAAATCCGGTCAAACTCGCGCTTGACGATGCCCCCGCCGATCGGCGGCAAACGCGGACGGCCACTATCGAAACCCCAGATCGTTCAAGGCGACAGGGGCTACGACCACGACAAATACCGATGTCCGTTACATGCCTCCGGCATTGCAACTGAGATAGCTTCTAAGCCAAACGTTCCTCTGTAGACGGATCAAACAACACCGCCTTAGAAACATCAAACAACAAAGTCATATTAGACAAAGGCTGAGGATTAGAGGCCGGATGCACCCGCGACACGACGCGCTTCCCATTCACTTGTGCGAACACGAGCGTATCCGGCCCGGTAGGCTCGATGACATCGACCCGCACATCGACAGGTTGCAAGCTCGTATCCGACACATCATGCGCACTGCGCGAATCCGTAATCCGCTCCGGCCGCAGCCCAAGAATGACGTCCTGCCCGACCTTACCGTGCAAGCGCGATGCATCGAACGGCAGATTCAGCGTCTTCTGTGCAACACCCGTATCCAGCCAGCTGCAAGCAGCCCACGCCAGAACCCGACTCAACCAGCTTGCCCGCAATAAAGTTCATCGGCGGCGCGCCGAACTGCTGCACGATGCCGTCCTTCATCACCGCAATCCGATCGCCGAGCGTCATCGCTTCGATCTGATCGTGCGTCACATAAACGATCGTCGTCCCAAGACGCTGATGCAGCAGCTTGATCTCCGAACGCATCTCGATACGCAACTTCGCATCGAGATTCGACAACGGTTCATCGAACAGAAACATGACCGGATCGCGGGCCAACGCGCGGCCCATCGCCACGCGCTGACGCTGACCACCGGACAACTGCCCGGGCTTCCGATCCAGAAGATGACCAATCTGCAACGTCTCCGACACGCGATCGACGATCTTTTTCTGCTCGTCCTTCGGCACCTTGCGAATATTCAGGCCGAACGAAATGTTGTCGCGCATGCTCATCGAAGGGTAGAGCGCGTACGACTGGAACACCATCGCGATATCGCGATCCTTCGGCGACAGGTTGTTCACCGTCTTGCCGTCGATCATGATGTCGCCTTGCGTCACGTCCTCGAGCCCGGCGATCATGTTCAGCAAGGTCGATTTGCCGCAGCCCGAGCCGCCGACGAGAATCAGAAACTGAGAGACCGTCCTCGATATCGATATTGATGCCCTTGAGAACCGGCACCCCGTTCGGGTAAGTCTTGTACACGTCACGGATGGAAAGGCTTGCCATGTGAATCCTCTATCTCTCGATACTTCCGAATTAACCCTTCACCGCGCCGGCCGTCAGCCCGCGCACGAAATAACGTCCCGCGATCATGTAGACGAGAATCGTCGGCAGCGCGGCGATGATCGCGCCAGCCATGTCGACGTTGTATTCCTTCACGCCCGTCGATGTATTCACGAGGTTGTTCAGCGCCACCGTGATCGGCATGGAATCCACGCCCGAAAACACGATGCCGAACAGGAAGTCGTTCCAGATCTGCGTGAATTGCCAGATCAGGCACACCATGAAGATCGGCAGCTAAACGGGCAGCAGAATCTTCGTGAAAATCGTAAAGAAACCCGCTCCGTCGATGCGCGCCGCCTTCACGAGTTCAGCCAGAATGCTCACATAGAAATTGCGGAAGAACATCGTCGTGAACGCGATGCCGTAGATCACGTGCACGAGCACGAGACCGGTCGTCGTGTTCGACAGGGCGGTAGCCCTGCAGACGCGCCATCGGCAAAAGAATGGCCTGGAACGGGATGAAGCAGCCGACCAAAAGATGGTGAACATCGCGTCCGCGCCGCGAAAACGCCAGTGCGTGAGCACGTAACCGTGGAACGCGCCGACGAACGACGAGATCAGCACGGCCGGAATCACCATGCGCACGGAGTTCATGAAGAACGGCTGCATGCCGTCCCAGCGCACGCCGGTACACGCTTCCTGCCACGCCTTCACCCACGGCGCGAACGTGAAGTGCGAAGGCGGTGTGAGCAGGTTGCCGGTGCGAAGCTGGTCGAGATCCTTGAACGATGTCGACAGCATCACGTAGATCGGGAACAGGAAGTAGAGCGCGAACAAAATGAGCACCGCGTAGATGACGGCGCTGCTCAAGGTCATCTTAGGCTGCATTGCGGGTGCTCCTCGATTCGAGATACATGAGCGGCACGAGCACCGCGACGACCGTGGCGAGCATCATCATCGACGATGCGGCGCCCACGCCCAACTGACCGCGGTTGAACGAGAACGTGTACATGAAGATGGCCGGCAACGACGACGATGTGCCCGGACCGCCCGCCGTCAGCGCGACCACGAGGTCGAACGTCTTGATCGTGATGTGGCAGAGAATCAGCAGCACGGAGAAGAACACCGGTCGCATGCTCGGAATCACGATCTTGCGGTAGATGGTCGGCAGCGTCGCGCCATCGACTTGAGCGGCCTTGAAGATTTCGCCGTCCACGCCACGCAAACCGGCAAGGAAGAGCGCCATCACGAAGCCAGTCGATTGCCATACGGGCAGCAATCACGACGCAAAAAATGGCTTTGTCCGGATCGCCGAACCAGTTGAACGAGAAGCTCGTCCAGCCCCAGTCATGAAACACTTTCTCCAGACCGAGGCCCGGATTCAGAATCCACTGCCACGCGGTGCCCGTCACGATGAACGAAAGCGCCATCGGATACAGGAAGGCGCGCAATGTGCCTTCGTTGCGGATCTTCTGATCGAGATTGCGCTTTTGCGATGAAGGCGGTGGCGCTTGAATGGTGCGACGATACAGTTGCTGCCCTGCAAAACCGCCCGGCGCAGGCCGGGCGGAAGCTGCAAAACTCCGTGCCTTACTTCGTCTTGGCGGCGTTCGCGAGTGCGGTGACCGCGCTCTTCGAATCCTGCGACGAATTCATGAACTTCGTGACGACATCGGTCATCGCGCCGGCGACTGCATCGCCTTGAGCCATGCCGTGTGCGAGCGACGGAACATAGCCGCCCGATTTGATCGTCGTCTGTTCATCAGAGTAGGACTTCTTGGCGCAGTCGTCGAATTTGTCCATCGACACGCCCAGACGAACCGGGATCGAGCCCTTGTTCAGGCTGAACTGTTCCTGGAATGCCGGCGTCATGATGGTCTTCGCGAGCGCGAGCTGGCCCGGCGTCGCGGCCTTCTGACCCTTCTGTTGGAAGAACATGAAGGAATCGACGTTGAAGGTGTAGGCCTTCTCCGTGCCCGGCACCGGCGCGCAGATGTAATCCGTGCCCGCCTTCTTGTTCGCGCCGGCGAATTCGCCCTTGGCCCAGTCGCCCATGAACTGCATGCCCGCCTTGCCCTGGATGACCATTGTCGTCGCGAGGTTCCAGTCACGGCCGGTGCGGCCGCTGTCGAAGTAACCCTGAATCTTGCGAACCGTATCGAACACCTGAACCATTTGCGGCGAGGTCAGCGTCTTCTGGTCGAGATCGACGATCGCCTTCTTGTAGAAGTCCGTGCCTCGCGACAACACGACGTCTTCCCACAGCGTCAGGTCTTGCCACGGCTGACCGCCCATTGCGATCGGCATGATGCCCGCGGCCTTCATCTTGTCGGCGACCTGGAAGAATTCATTCCAGTTCGCCGGCACTTTACCGCCCGCCTTGTCCAGCGCGGCCTTGTGATGTACAGCCAGTTCACGCGGTGAATGGAGAAGGGCGCGGCGACATAGTGGTCGTCCGCGTGGATGATCTTGTCGATTTCCGGCGGCAGGTTCTTCTTCCAGTCACCCGCGACGGAATCGATCGGCACGAGCATGCCTTGCTCGGCCCATTCCTGAATCAGCGGACCCTTGATCTGCGTCGCCGACGGCGCGTTGCCCGAGATCACCTGCGTCTTCAGCGCGGTCATGGCCGCAGCGCCCGCGCCGCCCGCGACCGCGAAGTCCTTCCACTGATAGCCCTGCTTGGTCATGTCGTCCTTGAGCACGCCTACCGCTTTCGATTCGCCGCCGGACGTCCACCAGTGCAGCACCGATACCGCCTCGGCAGCCTGAACCGCCGACGCCGTCGCGCCGCACAGAAGACCTGCGGCGCACAGTACGCCCATGAGCTTACGGACTTTCATTGTTTATCTCCTTCAGACACCTGAACAAGAAACGAGATTTGCCCCTGATATCGCCAGAAGCAGTGGCTGAAAAACAGATCAAACTTTGAATGACCGTGAAGGGCGGTGCCGGCGGGAGTGAGACATGCGGGCGCGTTCTGTCGGGCGCTGCGCGTGCCGTCAGCCGGCAAACCAATTCACGGCCGCATGGCTCTCAAGAGATGAGTGGGTTGAGTCGCAACTGCTGTCTCCTCTTTTGATTTTTGCCCGGCCGTTCGTCCGGCTTTTGGCGCGGCGCGAAGGCTTCGAGGCGCGAGGCTGCAAGCACGGCCCGGTCAGGCAACTGCTAGATAAAAGCAGCGAACTTCGGGGTCCGTTAACATGCGGTAAGGTAAAACGCGCAGCGTCCGATTGACACCGTTTTTTTCCTCGGACCACATTTCCTCTTGATTTGGATTGTAGTTAAACTACAATTCAGGGTCAAAAAAATTTTTATCGCACTACGGCGGGTCTGAGGACTTCGCTCCAGTTTTGCGACGATTCGACTCTCATCCGCTCTGGAACCCACGTTCAGACTCATGCACAGCGACTCGAACTTTACCTTCGTACTTTTCGGCGGCACGGGCGATCTGTCCATGCGTAAGATTCTTCCCGCGCTCTTCGAAGCGCATCACGCGGGCATGCTGAACCCGGCGGGCCGGATCGTCTGCGTAGCGCGCGAGGAGTTGGATCAGGTCCAATATCGCGCGTGGGTCGAGGGGCATGTGAAACCGCACGTGTCGAAGATCGGCGTCGATGAATCTTCCTGGCGCAGTTTTCTCAAGCGCATTCAGTACGTCGGGCTGGATCTCGGCCGCTCGGAGGATTTCGTCGTCTTGTGTGACGTGCTTGCGCAGTACGACGGCACGCGTGTGTTCTACCTTGCGACCAGCCCCAAGCTCTTTGTGCCGATCTGCCGTGCGCTCGCGGGCGTCGGGCTGAACCAGAACTCGCGCATCGTGCTGGAAAAGCCGCTCGGCTATGACCTGAAGTCGTCGAACGCCATCAACGATGCCGTCGGCGAAATCTTCCAGGAAGAACAGATCTACCGGATCGACCATTACCTCGGCAAAGAGCCGGTGCAGAACCTGCTCGCGCTGCGCTTCTCGAACGTGCTGTTTGAACCGCTGTGGCGCCGCGAATGGGTCGAGAGCATTCAGATCACCATCGCGGAAGAGCTGGGCGTGGAAGCGCGCGGCGACTTCTACGACAACACCGGCGCGCTGCGCGACATGGTGCAGAACCACTTGCTGCAACTGCTTTCCATCGTGACGATGGAGCCGCCGTATTCAATGGACTCAGACTCCGTGCGCGACGAAAAGCTGCGCGCGCTCAAGCCGATAGACGAGCGCGATATCAGCCGCGTCGCGGTGCGCGGGCAGTACACGCGGGCGTGATTCGCGGCGTGCAGGTGCCGGCGTACGCCGCCGAACCCGGCGTGAATCCGGACAGCAGGACGGAAACCTTCGTCGCGCTGAAAGTAGAGATCGAAAATTGGCGCTGGGCGGGCGTGCCGTTTTTCCTGCGCACGGGCAAGCGGCTGGCGGATCGCGTCGCGGAAATCGTCGTGAATTTCTGCACGGTGCCGCATTCGGCGCTCGTCGCGAACGCGTTGCGCGCGGGCGCGAACCGGCTCGTCATCCGCCTGCAGCCGAACGAAACCATCCGGCTGTACTGCCTTGCCAAGCAGCCGGGCGAAGGGATGAACCTCGCCAGTGTCCATCTGGATCTCGCGTTCGACCAGTTTTTCAAGGGCGCGCAGGTGGAGGTGTATCAGCGGCTCTTGCTGGACGTGATCAACGGACGCCTCGCGCTTTTCGTGCGGCGCGACGAACAGGAAGCCGCGTGGAAATGGGTCGAGCCCATTCTCAACGCGTGGGCTTCGTCGACGAACAAGCCCAAGCCGTACGCGGCGGGCACATGGGGACCGGCGGCATCGAGCGCGATGCTCGCGCTCGATGCCGGAACCTGCTGGCTCGAAGAAGAGAATTGATGACGTGCGCCGACCTCGCCCAGAAGAGGCGCGCGGCGGACACGGGGATGCAAAAGACCGCTTCGCGCGTCGTTCGCCATCGTTTGCCGATGTGCGACGCGCGCACAGAAAGCGGATCGATAAACCAGAACAAGCAGGAGGAGCAGTGGTCGAGCTTCGTACTTTCGACGATCCGCGCGCCCACTCGGACGCGCTGGCGAACGCCGTCAGCGGCGTGCTGAGGGCGTCCCTCGCGGCGCGCGGCGCATCCGCCGACGCCACCTGCCAAACCGCTCACGCCACGCTCGCCGTGTCCGGCGGCACCAGCCCGAAGCCGTTCTTGCAGACGCTTTCGCGCGAGCCGCTCGACTGGGCGCATATCGACGTCACGCTCGTCGATGACCGCTGGGTGCCCGAGACCGATTCCGCCAGCAACGCGCAGCTCGTGCGTGACACCTTGCTGCAAAACGCGGTGGTGGGCGCGTACTTCCTGCCGCTCGTCGATGTCTCGAAGCCGCTCGAAGCGCACGTCGCCGCACTCAACGCGGATTCGCGCCGCCGCTTGCCCGATGTCGTCGTGCTCGGCATGGGCGAAGACGGCCACACGGCCTCGATTTTCGCCGATGCGCCTGAAATTTCGCCATCTCCACGCAGGATCGCTTCGTCGCCGTGCATCCGGGCAGCGCGCCGCACGCGCGCGTGTCGCTGTCGATGTCGGCGCTGAAGCAAGTGAAGCAGTTGTATCTGTTCATCGCCGGCCAGAAGAAGCTCGACATACTGAACGCGGCGCTCGCCGCGAAGCAAAAGAACGCCATCTCGACGTTGGCCAACGATGAAGGAGTCAAGCTCGATGTCTACTGGTGTGCATAAGTCAGCGAATCAGCATGCCGATGGACCGAGGCTACTCGCCGACATCGGCGGCACCAACGCGCGCTTCGCGCTGGAAACGGCGCCGGGCGAGATCGGGCAGATCCGCGTGTATCCGGGCGCGGATTACCCCGGCATCGCGGAGGTGATGCAGCAGTATCTGAAGGACACGAAAGTCGGCCGTGTGGATCATGCGGCGATCGCCATTGCCAATCTGGTCGACGGCGATCACGTGAAGATGACCAATCACGACTGGAGCTTTTCGATTGAAGCGACGCGCCGCGCGCTCGGTTTCGACACGCTCCTTGTCGTGAACGACTTCACCGCGCTCGCGATGGTGCTGCCAAGTCTCACCGATGCCCAGCGCGAGCAGGTTGGCGGCGGTTCGTGCTGGCAGAGCAGCGTGATCGGTTTGCTCGGGCCGGGCACGGGGCTGGGCGTATCGGGCCTGATTCCGGCGGACGACCGCTGGATCGCGCTTGGCAGCGAAGGTGGTCACGCCACGTTTTCGCCGTTCGATGAACGCGAAGACCTCGTGATGCGCTACGCGCGCCGCAAGTTTCCGCATGTGTCGTTCGAACGCGTGTGCGCGGGGCCGGGGCTGGAGCTGATTTATCGCGCGCTGGCGGAGCGGGACAACGTCGCCGTTGCGGACGCGTTCACCGCAGCCGACGTCACCACGCGCGCGCTGGCCGGAGAAGCGCTCGCGCTCGAAGCGGTCAACTGCTTCTGCGCGATTCTTGGCACCTTCGCGGGCAATATCGCGGTGACGCTGGGCGCGCTGGGCGGCATTTATATCGGCGGCGGCATCGTGCTGAAACTTGGCGAACTGTTCCACAAGTCGCCGTTTCGCGATCGATTTGAGGCGAAAGGGCGCTTTCAGCAGTATCTGTCGGGCATTCCCACGTACATCATCACGGCGGAATATCCGGCGTTTCTCGGCGTGTCGGCCATTCTCTCCGAGCAGTTGTCGAACCGCGCGAACAGCGGCTCGTCGGCAGTGTTCGAGCGTATTCGCCAGATGCGCGATGCGCTGACGCGCGCCGAGCGGCGCGTCGCCGATCTCGCGCTGAATCATCCGCGCTCGATCATCAACGATCCGATCATCGATATCGCGCGCAAAGCCGACGTCAGTCAGCCGACGGTGATCCGCTTCTGCCGCTCGCTCGGCTGTCAGGGCTTGTCGGACTTCAAGCTGAAGTTAGCAACCGGTCTGACCGGCACGATTCCGGTGAGCCACAGTCAGGTGTATCTCGGCGATACCGCCACGGATTTCGGCGCGAAAGTGCTCGACAACACCGTGTCCGTCATTTTGCAACTGCGCGAACATCTGAATTTCGAGAACGTCGAGCGCGCGATCGATATTCTGAACGGCGCGCGGCACATCGAGTTTTACGGGCTGGGGAATTCGAATATCGTCGCGCAGGACGCGCACTACAAGTTCTTCCGCTTCGGCATCCCGACCATTGCGTATGGCGATCTGTACATGCAAGCGGCGTCCGCCGCGTTGCTCGGCAAAGGCGATGTGATCGTCGCGGTGTCGAAGTCGGGGCGCGCGCCGGAACTCTTGCGCGTGCTCGAAGTGGCGATGCAGCAGGGCGCGACCGTCATCGCCATCACGTCGAGCAACACGCCGCTCGCCAAGCGCGCGACCGTGGCACTAGAGACGGATCACATCGAAATCCGCGAGTCGCAGTTGTCGATGATCTCGCGCATTCTGCAGATCATCGATATCCTGGCAGTGGGCGTCGCCATTCGCCGCGCAGCGCCGAAGCTGGGCGCGACGATCAGCGAAGCGGTTGCGCACAAGCGTCAATCCAGCGACGACGATGCCGCCGCCGTGCTCGACTGGTTGAGTCATGGCGCATCGGGGATCGCGCGGGATTGAGCCGTTCGGTTCCGCGAGCGTCAAAACGAAAGGGCCGCCGATGTGAATCGGCGGCCCTTTTTTCA
>LFMX01000085.1 GCA_001184405.1 Candidatus Burkholderia humilis
CAGGAACATCTATCTCGACGAAGTATCGTGTAATTGGGTATCCACTGGTGAAAACATAGAAGTAGTTATTTTGAGCAATGTCCGACCATACCTGTGCGAACTTTTGATTTCGACCTGAGAGCAATATTGTCAGTATTGCATTATCAGTGGCACGTTCATAGTGATACTGATAATAGCTTTGGCTTAGGGTAACGGCGTTACGAACCGCTGGAACGGTGAAGAAAGCGATTATGGCAATTCCCAGTACGACCGCCACGGTACTGCCTGCCCTGGTCGTTGCACCAATCACGCTGTAACGCGCGAAGAAGTACGCACACGTAACCGCTATTGCGCCCACGGCGGCAGCCTTCGTTCCAACTAGTAATGAAGCGAAAGTGAGCACGAGAATTGGTAATGCAGTCGAAGCACGCCATCCTCTTCTCAGAGGGCTGAAATAGGCATATCCCAGTCCTGCAACCATCAATGCCGATGCTTCGTTCTGTGCGAATACGAGGCCCTTATAGCCTGATCTAATCTGAGTATTTGCTTGATAACTTCGGAAGATTTCAATTGAGAAGACTGCCCCAAGGATGATACACGTCGCATACACCATCAACGCCGCCAACATTATTTTCTCTAGCTTGGCTAATTTTTGCTCACTGACGCTCGAGATGGCGACAGCATAGACGAAAAAAGTAAAGACTTTTGAAACGAAAATTACTTGCTCACCGTACTCCTTCACTGTCATCTGACCCGAGAGTATCATCACGGCGGCGACATATACGGGAATAATTACCAAGAGCGCCGTGACGCAATTCTTAGATTTGATTTTTCCGTAGAGTAGGTTTGTGAACAGGAGCGCCGCGAGAAGTAGGCCTCTTACAACGAGCGAATAGCGAGCACCATCCTCGCTGCCAGAAGCCGCCTTGACAGTGAGAAAGTCGGTTATAGGAGTAAGACAAAAGGCCATCACAAGTAGCATCCACATGGCAATAGCCATGTATCCCTTTGTCAGATCCTCCGGCGGGCGGAACTTTGATGAGTTGGAGGCCGTTTTGAGATGCAGCACGCTTCGATTTATATTTCAATTTGAAGTGTCGAGCGCCGCCAGGCCCGTTCAATGAGGTCAGAGGCGCCTTTTGATATGCGTAATCTTATGTGAATCGGACGGCACCAAAACTCCGAAAATACCGAAAGTCGCGAACAATAATCGGTCTGTCGACTTGCACCTCGCACACGGACGGATGGATGAATCCTGTCTTACCCCGCCTCCACCACAAACCCCCGCTTCCTCAACAACTGCAACACCCCCTGGCCCCACCCAAATGCAGCGTCCCAATCGCCACAAACACGGGCTTATCGGGCCCGGCAATCGCAATCATGCGGTTAACGAACCTCAGATTCCGCTGATAAACCACCCGGTTATCCACCTGCTCCGCCAGCACCTTCGACTTAGCTAATTTGGAAGACTTGGCATCATCCCAAGCCTTCGGCGCATCCGCATCGCCGATGCGCCAAAGCCTGTGCAACTCCTTCACATCAGCGATGTTTTGAGCAGGCGTCTGTGCTAAATCCTGCGCCAGCATTTCCCGCTGCTGCGCCGAACTCAATTGCGTAAAAGTCGATATCTGCTCATTCAACGTCTCGAGCCCAACAATCTTTCCCCGCACCCGCAAATACACATTCTGCAACTGCGCTTCCGTCCCATACTCACTCTGAAATCCTGCCTTCAGCGTGTCGTACGTCTCGATCAGCATCGATGCCAGCCACGGCCACGTATGTCTCAACTCCTTCAACGCGGCCGGATTGTTCCGCATGCGCGCTTCCACCTGCTTCCACATCGGATCAGGCAGATAGCCGATCAGACATTCACTGCGACACATGCCGTAGCAATTCACATCATCCTGTGAAACGAGCAGTTCATCTGGAGAGATTTCAAGCGCAAGTGTCGGCGATGCATCCAGCGCCGCGAGAATCGGTTTGCTAAACGGTTGTTCCGGCGGATAGTCCGTCGCGAAACCCACATGCAACGTGCCGAGGATATAGAGCGTCGTCGCGCCCTTGGTCGCGACGTAAAACGGCAGGCGATGCGCGCACCGGGCCGCTCGCCGTCGTACCGTTGCTGCGATCAGGAGGAGCCGGACGCGGCGCCGCGATGCCCGGTAACGCAGCCTCGCCCGCATCGCCGGCTGGCTATGGTGTGCTGCCCGCCGGCGCGCGTGATCCGACCACCGCGAAACTCGGCGACGAAACCATCGCGCCCACGGTAAACAGCACGAGCGACGGCACGATGGCTGTCGCTTTGGAGAACGCCGCGCGTGAGATACGCGGCTTGTCAGAGGAATACGGCACGACCGACATCTTAAACATTCGTGTGTCGCGCCGCGCGCTTGAAGCGCTAGAGCGCCCGCCCCGCGCGATTTAGGCCGTGCCGTCGCCCACTTCTTCAGCGCGATGACACGACACCTGACGCCCGTCGACTTCGCGCAGCTTCGGCTCCTCGGTGCGGCATCGATCGATCGCATACGGGCAGCGCTGATGAAACGTACAGCCCGACGGCGGATTCAGCGGCGACGGCATCTCGCCCTGCAACTTGATCTGGATACGCCGGTCTTCCTCGAAGATCGCGGGCGTCGCGGACATCAGCGCGCGCGTGTACGGATGACGCGGGTTCGCGAAATTCGTCTTCTTGTCGCCGAGTTCGGCCACACCGCCAAAGTACATCACCATCACATCGTCGGCGATATGTTGAACCACCGACAAGTTGTGCGAGATGAAAACATAGCTTGTGCCGAACTGCGCCTGCAAATCCATGAACAGATTGAGAATCTGGGCCTGGATGGAGACATCGAGCGCGGACACGGGTTCATCGGCGACGACGATTTGCGGATCGAGAATCATCGCGCGCGCGATCGCCACGCGCTGGCGCTGACCGCCCGAAAACATATGCGGATAGCGCGACGCATGCTTGGGCCGCAAGCCGACGGTATGCATCATGTGCGCAATGCGCTCGGCGCGCTGCGTCGCGTTCATCTTCGTGTTGATGGCAAGCGGCTCGCCCAGCGTCTGCTCGACGGTCTTGCGCGGATTGAGCGATGCAAACGGGTTCTGAAACACCATCTGCACACGCTGCCTCAATTCGGCGATCTTCGCCTTGCTCGCGCTCGCAACGTCTTCGCCTTCGATCAGCAAGCGGCCCGACGTGGGCGTTTCGATCATCGTCAACTGACGCGCGAGCGTGGACTTGCCGCATCCTGATTCACCGACGACTGCGAGCGTGCGTCCGCGCTGCAACGTGAACGACACGCCGTTCAACGCCTTGACCGTGCCCTGCTCGAACATGCTCTTCTTCACGCTGTAATGCCGCGTGAGTTGATCGGCGGCGAGCACGATGTCCTGACTGACTTCCTTCGGTACCGCGTTCATCGCGCGCCCTCCACGACCACATCGATATTCAACGGCTTGATGCAACGCGCGCGCACGGCCGGATCGTTCTTGTCGAGTTGATACAGATTCGGCCGCGCCTTGCGGCAATCATCGACGACATACTTGCAGCGCGGCGCGAAGAGACACCCGCTCGGACGATCATCCTTGCCCGGCACCATGTCCGGCAACGCGGCGAGACGCTCGGTATCGCGGTTATGTTCGGGAATCGCGGCCAGCAACGCTTCCGTGTACGGATGATGCGGCTCGCTGAAAATCGCCGGCACATGATTCGTTTCGATGATCTCGCCCGCGTACATCACCGCCACGCGCTGCGCGACTTCTGACACGACGGCCAGATCGTGCGAAATTAGGATGAGCGCCATGCCGCGTTCCTTTTGCAGCTTCACGAGCAGTTCCATGATCTGCGCCTGAATGGTCACGTCGAGCGCGGTGGTCGGCTCATCGGCGATCAGCAGCTTCGGATTGCACGCAACCGCCATCGCGATCATCACGCGCTGATTCATGCCGCCCGACATCTGATGCGGAAACGAATTGATGCGGTTCTTTGCGTCCGGAATGCCGACCTGATCGAGCAGTTCGAGCGCGCGTTGATGCAGCGCATCGCCGCGCAAACCTTCGTGCAGCTTCAGCACTTCCTTGATCTGATAGCCGACGGTGTAGCTCGGGTTCAGGCTCGTCAGCGCGTCCTGAAACACCATCGCAATGTCCTTGCCGATGATCTTCCGGCGCGTACGCGCCGACGCCTTCAGCAAGTCCTTGCCATCGAACGTGACCTGATCGGCGGTCACTTTGCCGAGATGGTCGATGAGTCCCATGAGCGCCATCATCGTGACGCTTTTGCCGGAACCGGATTCGCCGACCACGCCGACGACTTCGCCCGGTTTCACGCTCAGGTCGATACGATCGACGGCTTGCGTGCCGCCGAAAGTCACCTGCAAATTGCGGATAGTCAACAGATCGTTCATGGCTTAGCCCATCCGCTTGAGTTTCGGATCGAACGCGTCACGCAGACCGTCGCCGAGCAGGTTGATGACAAGCACCGAAACGAGAATGGAAAGTCCCGGCATCGTCACGATCCACCATGCGCTTTCGATGTAATCGCGCGCGGACGCGAGCATCGCGCCCCACTCCGCCGCCGGCGGTTGCACGCCGAGGCCGAGAAAACCGAGCGCGGCGGCATCGAGAATGGCGGAAGAAAAGCCGAGCGTCGCCTGCACGATGAGCGGCGCGGCGCAGTTCGGCAGCACTTGCGAGAACATCAGCCGCGCGGTGCCTGCGCCCGCCACGCGCGATGCCGTCACGTATTCCTTCTGCAATTCGCCGAGCGCCGATGCGCGCGTGAGACGCACATAACCCGGCAGCGCGACGATCGCAATCGCCAACATGGTATTGACGAGTCCCGGTCCGATGATCGCGACGACCGCCACCGCGAGCAGCAGCGATGGCAACGCGAGCAGCACATCCATCACGCGCATGATCGGTGTATCGAGCCAATGGAAGAACGCGGCCATCAAGCCGAGCACGATGCCCGGAATCAGCGCGAGCACGACCGACACGAAGCCGATCCAGAACGACAGCGCGCCGTACATCAGACGCGAAAGAATGTCGCGACCGGCTTCATCGGTGCCGAGCAGGAACATGCGATTGCCGCCGTCGAGCCATGCGGGCGGAATTTTCACGTGATCGCGATATTGCTCGATCGGGCTATGCGGCGCGATCAACGGCGTGAAGATCGCGACCAGAATCAGCAAGATCACGATCAGCCCGACGATGACCGCGCCACGATTGCGTGAAAAATTCGCCCAGAACTCGCGCGCGGCGACCATGCGGCCGGACGGCAGAGTGAACGCACCCGGAGGCAGATTGTTTTGAACGTCAGCCATCATTCGTGTTTCCTCAGCGAGTATGGCGAATGCGCGGATTCAACACGCCGTACAACAAATCGACGACCAGATTCACGAGAATCACCAGCGTCGTGATCATCAGAATGCCGCCTTGCACGACCGGATAATCGCGACGCGAAATGGCATCGATCAGCCATTTGCCGACGCCCGGCCACGAGAACAGCGTCTCGGTCAGCACCGCGCCCGCGAGCAGCGTGCCGACCTGCAAACCGATCACGGTGACGACGGGAATCAGCGCATTGCGCAACGCATGCACGACGACCACGCGCAACGGCGACAAACCCTTCGCGCGTGCCGTGCGAATGTAGTCTTCGCGCAGCACTTCGAGCATCGATGAACGCGTCATGCGCGCGACGACCGCAAGCGGAATCGTGCCGAGCACGATGGTCGGCAAAATCAGATGCGACACAGCGGACGTGAACGCGCCTTCATCGGTGGAAAAGAGGGAATCGATCAGCATGAAACCGGTGACGTGCGGAATGTCGTATTCCACCGCGATGCGTCCGGAAACCGGCGTCCAGCCGAGCTTCGCCGAAAAGAACATGATGAGGATCAAGCCCCACCAGAAAATCGGCATGGAATAGCCGGTGAGTGCGGTGCCCATCACGCCGTGATCGACGACGGTGCCGCGTCTCAACGCCGCCGCAACGCCTGCGGGCAAACCGACGATCAGCGCGAAAATCATCGCGCAAATGGAGAGCTCGACGGTCGCGGGAAAGCGCGCCATGAACTCGCCCATCACGCTCGTATTCGTGATGATCGACGTGCCCAGATCGCCCTTGAGCGCGTGCGTGACGTAATGGAAATACTGAAGCGGCAGCGGCTCATCCAGACCCAGGCGCTTCATGGCTGCGGCGTGCATGGCCGGGTCCACGCCGCGCTCGCCCATCATCACTTCGATGGGATCGCCCGGGATCAGGTGGATGAGCGCGAACGCGAGAATCGTAATGCCGATGAACGTCGGTATCACCATTCCTATGCGTCGCAAAACGAATCGGAACATGATCGCCCTTTGTATCGTTCGTGGGGGTTGATACGCGTCCGGCGGCGAGGATCGTGATGACCCGCGCCGCCGGACCTTTTCGATTAGTTATGGTTTAGTGCAAAAAGCGTTCCGCAGCAAAGACTTACTGCACACTGACGCCATCGAAACACACGTAGCCGAGCGGTTCGATCTTCATGCCCTGCACCTTCTTGCTGATCGGCTGATAGACCGTGGAGTGCGCGATTGGCGAGAACGGCAGTTGCTGACCGAAGATCTCTTGCGCCTGCGTGTAGAACTTCGTGCGCTGCGCGAGATCGCTGGTCGTGCGGCCTTTGACGACGAGTTCGTCGAACGGCTTGTAGCACCACTTCGAGAAGTTGCTGCCCTTCACCGCGTCGCAGCCGAGCAGCGTGCCGAGCCAGTTGTCGGGGTCGCCGTTGTCGCCGGTCCAGCCGACGAGCATCGCGTCATGTTCGCCCGCGTGGCCGCGCTTCATGTATTCGCCCCACTCGTACGACACGATATTCGCTTTCACGCCGATCTTTGCCCAGTCGGCCTGAATCATTTCGGCCATCAGACGCGCGTTCGGGTTGTACGGACGCGAGACGGGCATGGCCCACAGCGTGATTTCCATGCCGTTCGGAAAGGCCACGTTGTACGCCTTGCGAAACGGCTGGTTTGGATCGAGCATGCGCTGGAACGTGAACACGACATCGTCCGCGTTGAACTCGCGCGTTGGCTTGAAGAACGATGTGGTCTGATACTTCACGCCATGACGCAGATGGAACGTGTAGGTCAGGCCGTCCGGCGAGATGTCCCACTTTTCGGCGAGACCCGGCTCGACCTTCGTGCCACCGCGTTCGAATTCGACAAGACAGTTATAGACGGTGAACGTGTTCGCGGTGAAATCGGTGCCGGTGGTGTATTGCGCCGGATCGAAACCGGCGGGGCTGCCTTCCGAGCAGTAGATCAGCGTTTTGTTGGGAATGCTGCCCGCGGCGTGCGCGAGCGGGGCCTGTGCAATCGATGCCGCTGCAAGCGCCACGACCGATACGAATCGTGCAGCGCGCAACAGTTTGTTTTCTTTCATGTTTCCTCCAGTTCAGTGCAGGCCGGAGCCGGCGTAGCGCGATCTTACCGAGCGCATGCCGGTGTCACAACCACCCAAAAAGCCGCGCCGCTTGTGGAAAACGCCGGGTTGACAGCGTGCCGCGCGATGGATTGCTGCATCGCACAGGCGCAGCTCTTCATGTGCCTTTGTACGGGCTCAGGCAATCAATGGACTCACCGCGCCGATTTGCTGTCTGCCGGCACGACATCATTGCTCCGCGCACCACGCATACCACATGTGCCGATACGCCGCCTCCATGCCACGCGCAAACCGCGCGCCGTCCATCAGCGCAATGGCCGCTTCGTCGTCGCCGGTTTCCATCTCAAGACCGGCGAGATTGGACCACGCTTCGCCAAAATCCGGACGTAACGCGAGCGCGCGTTCAATGAGCGGGCGCCCCTCGTCGTGACGCTTCATCTGCGCGAGCAAGCCGCCGGGGTTGTTGAGTACGTCGGCGTCGGCAGGCGTGAGTTCGATCAACCGACGCAGCGCGACTTCGCATTCGGCGTCGCGGCCTTGTTCGCGCAGCAAGGCGCTCAGCCGATGCCACGCGCTCACATGCGTGGCATCGAGCGCAATCGCGCGTTCCAGCAACGCCTGTGCGGGCGCGGTGTTGCCGTAAGTCAGCGCGAGATTCACGAGCAGGTTCGGCGCTTCGCGCACGGTGCGCACGCTCGAACCATGCGCGGGCGGCTTCGAGGTTGCGCCCAAGTTCGATGACGCCGCTCAGATGCAGCGCGTCGAAGTGATGCGGATCGTTGGCCAGTACGCGCACGCAAAGCTTACGCGCAAGGTCGCGCGCGCCCGCATGCCAGGCCGGCGGCTTGTTTGTAATCGGATGCAGAGAGCTCGGAGGAACCGGCAGGTGTGGAAGAAGCGTTCATGGCGGAAATGCGCCGGTCGTGCGTGCCTGTTGAGCGTGCGCCGGACCGGAAAAATGATCAACCACCAATAGAGCACAACGCAAATCGGGACGCGCCACGATTCGCCGTGGTCAGGCGTCGAACGTAAGAAACCGCGCGAGCCGCAGGAAGCGGCGCCGCGCGGGTGAATCGAAACGACTTACTTGCTCTTGAAGCCGAGCCGCTCGCAAATCGCTTTCGATGCTTGCGCACCGTTGAGCGTATAGAAATGCAAGCCGGGTGCGCCGCCATTGATCAGACGACGGCACAGGCCCGTCACCACATCGAGGCCGAATTCACGAATGGACTCGCGGTCATCGCCGAAACTTTCGAGACGACGCGCGACCCATTTCGGCACTTCCGCGCCGCACATGTCCGAAAAGCGCATGAGCTGCGAGAAGTTCGTGATCGGCATGATGCCGGGCACGATCGGCACATCGACGCCGAGCTTGCGCGCCTCGCCGACGAATGCGAAGTACGAATCCGCGTTGAAGAAGTACTGCGTGATCGCGGAATTCGCGCCGGCTTTCACTTTGCGCGCGAAGTTTTGCAGATCCGCGCGCGGCGACTTCGATTGCGGATGAAACTCCGGATACGCGGCCACTTCGATATTGAACCAGTCGCCGTGCTCTTGGCGGATGAACGCCACGAGCTCCGACGCATAGCGCAACTCGCCGACTTCGCCCATGCCCGAAGGCAGATCGCCGCGCAGCGCGACGATATGGCGAATGCCGTGATCGTGGTACTGCGAAAGAATGCTGCGCAGACTGTTTTTCGACGAGCCGATGCACGACAAATGCGGCACCGCTTCAAAATCTTCCGCCGCCATTTCGAGCACGGTATCGAGCGTGCCTTGTTGCGTGGACCCGCCCGCGCCAAAAGTCACGGAGACGAACTTGGGCGACAGCTTCTGAAGCTCCGTGCGCGACACACGCAGCTTCTGCACGCCTTCGTCCGTCTTCGGCGGGAAAAACTCGAATGAGAGTTCGATCGGTTTCATGATGTTTGATGACGCGCGGCGACTGCCCGCATCAACCGAAATTTCGATTCCCGAACACCAGCGCCGCCAGCAGCCACGACACGATGCTGTACAGAATGGAGCCGAAGAACGCGGACCAGAAGCCCGACACTTCGAAACCCTTCAGCAGCGACGAGCACAGCCAGAAACACAGCGTATTCACGACGAGGATGAACAACCCGAGCGTGAGAATGGTCACCGGCAACGTGAAGATGATCAGCACCGGTCGAATGATCGCGTTGATCAGCCCGAGCACTACCGCAATGATGAGCGCCGTGCCGAAACTGCGAATGTGAATCGACGGCACCAGATACGTGATGATCAACAGCGCGAGCGCGTTGATCAGCCATGTCAGCAGCACGGTCATCGAGAAATCTCCGGTTGATGCGTTTGTGTTGCGCGGACGTAGCGTTCACGTCTGCGCAAGGAATCGCCGCAAGCGATTAATAGCGGTAGTGATTCGGCTTGAACGGACCATTCCTGTCGACGCCGATATAACCGGTCTGTTCCGTCGTCAGCTCGGTCAGTTCCGCGCCGATACGGCCCAGATGCAGACGTGCGACCTTTTCGTCCAGATGCTTCGGCAGTACGTACACCTTGTTCTCGTACTTGTCGCTCTGCGTGAACAGTTCGATCTGCGCGAGCGTCTGGTTCGTGAACGAGTTCGACATCACGAACGACGGATGGCCCGTCGCGCAGCCCAGATTCACCAGACGCCCTTCAGCCAGAATGATGATCTTCTTGCCGTCCGGGAAAATGATGTGATCGACCTGCGGCTTGATGTTGTTCCACGTGTACTGACGCGTGGACGCGATGTCGATTTCTGAATTGAAGTGACCGATGTTGCAGACGATCGCGTTGTTGCGCATCGCCTTCATATGGTCGTGGTTGATGACGTGGTAGTTGCCCGTCGCCGTCACGAAGATGTCGGCCTTGTCGGCGGCATATTCCATCGTCACGACGCGATAGCCTTCCATCGCCGCTTGCAGCGCGCAGATCGGATCGATTTCCGTGACCCACACGGTTGCGCCCAGACCGCGCAGCGATTGCGCGCAGCCCTTGCCTACATCGCCGTAACCGGCCACGACCGCGATCTTGCCCGCAATCATCACGTCGGTCGCGCGCTTGATGCCATCGACCAGCGATTCACGACAGCCGTACAGATTGTCGAACTTTGACTTCGTGACCGAATCGTTCACGTTGATGGCCGGGAACGGCAGACACCCTTCCTTTTCCATCTGATACAGACGATGCACGCCCGTGGTCGTTTCTTCCGTCACGCCCTGAATGTGCGCGAGGCGCGTGGAGTACCACGAAGGATCGGCATCGAGATGCTTAGCGATCGACTTGTACAGCGCGACTTCTTCTTCGTTGGTCGGCTTGCTGATGACCGAGCGGTCCTTCTCAGCCTTCGAGCCGAGGATGAGCAGCAGCGTCGCGTCGCCGCCGTCATCGAGAATCATGTTGGCAAACTGACCATTCGGCCATTCGAAAATGCGATGCGAGAACTCCCAGTACTTGTCGAGCGATTCGCCCTTGAACGCGAACACCGGCGTGCCGCCCGCAGCGATCGCCGCGGCAGCGTGATCCTGCGTCGAGAAAATATTGCACGATGCCCAGCGCACGTCCGCGCCCAGCGCGGTCAGCGTTTCGATTAGCACGCCCGTCTGAATGGTCATATGCAGCGAACCGGCGATGCGCGCGCCCTTCAGCGGCTGCTGCGCCTTGTACTCTTCGCGCGTCTGGATGAGACCCGGCATTTCCGTTTCGGCGATGTCGAGTTCCTTGCGGCCCCACGCGGTCAGCGACATGTCGGCAACGAGATAATCTTTGGAATTGGAATCGAGAACTGCGGCGTTCATCACGCCCTCCTTTCTAAAAAAGACTAGAAATGTTGACGTGAGCGCCGTTCGATGCGGTGGCTCAGCGGGCTTTTTACGATGCCTTCGAACCGTCCGGATTGAAGGCTGCCGAGCCTGGCGGGCGTTTTTCAGCCCGTCGCAACGCTCCTCGGAAGCGAGCGGCTATTGTAGCAAAAAAGGTTGTCAGCTTCGCACTGCCGGATGATCACCCGAGCCGGGCATTGCGCAGGCCGCGCACTTCCTCGAACACCGCGATGCGCGATGCGCATCTGAATGTCGATCACGGAAGCCGTTTCGGCCGGACTCGGGTCCTTCGAAAATCCCATGTTGATGGCGAAAAAGCGCTCGGTGTGAATGCCCGCGTGGTAATGCATGCGCACGTGCGGGCCGCTCGTGAGGCGCGGATTGCCCTGAATCAACGCGAGCGATTTCGACAGCGGCATGTCTTCGCCGCCCACGGCGCGAAACACGTCGGCGCTGGCGAAGCCGCCCAGCGTCAGAAACAGCGAGCGCCGGATCACGAGACTGCTCGGCACTGTGCCGACGACCAGCGCCGAGCCGTTCGAAGTCCGGATGACGGCTGATTCGCTCCGGAAATCCGCAAAACGCGATATTCAGGCCTCTCGCGGCCGGTCCTTGAGAAACAGTGTGGCGGTGGCCAGTGCGCCGGGCAGATATTCGTCGTTGGCATCGAGAAAGGCGAGCGTGCCGAAATCCGCGTGCAGTGCGCCCCAGTTGCGCGTCTGTGCCGCGTCCGCGTTCTGGTTCAGCGCGAGCAGCCGGATGCGCGAGTCGCGCGGCGATCTGCATGGAGGCGTCCGTCGATCCGTCATCGACGACGATGATCTGCGCGGCCTCCGGTTGCGCGACACAGCTTGCGAGCGCACGCGCGAGCGTCGATTCCGCGTTGAAACAAGGGATGATGACGGTGGTGGGCAGCATGATCGGCGAATTATCGACAAAAATGGGGGCATTTTTAAATGGGCCCGTTCAAGACTTCCTGTCGATAACTCCCAAAGAACCGCTACATCGGCAATAAGGTGAAGAGCGGCGCGAGCAAGACCATGACGACGCCGGCGATCATCATCGTGAGACTGGCGACGACGCCTTCCTCGCTGCCGAGTTCGCGCGCCTTCGCCGTGCCAAGCCATGCGCCGCTGCGCCGAACAGCGCGCCGTGCGCGAGCCGCGTGCGCAACGGCACGAGCGCCAGCACGATCTCGCCGAACAACATGCCGCACACGCCCGTCGCGATCACGAAGAGCGCGGTCAAATCCTTCGGCGCGTGAATCTTGTCGGAAACGGCGAGCGCAAACAGCGTGGAGACGGAACGCGTCGCGAGACTGCGCTGCAATTCCGGCGACAGATGCAGCAATTTCGCCAGCGCAAGCGACCCGCCGACCGCGACTAGAATGCTGACCGTCACGCCGACGGTCAGCGAAATCCAGTGGCGCTTCAACAGCGCGCGGTATTCGTAGATCGGCACCGCGAACGCGACGGTCGCCGGGCCGAGCAGCCACATGAGCCAACGCGTATCGACGAAGTAGACGGATAGGTGATCCATGCGATCGTCCATATTCACCATATCCAGCACCATTGCGACGCGCTCGCGCCGCTCATGACGCGAAAGCCGCGTAAGCATGAGCGGCAACTCGACATTCTCGAACGTGGAAAGCACCGGCATCAGGTTATAGAACTGGAAGATGAAACCGACATTCGCCGCGCGCCAATCGGCCAAGGCGGCTTCAGGCAAGCGCGTGATATCGAGTTCACCGACAGACAACTCACCGCTATCGGGCCGGTCAATGCCGGCAATCAAATTGATCAGCGTGCTCTTACCTGAACCGGACGGGCCCATCAGCGCGACGAAATTGCCCTCTGCAATGTCAAGCGTAATGTCGGTCAATACCGGCACCGTTTGCACGCCACGCCGGTACGACTTCATGACATGATTGATCCTGACTAAAGGCGCGCTCACATTATTTCTTCGCCACAGTAATATTCGCGCCGTCCTTGATGCGATCATTCGGCGCGAGCACGAGCGTATCGCCCGGTTTGACGCCTTGCACCGCAAGCAGATCGCCAAGACGTTCGCCCGTCATCACCGTTACTTCGCGCGCCTTGTCATTCTCGACGACATAAACGACCTGCTTGCCGCCACGCGTGACTACCGCGCCCGGCTGCACAGCCACTAAGGCTTTCTTTTGATCCGGCGGCACAGGCTTGGACAAGAACGCAATCTTGGCGCTCATATCGGGCAGCGCGTCGAGTTGAATCTCACACGGCTGATCCACCGCAATTTTCGCGATATTCGATTCAGCGACGTCTGCTTCGACTTCGAGCGTTTTCATATCCGCAATGGTGACGACCGCGCCCTTGCTATCCGATGCCGATGAGAACGGCGTGATGTTATCGCCGACGTTCGCGTGCTTTTCGAGCACAACGCCATCGAAAGGTGCACGAATCACGGTCTGATCGACGGCGACTTACGCAGCGCGCGCATTGGCTCGCGCGGAAATGACGGCCGCTTCATCGCTATTGATCGACGCCTTGGCCTTATCGAAACGCGCAAGCGCGGCATCGTATTGCGTGATGGGAATGGCGCCTTGCGGCGCGAGAATCTTAAAGCGCTTAAGATCGACTTCCGCATTCTTTAATTCCGCGCGCTGTAGTTCAAGATTTGCTTGCGCGACTTTGACCTGCGCCTGCGCTTGTGCAAGCGACGCAGACACATCTTCGCTTTCGAGGCGCGCGATGATCTCGCCTTCCTTGACTTGCGTGCCTTCCAGTACGCCAAGCCATTCGACGTATCCCTGTCCCTTGGATGCCACCGCCGCCTTGCGTTGTGGCACGACATAACCGGTCGGAATTGTCGGGCGGCCAGCAGCAGCGTGTTGCCATTGCGCGCGCTGATCACTGACCCGACGCTGATCGTTGCGGACGAACCCACCGGCGATCTCGATCGCCACTCCGCGACCGAAGTGCTTGCAATGCTGCAACGTCTAAACGAGCGTCTTGGCAAGGCCATCATCATGGTGACGCACGATGCGCACGCGGCCAATGCAGCAAAGGCGCTCGTGCATCTGGAAAAAGGCGAGCTGATCGATGGCACGCAAGGCATGGCGCGCTAAGGCATGTTTATTCTCAAGCTGATTCTTCGCAACGCGACGCGTCATAAGCTGCGCACGGCGCTGACTGTGCTCGGGCTGACGATTGCCGTCCTTGCGTATGGCTTGCTGCATACCGTGGTGGACGCGTGGTATGCGGGCGCGGCTGCGGCGTCGAATGCGCGTCTGGTCACGCGCAATGCTATTTCGCTTGTATTTCCCTTGACGCTGGCTTATTAAAATCGCATACGCGGCGTCGACGGCGTGACGATCGTCGCGCGCTCGAATTGGTTTGGCGGCGTTTATCCCGATCCAAAGAATTTCTTTGCGCAATTCGCGGTCTCGGACAATTATCTGGATCTTTATCCCGAGTTCATTCTTTCGCCTCAGCAACGGTCCGACTATGAGCGCGATCGCAAAGGCTGTCTGATTGGACGTCAGCTTGCTACGCAGTTCGGCTTTAAGGTTGGCGATGTCATTCCGCTCAAGGGCACGATCTATCCCGGCACGTGGGATTTCGTCGTGCGCGGCATCATGGAAGGGCGCGATGAATCGACCATTACGCGGCAGCTTATTTTCCACTACGACTATTTGAACGAGACGATTCGCAAAACGACGAAGCGTCAGGTGGATCAAGTCGGCGTGTTCGTGGTCGGCATCAAGAATCCCGATGAAGCGGCGGCCGTGTCGCGCAATATCGACGACGTGTTTAAAAATTCGCTTGCCGAAACGCTGACGGAAACCGAGCAGGCGTTTCAATTGGGCTTTGTCGCCATGTCGAACCAGATCATAGCGGCCATTCGTGGTCGTTCTGATCATCATGGCCGTGATAGCCAATGCGATGGTCATGAGCGCACGCGAGCGCACGACGGAATACGCAACGCTCAAGGCACTCGGTTTCGGGCCGGCTTTTCTTAGCGTGCTCGTGTTCGGCGAGTCGCTTGCTTAAAGAATTCAGCCGCAGGCGGCATCGGCATACTGGTGACGCCGCCTGCGGCTGAATTCTTTAAGCAAGCGACCGGCGGTGTGTTCCCGGTCTTCAAGGTCTCGCACGAAACTATGCTGCTGCAGGCGGCATGTGCGTTAATCGTTGCGCTGGCCGCGGCGATCGTACCGGCGGTGCAGGCAAGCCGCGTGCGGATCGTCGAAGGCTTGCGGGCAATCGGCTAAGGCGCGCATATGGCCATTCCGGTTACCTATGTCGCGCGCAATCTTTGGGCTCGTCGCTTGACGACGCTGCTAACGGCAAGCGGACTCGCGCTTGTCGTATTCGTGTTTGCAACGGTGCTGATGCTCGACGCGGGGCTCAAGAAAACACTCGTATCGACAGGCGAACACGACAACGTCGTCGTCATTCGCAAAGGCGCCGAAACGGAAATTCAAAGCGCGATCGATCGCGGTCAGGCTAACGTGATGGAGATGCATCCGTCGATTGCGATGAATGGCGATGGCGAACCGCTCGTATCGAAGGAAACCGTGGTGTTGATTTCGCTCAAGTTCGACGCGGGCGGCAGCGGATTCGATTCGGAAATCTGGGGCGATGTGGATCAGCTCATGCAATCGTTCTGCCGCACGAGCTATTCTTCGATGGTGCTGCGCCTCGCTAATACCGATGCCTTTGAGCGCTTCAGAAAAGAGATCCGTGTCTTGCCGAAGAAGCCAAGCGCGAGCAAGTGTTTTATGGCGATCAGTCCAAGGCGCTCTCGACCTTCATCAATATTCTCGGCATCACACTGTCGAGCATCTTTTCGATCGCGGCCATGATCGGCGCGATGATCACCATGTATGCGTCGGTGGCGAATCGCGTCGCGGAGATCGGCACGTCAGCGCGCTCGGGTTCAAGCGCGCTGACGTGCTCGGCGCGTTTCTGCTCGAAGCACTATTGCTTGGACTGGTAGGCGGACTAGCCGGCCTTTGCTGTGCCGCGCTGATGCAATTCGCTTCTTTTTCCACCACGAATTTCCAGACCTTTGCGGACCTGTCGTTCCGTTTCATTCTGACGCCGGCCGTTGTAATTCAAACCGTGGTCTTCTCGCTCATCATGGGATTCATTGGCGGATTTCTGCCGGTCTTACGCGCGTCAAGAATGAATATCGTCGATGCATTGCGCGCGCTAAGCCTTAAGCCTGCACGGAATCGTTCGATTTAGTCGAATCCACCGTTTGAAAGTATTGAATTTTCTACGAGCGCGATGCGGCGTAAAGTCGGTGACGTCAAACGATGCAGTGTTTGAGACTTCCACCGGTTTAAGGAGAAATGCATCATGCCGCTCGTCAGAATCTCGCTTGCAAAGGGCAAACCGCGCGACTACATCCGCGCTATTTCGAATGGCGTGCATGAGGCGCTTGTCGAAGCGTTCAAGGTGCCTGTCGACGATCGCTTCCAGTTGATCCAGCAATACGAGCGCGATGACTTCATCTATGACTCCGGCTATCTGGGCATCGATCGGAGCGATGATGTGGTCTTCATTCACATCACGGCAAGTGACTGGCGCGATTTGCCAACCAACCAAGTAGGCTTTCTACAAGACCTTAGTCACCAAGCTTACTGCATCGCCTGGATTAAGGCCCGAGGACGTCATGATCGCGCTCGCTCCGAACACGCGTGAGGATTGGTCGTTTGGGCGCAGCATCGCGCAATATGTGGAGCAGGCAAGCTAAGAAGCTTTAACAAAATGATGGATGGGGCTATTTACTTCAGGCCGTTCCTGTTAACCTGATCGTTGTTTCGACGGCGAAAAGGAAATGGCCAGACCCATACTTGACGACGATCTCTGGGCTCTAACTTCCGGCGGCTGCGCATCCGCTTCGAGCGCCTAGCCTTCATTCACGAAGCTTTCCTCAAGCTCGCCTGCTGCATCATCTGCTGGCGATAACTTCAAAAGTCATTCTGTTAAAGCTTCTTAGTGCACGAACAAGGCAGATGCCGTCGACTTACCATTGATAGCCCGAGCCAAGCACCACGCCCACGCTGCCGTAGCTGCTGGTTTTCCCCGAGAACTTGACGACCCAGCGGTCATTCGGCGTTGTGTACGACACGCCGATTGCCGCGCCCGTCGCGCCGGCGAAGCGCGAACCGGCGATCGCCACCATCGTCTTGCCCGGACCCGTCGGCTGCGGCAGACTCGCGACCGCCATCGCCGATGCAATACCGCCCCACGCCTTGCCCGCAACGTCGTTGTGACCTTGCAGGCCGGAGATACGCGCGTCGGTGTAGTTCTGCGCCTGAGCGGCCACAAGGTTCAACTGATGCACGTTCACGGCGTCGGTGTCGGCGGTGTCGGTGGCGACGTTCGTGATCTGGCGCTCGTTGCCTGCCGAGCCGACCGACACCGTATTCACGCGATCCGCCACCGAGTTCGCACCCAGCGCGACCGAGTTCTCCGCGCTGGCGTTGGCGTTCGCGCCGATTGCGACGGCGTGCGTGCCCGTTGTCTGGGCTGCCTCGGTGTCGCGGTTGCCGTCGATGGCCAATATCGGATTGCCGCCGGCTTGAGCGATGTTCGTCACCTGGTCGATCG
>LFMX01000086.1 GCA_001184405.1 Candidatus Burkholderia humilis
CGCAAGGAGATGGATCTGCCGCCGGAAGAGATTTACGCGGGCGTGCTGTATCAACCTGGGCGCGCTGTCGGCGATCGCGCAGGCGGAAGGCGGGCGCATCGCGCACGTGAAGCCGCACGGCGCGCTGTATAACCAGGCCGCGCGCAGCCCGGAGATTGCGGATGCCATCGTGTCCGCCGTGCATGATTTCGATCCGTCGCTGCTCGTGTTCGGGCTTGCCAATTCCGGACTGATCGAAGCGGCGCGGCGCGCGGGATTGGTCGCGATCGAGGAAGTGTTCGCGGATCGCGGCTATCGTGCGGATGGTTTGCTCGTGCCGCGCAAGGAGCCGGGCGCATTGCTCGACGATGAAAACGTCGTGCTCGATCGCACGCTCGCGATGGTGCGTGAGCAGCGCGTGCAGGCGGTATCGGGCGAATGGATGCCGCTCAATGCGCAAACCATTTGTCTGCACGGCGATGGCGCGCACGCGCTGGCGTTCGCGCGGCGCATTCGCGGCGCGCTGGCGGATGCGGGCATCGACGTACGCGTCGCGCACGCTTTGACTTGATCTGATCTGATTCGAACGCCCTGCATTGTCAGGGCGTTTTAGCAACTACGCGCTTGGCAAAGAAGCGCGCACTTTTCCCCTAACGGTTTGGAGACCTTATGGAGACTTCAGTCAACCTGTGGCCGTTGATCGGCGTGGCGGTGATCATCGTCGGCTTTGTGCTGCGTTTCAATCCGATGCTGATCGTTGCCGCCGCCGCGATCATCACCGGCTTCGCGGCGCATTTTCCCGTCGAGAAGATTCTGACGGCGATCGGCACCGGCTTTTTGAAGACGCGCAATATTCCGCTCATTATTCTGCTGTCGCTCGCGGTGATCGGTCTGCTCGAACGGCACGGCCCGCGCGAGCGCGCGCAAATGTGGATTGCGAGCATCAAGGCGGCGACGGCTGGGCGGCTGTTGATCGTCTATCTGTTCGTGCGTGAAATCACGGCGGCGGTCGGGCTGGCGGGACTCGGCGGACATCCGCAAATGGTGCGACCGTTCCTCGCGCCGATGGCCGAAGGCGCGACCGAAGCGCGTTACGGCAAATTGTCCGATGCCACGCGCTTCAAACTGCGCGCGTATTCGGCGGCGACCGACAACGTCGGTCTCTTTTTCGGCGAGGACATTTTCGTCGCGTTCGGCGCGATCGTGCTGATGGTCACGTTCCTGAAGGAAGCGGGCATCGTCGTCGAACCGATGCATGTGGCCGTGTAGGGCATTCCGACCGCGATCTGCGCGTTTCTGATCCACGGTTTTCGCTTGTGGCTGCTCGACCGGCGGCTCGCGGGCGAACTCGATGCGCTGCCGCAACGTCGCCGGAGAAAAAGCATGGCGCTCACGATCAACTATTTATTCTATCTCGTCGGCATCGTGCTCGCGGTCGT
The DNA here is from genome assembly GCA_001184405.1 of Candidatus Burkholderia humilis. Lineage (GTDB taxonomy): Bacteria > Pseudomonadota > Gammaproteobacteria > Burkholderiales > Burkholderiaceae > Caballeronia > Caballeronia humilis. Next base: position 1,419 of record LFMX01000086.1, read on the forward strand.
CGCGGGGATAATTCTCACGGACAAGTCGCATCCACGCCGTCTGACGGCGGGCGGTTTCTGGCTGGTGTACGCGCTGATCTTTCTGATCGGCGACTGGATTCCGGTGCCGGTCGTCGGCCTTCTCGTCGTGGCGATGGCGCTGATCGCCGGATTCGGCGGCGTCACCGGCGCGAAGCCGAAAATGCTGTCCGAAGACACGCGTCGTCAAAGCGCGAAGTGTCTGGGCAACAAGCTGTTCGTGCCTGCGTTGACCATTCCTGTCGTGACGGTGATTCTGACGCTCGGCGCGAGTCATCTCGTATTCGGTGGCAAGCCGTTGATCGAGCTGAAGAACGTGACGCTGATCGGCTTCGGTATCGGCTGCGTGATGACTCGCGACACCGTCGCCAGTCGATGCGCGAAACGCGGAGGCTGATCGATGCGCTTTCGTGGGCCGCCGTGCTGCCGCAAATGCTGGGCATGCTCGGGCTCGTGTTTTCCGATGCCGGCGTCGGCAAGGCGGTCGCGTATGTCACGACGTCGTACGTGAGCATGGATTTATCGGATCATCGCGGTGGCGGTCTACGTGCTCGGCATGGCGCTTTTCACGATGGTGATGGGCAACGGCTTCGCCGCATTTCCCGTGATGACCGGCGGCGTCGGCGTACCGATTCTCGTCGGCGTATTCCACGGCAATCCGGCGACGATGGCGGCGATCGGCATGTTCTCCGGCTATTGCGGCACGCTAATGACGCCGATAGCCGCGAACTTCAATATCGTCCCGGCGGCGTTGCTGGAGTTGCCTGATAAGAATGCGGTGATTCAAGGTGCAGGTGCAGACGGCGGTGATGTTGCTGGTGGTGAATATCTTTTTGTTGAATTGGTTGATGTTTGTTTGAACTTTGTCTGATAGGGATTGACGCCCGGCACGCAAACATTCGGCGACAAGCCGATGTTTGCGTGCCGGCTCAATGCGCCCGCCTGATTATTTCTTCCCTCGTTCAGCGGCTGCTCGCCGCATCTTCCGCAGCGTTTTCTCTCGATTGCGTGCCTGCAAACAACTCGGACAAATTCGAAAAAAATCCCTTTATTTTGCACGTGCACGAGGCGCGTCAAGGCGAAATCGAGCAGGCCACGCGCCACGATCCGCGCATCACGCCGCTGGACGCATTTCTGCGCCGCACGAGCCTCGACGAACTGCCGCAGTTCTTCAACGTGCTGCGCGGCGAGATGTCCGTCGTCGGCCCGCGTCCGCACGCTATCGAGCACGACGTGCTGTATCAGAACATTGTCGATGGCTATATCCATCGTTACCGGATCAAGCCGGGCATCACCGGATGGGCGCAAATCAATGGGTTTCGCGGTGAAACCGATTCTATCGAAAAGATGCCCCAGCGGGTCGAACACGATCTCCATTACCTCAGCAACTGGTCACTCGGTCTCGATCTGCGCATCGTGCTGGCAACCATGACGCGAGGCTTCGTTCATCGCAACGCGTATTAACGCGCAGTCACACACCATGAAAGATTCGATTCCTCGCGGCGTGCAGCCCACATCGCGCGACGCTATTGTCAAGCGTGCTCTCGTCCTTTCGCTAAGCGGATTGCTTGCCGCCTGCGCCTCCGCGCCTGGCATGCGCATGGACATTACGCGCGCGACGTCTTCGAGCGAAGCGCGGGAAACCGGGGCATCCGGCGCGTCCGATGCATCCGGCGCACCCGCCGAGACGCAAGTCGAAGCGACGGCCGCCACGCCCGCGATTCCCTTGACCGAGCTCGACCTGGGCCTCGTCCGGCAACTCACGGCGAAGCGCAAGACGCGGGTAGATCAGCAGGCGCAAAAGCTCATTTCAGCGCCTGAGGCCTATACGGTCGGCGCGGGCGATGTGCTGCAGATCGTCGTGTGGGATCACCCCGAGTTTGCGGCGGCGCAGGGCACGGGCGCCACGCAGACGCCTGCGAAGCCGAGTGATTCGGCGTCCGGCTTTGTTGTCGACCAGAAGGGCAATCTGCATTTTCCGTATGCGGGTGTGCTCGCGGTGGCCGGATTGCGCACGGACCAGATTCAGGCGCGGCTCACGAGCGCGCCGTCGAAATATCTGGTGAAGCCGCAACTCACGGTGCGCATGGCGTCGTATCGATCGCGTGAGGTGTATGTGGACGGTGAAGTCCGCAATCCCGGCGCGCTGTCGATCACCGACGTGCCCCTCAATTTTTACGATGCGATCGCGCGCGCCGGCGGATTCAGCGACAGCGCTAATCAGAGCGACGTCATGCTGGTGCGCAATGGTGTATCGAATCGGATCAATGTGCCGCAGATGCTCGTGCAAGGCGTGAATCCGTCGAAGCTGTATCTGAAAGCGGGCGATCTGCTGCGTATCAGCTCGCGCGACGAAAGCGATGTCTACGTGATGGGCGAAGTGAACAAGCCCGGCTCGGCCGTGCCGCGCCGCGATGGCCGTTTGTCGCTCGCGGACGCGCTCACGCAGGCTGGCAGCGTCAATTCGAACACGGCCGATACGGTGCAGATGTTCGTGACCCGTTCGAACGAAGGCAAGCCGGAGGTGTATCACCTCGACAGCCGCTCGCCCGTGGCAATGCTCGTCGCAAAGGATTTCGATTTGCAGCCGAAAGACGTCGTTTATGTCGATGGCAATAGTTTCGTTAGATTCAACCGTGTGTTGAGTCTTTTGATGCCATTGATTCAGACGGGGCTGACGGCGGGGGTCATCGCAAAATGATTCAATCGGTCCTGTTGGTGTGTGAGGGAAATATCTGCCGCAGTCCGCTTGCGGCCGCCATGTTGGCGCGTGAACTGCCGCATCTCGATGTGACTTCCGCAGGTACGCACGCGCTGGTCGGTCAACCGGCGGATTCCCTGATCACCGAATTGGCCGATGCCGATGGCATCTCGCTCAAGTCGCACATCGCGACACAACTCGACGCACCTCGCGCCCACGCGGCCGATTTCATTCTCACGATGACACGCGCGCAAAGCGCGTGGATTGAATCCGCTTGGCCATCGACGCGCGGCAAGGTGTTTCGTCTTTGCGATGAAGAACGCGAAGACGTGACGGATCCGTATCGGCGTCATCGCGCCGTCTTTGATGTTGCGTTCGCTCAGATTCGCAACGGCGTATCGCAATGGAGTCGCCGACTGGCGGCATGACAATGAAAGAACTTCGCATAAAGCAGCAGCGCCAGGCGCACGAAACGGCCGGTGACGATGAAATCAACCTGTCGGAGATTTTCAGCGTACTGCGCGAGAGTCGTGGACTGATCGCGATTGCGACGGCGTGCACGCTCGTGGTTGGTTCGTTATACGAATTTCTGTGGACGCCGAGCTATCGCGTGGATGTGCTGATTCAGGTCGATGATGACAGCGGTACGGGATCGATCAACGACAAGCTGGGTGATCTGGCTTCGCTGTTTCAGAACAAGGCGAGCGCGGACGCGGAAATCGAATTAATGCGCTCGCGCATGGTGATCGGCGATGCGGTGTCGCGCTTGCATTTGGATGTCGATGCGCAGCCGCATCACTTCCCGGTTATTGGTGCGCCTTATGCGCGATTCATGAAGGGCGATGGCCTGACGAGCGCGCCCCTGGGGCTGGGCGGGTTTGCGTGGGGTGGGGAACGCATCAGCGTGACCGAGTTCACGGTTCCGACACGGCTGATCGGCAAATCCTTTACGTTGATTGCACGCGACCGCGACCGCTACGAATTGAAGTCGCCGGATGGCGAAACTGTGCTGCGCGGGCAAGTAGGAGAAAAGGCGTCGGCGCGCACAAATGCCGGGACCGTGGAGCTGACGGTGACTGCGCTTCTCGCGCATGCAGGCACGCGCTTCGATTTAAAGCGGTCTTCAACGCAGCAGACCATTGCCGAACTTCAGCAAGCGTTGAAGATCGCGGAAAAGACCAAGCAGTCCGGCATCATCGGCATGTCGCTTAATGATGCAGACCCTGAAGCGGTGACGCGAACCGTCAATACCATTGCGACGCTGTACGTGCAGCACAACGTGGACCGCAAGTCGGCGCAAGCGGAACAGATGCTCGCGTTTCTCGGTGACCAGTTGCCGCAATTGCGCGCGGATCTCGACCGTGCAGAAGCGCGCTACAACGACTTCCGCGCAAAAAACGGCGCGGTGGATCTCGAGGAACAGAGCAAGCTGCTGCTTCAGACGGTCATCGACAATCGCACGAAGATCGTCGCATTGCAGCAGCGCGCGGATCTCGTGCAGCGTTTCACCACGGTTCATCTCTTGGTGATCGCGCTTGATGCGCAGATCGGCGAACTTCAGCGTCAGTCCGGCGACTACGAAAAGCAGATCGGCGGCTTGCCGTCCGTGCAGCAGGATGCAGTGCGTCTTCTGCGTGACGTGAAGGTCAGCAACGATCTCTACACCAACCGGCTTAACAGCACGCAGCAATTGCGCGTGCTGAAGGCCGGACAGCTCGGCAATGTGCACACCGTGGACTATGCGGTTGTGCCGGAAAAGCCGGTCGCGCCAAAGAAAGCGCTGGCCCTCGCGCTGTCCGCCATTCTCGGACTGCTTGGCGGTTGCAGCCTGGCGCTCGCGCGGCGCATGTTCAATCGCGGACTCGAGACGCCTACGGAAATCGAGGCGGCACTTGATTTGCCCGTGTACCCAATCATTTCGAATTCCGAGCGGCAGGCGTCGCTGGAATCGTCACGCCGTCGCGATTCGTCGAAAACGACTTTGCTTGCCAGTGCGGTCCCGGGCGATGTTGCCGTCGAGGGCCTTCGCAGTCTTCGCACTGCGTTGCAATTCGGCGCGCTGAGACATCGCAAGAAGATCATCATGTTCACCGGTCCGCGGCCAGGCATCGGCAAGTCGTTCGTGTCGGCCAATTTTGCGGTGGTGCTTGCTGTGGGCGGCGAGCGCGTGCTGCTGATCGACGGCGATATGCGACGTGGTGATTTGAACGGCCTCTTCGGGCTAAAGCGCAATCCGGGCTTTTCTGATTTGATCGGCGGTGCCACGCTCGACCAGGTCATTCATCGTGATGTGCTTCCTCAACTCGATGTGATGACGGGCGGTCGGATGACCGTTCAAGCGTCCGAATTGCTGATGAGCGCTCGCGTGGCAGAAGTGATCAACGAACTGCGCAACCGATACGACTACGTAATCATCGATTCTCCGCCTGTGTTTGCCGTGACCGATGCCGGTCTGCTCGGCAGACACACAGATGCGACGCTGCTTGTGGTTCGCCACGGTTGCCACACGGCGGCTGAACTCAGTCAGACGCTTCGTCAACTTGCCGGCGCAGGCGTGCCGGTCGATGGCGCGCTGCTGACCGACACGCCGTCGAGCAGCTCGTCTTATGGCGCATTTTCGCAGTATGCAAATCGGGAGGCGTGATGCTCTCGCGCCCTTCGCATTCCTTCAGGTCTGAATTGAAAAAATTGCTCTTTACTTTCGGGGCGCGTCCCGAAGCAATCAAGATGGCGCCGCTCGTCAAACGCCTTGCGCGTGAGGATGGGTTTGAATGCCGCGTGTGCGTAACCGGTCAACATCGTGAAATGCTTGATCAGGTGCTTGAGTTGTTCGAAATTCGCGCGGACATCGATCTGAACATCATGAAACGCGGCCAGGATCTCTACGACGTGACCGGTGCGATTCTCGCCGGCATGCGCGATGTTCTGACGACGTATCGCCAGGACATGGTGCTCGTGCATGGCGACACCACCACTACGATGGCGACGACGCTGGCCGCGTTCTATCAGCGCATCGTGGTGGGACACGTCGAAGCGGGATTGCGTACCGGCAATCTGGTATCGCCGTGGCCGGAAGAGGCGAACCGCAAGCTAACGGGCGCACTGGCGTTTCTTCATTTCGCACCGACGAGCCGCGCGCGACAACCTGTTGGCAGAAGGCGTACGCGACGAAACGATCATCGTGACAGGCAACACCGTGATCGACGCACTGCTGCAAGTTCGTACACGCCTCGCCAACGATGACGCCTTGCGCGCCTTCGCTGATCAAACATTGCCGAAGCTCGCGCCGGAGCGCGGTCTTGTGCTGGTGACGGGACATCGTCGCGAGAGCTTTGGTGGCGGCTTCGAGCGCATTTGTACCGCGCTCGCGCAGATCGCGAATGCGGCACCTGATGTCGACATCGTCTATTCGGTTCACTTGAATCCGAACGTGCGCGAGCCGGTCAATCGGCTGCTGACGCGAATCGCCAATGTGCATCTGATCGAGCCGCTCAACTATTTGCCCTTCGTGCGGTTGATGGATCGCGCCGACGTGATCCTGACCGATTCGGGGGCATTCAGGAAGAAGCGCCGCCGCTGCACAAGCCGGTGCTCGTCATGCGCGATACGACCGAGCGTCAGGAAGCCGTGGACGCGGGTGTCGTGAAGCTCGTCGGAACCGACGTGAAAGCGATCGTCGACAACGTCTTGCAACTGCTTCGCGAACCGCACGCCTATGCCGCGATGAGCGTCGGCGCGAATCCTTATGGCGATGGTCGCGCGTGCGATCGAATCGCGGCTGCCTTGCGAGAACTCGAAGTTTCCCCCGCGGTGGCTATTTGAGGCACCTAAAAAAATTATTGGAAGCGCAGTATATGGAATTCGAAACAATCTCTGTCGTTGGTCTTGGTTATATTGGCTTGCCGACTGCAGCTGCATTTGCCGCGCGCCGCAAGAATGTGATTGGCGTGGACGTGAATCAACATGCGGTGGACACGATCAATCGCGGCGAGATTCATATCGTCGAGCCGGAACTCGACATGCTCGTGCATGCGGCTGTGTCACAAGGTTTTCTGAGAGCGATGACATCGCCGGAGCCGGCTGACGCGTTTCTGGTCGCTGTGCCGACGCCGTTCACCGACGGCTACAAACCTGATCTTTCCTATATCGAAGCGGCCAGTCGCGCGATTGCACCCGTTTTGAAGAAGGGCGATCTCGTAGTGCTGGAGTCGACGTCGCCTGTCGGTGCGACAGAGCAAATGGCTGTGTGGATGGCCGAGATGCGGCCTGACCTGAGTTTTCCGCAGCAAGCGGGTGAGAACTCGGACATTCGCATTGCGCATTGTCCCGAGCGCGTTTTGCCTGGACATGTGATTCGCGAATTAGTCGAGAACGATCGCATGATCGGCGGAATGACGCAACGTTGCGGCGAAGTCGCGCGCGCGATGTATCAAATTTTCGTGCAGGGCGAGTGCATTCTGACGAACGCGCGCACGGCGGAGATGTGCAAGCTGACCGAAAACGCATCGCGCAATGTGGGGATTGCATTTGCTAATGAGTTGTCGCTGATTTGCGATCGGCTGGATATCAACGTGTGGGAGCTGATTCGCCTGGCGAACCGGCATCCGCGTGTCAATATTTTGCAGCCGGGGCCAGGTGTGGGGGGCATTGCATTGCGGTAGATCCGTGGTTCATTGTGGATTCGGCACCGGATGAGGCGCGGCTGATTCGTACTGCACGCACGGTGAATGACTCGAAGCCGCATTGGGTGATCGAGCGTGTGGAGCGCGCGGCGAAGCGGTTCAAGGAGCCGGTGATTGCGTGTCTCGGGTTGGCATTCAAGGCCAATATCGATGATTTGCGGGAGAGTCCGGCGGTTGAGATCACCGCCGATCTCGCAAAGCGGTATCCGGGATGCGTGCTCGCTGTCGAGCCGAATATCAGTGAATTGCCTGCGCGTCTAAAGGGCGAACTTCAGCTTTGCGCGCTGAATGAGGCGCTGTTGCGCGCGGATGTGATTGTGGTGTTGGTCGATCACACGCCGTTCAAGAACGTCGATCCGATTCGTCTGCAAACGAAGGTGGTGATTGATACGCGTGGGATGCTTTCTCGACACGGATAAATGGCCCACGCACTATGGCAAGTCCTGGGAAATATTGCACGAGCGTGGCTCAACCGCTCGGAACCGCTGATTTGCACCGGGATGCCAGGTGTTTATCGAATCGCAAGCTTCTTTGCGGTTCAGCACATTTACTCCGTGTCAGAGTTGGGCCGTGTTGTGTCCAATATGGCTGTGGCGCAGATGGCAGGCTTTTTTACTGCAATCGGATGGGCCACGCTCATACTGGTCCGAATTTCGTCGGTGAAGACAAGGAATGAGGCAAGCGAGCAATTTTTCCAGATTCTTTGGATGTCGCTGCTTACGACTGCCGTTATTAGCGCAAGCCTGCTGCCTGCTGGCAAGTTTGTATCCATTCCTTTCGAGCCGCTAGAAACCATCGGGCTGCTATGGGGATGGACGCTCTATCAGATCGCTCGCCACTATTTCGTAGCCCAAAAATGGTATCGAGGTGCGATTTGCTTCGATGTCCTTTTGACGCTGGCTACATGCGGCGGAGCGTTCCTCGGACGAAATAGTGCACTGACGCCTTCGGCGATCCTTGCCATTGCATTAGTTGGTGTAGGCGCCATGATGCTTCCTTCGATCGGCTTTCCCGCCAAGAGGGTCCGCCTCGGTTCGTTCGAGAAGAAGGGACTTGAGTTCGGATTGGCAAATCTAGTCTCTGGAGGTATGACGCTGGCGCTTACACCGCTTGCGTCGACGCTCTGTGGCTCCAGCTTTGCAGGTGTGTTTTCGTTGATCAGTTCGGCATCGGCGATTGGCGCGCTGGTGCCAAGAGCAATCTCGCTCATCCAGATACCGGTGCTTTCAAAGATAAGGGCGAGAAATGAGAGCTTTGATCGCGAAATTGCGGTAATGTGTCGGCAAATACAGCAGGCAAACTATTTGATTTTGCTGTTCAACATATGCATTTCTGTAGGCCTGGTCTTGTATAAAACCGAACCGGGCAGCGCGCGTGAGATTTTGCTGGCTGCCGCAGTACTCTTGGCACTCATTTCTTTAATTTCGTCCTCGAGTGTGACGCACGCGAATGTGCTGATGGTTTTCGAGCGCAGTGTGACTGGATTAAAAATCAGTGCCATAACAACCACCATTTTCGCAGTAATGTGTGTGTCAGCAGCCTGGATAAACGGTTGGGCTGCCTTCCTGATGCTCTTGATAAGCGCATGTTGCGTATCGCAGTTGAAAAACTTGCTACTCGCTCGTGCAGTGGCGCGAGAGATAGCTGAACGCTAACGCTTTTCACAGTCAGCGCTTCGTTCAATTGACAAATCCTTTAAGCATTTGACGATTTATCTCGATCGTGTAGAAGCAGTACTGCTTTCTAAGGCCCGCGCAAGACGCGATCGAGACAAAAATTCGCTATCGCGCCTTGCATGAAAACACGCGCGGTTAGAACAGAAAACCTTGAGATCGTATGTCACTAGAATCCCTAAAATTCACTCTTCGCGGAATCTTTCCAGACGTGGTCCGAGGAATCCCCGCGAGATTGTTTACCTATCCGCAATTGAAGAAGAATGAGTTCTCTCTTTCGGCGCTTCAGAGATTTACGAGGCATGCGCAAGGCGGTTCCAATCCGGACGCCGCAAAACTGGTTTTGACCGATTCGTCACCGTGCCTGACCAAGGGCGATGTAAGAGCGAATCCGGCAAGGTTTCAAGCCGCGAAGCTGGAACAACTTCCTGCGGAATACCATCAAGACAAGTGGCACAAGCGGCCAACCGATGACATTGCATCAGGACTACATGGCCCTCTTGCGGGAAGAGGCGTTCGTGTATCGTCAACTCCGTATAGGTCAGGGGACCGGAAGGCTTGGCTACGCGGAGACATCATTCGGCCTGCAAAGAAGAAAGGCCAAGCAGTCACTTGTTGCGACTGGTGGACGAATACGCTATTTCTCTCCTCGTATCACATATCAAATGATACGGCAGCTTCATATGTCACCACCCTCGCGAAGTTTGATCCCGTTCTCGTGCAAGCCTATCCCTCCTCGATATATGCGTTCGTCGCTTGGATGCTTTTGCATGACGTGAGATGGGAGGGCCGATCATTGCAAGCCATCGTGACCTCCTCCGAGACTTTGACCTGAGAGATGCGAGAAACCATCGAAACTGCATTCGGAACTCGTGTTTTCGATTGGTATGGGCAAGCCGAAAGAGTGATCGCGATAGGAACGTGCGAACACGGCAGTCGGCATGTTCTGACGGATTACGGCCGCACTGAGCTGATTCCTGCACAAGACAACCGATACGAATTGGTCGGAACGGGGTACAACAACAGTGCAATGCCGCTTGCGCGATATCGCACGGAGATTTTGTAGAACTCGACGAGCGGACTTGCGCGTGCAAGTGCATCTTCCCGACGATAGGACAAGTATTGGGCCGTATCGACGATGTGCTCGTTCTTTCGGATGGGAGAACGATTGGTCGACTAGACCATGTTTTCAAAGGTATTCAAAATCTTGTCCAAGGGCAAATCGTATATCGGTTGCCCGACGAGTTTGTGTTGCGCGTCGTGCCCGGGCTTGGCTGGAGTGTCACGGATGAGCAGCAGCTTAGCCGCAATTTTAAAGAGCGAATCGAGCGCGTGGACGTAAAGGTCGAACTCGTCTCGGCCATTCCCCGTGGACCCAACGGAAAAACCAAGTTTGTCGTGGCGGAGCGTCAGCAGTGAAGGTTACGTTGATTGGAGCATCGGTTTCTCAGAAAGGCGGGATTGCATCGGTATTGAGGTTATTGCGGGAACAACTTCAGAGCGAAGGAATAGAGGTTTTATTAGTGCTGACTAGCGGAGCATCGAATTCAATTGGTGCATTGCTGCTATATCTCCGCGCCATTTTTACCGTTATTCGAAACTGCCTTTGGAACCGCAGTGATGTAGTTCATCTACATATGGCCTCGCGGGGAAGCTGTCTAAGGAAGACGCTAATCGCAGCAATTTGTCTGGCTCTTCGCAAGCCTTATATCTTTCACCTTCATGGCGGTGGATTTCGGCAGTTCTTTGGCGCGGATCTTGGTAAAGCCGGGCGGCGCTGGGTGACATTCATTTTCCGTCGCGCACCCTTCATGATAGCACTTTCGGGTGCTTGGAAAGAGTGGATCGATTCGACGATCGCTGGAACAAGGACCGAAGTAGTGTTCAACGGCGTGCCTATAAATAATCTTTCGCGCTCGCCCGCAAATGCTATTCCCACAATCTTATTCTTAGGCCGGGTAGAAGCGCAGAAAGGCATCGACGATTTGATTTCAGCTTTTCGAAGAGTTGCGAGCATTGTGCCTGACGCTTTACTCGAAATCGGCGGAGAAGGTGCTATCCCGTTCTATGAAGAGAAATGCAGGGATTTACCAACTGTTCGCTTCTTGGGCTGGATGGATGAGAATCAACGTGAAGCTGCGCTTCGACGTGCCGCTGTCTTGACCCTTCCTTCATGGAATGAAGGTCTTCCGATGAGCATCTTAGAAGCAATGAGCGCCGGACTACCTACGGTCGCTATTGAGGTCGGCGGCGTTCCAGAAGTGGTTGTTAACGGAGAGACGGGAATTCTGGTCGCGCCCCGCGACGTCGACGCTCTGGCTAGCGCTTTGGCGAAAATTCTGTCGAATCCCGAGCTCGGTAAGCAGATGGGCAATAACGGCCGAACGCGTCAGAGGATGCTCTTTAGTACCGAAAGTATGGGTAGAAAATGTGTAAGCCTCTACCAACAGTGTGGTAATAAACAACCAGGCAGTTTATGAACGATTTTGAGAAAGTGCATGCGCTGGATTGCATCGTCACGGATCTGATTCAAAACGCAAGATCCACCGATTTTTGTGGTTTTGATCCTTTCGATGGTCTCAATAGCCGAATTTTTAAGGCATTGGGGCTAAGCAAAATTCCGCTTGCGAGCATTGTCTGGTTGCAATTCCACAAACGGAGCCCCGTCAATCTGTGGCGTCTGGTTGGTGTGGAGAGGGCACGCAATCCCAAAGGTATCGCGCTATTTATCCTAGGTTTCCTCCAAATTTATCAACATACTAGGGACAAGTCTTATCTGAATTTGGCAGTAAGCCTGGGTGATTGGTTGCTAACAGCCGCCTCAGAGAAGGCTAAATGGAGACATTTCGCATGGGGATATCACTTTGACTGGGTCGCGAGGGCATTCTTCGTACTTCAAGGGCAAGCCCAACGCGATCACCACGTGTTACGTGGCGCGCGCATTATTCGAATTAGGCGACGTCACAGCAGCTTCACGATTTACGGAAGCTGCCATTGACGCGGGAAGATTCTTAAACACGCTATATCAAACGAACAACGAGGGAAATTACTTCTCGTATATTCCAGGCGAAGCCGCGTTTGTACATAATGCCAGCTTATGGACGTCTGCACTGGTCGCCAAATCGGGACATCTATGCGGTGACGCGCACATGATCGATCGTGCGCTGACTGCTGCGCGGCAGATTGTCGCGATGCAGCAAAGTGACGGGTCGTGGACATATGGAACATGCTCTCACCATCGATTTATCGACGGGTTTCACACCGGATATAACTTGGAAGCACTTTCATTGCTCGATAAGACGTTGAGCACGTGCGAATTCGAAAAGGTAATTCAAGATGGAATGAATTACTATCGCAGGACCTTCCTCTTACCCGACGGGACGGTCAAATACTACAATAACGGAGTCTGGCCGCTGGATACGCACTCGTTCGCTCAAGCAATTCTAACGCTTGATAACGTCAGAGCCACGGAATCTGATTTTTCGCTGGCCGATCGGACAGTTGAGCGGCTTGTCTCGACGCTATATTTGCCGCGTGCCCAACGATTTGCGTATCAGAAACGAAAATTCTTAACTAACAAAATAAACTATCTACAGTGGACTCAAGCTTGGGCATTTTATGCACTAAGCTCCCACATGGTAACGACGTCTGCACGAGCTAAGCCGTTGCAAGACTGATGGAAAGAAGAATGAAGCGATTTGAGCTTTTTGATTGTCCAATGGACAGCTTGACCATGAACGAGACTGTGATGCAAATTGCATCGCGAATTCGGCTTCGGCAATTCACACAGCACGTTGTCGTGAATGTAGCCAAAGTCGTTAATATGCAAAAGGACACGTCGCTTTCAGAGTCTGTCCGCGCCTGTGACATCATAAATATTGATGGCATGGGGGTTGTCTGGGGAGCGCGATTTCTCGGACATCCGGTTCCAGAACGCGTTTCTGGTGTCGACCTGTTCGATCGCCTCCTTGGTATGGTTACGGTAGAAGGTTTTCCAGTATATCTGCTCGGCGGTACGGCCGACGTCGTAGAGCAAACTGCAGTGAATGTTGCTCGTCACCATCCTTCGTTGCAGATTGCAGGTTGTCACCACGGCTACTTCTGGGACGATGAGCAAAATCTCGTTGAGCGAATCCGACAGTCGGGAGCGCGACTTCTGTTTGTTGCAATCACTTCGCCCAAAAAGGAGATCTTCATCAACAAGTGGAAAGACAAGTTAAATGTCGATTTCGTCATGGGTGTTGGCGGAACGTTTGATGTTGTTGCTGGGAAGGTCCGACGCGCACCGTTATGGATGCAACGTTGTGGCTTAGAATGGCTATTTAGGGTTATCCAGGGGCCTCGGCGTATGTGGCGACGCTATTTTGTCACTAATTTAGCATTTGCTGGAATGCTCATTAAATGCCGATTTTCCAAAGCCGTTCACAAAAAATAGACGCTTGGGAATTCAGCATGATCCGAATTTATAGATTATCTCGCTGGTTATACCTTCATGGAGTACCGGTTCTGCCAACTCTTTTGAAAGGCATAAATCGCATTCTTTTTTCGGTCGTTCTTCCGCCAAGTGCGAGGGTGGGAAGGGATGTGATATTCGGCTATCAAGGACTGGGAATCGTCGTTCACATGCAAGCAGTGATTGGCGAGCGCGTCATAATCTCGCCTAATGTGGTGATCGGCGGCCGCGGTCTAGCGAAATCAGGTGCTCCGGTGATCGAGAGTGACGTCTTAATCGGCGCTGGAGCTTGTGTGCTCGGAGCGGTTGGTGCGCGGTCGGGGCGAATTCAGTGGTGCTGACAGACGTGCCTGCAGGTGCCGTTGTCGCCGGCAACCCTGCGCGCGTCGTACGAATGAAATAAGAGCGGATATACGTTTAAATCGCTCACCAACGGACTGCAAATTTCTCTTAAAAAAAGAGAGCCCCATATTGTGCTAATCATCCTATCAGTTCACCAGTGGATCAGTTCTTGAAAGATGAGCATAAAGATGTCGAAGGTAAATATCTTGTTGGCGACGTACAACGGAGGGAACTACATTCTTGAGCAATTGGAAAGCTTAGCGAATCAGACTTACAAGAACTTCTCTCTCTATTCGAGATGACGACTCTTGCGATGGCACGTCGAGCTAGTATCCGAATGGATCAGGCGCAATCCAGCGATTGATCTTCACGTGTTGGGTGACGGAAAAATTTCACTCGGATATCCTGAATGTTTTTTTGAGATATTAAGGCTATCTGGTGAGGCTGACTTCTATTCCCTCTGTGATCAGGATGATATATGGTTTCCGAATAAGTTGGAAACCGCCGTGCAATCGATGGAAAACGAGTCTCAAGAAGTTCCTCTCTTCTTCTCTGCGTTTGAATATTGCGATTCGACAATGAAATAAGGAGTTCTTCAAGAGTGCCCTACGCCCGTACAAGATTGCATCATGTCATATTCGATTTTATGGAGGCCTTCGGGTTTTCGGTTGTTATAAACCGAAAACTAAAAAACAGGTTGATCGAATCGCTTCCCGTGTCGTGCACACGTAAGGATTGGTGGTTGCTGATGATGGCAGCAGCTATGGGTAAGGTTCTATACTCACCAAAGTCGCTTGCTCTTTATCGACGGCATTCTAAAGCTGTGACCATCGTGGGGACGTCGTCATCTTGGTGGCAAAAGTGGGCGCGTCGCATTGTAGGTCTTTTAAGAAACGGAGATCTCGCTAAGATTCAAAAAGACTTGAGCGAGTTTTCAGAAAAATACGACTTGTACATGTCGCAACAGGACCGCAATACGATTAAAATTTTTGCAAGCAAATCGAGATTTTGTCGCCTCCGTGCTATTTTATTTCCACATAGATTGCGGAGATATTGGCTTGAGGATGCTCTTTACAGAATTTCGTTTATTGCCAGCTGAGACTGCAATTTCCGTTTACCAGGGGTTTAGGCGCGCAGATGGCCGATCGGACCATCTGCGCGCTTTGCGATTTGTAAGACCTATTCACTGTTAAGCAAGGCAGGTCTCCCGTCAACGCCGGACAGGTTGCGCAATCCCTAAGAGCGCCGTCGAATGAGTACTGCAATAAAGGCGAGATAGGGACTCGTGACTGCTGAATTCAACGTGTGGCCCGCCGTACACGCCAATGCCAGTAAGACAAGGAATAATAGGCGGCCATAGCGCGCCACTTGGCTAGGGCGATCAAAGGAAAATTCCTTATAGAGCGCAATAAGGTAAACGCAAAATACCGGCAGCCCTAGGCAGAATATGAGGT
>LFMX01000087.1 GCA_001184405.1 Candidatus Burkholderia humilis
ATGATGAGCGTGGAGACGCCAGGCGGTCTGCTGAGCGAGTTGATCGTAACGGCATAGGTCAAAGAGCATTTCGTTGCCGGTTAAGAGGCGATTTCGGCGCTAATATGCACTTTCTTGCCCATCAAATCTTATGCACTTCGTCAAAAGACAAAGAGGACCAATGAACCGCACCGACTTTGACCAATCTCTCACGCAACTCATCAGCGCGGCTGAGCTGATCGCCGCCGGCGTGCCGCAAGACCAGCGCATGGCCGTGTTCGAAGCGCTGTCGTTCTTCCGCCTGCGAAAGAACCGCATCGGCGCAACAACGGACACCTCGAACGATGAACTTTTCAAAGACTCCGCGATCGCCGCGCTCACGATGGCTGGCCGAAAGGAATATCTCGCCGCACTGGCATTGCTCGATCAAGCGCCCGTTCGAAATCTCACGATACGGAATAAAGGCCCGGGTCCTGAAACTGATGCTGCACGGCACTATGCGATGCGTCGCGTGTTAGGCAACGTCGTTTCGCATCGCAAAATTGACACGTTAAGTGACTAATTCGACGTAGTTTTTTTATTTACGATCGTGCACACATTACCCGCATACGCGCGGCTCATCCTTCGCTAACCTCTTATACAAGAGATGGCGTTCGCCACGCGCGAACCGTCCGCACGTTTTCAAACCGAAGGAGATGACCATGCAACACGTCTATGTGGAACCCATGCCAAAGGGCCGATGGGGTCCGATCGATGGCTGCTCGAATTCGAAGACGGCACGCGTGTGAACCAACAGGTGTATCAGACGGAGAAGACCGCGGCGAGCGAGATCAAGCTGCGCAGTTATGTGCCGCTGCTCGCGACGGTGCGGATTACGGATAAAATGGTCGCCGAGCACTGGACCGCGGACTTGAAACAAGAGTAAGCGCCGCATCAAAGAAAAAGCGTCATGCGAGAGAAATCCGCATGACGCTTTTTTATTCTGCTCGGGCGGAAACGCCTTAATGTTCGTCGCCGAACAGCGCGGCTTGCACCATCTCGCGCGAGGTTCGGGATGAATCGACGAGAAACGAATCCCGATCTTTTCCGGCAATCCAGGCAGGCGCGCCTCCGGCCGCTCCACGTCGCGCCGCTGACTGGATCGCGATACTTTGCCGCCGGCTCTTCTGCCGCCTGCGCGCCGGACTTGCGGCCCATGAGCTCGTTCAGCGTGATGCCGTACTCCCGCATCTTTTGAACGATTTCACGCAATACGTGTTGCGTCTCGCGGTCTTTGGCTTCGGCCAGTTGTTTATCCAGTGCTTCCTGTTGCGCTCGCAGTTTCGCGATTTCAAGACTTTGATATGCCATAGCTTTTCCAGAATGCCTTTTTCAGCGACCGTTAAACCGATACACGAATTTTACGATGAGCGGACGAGCGTTCCGCACGGCACGCTGTCTGGCCAGGCGCTCGATGGCGATCTGCAAGCAACGCGAGAACACATCATAAGCAAAACGGGGGAATGGACACGTTCCATTTCCCCGCTCAAAACCCGCCTTATTCGACCGTCACCGACTTCGCCAGATTGCGCGGCTTGTCGATATCTGTGCCGCGCGCACACGCCGTGTGATACGCCAGCAATTGAAGCGGCACGACGTGCAGGATCGGCGACAGCGCGCCGTAGTGTTCCGGCATGCGGATCACCTGAATGCCGTCTTCGCTGACGATGCGCGTATCCGCATCGGCGAACACGTACAGTTTGCCGCCGCGCGCGCGCACTTCCTGCATGTTCGACTTGAGCTTTTCGAGCAGCGTGTCGTTCGGCGCGACGGTGACGATCGGCATCGCTTCGGTCACGAGCGCGAGCGGCCCGTGCTTCAGTTCGCCTGCCGGATACGCCTCGGCGTGGATATACGAGATTTCCTTGAGCTTCAACGCGCCTTCGAGTGCGATCGGATAATGCAGGCCGCGTCCGAGGAACAGCGCATTTTCCTTGCGCGCGAACTCTTCCGACCACGCGATGATCTGCGGCTCCAGCGCCAGCACGCTATTCAACGCCGCCGGCAAGTGGCGCAACTGGCCGACATACGCCGCTTCCTGTTTCGTGTTGATATGACCGCGCATCTTGCCGAGCGTCGCGGCGAGCACGAACAGCGCGACGAGCTGCGTCGTGAACGCTTTCGTCGATGCCACGCCGATTTCCGTGCTCGCGTGCGTCAGGAACGCGAGTTCGGTGAGACGCACCATCGCGCTGGTCGCCACGTTGCAGACCGCCAGCGTGTGCTTGTGTCCGAGCGATTGCGCGTGCTTGAGCGCCGCGAGCGTATCGGCCGTTTCGCCCGATTGCGAGATCACGACGATCAGCGTCTTCGGATTCGGCACCGACTCGCGATACCGGTATTCACTCGCAATTTCCACTTGCGTCGGAATCTTGGCGATGGATTCGAGCCAGTACTTCGCTGTCACGCCCGAGTAATAGCTCGTGCCGCACGCGAGAATCAGAATGCTGTCGATGTCCGAAAACACGTCCTTCGTGGTGTCGCCGAAAAGCGAGGCGTCGAAACTGTCGGATTGCGGAATCGTGTCGGTGATGGCGCGCGGCTGCTCGAAGATTTCCTTCTGCATGAAATGGCGATACGGCCCGAGTTCCACCGCGCCGCCATACGCCGCGACCGTGCGCACTTCGCGCTTGGCGGGCATGCCGTCGCGATCGATAATCTTCACGCTATCCAGCGCGATTTCGATGACATCGCCTTCTTCCAGAAACGCGAACTTGTTCGTGCTGCCGGCCAAAGCCAGCGCATCCGACGCCAGGAAGTTTTCGCCCACGCCCACGCCGACGACGAGCGGCGAACCCTGACGCGCGCCCACGACCGTATGCGGCTGGTCCTTATGCATCACCGCGATGGCATACGCGCCGTGCAGTTGCTTGACGGCATCGCGCATGGTCTGGAACAGGTCGCCACGATACATGCTGTGAATCAGGTGCGCGATGACTTCCGTATCCGTCTGCGAGACGAATTCGTAGCCCTTGTCGCGCAGCATCTGACGCAGCGCCTCGTAATTTTCGATGATGCCGTTATGCACGAGCGCCACGGTATCGCGCGAAAAGATCGGGTGCGCGTTATCCGTGACCGGCGCGCCGTGCGTGGCCCAGCGCGTATGCGCGATGCCCGTCATGCCGCCGAGGTTCGTTTCGCGCACCTGCTCGTCGAGATCCGATACGCGCGCCACGCTGCGTGCGCGACGCGGTTCGCCGTTGCTCAGCATGGCCACGCCGCACGAGTCATAACCGCGATATTCGAGGCGGCGCAGCCCTTCGACCAGCACCGAGACGATGTTCCGTTGCGCAACCGCGCCGACAATTCCGCACATGGGCGTTGATCCTTATGTCTTGAATATTTCCGAGAGCCCACGTTCAGGCCTTTTTCTTCACCGGACGCGCATAGTCTGTCCGGCTGACTTGATTCTTTTCGTTCAGCACCAGCTCGCCGTCGCCGACGTCTTTCCACACCGTTGTGCCCGCCGCGATGGTCACGCCATTGCCTACGCGCACCGGCGCGACCAGTTGCGTATCCGAGCCGATAAACACGTCATCGCCGATCACCGTGCGGTGCTTGTTCGCGCCATCATAGTTGCACGTGATCGTGCCCGCGCCAACATTCGTGTGCGCGCCGATGTCCGAATCGCCGATATACGTGAGGTGATTTGCCTTCGAACCGTGGCCGATCACCGCATTCTTCACTTCGACGAAATTGCCGACGTGCGCTTCGTCGCTGAGTTGCGCGCCCGGACGCAGCCGTGCGTACGGACCGAGCACGACCTTCGCGCCCGTGCTCGCGCCTTCGATATGCGTGTACGCGTCGATCCGCGTGCCCGCGCCGATAGTTGCATCGCGAATCACACAGTTCGGGCCGATTGTCACGTTGTCGCCGACCGTCACGCGGCCTTCGAACACGCAATTCACATCGATCGACACATCCGCGCCGCATTCCAGCGTGCCGCGCACATCGATACGCGCCGGGTCCGCGAGCGTCACGCCCGCTTCGAGCAGCGCGTACGCCACATTACGCTGATGCACGCGCTCGAGTTCGGCCAATTGCACCTTGCTGTTCACGCCGAGCTTTTCCCATTCGGCATCCGGCTGCGCAGTCACCACTTCCACGCCCGATTCGATCGCGCGTTCGACGACATCGGTGAGATAAAACTCGCCCTGCCCGTTGTCGTTTTTAAGCGACGAAAGCCACGCTTCGAGCTGACGCGTCGGCGTCAGGATGATGCCGGTGTTGATTTCCGCGATTTCCAGTTCATCCGGCGACGCGTCTTTCTGCTCGACGATCTTGCGCACCTTGCCCTGCGTGTCGCGCACGATGCGCCCGTAGCCCGTCGGATTGTCGACGGTGACGGTCAGCACGGCGTAACGGTCGGTGCCGGCGGCGTCCGCAAGACGCTCGAGCGTGCTCGCGCGCGTGAGCGGCACATCGCCGTAGAGCACGAGCGTGGGCACGGACGCATCGAGCAGCGGCAGCGCCTGCTGCACGGCGTGTCCGGTGCCGAGCTGTTTGTCCTGGACAACGAACTGCACGTCCGGCGCGCCGACCATCTCGCGTACCTTGTCCGCGTCGTGGCCGATGACCACGACGAGGCGCGTCGGCGACAGCGTGCGCGCGGTGTCGATGACATGAGACAAAAGCGGCCGGCCCGCCAACTGATGAAGCACTTTCGGCAAGGCGGAGCGCATGCGCTTGCCCATGCCGGCAGCCAGAATCACGATGTTCATCGGAGGAAAATCTGAAAATTTGGGAGATTAATATAGCACGGCGAACTGATGACGCAGTACGGGATAACCCACGCTCCTGCCTTGTCCGATAAGGGTTACAGGTCGTCGAACTGCACAATTGAAATGGCGTTTTGTGCGCCTGACGGTTCGGTTCCGCACGGTTCCTCGTCGAACGCAATGTCGCCTTGCGGGTCAGCGTTGCCCGTCGCACGCAATCCGGCAAAAGGAAACAAATTCCTGTCCATCAGATGCAACGGCACCACATTCGTCAGTGCATTGAACATATTGTCCACGCGTCCCGGGAAACGCTTGTCCCATTCGCGGATCAGTGCCTTCATTTCCGAGCGCTTCAAATTCGGCTGCGAACCGCACAGATTGCACGGAACGATCGGGAATTCGCGCAGTTCCGCGTACTTTTCGAGATCGGTTTCCTTAACATACGCGAGCGGCCGAATCACCACGTTCTTGCCGTCATCGGATTGCAGCTTGGGCGGCATGCCTTTCAGCTTGCCGCCGTAGAACATATTGAGCAACAGCGTTTGCAGAATGTCGTCGCGATGATGGCCGAGCGCGATCTTCGTCGCGCCCAATTCCCCCGCCACGCGACACAGAATGCCGCGCCGCAGCCGTGAGCACAGCGAACACGTCATTTTGCCTTCCGGCACGAGCCGTTTGACGATGCTGTACGTATCCTGATTTTCGATATGGAACGGGATGTCGAGCTGCTTCAGATATTCCGGCAGCACATGCTCCGGAAAACCCGGCTGCTTCTGATCCAGATTCACCGCGACGATATCGAAATTGATCGGCGCGCGTTTGCGCAGGCGCATGAGGATTTCGAGCATCGCGTAACTGTCTTTGCCGCCGGACAGACACACCATGACCTTGTCGCTTTCCTCGATCATGTTGAAGTTGCCGATCGCCTCGCCGACTTGCCGCACGATGCGCTTGAAGAGCTTGTTGTTCTCGTACGCTTCCTTTTGCTGGCGCTTGGTCAGTGCTTCGCGCACGGGCTTTTGCGTTTCGAGCGAATCTTCACGCGCGTTCATGCTTTTTCCTCTTCTTTGATGCGAAAGACTTCGACGCCGACCGCGTCGCAATCCGGATAAACGTCGGGCTTTTCAGTCGATACGGCGACCGCACGCACGTTCGGATGCGCGAGCAAGGCGGCGGCAACGTCATCGCACAGGGTTTCCTGCAAATGGATGTGGTCGCGCTTCACACGATCCGCGATGGTCGAGCGCATGAAGTCATAATCGACCACTTCGTCGAGCTTGTCCGCGACGGGCGTGGACAGCGCAAGCGGCACATACAGTTCGACGTTGATCACGACGCGTTGCTCGCCGCGCTTTTCGAAATCATGCACACCGATGTTGACGCGTACTTCGTAGTTGCGCAGAAAAAGCCGCCGGCAATCGGTCAGCCGGGGGTGCGAAAGAGCGGCAAGCATGTTCTATCCAAAAGTTAAGTCTGTTGCGTGCCGAAGAGATACATCACATCGCGCGGACTCGGCACGAGATGCTGTCCGCCATCGACGACGAGCGTCGTGCCCGTTACGCCGTGCGCGTTGGCCAGAAAGCACGCGGCCTGCGCGATGTCATCCACGGTCGATGCGCGGCCGAGCGGCGTCACGCGATGCGCCGCTTCGAACGACGCGGGCGTTTGTCCCGCCGAAATCAGCGTGAGACCGGGCGCGAGACCCGCGACGCGCAGTTTCGGTCCGAGCGCCTGCGCCAGCGCGACGGTCGCGTTATCGAGCGTGGCCTTGGTCAGCGTGTACGACAGGTAATCCGGATTCATGTTGTACAGCTTCTGATCGAGCACGTTGATGACGACGCCGCGTTTTGCATCGACAGCGGCGTCTTCCGGCGTGATGGCGTGCAGCATGCGCGCGAGCGTCAGCGGCGCAGCAACGTTCACCGCGGTCATTTCCAGCAGTTTGGCGTAGCTGAAATCGGTCGCGGTGTCTTCATCGAATCGCGATGCGCAGTTCACCACCGCGTTCAGTCCGCCGAACGCCTCGACGCACGCGGGCACGAGCCGTTCGACTTCGCTTTCGACGCCCAAATTCGCCTTCAGCGCGACCGCGTGCCGCCCGCGCTTTTCGATTTCCGCGCACGTTTCATGCGCATCCGCTTCCGATCCGCCGTAATGCACGGCGACGTCCCAGCCTTGCCGTGCGAATTCGAGCGCGATGCCCCGCCCGATGCGCTTCGCCGCGCCGGTCACGAGCACGGCGCGAAAATTCGGGATGGACCCGGAAGGGGGCGAATTGGCGACAGAAAACGTTTTGGAATCGCTCATTTACAATACTGGGATGAATCCGAATGCTCGACAAACTGATAGTTTACCTGCTCCGGGCACCGACGCGCTCGCGCAATCCGAAGCGCTGATCGACGTGATCCGCGAGCGCATCGCCGCTGCGGGCGGCTGGTTGCCGTTCGATCGCTACATGGATCTCGCGCTTTACACGCCGGGTCTCGGCTACTACAGCGGTGGCGCGATGAAATTCGGCAAGCGTGCCGAAGATGGCAGCGATTTCGTAACCGCGCCGGAGCTTTCTCCGTTGTTCGCGACGACGCTCGCGCGGTCTGTCGCGCAGGCTTTGCAGCAAAGCGGCACGCGCCAGTTGATGGAGTTCGGCGCGGGCACCGGCAAGCTCGCGGCGGGGTTGTTGAACGCGCTGGCATCGCTCGATGTGGATTTCGACAGTTACGCGATCGTCGATTTATTCAGCGAGTTGCGTGTGCGTCAGCGCAAGACGATTTTGGCGCAGGCGCCCGAGCATGCCACCAAGGTGCGCTGGCTCGACACGTTGCCGGATGCGTTCGAGGGCGTGGTCATCGGCAATGAAGTGCTGGACGCGATGTCCGTGCGCCTCGTCGTGCGCAAGCTCGGCGCGTGGCACGAGCGCGGCGTGGTCTGGCTGAATGATCGCTTTGCCTTCAATGATCGGCCGATTGCGTTGGACGCTTCGCTGGAATCGATCGATGAAGCGCTCGATGACGAGCCGTTCGCCGAATATCTGACGGAAACGCACGAGGCCGCGCACGGCTTCACGAAAACCGTTTGCACGATGTTGACGCGCGGCGCGGCGTTTTTCATCGACTATGGTTTTCCGCGACGCGAGTTTTATCACGCGCAGCGTGCGGCGGGCACGGTGATGTGTCATTTCCGGCATCGTGCGCATGCGGATCCGTTTGTTTATCCGGGTTTGCAGGATATTACGGCGCACGTTGAGTTCACTGGCATCGCCGAGGCGGGTGTGGAGACTGGGGCGGATTTGCTCGGGTTTACTTCGCAGGCGCGGTTTTTGATGAACGCCGGTATTACGGATGTGCTCGATGAGCTCGATCCTTCAGACGTGAAACGGTTTTTGCCTGCGGCGAATGCGGTGCAGAAGCTATTGTCCGAGGCGGAAATGGGCGAGCTATTTAAAGTGATCGCGTTTTCACGCGGTATTCCTGGAATGATCGATGCGTTTGCTACGGGCGATCGGTTGCACTCGCTATGATTCGCTGGGTCATTACTACGTTTATTGCGCTCGCGATTTTGTCGGGGTCGATGCCTTGGCTTCGGAAGATTGGGCTATTGCCCGGGGATTTTACTTTGCGGATTTTGGGGCGGGAGTATTCGTTTCCTTTTATGTCCACGCTGGTTCTTTCTGTTTTGCTGTCGCTGCTTGCACGAAGAAGAGAAAGAAAGAACCTAAAGCCCAAGCGCAGCTTGAACAGCCTCTACGCGCGCAGAGTGAACCGCATCCTTAATCCGAGCAGGCTCAGAAGCAAACCGCTGTGCAACAGCGCCCGCATCAACCGAACGAGCCGCAACAAGTGCATCCCGCAGCCGCTCAGCCTGCGGATAACCAGAAGCCTCAAGGCCCAAGCGGCCACGAGCATCGCTAAGACAGGCTTGCAAAGCCTCAGCAAACCGCGCCGGCTTGCGCAACGCATCAGCACGTTCAAAAAGCCGCACGAGCGCGGCCGCGCCTATCTCCATGACGCGATGAATATTCCCGTGCTCCCGCGCCACGAGCACCGCAAGATCGCGGCAATCGTTCGGCACGCGCAGCCGCTCGCACAGCGGCCGAAGCAGATCCACACTACGCCCCTCATGCCCGATATGCCGCGGCAACACATCCTCCGGCGTGGTCGCCTTACCCAAATCATGCGTCAACGCTGCAAAGCGAACCAGCAGCGCAAACCCTTGCGACGCCGCGTAATCCACGACCATCATCACGTGAACGCCCGTGTCCACTTCCGGGTGATAATCCGCGCGTTGCGGCACGCCCCACAACGCATCGACCTCAGGCAGCACACGCGCCAGCGCGCCGCACCCGCGCAAAACCTCAAACATGCGCGACGGCTTTTTCTCCATCAGTCCGCGCGATACTTCCTGCCACACGCGCTCGGGCACGAGCGCATCGACCTCACCGGCGGCGACCATCTTCTTCATCAGCTCGATCGTTTCGGGCGCGACATTGAAGTTCGCGAAATGTGCGGCGAAACGCGCCAGCCGCAAAATGCGCACCGGATCTTCGATAAACGCATCGCCCACGTGCCGAAACAGCTTCGCGTCGAGATCGCGCTGCCCGTCGAACGGATCGATCACCGGCCCGACCAGCTCGCCGCTCAGACTCACCTCGCGCGCCATCGCGTTGATGGTCAGATCGCGCCGCGCCAAATCCTCTTCGAGCGTCACGTCCGGCGAGTAGTAAAACTGGAAGCCGTGATACCCCGCCGCCCTCTTGCGCTCGGTGCGCGCGAGCGCGTATTCTTCGTGCGTCTCGGGATGCAGAAACACCGGAAAATCCTTGCCCACCGGCCGATACCCCTGCGCCACCATTTGCTCAGGCGTCGCGCCCACGACGACATAATCGCGATCGACGACCGGCACGCCCAGCAATTCATCGCGGATCGCGCCGCCGACTGCGTAGATGTTCATCGCGCGAGTTCCTTGCGGGCGCCGTCGATCCACTCGGCGACGACCGGCAATTGCGTAACGCGCTCGCAATACGCGCGCGATGCATCGCTCAAAACGGGCGAGTAGGAATTGAAGCGCGTGACGACCGGCGCGAACATCGCGTCCGCAATGCCGAATTCGCCGAACAGAAACGGCCCGCCCGACCTTTCCAGGCACTCGCTCCAGATCGCCTCGACGCGCGCGATGCTCGGCAACGATTCCGCCGCCGCGCCCTTGCCCGGCGCGCACGTGTGGATTTCCATCGGCATCTTGGCGCGCAGATCGGCGAAACCGGCGTGCATTTCCATGCTGACGCTGCGAGCGCACGCACGCGTGGCGGCATCGCGCGGCCACATTGCGTGCTCGGGATGCTGCTCGGCCACCGTCTCCATGATCGCCAGCGATTCTCACACGACATCGCCCGCATCGGTGATCAGACTCGGCACTTTGCCCGATGGCGAATAACGCAGCATCAGTTCCTTCGTATCGGACTGGTTGAAGCGGATGTTCACTTCCTCGAACGCGATGTCGAAATGCCTGAGCAACACCCACGGCCGCATCGACCAGGAAGACGTGTTTTTGTCACCGATAACGAGTTTCATGCGACTCCACATTCAAACCAATTTAACGATGCGCCATCGTCCGAAAGCCACTGAACCGCGAGCGCGGCGAATTGCCCGTCAGATACAACGGCGCGATGGCCTCGATGCTCGTCGGCTCGCCGATGCCGAGTTCCGGCGCCAGCGGCCCGCTCGCGATGTTGGGCGTTTTCATCGAATCGAGATTATCGCGCGAAATGACGGGTTCGCCGGGCGCCATTTCCATCGTCATCGCCTGAAGGCGGCCGAGGCTCTCCGGCAATTTGATGATGCGCGAATGCTTGCCGATGGTCGCGCCCGCGAACCGCATCAGCTCCGCGAGCGTGTACACGCTCGGGCCCGCGAGTTCGTAGGTCATGCGGTTCGCCGCATCGAGATCGAGCACATTGACGATGCCCTTCGCCACATCGCCGACGAAGACGGGCTGGAATTGCGCATCGGCGCAGGCGAGCGGAATCACCGGGAATATGCGCTCGAGAAACGCGAACTGATATTAGCAGATTGTCCTCCGGCCCGAACACGACGGAGCTGCGGAAGATCGTCCAGTCGAGACCGGAATCGCGAATCGCCTTTTCGCCGTCGCCTTTTGAACGCAGATACATGCTCGGGCCGGCGGAATCCGCGCCGATCGCGCTCATATGCAGAAGCCGCCGCACGCCTTTCGCCTCGCACGCCGCCGCAATCTTGCGCGGCAATTCGACATGCGCGCGCGCGAATTCCGCTCCGTACGGTTCGCCGCGATGCCCCTGCAACACGCCGATCAAATTGATGACCGCATCGCTCTGTTCGATGAACGCGATGAACGCGGCGAGTTGCACGGGATCGTGCACATCGGTTTCGATCACATCGATCGGCAAGAGCGTCAGATGCTGCGCATTCGCGCGCCGGCGCGTGGCGACGTGCACCACGGTCTTGCCGAGATCGACGAGCGCATTGACCAGATGACTGCCGATGAAACCCGAACCGCCGATCAGCGCTACGTTTTGATGTCGCATAGTGGCCTCGTGGTGAGCTGTTTCTCGCCGGACGCAGAAACGACAACCCCCGCGCGGCTTTCGACGAATTGCCGAAAGCCGCGCGGGCGTGAGACGCGACGCTCAGACCGTCACAGCGCGATATAGCCCAAACGTGCCTTCAGCGACTGCGGACGGCCCTCGAACAAAGCGGCGTAGTACACCGTATTCGATAACACGTTCTTCACGTAATCGCGAGTCTCGGCGAACGGAATGGTTTCAGCAAAAACCGCGCCCTCGACAGGCGCACGCAAATCCTGCCGCCACTGACGCGGCCGGCCCGGCCCGGCGTTGTAACCGGCGGTTGCGAGCACAGGCGATTGATCGAATTGATTGTAGACCATCGCCAAATAGTTGGTTCCGAGCAGGATATTCGTGTTGATGTCGTTCATTTGCGCGCGCGACACCGGCCCGAGCTCGATCTTTTTCGCGACGAGTTGCGCGGTGCCGGGCATCAACTGCATGAGACCGCCCGCGCCCACTTCCGACTTCGCGTTGATGATGAAGCGCGATTCCTGGCGAATCAGCCCGAACGCCCATTCGACATCGAGGTCCGTGTTCTTCGCGTCACGCTCGACGATATCGCGGAACGGCGACAAGTAGCGCAACGTGAAATCGTGCTCGGACTTGGTCTTGTCGGCGGTATTCACGGTGCGATCGTACATTTCGATGCGCTTCGCATACTGCGCAGCCGCCAGCAATTGCCGGTCGGTCATGCTGCGCAGTGGCCAGTTCCATTCGCGATTGCCTTCGAGGTGCATGTTCATCGCGTAGAAACGCTGCGACAGCGCGAAGCCCGGCACGCTTTGCATTTGCGCGATTTCGGCATCGGTGACGGTCGTGCGCGGCGGCACGTTGATCTTCTGGCCGAGCTCTTCGAGCGCAAGCTGGCCATAGAAGTTGAACTGATCCGAAATGGTCTGAAATTCCTGATTCGCGCTCGCCGTATCGCCCGACTGCTTGAGCGCGCGCGCATGCCAGTAAGTCCACGACGGCTGCCTGCGCAGCGCGGGCGGCATTTGTTCGATGGACCAGCGCACCATGTTCCAGTCGCCCGCGAGCAGCGCGCTGCGCGTGCGGCATTCGTACGCCGGGTTCGACAACTGCGCGTTTGCCGACAAGCGATACCAGTCCGCCGCCGCCGGCATGCGCTTGAGCGCAGCCTGATAGCCGATGGTGCCCCAGCCGATCGCGCGCTCCTGCGGCGTCAGACTCGGCGCGACCGACGAGAACGTGGCCGCGGACATCGCCGGATCGTTGCGGGCCATGCGCGTGACCGACAGCAGCGTCAGTTGATGCGCCGGCGTGTTCGGCATGACGCCGCGCGCGAGATAAAGCGGCGGTTTGTTGACGGCGTCATCGAAAAGCGAGTCTTTCGGTTTTTCCTGACCGAGCGCTTCGACGATCGTCGAGCCGGTCGTCGTGTAGTTCTGCTCGTAGGCGAGGCGGATTTGCTGCCAGATGTCGTCGGTCGTGAACTGGCCGGATTCCGCCAGCGCGCCGATCAGATCGACGCAGCCGTCGCCGTACCATTTCGGCTCCACGAGCAGCG
This sequence comes from Candidatus Burkholderia humilis, assembly GCA_001184405.1. Taxonomy (GTDB): domain Bacteria; phylum Pseudomonadota; class Gammaproteobacteria; order Burkholderiales; family Burkholderiaceae; genus Caballeronia; species Caballeronia humilis. Next base: position 12,866 of record LFMX01000087.1, read on the forward strand.
CGCGCGCCGCATCCGCGACGTTCTCGCCGCGCGACAGACGCGCTTCGAGTGCATAGCATTTGACCTGCGTGTCGTCGTTGAGCACGAAGCGCGAATATTGCTGCTGGAAATTCTTCCAGTCATGACGGTTGCCGAGCACGACCAGATAATCGTTGCGCATGCGGTCCGCAATGGCCTGACCGTCGTAACGCTGCAGGAACGAAAGCACCGGCGCGTCGGGCGCATCGATGCGCGCGTGGCCTTGCGAATCGAACAACTGCGGTTTGATCGTGAAATATTCGACGTAACTCGGCGCCGGATAATTCGTGAGCTGCGCGGCGAGCATGGCGGCTTTGCCGGCATCGTTCGCACGCGCGGCATCGCGTAATTGCAGGAACAGGTGGTCGTCGGAGGAGAGCGAAAAATCGGCGTCGGGCGATACTGCCGATGCCGTTCCACATGCGACGAGCGACAGTGCAGAAAGCGCGGAGATAGCCGCAAGATATACTCGGTCGAGGCGTTTTGACATCTTTATTTCTGGAGCGCGGATGGTCACGAAGCAGGACACAAGATCGGTCCAAAGCATAGCACGCAACGATTCGGCAGAACTTAAGGGCGAGCCCAAAAGCGCCTTGCGCGCGACGTTGCTCGCCAACCGCGAAGCGCATCGTGAAAACGCGGCGCGCGCCGCGATGGACGACGTGCTGAGCGCGCGGCTCGCCGATGTCATCGCGCGCCATGACGTATCGTGCGTCGGCTTTTACTGGCCGGTCGCCGGCGAGTTCGATGCCCGCGCCTTCATGACGCGATGGCTCGCCGCGAATGCATCACGCGAAGCCGCGTTGCCGATCATCGTGAAACCGCATACGGCGATGGTGTTTCACGCGTGGCATGCGCAATCGGAGATGAAGGAAGGGCGATACCGCATTCCGGTGCTGGTCGAGGAGCGCGTGATCGTGCCGGAACTGCTGCTGATTCCGTGCGTGGGTTTCGATACGGATCGTTTCAGATTGGGATACGGCGGCGGTTATTACGATCGCACGTTGGCCGCGTGGCCGCGTGATAAGCCGGTGACGATCGGTATCGCGTTTGAGGCGGGGAAATGCGGCGCGCTGCCGCGTGAAGTGCATGACATGCCGCTGGATGCGGTGGTGACGGAAGCGCGCGTGTACTGAAGTCAGAGCGAAGCCGCCGCCCGCGCCGCCGTATCGTACAAACCGGACGTGTTGCGCATCAGTTGCGCGGCTTCGCCAATCTGCTCGTTGGCCAGTCCGCTTTCACGCAGCGTCGTGATCAGACAGCTTTCCCGCACGTCGCGATACTTCCCGCACAGCTCGCGCCCCGCCGGCGTCGTGGAAAAAAACACTTCCTTGCCCGATTTCTCGCTCTTCACATAACCGCGCGCGACGAGTTTCTTCAGCGCGTACGTGGCGACATGCGTGTCCTCGATATTCAGCACGAAGCAGATATCCGCCAGCTTCTTTTTGCGATCCCGATGGCTGACGTGATGCAGCAGCGACACTTCCACTGCCGTCATGTCCTTCGCTCCCGCGGCGGACATGCATCGCACCATCCAGCGATTGAACGCGTTGCTCACCATGATGAGGCCGTATTCGAACTCGGACAGCTCCGCGCTGGTTTCGGACACGAGATGCTCGGACGAGACGATCTTGGTAGGGTGACGCGACATGGCGATGACCGGAAGAAAGTGGCGTCCGAGTGTAGCGTAAGGCGGAATGCCGGCGCGTCTGCTCGACCGACGCGCCACACTCAGAACAAACGCGAATTGATAATTTCTTGAAAATTTATTGACAATGTAACATTCTGTCGAGGCGCACCGATGAAATTTTCGCGCCACGCATGGGGCAAACAGGGCATGACAAGACCACGAATCCATCCGTTGGGCGATACCGCGCTCGTCTGCGAAGCCGCGCCGCCTGCCACGCTCGACTGCCAGCGCCGCATCTGGGCGCTGGCGGACAAGGCGCGCCTGATGCCGCACGTCGTCGAAGTGGTGCCGGGCATGAACAATCTGACGATCGTCTTCGATCCGCTCACCGCCGATTACGACACGCTCGCTGCCCAACTCGAAGCCGGCTGGGACGCGGCGGACGTCGCGCAAGAAGCGGGCGCGGAAATCGACATTCCGGTGATCTACGACGGCCCCGATCTTGCCGATGTCGCCAAACAGGCGAATCTGACGATCGACGAAGTCGTGAAGCGCCACAGCAAGGCCGAATACATCGTCTTCTTTCTGGGCTTTCAGCCGGGTTTCGCGTATCTCGGCGGACTCGATCCGTCCATCCACACGCCGCGCCGCGCCGAACCGCGCATGGAAGTGCCGGCGGGATCGCTCGGCATCGGAGGCGCGCAGACGGGAATTTATCCGGCGACGTCGCCGGGCGGCTGGCAGCTCATCGGGCGAACGGAACTGAAGTTGTTCGATCCGTCGCGCCATCCGCCCACGCTGATGCAGTCCGGCGACCGCGTGCGCTTTCGCGCGACGGAGGTGCGCGCATGATCGACGTCATTCGCGCGGGCGTGCTGACCTCGGTGCAGGATCTCGGACGGCACGGCTATCGCCATCTCGGCGTGAGTTCGGGTGGTGCGCTCGATGCGCTGTCGCTGGAAATCGGCAATCGCATCGTCGGGAACAAGCCGGATGCGGCGGGCATCGAGGTGACGTTCAGACCGGCCGTACTGCGCTTCAAGCACGCGACGCGCATCGCCATCACCGGCACGGATTTCGGCGCGACGCTCGACGACAAACCGGTCTATTCGTGGTGGAGCCTGCCTGCGCGCGCGGGTCAGGAACTCACGCTGCGCGTGGCCAAGCGCGGCATGCGCTGTTATGTGGCGATTGCGGGCGGCATCGACGTTTTGCCGATGCTCGGCTCGCGCAGCACCGATCTCGGCGCGTGTTTCGGTGGACTCGGCGGACGCGCGCTGCGTGACGGCGATCGTTTGCCGATCGGCGTGCCGCAGCCGCACAAGGGCATCGCGTTTTCGCCGGAAGAACCGGCGTTCGGTGTGAAAGCGCCCGCGTGGTGCAAGCTCATGCTCGTCAACGAACCGGTGCGGCGCGGCCGTCACGCGCCCGGACTCGCGTGGGCCGCGCCCACGCGTGCTGCGCGGCCCGGAGTATGCGAGCTTCACCGGCGACGCCCAGCGCGATTTCTGGGACGAAGAATGGACGATCACGCCGAACAGCAATCGCATGGGCTTTCGGCTGGCGGGAACGGAGTTGAAACGCGGCGAGAAAATCGAACTGCTGTCGCACGCCGTGCTGCCCGGCATCATTCAAGTGCCGCCGAACGGCCAGCCGATCGTCCTGATGGGCGATGCGCAAAGCACGGCGGTTATCCGAAGATCGGCGCCGTCATCAAGGCCGATCTGTGGAAGCTCGCGCAAATCCGGCTGAACGGCGGTGTGCGGTTTATCGAGACATCGGTGGAGGAGGCGCGCCATGTGTTCGCGGAAGAGCGGCAATACGTGAGCCAGGTTGAAACGGCCATCGCGATGCACGAAGAACGCATCGCGCGATAAAACCGAAGGACTTTTAAGACATCGTGGAAATCGATCTGAACGCCGATCTCGGCGAAGGCTGCGGCACCGACGAAGCGCTGCTCGATCTCGTCAGTTCCGCGAACATCGCGTGCGGCTGGCATGCGGGCGGGGCCACCGCCATGCGCGATTGCGTGCGCTGGGCAGTGGAAAAAGGCGTCGCGATCGGCGCGCATCCGAGCTTCAACGATCCCGAAAACTTCGGC
>LFMX01000088.1 GCA_001184405.1 Candidatus Burkholderia humilis
CGGCTTGCATCTGGCCGACGTTCACGGCATCGGTGGTGTTGCTGCCGGCCGCGACGTTGTGGATCGCCGTGCCTGCCGCGCTGCCGTTGCCGAGCGTCACGTTGTCGTAGTCGGTCGAGCCGTCTGCGTTGTGATCGTAGGTGAGCGCCGTGCTGGATACGCCGTTGCCGTCGATGAGGCCCGCATCACGCAACTGCGCGACGTTCACGGCGTCGGTGTCCTTCGTACCGGCCGCGACGTTCGTGATCTGACGCTCCGCGCCGGCCGCGCCCACGGACACGGAATTGTCGCGATCCGTCACCGAGTTCGAACCGATCGCCACCGAATTGTCGTGCGTGGCTTGCGCGTTGCCGCCGATTGCCACCGATTCCACACCCGTCGCCGACGAATCGGCCAACGTCGAATTGGCGTGGAAATACTTGATGCCGCCGATCTCGTTGATGTTGTTCAGCGTGTTGTTGATCGAAGCGATGTCGTTCGTGTTGTTGGTCACGCGGCCATCGAGATTCGTGAACGCGTCGCCGACGTTGTTGAACTTCGAGTTGTCCGCGAACATCTACGTCGGTGCGGTGACTGCGCCGGTCGTCGGGTCCACGGTCGAGCCACCGCCGAGCGCGTTGGCCGTGCTGTTCGCGACGCTGTAGAGCTGCGAACCGTTGACCGCTTCGTGGCTACTCTCGGCGACCTGCCCGTTCGCGAGGTTCGTCATGGCGACGGCCGTGGTGGCATCAGCGCCACCGAGTTTAACGGACGTTTTAGCGGTCGTGTCGTACTGCACCGCATTGCCGACCGAGTTCTCGATCGTTTCAGTCAATTGGCAATAGTTGACGGCATCCGTACCCTGCACGCCATCCGCAACGTTCATGATCCGACGTTCCGCACCTTCCGCCCCGACCGATACGGTCATCGCATCGCTTGCCACCGAGTTCGAGCCGATAGCCACGGAATCCGGTACGGATGCAACGGCGTTTCCGCCGATCGCCACAGCGTCCTGACCCGTCGCGGAGGAATCAGGCAGCGTCGAGTTCGAGTGGAAGTATTTAATGCCTCCACCGTTGTTGATGTAGTCGATCGTCGTATTGAGGTCTGCGATGTCGTTCGCGTTTTGAACGCCTTGCTTGTCGAAGCTGACAAGCGCATCGCCGACGTTATTGAAGGTGTCCCCGCTCAGCGCATAAGCGGGCGCGGAAATCATTCCTAGCGAGTTCACGGAAACACCGCCGCCCCGGGCAGCAGCGGTTGTATTCCCGGTGGCGAACAACTGAGCTCCCGTGATCGCGTCCTTGCTCACGCCGCTGACCGTACCCAGTGCAAGACCAATGACCTTGTTTCCGTACATGTTGAGCGCTGAGTACGAAACGATGCCTGAACTCGTGATCGACAGCATCGTTTTACCGCCGGCACCAAATTGGAGCGTATCCGCGTCCAACGCCATCGCATAAGCGCCCAATGTTCCCGTACCATTTGTATGCAGCGAAGCCAGCGGTATGCAGCGAAGTCAGCGCCAAATGCGGCGGCACCTTCGTCGCAATACGTCGAAGAGTTTTGCACGCCTGGAGCTGCCGACGTCAAGCATTCTGACGGATTAACACCCCCGCCCAACAAGTCCACCGCATACGATTCCGGAGTTGCTGCGAACGCGGAATGTCCGGCGATTCCGAAGAGCGCCATCACCGCGCTAATGATGAGTTTCTTAGCACCCTTGCCGCATGCGCGAGCCGTCTCCGGCGCGGCGACCCACGTCTGCAGCGCGTAATTCCAAATGATGCGATATGCCTGATTCATGCTGATATGCCTTCTTTCTGAGCCAAATGAACGTGTGACGGCGCATTCCGGTTGCTCGACTCGTCAACGAATATCGTCAAACCGTTAGTATAACGATATTTACAATTCGAGCGCTGGCAACTCTTTCGCACCAACGTCCCCTAACCGGGACAGTTTCTTACAACTCTCTCCGGTGCAGTCAAGAAATGCAATTTTCTCGAGCGGCACGGTTAGTGGGAATTTTCTTCAAGGGTCGGAATATTAGCGAGTGTCTTCACCTTTTCAACTCAAAAATTCCGAAATTAGGTTCAGAGCACAATTTTTTACAGTTTCTTGAAATATGCATTAAAGAACTAGAAACTTTGACCATCAACAAGAAAGCATGCGTTAGCCGCCCCGAACTTGCTGCGGACTGCGGATGCAAGACCACATCACCAGCCGCCATCAGCTGCAAAAAACAAAAAAGCCGCCCGAAGGCGGCCACACACAAACATTAAGCACTCGACAACTCAAACCCCGAGCTGCCTCACGCCGCAACCCTCATCACAACCCCAAAATCCCCCGTGCCTCCTTTGTACTCGCCACCGGCCGCCCATATTCCGCGCACAACGCCGCCACCCGCTCCACCAGTTGCGCGTTACTCTTCGCGAGCGTGTCCTTGTCCCATCGAACATTGTCTTCGAGACCCGTGCGGCAATGGCCACCCATCTCAAGCGTCCAGTGATTTACCTCCAGTTGATGCCGCCCGATGCCCGCCGCCGTCCACGTCGCATCCAGCAGCAGCTTGCGCAGTTGCTCCACTTCGAACTCGAGAATCTCGCGCCGCGCAGGCAGCGCGTTCTTCACGCCAAGCACGAATTACACATGCACCGGCGACTTCAGCAAGCCCTGATTCACCAGATCGACCGTGCTATAGAGCATCGCCAGATCGAAGATTTCGATTTCTGGCTTCACGTCGTGATCGAGCATCGTCTGCGCGAGCGAGCGCACGAAATCCGGCGGATTCTCGTAGACGATCGTCGGGAAATTGACCGAACCCGTCGCCAGCGATGCCATATCTGGCTTCAGATCGAGCATCGCGCCGCGCTGTTCGAACGAGCGGCCGCGTCCGCCCGTCGAAAACTGGATGATGATGTCCGGGCAATGTTTGCGAATCCCGTCCTGCAATTCGGCGAAGCGATGCCGGTCGGAACTCGATCGCTCGTCTTCATCGCGGACATGCAGATGAACGAGCGTCGCGCCCGCGTCGTACGCCTCGTGCGTGCTTTCGATCTGCTCGGCGATGGTGATCGGCACCGCCGGATTGTCCTTCTTCTTCGGCACCGAACCCGTAATGGCCACTGCAAATAATGCAGGGTTCCGTGGTGTTGGCTTAAGTCACGTCGTCGCTCCTGTTGGCGGCGGCTCGGGCGCAGGGAACGCTTCGGCGCGTCGCATCTAAACTTAAACTAACTAGTATTCTCCTAATAGCGAGGCATGACGGTTTCGCTTGCAAGCCGCCTAAACCCTAATCCGGCCCCGCCGCCCTTCCTCGGACGAAACCGCTTCACTGATGCTGCGCCATCTCCGAAAGCATTTTGCCGGCTTGCTCGTCGGTCATCGCGGGCAGGATGTCGAGCGAAAACAGATCGGCCCATTCGTGCGCCCATTTCGCCATCGGTTCGATTTGCTCGGACTCGCATACCGCAAAACCGCGAATGGAACCGATGCCATGCCAGCGTCCGATCAGCCTGATTGCCGTCCGGCGGTGCGCCGCCCGTTTGCAGGAAACGCTCGGCAGCCGTCCGGTTGACCGCGGGCAACGCGGTCCAGTTGATGATGAATAACATGGCGCGTTCCTCCTGATGGAAAGCCACGCGTCGCCACGTGGCGCTTTCAATATAGGAGCGTGAGACGCAGAACAAGCACATCGAACGCGCGTGCTTAAATTCATCGCCATACGAAGACTGGCGACGCATACACCGCCACCGGCGCGGACCGGACGATGACCGTCGCCGGCGGCTTCGGCTTCGGCGGCGGCGCGATCACGACCGTGCGCGGCGGCGCGGCGTAGTAGTACACGGGCGGAGGCGGTGCATAGACGACGGGCGGCGCGGCGTAGATCACGCGCACGGAGGTGCTAGCCATCGCGCTGTGAGCGAACATTAGACCGGCGGCGAAGGTGGAAACACTGATCAGACGAACATTCATGATGAAGTCCTCGAGCTATGTTGAACGATAGGAACAGCACGCTCAGAACGATAACGACGCACCGCGCTCGCTGCGAGTCCGAACTTGTTTCACCGCATATCGCCGCGCCGTGACATAAAACACGGCGACATCATTCATCGTATTCCTGAGATTGCCAACGGCGCGCGGCTCAATAGAATGACGACATCGCCCGATACAAGGAGAACGTCATGCCGTCCTGCACTGCCATGTTCGTCTCGCTGACGGTATGCGTCGCGTGCGCCCTGCCCGCGTTCGCCGATGCCCAGACCGCCACGCAGCCGATGGGCGCAAGCCCGCATGTCGAGCGCGCCATGCAAATGCTGCAAAGCCGCTTCCAGGCCGCCAACACCACGCACGACGGCAAGCTTACGCGCGATCAGGCCGCAGCCGGCATGCCGCGCGTCGCGCAGCACTTCGATGAAATCGATACGCAAAAGAACGGTTATGTGACGCTGCCGCAGATTCAGGCGTTCATGCGCCAGCACGCCACGCAACGCCAATAAGCGAAAAAAACGGAGCGCATCATGGAGACCTTGCCAAAAATCATCGTGTTCAACGACGAAACCGAGCTGCGCAACATGCTTCAGCGCTTTCTCACGTCGCAGGGTTTCGAGGTGCGCGTCGTGGAAAACGGCAAGCGGCTCGATCGCTACTTGCAGCGCGAGCCGTACGACGTGCTCATCCTCGACTGGATGATGGAGCCCGAAGACGGTCTCTCCGTCTGCAAGCGTCTGCGCGCGGAAGGCCAGACGCTGCCTATCCTGATGCTCACGGCCAAGGGCGATCCGGTCGACAAGGTGGTCGGTCTGGAAACCAGCGCGGACGATTACCTCGCCAAGCCGTTTCTGCCGCAAGAATTCGTCGCGCGCGTGCGCGCCTTGCTGCGACGCCAGAAGATCGCGGCGGGCGATCCGACGCTCACGTCGCAGGTCTTTCGCTTCGGCAATTTCCGGCTCGATCTCAGCAAGCAGGCGCTCTATCGCGATGGCGAAGCGTTCGAGATTCATTCCGCGCAGATGCAGTTGCTGAACGCGCTAGGTTCATCGCCGAATCGGGCGGTGAGCCGCGACAATCTCATCGCGCGTACGCGTGGCCGCGATCACGATGCGCTCGACCGGAGTATCGATGTTCAAGTGCTGCGCCTGCGTCAGCTCGTCGAAGAAGATCCGGGCAAGCCGCGCTTTATCAAAACCGTGTGGGGCGTCGGCTATATGCTGATTGCCGAAGTGGAGCCGAAGCCGTGAGGCTCGCGCCGCGATCGCTTTTCGCGCGCAACATCCTTCTGCTCGTCGCGATCAGTCAGGTCTGCGCGCTTTCCGTGCTGCTGCACTTCATTCAAACGCCGCGCATCGAGCGTGCGGCGGCGACGTTCGCCAGCTATATCCGCACGCTCGATTCCGTGCTGCGCGTCACGCCGCGCGAAGACGCGGATACGATCACGCGCAATCTCGACATCCGCACCGATCTTCCCGCCGATGCCACCAATATCGCGCCGGAATCGTCATTGCGTTTTTATCGCACGTATCAGCGCAAAACGTTCATGGATGCATTGCGCCGCGATCTGCCCGACGACATTCTCGTGCGCTGGCAAGGCAAAGACGGGCCGCAGCGTTTGTGGATACGCGCGCATGTGTCGAACGAGCCGCGCTGGATCGCACTTGCCGTGCCGGATGCCGCGCACGACGACGGTCTTGTCACGACGCTGTGGCTTTCGCTCGGGCTGGGCGTGCTGGCCATCGCGACGGCGTATGTGATTCAGCGCCACTTGAATCGTCCGCTCGAACATCTTGCGCATGCGGCGCGGCAAATCTCGTCGGGCGGCGAACCCGGCGTCTTGCCGACCGATGGTCCGACCGAGATCGCGCAAGTGAGCGTCGCGTTCAATCGCATGAGCGCCGCGCTTGCCGAAGCCGATGCCACGCGCGCGCTGATGCTCGCCGACATCTCGCACGATATCCGCACGCCGATGACCAAGCTGCGTCTCGCAATGACGATGTCTTCGGTGCCATCGACAGGCGCGGCCTTCGCTTCGTCGGCGGAAGGCTACCTCGACACCATCGACACGATTCTCCAGCAGTTCATGGACTACGCGGGCAGCGGCGCAAAAGAAGCGCCCGTGGTCAGCGATATCAACGCGCTCGTCGCAAATCTTGCGGTAGATTTCGCGGGGCTCGGGCATGAGTTCGCGCTGTCGCTCGGGAAGATCGAACCGTTTCCGTTTCGTCCGATCAGCATGATGCGCATGCTCATGAACCTGATGCAGAACGCGGTGCTCTACGGCGTAACCGGACTCGAAGTAAAAACGTGGACGGATGAAAACGCGAGGCGCGTATGCATCGTGATTGCGGATCGCGGCAAAGGACTCGGCGGGCAGGATCCCGAAGCGCTCAAGCAGCCATTCAAACGCCGCGGCGAAGGCCAGCCCAAGGGCACGGGACTCGGACTGGCGATCGTCGAGCGCATCGCGAAACTGCATGGTGGCACGCTCGAATTGCGCGCGCGTGCAGGCGGCGGCGCGGAATCGCGCATCGTGTTGCCGCTATAGCGCGCGTATCGGCTCGACCGGCTCGCTCGGGCGCACGCGTCCCGACAGACGCGTGCGAATGGCGCGGCGCATCGGCTCTTCATAGAAGCTAAATACGACAACGCTGAACGACACCGCAAACGCAAGCACGAGCCAGCCGTTCGAGCGGTTGAAGCCCGTCAGCAGCGCGAGATATGCAATGGGCACGTGAATCAGATACAGCGAATAGCTCGCTTCGCCGAGCTTCACGAGCCAGCGCGCATTCAGCAATCCGATGATCGGACGATCGAGCATCGCGAGACCGAGAATCAGCAGCGCGAAGAACGGCGCTTCGAGATAGAACACCGGCGAGAACGGACGCTTCCACGCAAGCGTGATCAACGCAGCCAGCGCGATGCCGATGAACGCGATGGCATAACCGCGCCGTGTTCGCATCGACAGGAAAAGCAGCGCAGCGCCGATACCCAGAATGAATTCGCCGATGTGCAACAAAGGCAAACCGACCACGAGAAAACCGCTTCGCGCGACGGGCAAGAACAACATGATGCCCGCGCCCTGCGCAAGCCACACGAGAAAGCACAAGACGATGACGCGCCACGGATCGCGCACATCGAGCTTGCGCAGCAAAAACGGAAAGAGTGCGTAAAAAAAGCTTCGCACGATACGCTGTCGGACGGTCCGTTCCACGGCTGGTTGATCGCCGCGAACGGGAACCACGCATTGAGCAACACGAGTTGCACGACGAAACTCACCGCCAGCGACAGATGCAGCGCGTTCTTCAGCGCGAACCATTCGAGCAGATGCGAGGTATCGCCGGTATAGAGCAGAATGGCGGTCGTCGGCGCAACGAGCATGAGGCCGAATAGCACGACCGGATAGATGCGCGCAAACCGTGCTGCATAGAACGGCCGCGCACTGCCGTTCGCAAGTTGCGAGCGATACGTGTACGTGAGAATGAAGCCCGAGAGCACGAAGAACATCGACACGGCCTGCCTGCCGCCATCGACGAAGTCGAAGAAGGACTGCGGCATGTTCAAGAGCCCCAGTTCCGTGTAGTGCGACAACACGACCGTGATCGCCGCGATGAATCGAATACTCGTCAACGCTGGCAACGCGCCACCCGACACATTTTTTCTGAAGTCCATGCAGGCCTCCTCTTTTGTGACGAAGCCTATTTGAACGTGTACGCGTTTTATGTTCGCTAAGCGGCGTTTTGGTCACATACTTCGAACCGCTCAGTAAAGCTTACCGCTTCGTGCACAATTGCGATTTGCACGGCCGTTCGTTAGCTGATCCGGTTTGTCCTTTTCCGCTCGCGTGAACCATACTGAGTGCGTCAGTGCATCGAAAAAGAATCCGGTTATGGAACCCGCCACGAATCACGACGCGACGCCCAAGCTGCACGTTCATTTCGCCGATGCCGACGCGATCCCGTTTCCGACACGTTCCGTCGGCCGCGGCGATGCACTCTACTGCGCGGGCGAGCCGTTGCGCAGTCTCTACACCGTGCAGACGGGCTGCTTCAAATCGATCGCCACGTACCCGAGCGCCGATGTCGACAGCCCGCCGCATACGCAAGTCACAGGCTTTCATCTGCCGGATGAAACAATCGGACTCGATGGCGTATGCACCAGTCGCCACGAAAGCGATGCCGTCGCGCTCGAAGCGAGTGTGGTGCGCATCATGCCCGTGGGCATTCTGGAGCCGTTGTGCCGCGAATACGCCGCCATGCAGCACGAATTGCTGGCGATCATGAGCGCAGAAATCGTGCGTGCATTGCGGCTTGCGCTGATGCTCGGCACCATGCCCGCGCGCGAACGCGTCGCCGCTTTTCTGCTCGATCTGTCCGCACGTTTCGATACGGCGTCCACGCCTTCCGGCGATCCCGCCGAACTCATCTTGCCGATGACGCGCGCCGATATCGGCAGCTATCTGGGGCTCGAACTCGAAACGGTGAGCCGCATGTTGTCGAAGCTGCAACGCGAAGGCGCGATCGCGCTCAACGGCCAGGCAGGTGCGTATCGTCGATCGCGCACGGCTTGCGCTTCATTGACGCACCGTCAGCACGGCCGCGCCGGTGAGCTTGCCGCGGCGCAAGTCATCGAGCGCGCGGTTTGCCTGTGCGAGCGGATACACCGTCGTGTGCAGATCGAGATGAACGTCTGACGCCACGCGCATGAACACGCGGCCGTCTTCGCGCGTGAGATTCGCAACGGAAACCATGCGCCGTTCACCCCTAACAGGCTGTATGGAAACGACGGCACATCGCTCATATGGATGCCGCCGCACACCACAGTTCCGCCCTTCACGATGGCTTTCAATGCGGCCGGAATGAGCGCGGCATCAAGCAGATCGGGCGGCAGTTCATCGCTGCCGCCGGCCCAGTGCGCGTGCAACGAAAGCGCGAGACGTTGCGCGTCGGTATCGCCGGGGCGCGTGAAGGCATAGACGCTGCGTCCCTGATGCCGCGCCACTTGCAAACGATATGCGCCGCCGCGCCAAACCCGTATATGCCGATGCATTTCGCATCGCCCGCCATCGACAGTGTGCGATAGCCGATCAATCCCGCGCATAGCAGCGGCGCGGCGTTACAAGGACAAAGGCGGCAGCGGCAGGCAATAGCGCGCTTTTGCGACGACGCGTTCTGCATAGCCGCGCCATCGATCGTATAGCCGGTGAAGCCCGGTGCATCGCAGAGATTTCGCGGCCTGAGAGACAGAAGCGGCATCGTCCGCACGTATGCCCGAGCCACGGCACGCCAACGCAATCGCCCGCCGCGAATCCGGTCTCGCCCGCGCCCGCTTGCGGCACCACGCCGACGATCTCATGCCCTGCAACAAGCGGAAGCTTGGGCTGCGCGAGTTCGCCATCGACGACATGCAGATCAGTGCGGCACACGCCGCATGCGTGGACATCGATCAATAATTCGCCTGCGCGGGCAACGGGATCGGGCACATCGCGTTCTTCGAGCAACGGCGCATGGCCGTCGAACACCATAGCGCGCATCAATTGCGCCTCCTTTTCTCAGATTATTTTTCGATAACGATATCGTGCTGCATCGCAGCGTCGTGCTCACTTGGACATGCCTGCCGTTGTGCGCGCATGCACTACAACGGCGATGACGCACCGCACTTGCACCATGATCGTTGCGACGAACTGCCGCCGCACGTTGTCGCGATAGCGTCAGATTGTCGTACTAATCTTCGAAGATGAAACGTGCGCAAGCACCGGCAGAAAAAGCATCACGTCGGCATTGCATTTGCTTTGATAATCCCATCGATGCGTGATGCAACGCAGCACGAAAAACGCGTTATGCAAGTTACATCATCGTTCGAACTGTTCGCGATGACCACGTTCGAACCACACATTGCGGCTCTCGAAGAGAGAGCCGTAGAACAACGATCGCGGCAAAGAGGCCGCGACCTGTCGATGACGCTCATGGCGGCGCCCATGCATCTGACAAGCGCCGAGCGTCGTGTCCGCCGAGAATCGAAAGTCACGGAGGAAAGTCATGCGTATTACCGTCAAGCTGGATGGTTTCGAAGGCGCAGAGTCCGCGGCCTATGCCATCCTGTGGCTCGACAAGGAGACTCGCCGATGGTCGCGCGAAGGCCATCAATCCGTCGAAGTGCCGGATTGGGGCGGCTTGCGCACCAGTTCGGACGGAACCATCATCTGCTGCCAGAAGAATCAGGAGACCTTCTGTCTGCTGGAACGCTTCGATGTCGATGCGCCCAACGGCCCGTGCGAAGGACTCGAAGGCCGCGTAGTCGCGTAGTCTTCTGGTATGCCGACAATGCCGCGAAGACGCTCGCGGGACGCTGGCATGTGCAGTGTGTATCGACCGCGAGGAAATCAAGGCCGAGCACAGCGTGTTCGCGGGCGAACAGGATGCATGGAGCGCGTCGCCCTTCTGACTGATCGTTTCACTTCACTTCACTTCTCAGGGATCATCGCCGGGCATGGGCGTCAGCAAGACGACGAACGTCGCCGCGGCGATGAACACCGCCAGCACGCCGTAATGCATCACGGCCACCTTGTCGAACAGCAATCCGTGCAATGCCGCCGAGGCAGACGAAAACAGTGGCGGCCGCCACGGCAATGCGTCCTTCACCCTTGATCATGATGCGCTCCCCGACCGCTCGCACACCGTCGCGGCGGACCGGGCCGCCACGTCTTCCATCGTGGTTTGCGCATCGCCTTGAGCGTTGACGTGAATCAAGCACACGCGCGCGGCGCTGGTGTTTTCCCTTGCCCCTGAGCGGCGGCTTATATTGGTAGTATCGGGTGCCGGGCCGCGCATGGCACGCGGCAGCAGCGCATCGAAGATCTCGTGGCGCTCAACGGACTAAATCTGGGGAAACAGCATGAATCAAAATTTCAGCGATCCATTCAGCCAGTTTGCCGCCATGTTTCAGCAGTATCAGCTTCCCGGCTTCGATGTCGCTGCGATCATGGAATCGCGCCGCAAGGATGTGGAAGCGCTCGCCGCCACGAACCGCGTGGCATGCGGCGGCATGGAGGCGCTGCGTGACAAGCAGGTCGAAATCCTGCGCCGCACGCTGGGCGAGCTGGAAACCATCGCGCAACAATTCGCGACTTCATCGACGAAACCGCCTTTCAATGCAAACGAAGTCGTGCAGCGCGCCCTGCACAATGCGCTCGCCGATATGCAGGACATCGCGCGCACCACGCAGCAAACGCAGGCCGAAGCTTACGCGCTCGTCACGAAGCGCATGGAAGACGCCATGAAAAAACTGAAGACATCGTTCGAGAAACCGCAGTCCTGAGCTTACTTCTTCGCCTGCGTTGTGATCTGAAAGATGTCCACACCGATATGCTCGCGTCCGTATTTCGACGCGAGCGCGTTCAGGCGTTTTTCCACCGCGCGCAGGTATTCCGGTTTCGCTTCGCTATCGGGACGCGGGCTATCGAAAAGCGGACCGGGCGCCAATACCAGCACGATCATCTCCGAGCCGAACGGCTTGCCGACCACCCAATCGCCGCCTGAGCCGAGCGTCGCCGTGTAACTCGGCGGCGCCTGGTTATCGCGCGCGCGTTCGGCAGCAGATGCACGACGCTGCCGTCGAGCATATAGTAATCCACGTTGACATAGGAATCGAACGCGGGCGTCATCAGATCGATGATGAGCGGACTGCCTTCGGTCAAGCGCGCCTGATTGCCGCGCGTATGCACCGACGCGGGCCGGCCCGATTCGCGATTGGCGGTCCAGTACGGCCCGAACACTTTCAGCAGATTGCACTTGTCCTGCGCGACGGGTTGCACGCCGAGGTTCAGCGTCTTACGCCCGCGATGCGCGAAGGCGTGTCCTTGAGGCGCGCCGTTCCGTATTGATCCGATACGAAGCCTTGCACGTCCACGGTCTGATTGTGTATCGATGCTGATAACGCCGAGCATGGCACGTTGGCCAAAACAGGCGTGATGGCGGACATGCTGAGCGCGGGTTCGGCCGCGACAGCGACGGCGGGTGGCGATGCCGGTATCGGCGTCGGTGTGGGCGTCGGCGTTTCACGCGCGGTTTCTTCGCCGCCCTTTTGCTGATCGAAAAAGTAATAGCCCGCGCCCGCGATCAACGCCGCGACCACAGCCGCCACACCGATGACGCCCTTCTTGCCCTTCTTTGCAGAAGGCGCAGCGGCGGCTCGCTGATTTCATCGAGCAACCGCGCGACGGTCGGCGTCCGTTCTTCGCGTTCGAAAGCAAGCGCGGCCTTGAGCGCCTTCCACTCTGTTTGTTGCCGAGATGCTCCGTGCGCTGCTGCTTCATGCCCGCGCTCTTCGCCTGCATCGCGGGAACGCGATCGAACGGATGCTTGCCCGTCAACAGTTCATACGTAATGCAGCCGAGCGCGTAAATATCGTCACGCGGATCGGGCTCGCGATGCTCCAGCATTTCCGGGCTCGCATACGCAGGCGTGAGCGCGCCGAGACTGCCTGGATCAAACACGGTTGCTTCGCTTTCTTCCTCGGGCCGCTGAATCACGCGCGCGATGCCGAAATCGATCACCTTCACTTCCGCCGTGTCCGTGACGAACACGTTGGCCGGCTTGAGATCGCAATGCACGAAGCCGCGTTCGTGCGCATAGGCGAGTGCGGTCGCCATGCCCTTGAAGATCGGAAAGGCTTCGGAAAACGGCAGGCCCCTGAAATTCGGGTTGCGAAGCATGCGCGAGAGCGGCTGACCGGACAGATACTCCATCGTCAGATAAACGATTGAGCCTTCGCGATCGAAGTCGTACACCGTGACGATATTCCGATGCGCCAGTTGCTGCGCCTTGCGCGCTTCACGCTGCAACGCGATCAGCGACTTCGGATTGCCGCGAAACTGCAGATTGAGCACCTTGATCGCGACATAAGGACGACGATCCGACGCTTCGAGCTTGCGCAGATCGAGCGCCTTGTACACCGTCCCCATTCCGCCGATGCCGAGGCACTCCTCGAGTACAAAACGGTTGTTGAGCGTATCGCCGACGCCCTTCACCTGATCGCGCTCGACCGTGACGGACGCGCGCTGATCCTGCGTCGCCGCGCCGGCGTTCGCATTGGGCGGCGTCTGCACGGACGCGAAGCCGGGCGTGGTCTGCAGGCGCGTTTCATCGCGGACTGCTGGAAGGCTCGTGCTGGGGTCCGCTTCAGGTTCGGCGCGCACCGCATGCTCGATGCAGCGGCGGATGGCTGCGTAGATATCGGACGGCAAGGTTTGTTGCGCGTGTTCCTTGTCGAGGATCTCCATAAGATCCCGCGCCGGAGTGAGTTCGGTCGCCAATGCGCCGTCCACTCTCGCGAAGAATTCATCGCGCGACCCGCCGTCGCCCCGATATGTACGAATCGCCTGTGCAAAGCTAGTCATCTGTGCGACTCGGCGCTCCAAATCGACCGACAATTCATTCGTAACAAATACCCGGTGCTCTGTCGATACTAGGTGCAGCAAGACGCTTAAGCAAATAGCGTTTTCCTTCCTGCGCGTGATCTCGCACGTTCATCGAAGATGTCGTTCGGATACCGACACATCATCGTCTTGTGTTGGCGATCCGGCGTCATTCGGCGTTCAGCGCGTGCTTCAAAAATGCCCTATTTCATAGGTCGAGGCTTATCCATCAAGGCTCGCCGCTCGATGCACGCAAACTGGCATAGCCTGTGCATTGAATGTCAGGCCCACACGGAGAATCGACATGAAAACGCTCATCATCGAAGACCTGCCGGTTATCGCCGAACTCGACCGCCGCGCGATGTCGTGCGTTCAGGGCGGCACCGGCATCACCTTGCCGAACCTGGATTCGATCCTCGCACTCTCGTCGAATCTCGCGCAATTCACGCAGCAGGAACAGAACACAAGCGTCATCACCGGCGCCAACGTGGCCTTTGCGCAGTTCATGAAAGCCGATGTCAGGCCGACTCAGATCGCCAACAACACGACCGTGTTCAATCTCGGCGGTCTGGCCTGACAGTGTTCGTCACCTACGCACTCGTACTAACGCTAACCACGGCGAAGACATTCCGCGCTTCGCCGCTGTTGGCGTTTTTCGAGGGCGTTTTGTCGTCTGAGGCAAGCGCGGGCGGCGTCGCATGAAACGGAGGACTCCGCCTATACTGACTACACACCATACGGAGGAAGCAGTCATGGCCAACATCAAGATCAGTGATCTCGCGGACAGCGTGCAGATCGATCAGCAAGCGATGTCGACGATCGTCGGCGGCGCACGCGAGGGTGGCATGCAGACGTCGTTTCGTATCCGTCCGGGCGCGACGTGGAATCGCGCGTCGTCGATTATCCGGGCGTGCCGGTGAAGGATGTGCCTGTCGCGCAGCCGGGCCCGTTCACGACGAAGATCGTCAAAGCGTAGTGATCAAAGGCGCGCGCCGTTCGTTTGACGAGTGCGAGCCGGATGCGCTCGCGCTTTTCCACATCGACGTCCGCGAAATAGCGGGTTTTGCCCGCGACCACCGCGCCGGCTGGCACGCCGTCCAGAAACAACACGCGATTGCCCGCCAGCGCTGGCACCTTTTCTCCCGGCAACAACGTACCGACGAGATTGAGCGGATCCACCGCGCTCAACGCGACGAAACTGCCGTCCTTCGGGCGTTTGCGCATGTCGCACAGAAGCGGCACGGCATCGGGTAAGGCGAACTGTTCGCCCGCGAGTCCCGCGACGAAACGCCCGCCGCGAATCTCCCCGCGCGCTTCCAGCCGATGATAAACGCGCAACAGATCACGCCACGGCGGCAGCCATTGCGCCTCGCGCTCCAACAGCTGCCGGAACACCATGCCGTAGCGCCGCAGCAGCGCAATCGCAACGTGTTCGATATCGCCGCCTTCCGCATCGTTCGCGCGACACAGCAGCGCCCAGCGTCCCGCATCGTCCATTCCGCCGATGAACAAGCCGCCGCGCCTCGGCCGGCGCGAAAACGCGTTGCGCTTAGCGGCGGACGTCAAGAGCGCGCGCAGGCCCGCGAAGCTGTCCGCGCTCACCAACCCGAGCACGACCAGTTCGCCCAGCGCGTCTTCGAGTTCGGTGCGCAGGAGCTGCACATCGGCGAGCAGTTCGTCGAAGAACATCGCGCCGTGCGTGGAGAGCGCCTTGAACACGCGTTGTGCGCGCGATGACATCTCCGGCGCACATCAGCGCGTTCCATGCGGCGAGATGCCGGCGCGGCAACAGTACGATCGGCGTGCCGCGCACCGGACCGCCGTTCGCCCGCGCACGCCCGGCCGGACGCGTCCACATGATCTTGCTCGCGCGGCAGATTTCGTCGAGCCACATGCCTTCGTAACCGGCGATACGCGCGGGCAGAATTTCATCCTCCCACGCGACAGCAGGCACTTCGAAACCTTCGAGCTGTTCGAGCACGGCGATGAGCGCATCGCGACCTTCGCCGTGCGCATCGGGTGCGACGCGCTGCCATTCGAACAGAAACTGCCGCTCGACCGGCTCGATTTCGCGGCGCAATCGCCTGACGGTATAGCGATGAATCTGCGCAAGCAGATGCCGCTCGCACCATTCGTCATCGTTCGCGTGCGGTGTGAAGCGGCCGCGCATCACGTAGCCTTCGGCTTCGAGTTTCGTGAGCGCCAGCCGCCGCGCGATCTCAGGCACCGTCAGCAGGCCAAATCCAGACAAGCGTGCCCGCACGATTTCGACGAGCGCGTCATCGGCGTTCCAGG
>LFMX01000089.1 GCA_001184405.1 Candidatus Burkholderia humilis
GCCGAAAGCAGCGTGGATTGGCCAAAAGAACGATCCCTTTCGCGCGCGGCACACATCCATCGACACGTTTTTACCCGTAAGCCGCGCGCCACAAGCCGCGCTGCACTTCGGTCATTCGGAGATCAAGCATGAGCAAGCAAGCTATCGGCGTGGTAGGTCTCGCCGTCATGGGCCACAATCTGGCCTTGAACATCGAGAGCCGCGGTCACGCCGTTTCGGTCTACAACCGCAGCCGCGAAAAAACCGACGACCTGATTGCCGAAAACCCCGACAAGAAGCTCGTGCCGACTTATACGCTCGAAGAGTTCGTTCAATCGCTCGAAAAACCGCGACGCATCCTGATGATGGTGAAGGCCGGCGCGGGCACGGACGAAACCATCGCGCAACTGCGTCCGCTGCTGGAAAAAGGCGACATTCTCATCGACGGCGGCAACACGCATTTCACCGACACCATCCGCCGCAATCAGGATCTCGCGAAGTCGGGACTGCATTTCATCGGCACAGGCGTGTCGGGCGGCGAGGAAGGCGCGCTCAAGGGTCCGTCGATCATGCCGGGCGGCCAGAAGGAAGCCTACGTACTCGTCGCGCCGATTCTCACCGAAATCGCCGCGAAGGCGCCGGACGGCGAGCCATGCGTCGCGTACATGGGTCCGGACGGCGCGGGCCATCTCGTGAAGATGGTGCACAACGGCATCGAGTATGGCGATATGCAGTTGATCGCCGAAAGCTACGACGTGTTGAAGCGCGTGGCCGGTTTGTCGAACGAAGAACTCGGCAAGGTGTATGTCGAGTGGAATCAGGGCGAGCTGGATAGCTATCTGATCGAAATCACGTCGAAGATTTTATCGAAGAAGGACGAGGAAACCGGCAAGGATTTGGTCGATGTCATTCTCGATCGCGCTGCGCAAAAGGGCCCGGGCAAGTGGACGAGCCAGAACGCGCTGGACCTCGGCGCGCCGCTGCCGCTGATTACCGAAGCCGTATTTGCGCGCGTGTTGTCGTCGCTGAAGACGCAGCGCGTGGCGGCGGCCAAGGTGCTGACCGGTCCGACGCCCAAGTTCGATGGCGATCGCGCGGCGTTCGTCGAATCGGTGCGGCGTGCGTTGTATCTGTCGAAGATCGTGTCGTATGCGCAAGGTTTTGCGCAGTTGCGCGCGGCATCGGAAAAGTATGACTGGGATCTGCATTACGGCGAGATCGCGAAGATTTTCCGGGCGAGCTGTATTATCCGCGCGCGCTTTTTGCAGAAGATCACGGATGCTTACAAGACGAATCCGGACCTCGCGAATCTGCTGCTCGATCCGTATTTCAGCGATATCGCGGCGAAGTATCAGGACGCGTTGCGTAATGTCGTCGTTGCAGCGGTGAAGGCGGGGATTCCGGTGCCGGCGTTTTCATCGGCGATTGCATCGATGCGTATCGCTCGGCGCGGCTTCCGGCGAATCTGGTGCAGGCGCAGCGGGATTTCTTCGGTGCGCATACGTTCGAGCGGACGGATAAGGAAGGGAGTTTTCACGCCAATTGGGCGTAAGCGGTTTCGCCTAGGTTCGATAAAACGGGCAGTCTTTGCGGGCTGCCCGTTTTTTACAATCTCTTATCGATCGGATTGATTAGAATTCCTTCTTTTCTGCCGGATTATCGTGAACTTCCCTTCTCGGAAAATGATCGCAAGACTTCTAATCTCGATCAGTGCGTGCGCGTTTTGTGTCGCATCCCAAGCGGCGAGCTTCGATTGCACCAAAGCCAGCTCACCCTTGGAACATGCCATTTGCGAAGACTCAGAGCTGTCCGCATTGGACAGCGAACTCGACCAGTCTTATCGCAAAGCCGTGACTGGACAAGGCGACAACGCCGGCGTCCTACAAAGCAATCAACGCGAATGGCTAAAATCACGTCCGAAATCGGGAAGCGCTCAAGATATGAACGAGCTGAAAGGCATGTATCGTGAACGCATCAGTCGACTTTCAGAAATGCCTGTTCCAGACCAACCCGTTGGTGGCCCGACTTTTCGCGTCAATGCTGCGTCGAAACACTTCGACTTCAAAATCCGCATGCTCACCGCATGCGAGAACGAAACGCAATCTTTCTATCAGCGCTGCGAAGGGCCCGGCCAAGTGCTGGTCTATCGCAAAGGCGAACAACGGGCCTTGCAGACGATTAACATGCAAAACATCTTTGTCTCCATGACGGACAGCCAGAATCCGCTCGTCAATTCAGCGAACCTGTATGACTATCAGGGCGACATCAACGTTGGCGATTTCAACTTTGACATCCATGAAGATTTTGCTATCCAGAATGGCAATAACGGCAGTTATAGCGGACCGAGCTACGACGTATATCTATTATTCCTGCCCGCTTCAAATTCAACGAGCCCATGAGCCAGCTCATCGAGGAAACGCTCGGCTTTTTCGAAGTCGATGCGGTGAAAAAAGTGATAAGAACAACTGCGAAGAGTGGATGCTGCTATCACGACTTCACCACTTACCGCGTCGAAGGAAATGCTCCCGTTGCCATAGCGAAGCACATTGAGGCGCTCACGACTGATGGCACGAAAATGGAGATTACGGACGAACGCCTGGTCAATGGCAAGTGGCGAAGTAAAACCAGGTACGAGACAGCACCGCGCTAACGGCACAAATTCAAAGTGACGAATGGGTGACTATCCGACGTTCACCCATTCACCATTCCTCCCATTACTCCTCAACACCGCCTCCACAAACCGCAACCCCGCGATCCCATCCTCAACCGTCGTAAGCCACCCGTCCCCCGCGTCATCCCACTCGCGATACACCCCGCCGCATCCGTATAAACCTGCGCGAACGCCTCCAGATACCCTTCCGGATGCCCCGCCGGCACACGCGTCGCGTGCAGCGCTTCCGCACCCTGCACCCGCCCGCGCGTGATTCTTTGCGATGCCCCGCCGATCGGCGTGAACCACAATTCATTCGGCGTCTGCTGATCGAACGACAAGCCCGCCTTCGTGCCATACATGCGCAGCCGCAGCGCATTCTCCTCGCCCGCCGCGACCTGACTCGCCCACAACATGCCGCGCGCGCCGTTCGCGTAACGGAACATCGCCTGCACGTGATCATCGACACGACGATTCGCGACGAACGTCGTCACCTCCGCCGCGAGCTCGGACGGGCATGCCCGTCACATACTCCGCGAGCTGATACGCATGCGTGCCGATATCACCTAGACAACCCGCCGGTCCCGCCAACGCCGGGTCCGTGCGCCACACAGCCTGCCGGTTCGCCTGCGTCTCGACCGGCAGCGACAGCCAGTCCTGCGCATACTCGACCTGCACGACGCGAATCTCCCCAAGCGCGCCATCGCGAACCATCGCGCGCGCATGACGCACGAGCGGACACCCCGTGTACGTGTAAGTCACCGCAAACACGCGATCCTTCTCGCGCGCGAGCGTCGCCAGCTTCTCGCCTTCTTCGAGCGATACCGCCAGCGGCTTGTCGCAAATCACATGAATGCCCGCTTCGAGAAACGCCATCGCGATCGGCGCATGCAGATGATTCGGCGTCACGATCGCCACCGCCTCGATCCCATCTGCGCGGCAAACCGATCGCCGCCGCGCTCGATGCCGCACGCTGCGCATCCAACGACAACGCGCCCGCAACGAGTTCGTATCGATCATCGAGCCGCGCCGCGATCCGATGCACCGCGCCGATAAACGCGCCCTCGCCGCCGACCATGCCCAATCGCACGCGTTTCATCGCTTGTCTCCACGATCGATGCCGAGCAGATCGCGCATCTGTTCGCGGCTCGCGCCGCTGTCCGCGAAGTCATCGAAGGCACGCTCCCATTCGAGCACGGCCCAGCCGTCGAAATCGTATTGTGTGCCATCTTCGAGAAAATCGCCTTGAAATCGATTTGCCCGTCGCCGAGCAATCGAAAGCGCCCCGCGCGCTCGATCCAACCGGAATAGCCGCCATACACGCCCTGCTTTCCGTTCGGCCGAAATTCCACGTCCTTCACATGAAACGCCTTGATTCGCGCATGATAAATATCGACGAACGCGAAATAGTCGAGCTGCTGCAACATGAAGTGACTCGGATCGAACAGAATGTTCGCGCGCGGATGGTCGTCCACCGCCGCGAAAAAACGCTCGAAGGTCACGCCGTCATGCAGGTCTTCGCCGGGATGCAACTCGTAGCACACGTCGATACCAGCGTGATCGAACGCATCGAGAATCGGGCGCCATCGCGCGGCGAGCTCATCGAATGCGGCTTCGACGAGACCGGCCAGACGCTGCGGCCACGGATAAACAGGGCCACGCGAGCGCGCCCAAAAACGTCACGTGCGTATTCAAACCCAATCGTTTCGATGCCGCCGCCGCAAGCTTCAATTGCGCGATCGCCCATTCAGTGCACGCCGCCGGATGGCCGCACACATACGGCGCGGCGAAGCCATCGAACAGTGTGTCGTAGGCGGGATGCACCGCAACGAGTTGCCCTTGCAGATGCGTCGACAATTCGGTGATCTGCACGCCCGCGTCTTCCACGGTACGGCGAAGGTCGTCACAGTAGGCGTCGCTCGATGCGGCTTTTCGAGATCGATCAGACGCGCATCGGCGGGAACCTGAATGCCCTTGTATCCGAGCGATGCCGCCCACGACGCGAGGTTTTGCAAGGTATCGAACGGCGCGCTGTCGCCCATGAACTGCGCGAGAAAGATCGCCGGGCCTTTGATGGTTTTCATCTTTCGCCTCGATAAAAAACCGGTCAACGCGTGACCCGGCCTTCATGCCTTTAGAACGGCGAGTTCGGGAAATAGAACTGCTTGGCGTTCTCTTTCGTGATCAGCACGGACGGAATGATCGTCGTCGCCGGCAGCTTGTCGCCCTTCAGACGCGCTTCGGCGGTGAGCTTGATCGCGTCGTAGATAAACTTCGGTGAGTAGGACACATCGGCCTTCACGCGCCGATCGTCGTCCATCACGCGCCTGACCGCTTCCTTCGATCCCGCACCGCCGAACACGATCTTCACGTCCGTGCGCTTGGCCTGATCGATGGCTTTGAGCACGCCGATCATCATGTCGTCATCGGCGGCCCAGACGGCATCGATATGCTTGAAGCGCGTGAGATAGTCCTGCATCACCTTGAAAGCATCGTCGCGATTCCAGTTGGCGTATTTGGCATCGAGAATCTTCATGTCGGGATGCTGCTTGATCACGCTTTCGAATGCGGCCCAGCGCTCGTTGTCGAGCGTGGTCGGAATGCCGCGCAGCGCGACGATATCGCCCTTGCCGTTCATCACCTTCGCCAGATATTCGGCGGGCACTTTGCCGAACGCGGTGTTGTCACCCGCGACATACGCGTCTTGTGCGCTGGTGTCCGTGAGACCGCGATCGACCACCGTCACATACACGCCCTTCTTCTTTACTTGCGCAACAGGCTGCGTCAGCGATGCCGATTCCTGCGGGAAAATCACGAGCGCGTTGATCTTGTTGACCGTCACGAGGTCCTGCAACTGGTTCGCTTGCTCGGGGGCGCTCGCCGCCGTTTTCACGATCACCTTCAGATCGGGATGTGCCTTCTCCAAGTCCTTCTTCGCCTGATTCACCCACCAGACGATGCCCCCCGTGAAGCCATGATCCGCCGTCGGAATGGCGACGCCGAGCACGACCTTGTCGGCAGCGAAAGCGGACGACGAAGTAACGGCGAACGCGCTTGCCGCGACCGTGAGCGCGCCGAGCGCGCGAAGCATTTTCTTCATGACGATGTCTCCGGTTTTATGAATTGACCCACGCTTTCACTATCGACGGCCACGCTGCAAAAACGCCACGACGACGATTACCGCGCCCTGCACCGCCGCGTTCAGATACACGCTGATGATGCTCGTCAGATTCAGAATGTTGTTGATGACCGAAAGCAGAATCGCGCCGATGACCGTGCCGATCACGCGCCCGTCGCCGCCCTTCAGCGCCGTGCCGCCGACGACCACCGCGGCGATCGCTTCGAGTTCCCACAAGATGCCGGTTGTCGGCGTGGCAGAGCCGAGTCGCGGCACGTATAGAACCGTCGCGACGGCCACGCATAATCCGAGCAAAACGTAAGTCGCGATCTTCACGTGATCGACGCGAATCGCGGCATAGCGCGCGACTTGTTCGTTCGATCCGATCGCCTGCACGTGCCGCCCGAACACCGTGCGATTGAGCACGATCGCGCCGCCCGCCGAGACGATCAGAAACACCCAGATCGGCACCGGAATATGCAGAATGCTCGCGTAATACACCGGTCCGTACAGATCGACGAGCGAATTGTCGAGCGTGAGCGCGCCGCCGTCGGCGAGCCAGGTCAGCAGCGCGCGAAAGATGCCGAGCGTGCCGAGCGTCACAATAAACGGCTCGATGCGCCCTTTCGTCACCAGCACGCCGTGCGCAAAACCAAACAGCGCGCCGAACACGAGCGCAAGCAGAATGCCCAGCGCAATGATCAGCAACGGCGGCACAGCATGCCCATGAAAGCCATGCAACAGCGCGTTCATCATGTAGATCATGCTGCCCGCGATCAGCGCGGCCATCGAACCGACCGACAAATCGATGCTGCCCGAAATGATCACAAACGTCATTCCCACCGCGATAATGCCGATGAACGATGTCCGCGTAAGCACGTTCATCGCGTTATCGAAGGTGGAAAAATCGCCGTTCAGCAACGTTCCGCCGATACACAACGCAATCAGCCCGATCAGCGGTCCGATGTCGAACAGAAAGCGCGAGAACGCGCTGAGCCGGCTTTCCTGCTTCGTGTCTTCAGTGTGTGCCGGTCGCATGCGCGATCAACCTCTCTTCGGTCAGTTGCTCCGCGCCGAGTGTCGCGACGAGCTCGCCCGCGCGCATTACCGCCACGCGATGACAGAGCCCGATCAGTTCGATCAGCTCGGAAGAAATCACGATCACCGCGCGGCCTTCCGCCGCCAGACGATGAATCAGAAAATAGATGTCGCGTTTCGCGCCGACATCGACGCCGCGCGTGGGTTCATCGAGCACGATCACGCGCGGATCGGGATGCAGAAATTTCGCCAGCGCGAGCTTCTGCTGATTGCCGCCGGAAAGCATGCGCGCACACATCGACGCATTGCCCGTGCGAATGCCGAAGTCCTTCACGGCCGCATCGAGCGCATCACGTTCCGCGCGCAAGTCGATGAACGGCCGCGCGTAGCGTTCGAGCGTCATCATCGTCAGATTGTCTTTGATCGCCATGTCCACATGCAGCCCGCGTCCCTTGCGATCTTCGCTGAGATACGTGATGCCGTGACGCATCGCGTCGCGCGGGCTTTTGAGCTTCACGCTGCGCCCTTCCATGTCGATACGTCCCGCACTCAGCGCGCGCACGCCGACGAGCGCTTCGAACAACTCCGTACGCCCCGCGCCGACGAGCCCCGCGAAGCCGAACACTTCGCCCTTGCGCACCGAAAAGCTCACGCCGTCCGCCCAGCCTGGCGCCGATGCGCCTTCGACGCTGAACGCGATGGGCGCGTCATCAGCGAACGAAGGCTTGTCGGGAAACATGTCGGAGACTTCCCGCCCGACCATCAAGTTCGCCATCTGCTGACGCGTGAGTTCGTCGGTCGGCGCGCGCGCGACGAAGCGGCCATCGCGCATGACGATCACTTCGTCGGTGATGCGCTCGACTTCATCGAGCTTGTGCGAGATATACACGATGGTCGTGCCCGCATCCTTCAGACGCGCCATCAGCACAAAGAGGCGCTGCGTTTCGGAAGACGTGAGCATTGCGGTCGGCTCGTCCATGATCAGCAAACGCGCCGCGCGCAACATGGCCTTCGCGATCTCGACCAACTGCTTTTCCGCGACGATCAGATCACGCACGCGCGTATCCGGATTCTTGTGCAGCCCGACTTCTTTCAGCGCGTCGCGGGCGGCGTCGCGCATGGCGGGTTCATCGAGGAAGAAGCCTTTGCGAATTTCATGGCCGAGAAACATGTTCTGCGTGATCGTCAGATGATCCGCGATATTCAGTTCCTGATGAATCAGCACAATGCCCGCCTGTTCTGCTTCACGTGAATTCGTGAAGTCGCGCGCGCGCTCATCGATAAACAATTGGCCCGCGTTCGCGCGCTCGTAGCCCGCGAGAATCTTCATCAGCGTGGACTTGCCCGCGCCGTTTTCACCGAGCAATCCGTAGATGCGGCCCGGCGCGAGATCGAAGCTCACGCCGTGCAGCACGCGCACCGGTCCGAACTGTTTTTCGATTGCGTCGAAGCGCACGGCGAGACTCATCGTTATGCGCTCCTTCGTTCGATCAATCGATGCGGCAGCAGCACGCCCGGCACTTCCGCTTTCGGATCGCGCAGACGCTTGAGCAAGAGATCGGCAGCGGTTTCGCCGAGGCGTTGCACCGGCTGGGACACGGTCGTGAGCGACGGATACACGTTCGCCGCCACCGCGATATCATCGAGGCCGACGACGGCCACGTCGTCCGGCACGCTCAGGCCCGCGTGGCGCACGCCGTTCATCACGCCGATGGCCAGCGTATCGGAGACGGCGAAGATCGCGCTCGGACGTTGATCGCCGAGCGCGAGCAGTTGCGCGGCGGCTTGCGCGCCGGCATCGTAATCGAGGCTGTCGAGTTCGATCTGCCATGCGGGATTCGGCGCATCGACGTAACCGGCGAGCCGCTGACGTCCGTACAAATAGCCGTGCCCCGAGTTGATCAGCGCGATACGCGTGTGTCCTTTGCCGATGAGATAGCGCACGACATCGCCCGCAGCGAGATGATTGTCGATGCCCACATACGGCATGCGCGCCGCCGGATCGAACTCGCAGTACGCGACCCACGGCAGCGCCGATGCCTCCTCCGCGAGCGCTTTCTGCACGGCGGCGGGATCGAGACAAATGGCGCCATCGGCGCGACGGCCGCGCAGCAAATCGAAGTAACTCCGTTCACGCAGCGGGTCCGCGCCGGTATCGCAGAGAAGCATGTAATAACCGTTCTGCCGCGTCACGCTGTCGATGCCGCGCACGATCGCCGCATAGAACGGATTGCCGAAGTCGGGGACCATCGTGAGCAGCAGACGGCTTTCGGCGGTGCGCAGATTGCGCACAAGTTCGTTGATGCGATAGCCGCTCGCGGCCACCGCTTCGAGCGCGCGTTCGCGCGTAGGCTGGCGAACGTTCGTATACCCGTTGAGCACGCGCGAAACCGTCGCGACCGACACGCTCGCGCGTTCGGCGACATCTGCAATCGATACTTCCTCGCGTACACGAACCGTATCCGACATGCTTCACGTCGCCTGAGCGATGGAGATGTAATAGATTACATTATTTGTTTCGATGAGCCGCGAAGGCAACCGGAATCCGCTAGGGATAAACGCTTAAGCGCGATTCTCAAAGACGCGTGTCGATCTCGTGGCATGGTGTTCGTCGTCAGATCAGAGCTGGCAATTTCGCCCGACATCTTTCGAACAGGAGCACTTCAATGCGATTCATGATGCTGATGATCCCGCGCGGTTACGAAAGCGCAGAAGCCGGCACGATGCCGAGCGCGGACGCCGTCGCCGCGATGATGAAATATAACGAAGAACTGCAGAAATAACGAAGAACTGCAGAAAGCGGGCGTGTTGCTCGCGCTGGACGGATTGCATCCGCCGTCGATGGGCGCGCGCATCTCGTTCGAAGGCGGCAAGCCGCGCGTCACCGACGGGCCGTTCGCCGAAGCGAAGGAAGTGCTCGGCGGTTACTGGATGCTCCAGGTGAAATCGCGCGAAGAAGCGATCGAATGGGCGAAGCGCTGTCCGGGATCGGACAACGAAGTCATCGAAGTGCAGCAAGTGATGGAGATGGACGACTTCCCGCCGGACGTGCAAGACGCCGCAGCGGGCTTCGAGGAAATGCACAAAGCGGTCAAGAAGTGATGCCGGTGAGATAGATCGGCGTTTCGCTCGACAGCGATTGTTTGACCGCACAGCCGGTGTCATCGACAAGGACTTCCTGCTGATCGTGTGCGAGCGCCGCGAGCACTTCGCTCACGACGTGCCGCGGCGTGGTCTTGGGGCGCATCGATGCCTGCGGTCATGTCGGTATCGATGTAACCGGGATGCACCGCCACGACCAACGCCGCCGCCTTCGAGATGTGATAGACGTCGCCGTTGGGCAGCGACACCCAACTCAGCACCGACAAAATATTCACGACCGCGCCGCCGCCGTTGCGCTTGAGGATCGGCGCGAACGCCTGCGTGACGGCGATGGTGCCGAACGTGTTGATGTCGAGCACGTCGCGGATGGCTTGCGTGGTGGCGGGATCGGCGAGCGCGCCGTGCTTCGTGATGCCCGCGTTGTTGATGACCACTTGCACGTCGTCGTACGCTGCGGCCGCTTCGGCGATGTCCGCCGCGTTCGTCACATCCAGACGGATGGCTTGCGCGCCGCCGCATAGACTTTCGATGCACCCGCATCCAGCAACGATCGCACGAATTGTTTCCCCAACCCGCGATTGGCGCCGGTGACGAAAACGACTTTGCCTTTGATATCCATGACGTCTTTCCTTTTAGTGTATATGCATTTTCATCGATAATAGAAAGGCCCGCGAAACGCAGGCCCGATTGAAAACTACTCGCCCGCCGTCAATTCGAACAGCGACTTGCGCAGCGCTTTGGCGCGCTTCTCGCCGAACTTCGCATCGAATTTCGCTTGCGCCGCGCGCCATTGCACGCCCGCCCTCACGAGCGTTTCGCGGCCGAGCGCCGTCAGATGCAATCCGACCACGCACGAACTCGCCGATTCCTGCGCCGCCTCGACGATGCCATCGCGCTGCAACGGCTGAAGCGCCCGGACGAGCGTGGTACGGTCCATCACCATGAGGTCGGCGAGTTCGGCCATCTGCACGCCGGCCTTGCGCCCGATCGCCGCGATGATCGTGAATTGCGCCGATGTCAGACCGACCACGTTCAGATGCCGCTCGTACATTTGCGACACGTAACGCGCCGCCTGCCGGATGGCGAAGCAGTTGCAGTCGAATTGAGTGGATGTGTTGGGAGCCGTGAACGACAGCCTATTCATGCATATGCACTCTGTCAAGTGATCGCTGGTGCGGAATCGTCGCGTCATTCGGTCCGACAAATAGCGTGAAGGCGCGTCCGCCCGACACACGAGCGCTGCCGCGTCTATGCCGAAATCCGCATCTCGCGCGCGTTCACTTATAGACGCGCCGAATTTGGCTTCCTAAATTGCGCATGTCGATGGTTTGAGGGCAAGTCCGTCTTGCCGGCGCGCGAACTGTCGTGTTCCATTCGATCTGCCTGACCGGCAATCTGTATTGCCAAACCAAAAAAGGAGAGCAATTCATGCGTATCCGAATCAAATCCTTGGCATGGCTCGTGGCGCGCGCCACCGCCACGCTCGGCGTCGTGCCGCTTACGGCAAGCGCCGAGGATCTCGATGTGAAGGTGGGTTTTGCCGCGCCGCTGACCGGCGCGAACGCGGGCTACGGGAAAGACCTGCAAAACGGCGTGCAACTCGCGCTGGATGAAGCAAACGCTAAAAAGATCACGACCGGCGGCAAGACGGCGAAGTTCGTGATTCAGGCGGAAGACGGCCGACCCGCACGTGGGCGTGCAGGCCGCACAAAAACTCGTCGATGACGGCGTGGTCGTAGTCGTCGGTCACTTCAATTCGGACACAACGCTGCCTGCATCGCCGATCTGCAACAACGCCGGCATTCCGATGATCGATCCCGCCGCGACCAATCCGACCATCACCACGCGCGGCCTCGAAAACGTCTTCACCGTGATTTCGAGCGATGCGCAAAACGCCGGCAACGCGGGCATCTATGCGGTGACGACGACCAAGGCGAAGCGCATCGCGATCATCGACGATCGCACGGCCTTCGGTCAGGGCGAAGCCGACGAGTTCGAGAAAGCGGTGAAGGCGAAAGGCGGCAATATCGTCACGCGCGAATTCAGCGACAACCAGACCGTCGACTTCAGCGCGCAGTTGACGCGCCTGAAAGCCGCGAACGCCGATCTGATCTTTTTCGGCGGGCTGGACCGGCAGGCGGCAGCGGTCGTCAAGCACATGAAGTAGCTCGGCGTGAACGCGCAGTTCGTGGGCGGCGGCGTGATGGACGCGGATTTCCTCAAGCTCGCGGGCGACGCCGCCGAAGGCGCGCAGGCGTGGGAATACGGCAGTCCGCTCGACAAGCTGCCGCAAGGCAAGGCGTTCGCCGACAAGTTCCAGAAGCGCTTCGGCGTCGCCATTTTGTCGTACGCGCCGTTCGGTTATGACGCCGCGTGGGCGGCCATCAATGCCATGCAAAAGGCGAATTCGACCGATCCGAAGGTGTATCGGCCGGTGCTGAAGAGCATTTCGTTCGAAGGCATCACCGGGCCGATCGCGTTCGACAGCAACGGCGCGCTGAAAAATGCATCATCGACGCTGTATCAGGTGAAGAACGGGCAGTGGACGACGGTGGAAACGAAGCACGGCATGTAATCGCACGATGCGGGCCGCGCGCGGCCCGTTCGATGTCATGCCTTCGCCGCCGTTTCGATAAACCCGCGCAAGCGCTCATTACACGCAATGAGCGCCGACAGATTCACTTCGTGCAATTGCCGGTCGTGCTCGTTCACGACTTGCGTGAGCCGCGCGATGCCCGTCGCCGGATAACGCCAAATGCCGCTGCGCGCGCCGAGATCGAGCATGGCGAGCACGTCTTCCTCGGTATCCCGAAGAATCTCTGCATCGAGCTTTCCGTGACCGGTTTCGCTCAACAGACGCGTCAGCAGCACCGCCTGCGCAATGCATTGCGCCTCGACCTGACTCGCCTTATCGCGCCGGATGGTTTCGAGCGCGAGCCGGTATTGAAGAATGATGGTCTGCGCGTCGCGTTTCGGAATCGGCAACCAGTAGGCTTTCGCGGCGCGGTTGCGCGTGGTGGAGGCAGCGGCGTTTTTGTTCGTTTTCTTCAGCATGGAGCGATCACCCTGTAGTTCAGGTGAGCATGCTCAGACCGAACATCGAAACGAAGCTGAGCAACGCATTGAAATAAAAAAACCAGTCGGACCGGAACAAGGACGCATTTGCCGATTCCCGGCCTTGCGCGCCATCGGGATCGGACTTCCATACATCGGCCACCGCACAACAAAACATGGCGAGCGAAGCCAGCGTGAAAACCACAAGCAGCATGTTCGAGGTCTTGGTCATCAAGAGCTCACGATTTAGGTCGATTTCATCGCATGCATGACGCCGAGGCCGGGCGTCGCCGCTATCGAGCCGGTTGCGGCCGCTGCCTGACTGTTTCGCACCTTCACGCTATCCAGGTGAGGATCAGTGAAATATCGTAGCGAGCGCAATCTTTCACAGCGCTATCGCGAACGCCATCCGTATATAGGGACCAGTACGGATATTTACGTTCTCTCTGTAACCACCGTTACAAATCGTCCCGTTCGCGCAGGATATAGCCGAATCCGCGCAACGTAAGGATCATCGCGCTCGTGCCGGCCAGGTGCTTGCGCAACCGATGAATGTAGATGTCGATGGCGTCACCACTCGGCGCTTCGTCGGGACTGAAAATGCCGTCGACGAGCATGGTTTTCGACACAGTCTTGCCTTGCCGCAACATCAGCACTTCGAGGATGGCGTGCTCGCGGCGGCGCAAGGTCAGCGGCACGCCGTTATGCGTGAAGCCGCGGGTATCGAAGACATAGTGCAGATCGCCGCACACCAGCGAAACGGCTTTCTCCTTGATGCGCGCAACCAGCTCGCGGGCGTCGAACGGCTTGACCAC
>LFMX01000090.1 GCA_001184405.1 Candidatus Burkholderia humilis
GCCATGCGCCGCGTGTTGACGAACACGAGCGTCGTGCGATGCATTCCGCACAGCTCCGCGAGCCGATCGTAGACGCGCTCCCACATATCGTTCGACATGATGGCTTCGAGTGGCATCGGCGGAAGATCGAGGGCGAAATCGCGCGCGCGAACGTGGCCGACATCGACGATTTCGCACGGCTCGTTTGCGCCGACGAGAAACTTCGCGACGAGCTCGATCGGCTTTTGCGTCGCCGACAAACCGACGCACACCGGACGCGCCGCGCCGTTTTCCTCGCACAGCACATCGAGCCGCGCGAGGCTCAGGCTCAGGTGCGAGCCGCGCTTGCTGCCCGCCACCGCATGAATCTCGTCGATGATCACGGTACGTGTGGTCGACAGCATCGCGCGGCCCGAATCCGACAAAAGCAGCACGTAAAGCGATTCCGGCGTCGTCACGAGAATATGCGGCGGGCGCTTTTTGACGGCATTGCGCTCTTGCTGCGTGGTGTCGCCAGTGCGCACGGCCGCGCGGATTTCGGGCGCATGCGCTTCGAGCTTGCTCAATTTGTGCGCAATGCCCGCAAGCGGTTCGTCGAGATTCACGCGAATATCGTTCGATAGCGCCTTCAGCGGCGATACATACACGACGCGCGTTTCATCCGGCAAGACGCCGCCGCCCGCGATGCCATCGCGCACGAGTTCATCGAGCACCGCCAGGAATGCGGTGAGCGTCTTGCCCGAACCCGTCGGCGCGGCAACGAGCGTGGAGCGGCGCGCATGAATCAGCGGCCACGCGCGCGTCTGCGCGGCCGTGGGCGCGGGAAAATGCGCGCGAAACCAGTTGACGACGACGGGATGAAAGCCGGCGAGCGGATTGGTGTCGATCGTGGGAACGGATGGGCGGGTCATCGAATCATTCTATGTGCTGCGCACAGATGGCGCGTTTCGTGCGGCTTTTCAAGGCGCGGGACATTTCGCCGCTGCCAACAAAGCGCCACACACGCCTACCATGATTGAGTTCTTTCCTTCGTTACCTTCACCAAGGAGAAGCCATTGAACGACGACGTCCAGGGCACGGCCCCGACCGATGTGCCGCTGTCCGCCGAACAGCTCGCCAAAATGGATGCCTTTGCCACCGCTGCATATCGTGCCGGTGACGGAGCGCGTCGGGCTCGATGCGCTTACGAAGGCACGCGCAGCGACGGCGTGCGCATGCGCTGGGTCGGCGCGCAGGCGCGTATCGGTGAAAGCGGCGAAGTGGTGGAGATCATCGCTCCGCACGTGATGACGCAGGAAGCGCGCGTGCTGAAGATGTATCTCTGGTGCGTGTGGGTCAATGTGGCGCTCGCGGCGATCATCGCATCGATGCTCGCGTATTGGGTCACGACGCGCGGACTCAAACCCTTGAAATCGATGGCCGATAAAGCCGCTGAAATCGCGCCGGAACGCTTGTCCGCACGGCTCGATGTCGCGCATGCGCCCGCCGAATTGCAGAGTCTTGCGGCATTGTTCAATGACATACTTGATCGGCTCGAAAACGGCTATGAACGCGGCGTGCAGTTTTCCGCCGATCTCGCGCACGAGTTGCGCACGCCGATCGGCGTGTTGATCGGCGAAACGCAAGTGACGCTCGCGCATGAGCGCAGTGTCGCGGAGTATCGGCACGTGCTCTAATCGAATCTGGAGGAACTGGAGCGGCTTGCGCGCATCGCGCAGAACATTCTGTTTCTGGCGCAAGCGGATCATGAGAAGCAGCGCATTGAGCGTGAGCGCATCGATATTCGTGACGAACTTCAGGCGATCGCGGAGTATTTCGAAGGCATCGAGGATGAACGCGGCATCACGTTCGATATCGATGCAAGCGGCGACATGATGGCCAACGCGATCATGTGCCGTCGCGCGATCGGCAATGTGGTCGTGAATGCGGTGCGCTATGCGAAAGCGGGCACGGCGGTGCGTTTGAGCGGACGCGCGGATCAGCATGAGGCGCGCATCGTCGTGGGGAATCGGGGCGCGTGCATCGGCAAGGAAGAGCTCGCTAAACTCTTCGACCGCTTTTATCGTGGCGATGCGGCGCGCAGCGAGTTCACGGAATCGAGCGGACTCGGTTTGTCTATCGTGCAGGCGATCATGCGGCTGCATGGCGGCAGCGCGTCGGCAACTTGCACGCAGGACAGATGGATCGAGTTTACGCTGGTCTTTCCTCTGAAAACGATCAACGTATAGGCGCAGGCATCTGCTGGCGCTTCGCCCGCAAACCATGAATCTGCACCACAACCGCCGCGCTCTCGCCCACCGCCGCCACGCGCTTGGTCGAACTCGAACGCACATCGCCGATGGCGAACACGCCGGGCACGCTTGTCTCCAGCATCATCACGTCTTCGGTGCGGCCTTCGTGCGCTTCGGGTCCGGTCAGCACGAAAACTTTGTGCATCGACATTCACGTTGCAGTTGCGCAGCCAGTCCGTGTTCGGGTCCGCGCCCGTGAACAGGAACAGATGCCGGGAATCGATCGTCAGCGGCCCGTCCGGCGTCTTGCAGCGGATGGCGCTGAACGCGCGCTCGTCGCCATCGAGTGATGTAATTTCCGACTGCGTGCGCACCGTCACGTTGGGCAAGGAACCGATGCGTTCGACCAGATAATGCGACATGCTCGCCGCCAGTCCCGCGCCGCGCACGAGCACGTGCACATGCTTCGCGTGCGACGCCAGATACACGACCGCCTGCCCAGCCGAATTGCCGCCGCCGACCAGCACGATTTCCGCGTTCTTGCACAGCTTCGCCTCGACCGGCGACGCCCAGAAATACGTGCCGTGGCCTTCGTATTTATCGAGCCCGTAAATCGCCGGCCGCCGATACGCCGCGCCCGACGCAATCACGACCGTCTGCGTCGAGACCAGCGTGCCGTTTTCGAGTTCGATCTGAATCGGCGTGCGATCGCAGCGCTGCGCCTTGATCTTGGTCGGAATGGCGATGTGCGCGCCGAACTTTTGCGCCTGCACGAACGCGCGGCCCGCGAGCGCCTGGCCCGAAATGCCGGTCGGAAAACCCAGATAATTTTCGATGCGCGAACTCGCGCCCGCCTGTCCGCCCGGCGCGCGGCAATCGAACACCGCGACCGACAAGCCTTCGGACGCCGCGTACACGGCCGTCGCGAGTCCGGCCGGTCCCGCGCCGACGATGGCGACATCGTAAATATGATCGGGATCGAACTCCGACAGCCAGCCGAGTTGCGTCGCGACCTGATTTTTGGTGGGCACGCGCAGCACGGTGCCATCGGGACAGATGACCAGCGGAAAATCCTTGATCGATGCCGAAATGCGCTCGAGAAACCCGATCGCATCGGGATCGGCGCAGGCATCGATCACGGTATGCGGATAACCGTTGCGCCGCAAAAAGCCTTGCAGCGACACGAGCCGTCCATCGTCCGATTGGCCGAGCAGCACCGGCCCGCTGCCTTTTTCGATCAAGCCGACGCGCCGTAAAATCAGCGCGCGCATGATGCGTTCGCCCAGTTCCGCTTCCGCAACCAGCAACGCACGCAACCGCTCGGGCGGCACGACGATGCCCTCGACTTCATCGATCGCCATGCCGTCGACGAGACACGGTTTGCCCGATAGCTGCGCCACTTCCGCCAGAAAATTGCCCGGCCCGTGGTCGTGAATCAGATGCTCGTTGCCGAGCGCATCGCGCCGCGTGATGCGCACCGTGCCCTTCAGCACGATCACCATGCCGCGCCCGGTTTCGCCGGTGCGGAACATCCACTCGCCCGCGTGATAACTCGCGGGCGTGCCGAAGCGGCTCATGCGTTCGATTTCGCTGTCGGTCAGGACCGGAAACATCTGGTGCATGCGCGTGTTCAGCGGCGAGAACGGCGCGTGATCGTTGTTCGCGGGCGCGGCGACAGCGGTCGGCACGACGTTCGAATCGTCGGCCGGCTCGCGCGCGTTCCATGCCACGACGTTCGGCACGCCGGAACCTGTTTTGCCGCTGGGGTGGGTGCTCATGCGCGATCTCCGTGTGGAAAACCAGCTTCATGAAGGGAGGCTGCGGGTTTCAAAGGCATGGCGCCCGCCGACGCCATTTGCTCCGCTTCCTCGGGCGTGGTCGCCATCAGTTCGCCGAACTCGGTCAGTTGCGCGACGCGAAAGCCCGCGAGACGTCAGGCATCGAGCCCGCCGGTGAGCGGCAGCACATCGCGGAAGCCCGCGGTGCGCATGGTTTTCGCCATCCACGCCGCCGATACCTCGTTCGGACACGAGCAATAGATGACGACTTTGCGCGACTTGTCGTAGCTCGCGATGATCTTCGCCAGATCACGCTCATCGGCGAACATCGAACCGGGAATCGCGAACGGATCGAGCATGCGCTTTTCGGGCGAGCGGATATCGAAGATGACGGGCAGCGGCTCGTCGTTCATCAGCGCGTAAAGCTGATCCACGCTGATGCGCGCCTTCTCCAGCGTCGCCATGAGCGCGCGACGCTGCCACCAGCGGTAGGCGACGTAAATCGTGAGCAGCGCGGCGAGCACCATGCCGGCTTGCCGGCCGAGATGCGACATCATCGCGAAGAACATTTCGAGCTGCGCCGCGAAAACGACGCCGAGCGTCAGCCCGACCGCGCTCCACAGCGCGATGCCCGCGCCGTCATGCGCGATGAAGCTGCGCAGCTTCACGCCCATCGCGCCTGCGAGCAGCACGGACACGAGCGACAGGCCCGGAATAAATTTGGCGACGAGCAGCACGCGCACGCCCCAGCGCCCGAAGAAACGTTCCGTTTTCTTGACGTACGTATCGCGCGACAGCGAGAGTTTGCAGATGGTCTTGAGCGTCTTGTCGCCATATTTTCGCCCGCCCTGGAACCAGACGAGATCGCCGAGCACGCCGACCGCGACGCACAGCACGCCGATCAAGGGCGGCCAGAACGCCGCGCCGTTCACCGCCATCAAGGCGATGGAAGCGCCGACGATGATCATCGTCGGCATGGCGGACACGGGCAGACCGAGCGCGCTGCCCATGACGTTGACGAAGGATCGCCGGGCCGTATCGATCGACGAGCTGATGGAGCAACATGGGAATCTCTCGCACGCAACGGCATGCGCTGACAGGTGCAGACCGTACTGTTCGGATGACGGGAAAATGAGAGTCGGACGGCGTGCGTCCGGGTTCACCAAGGCGTGCGACGGCGAGCCGACGTTCGTCCTATTTTAGAGATGAAGTTTAGCGCGGAAATGCGCGATGGTCGCGTGACGCGTGTAGGGCTTTTGTGGGCCACGCACGCGCCATTTTCAGCGATGCCTTAATTGAGATCGTCGGCGATATAGGCACGGATGACATCGGCGAACGTCTTATCGCCGGTGAGTCCCAATTGCTGAGCACGATCCGTATTCCACGCGCCCGGCCAGCTATACACGATCTTTTCGATGCGCAGCTCGAGCTGCCACTCGACGCGGCTCGCGATTTCATCGCCTGCGACTTCGCTCAGTGCATCAACCATTTCATTCACGCTGACCGACAGCCCCGGCAAATTGATGACCGGGCGGTCGCCGAGCCTCGCGCGTTCGATTTTCCAGCCGGCGATCAGCGCATCGCCGGCGCTGTGCGGCGACAGCAGCCAGACGCGCGTGTTGCCATCGACGGGACACACCGAGCGTTCGCCGTTCAGCGGCTCGCGAATGACCCCGCTCGCAAAGACGATGCCGCCGCGTTCGGCTTGCCCGGCCGCACGCTGATGGTCGGCAGGCGCAGCACGCGGCCATCGACGAAACCGCGCCGCGAGAAATCGCACAGCAGCAATTCAGCAATGGCCTTCTGCGTTCCGTACGACGATTGCGGATTGAGCGCCATACGTCGCACGATGTCCGGCAGCGTGCCGCCATAGACCGTGACCGAACTCGTGAACACGACGCGCGGCGTGTGGCCCGCGGCGCGGCAGACGTCGAACAGCGCCGCGAGGCATCGAGATTGATCTTCATGCCGAGATCGAAGTCGCTTTCCGCCTGACCGCTGACAATGGCGGCGAGATGGAAGATCGCTTGCGTGTTCGTATCGATGTGGCGTTCGAGCACGGCGCGCTCGGAGATATCGCCGGTTTCGGCTTTGATGCGTGAGTCGTTCAGAAGCGTTTCGTCTTGCGGACGGGTTACATCGAGCAACACGATTTCATCGATTCGCTTGCCGTCTAGTTCGCCGCGTTCGAGCAGGCGTTTCGCGAGTCGTTGGCCGAGGAAACTTGCGCTTCCCGTGATCAGAACCGTTCATGTTCGCGCTCCTCTTATAGAGATACGGTGAGCCAGCCGAGGCCGTCCGACGTGCCC
The DNA here is from genome assembly GCA_001184405.1 of Candidatus Burkholderia humilis. GTDB lineage: Bacteria > Pseudomonadota > Gammaproteobacteria > Burkholderiales > Burkholderiaceae > Caballeronia > Caballeronia humilis. The sequence continues at coordinate 6,298 of LFMX01000090.1, forward strand.
GCTTTCGGCTTGTATTCGCAGCCGATCCAGCCTTCGTAGCCGAGCGAATCGATCAGATCGAACAGATACGGATAGTTCAGTTCGCCGATGTTCGGTTCGTGCCGCTCCGGGACGCCCGCAATCTGAATGTGCCCGATGCCCGTGTTCGGACGCTTCATGTCGCGTTTCAGCTTTGTCGCGATATCGCCTTCGCCGATCTGGCAGTGGTAGATGTCGAACTGAACTTGAAGGTTCGGGGCGTTGATTTCATCGCAGATTTGTTGGGCTTCGTCCTGGCGGTTCAGGAAGAAGCCGGGGATGTCTCTTGTGTTGATCGGTTCTAGGATGATTGTGATGTTCGCTTTTTGCGCCGGCTTTGCCGCGTACGCGATGTTCTTCAGGTATAGGTCGCGGTGTTCGGGTCTTTGTTCTTCTTTAGCTAGCAGGCCGGCCATGACGTGCAGCTTTTTATTGCCCAGAACGGTGGCATATTCGAGCGCTTTTTCTATGCTCTGTTTGAATTCTTCTTCTCTGCCCGGTAGGGAAGCTATGCCGCGTTCGCCATTTGCCCAATCGCCCGGAGGGGCGTTGAATAACGCTTGCGTTAGGTTGTTGTCCTTCAGGCGCTGGTTGATTTCTTCCGCTTCGAAGTCGTATGGGAAGAGGAATTCGACTGCCTAGAAACCGTCTTTTGATGCTGCCGCGAAACGGTCCAGGAAGGCAAGAAACCAACAGCCTTCACCACCGAGCACCGAACACAGTCTTAAGCTCCTCGATAGCATCGACAGAAAGCCCTTCCGCCCGAAGCAAAACCGAAAGATACAACTGAGCCGTCTCCTCAAGCTCTTCCAGAGCATAAGAGAAGCGTGCGAGACCGACTTCTCCCAAACCACGGGCCCGAGGCGCTCGAGCAAAACCGCCCGCACAGAAGCAGCCAAAGCCGCCACCTGTTCGGCCACAGCAGGATCCCCCGGCCGCCGATATCGAATCAAAGGCACATGCCCGACCTTCATCACGTAGTAAGGCGTAAGCGGCGGCAAGACATCCTCATCCTTCCAGACACCAGCAATGGTCAACGTAACAAGAGAAGTCGAATGCGTATGCACGACACCGCGCGTCTCGGAACTGTTCTCATAAATCCGCCGATGCAACGCCAGCGTCTTCGATGGCCGTCCGCCAGAAACATGACGCCCTTCAAAGTCCACTTTGGCGATCTCCGCAGGATCAAGCCGCCCAAGGCACGCATCGGTAGGCGTAATGAGCCAACCATCATCGAGACGCGCGCTGATATTGCCCGCGCTGCCCACGGTATAGCGCCGCTCGTACAAACTCTTGCCCGTCACGCAAATCTCTTCGCGAACGCGATTCTCGTCAACCGAACCAACAGTGCTAAGTCTCATCACAGTGCCTTCAAAGCCTTCTCAAAGAAATCCGTCGTACCGAAATTGCCCGATTTGAGCGCCAGCGCAAACTCCGGCTGACCATTCACGCCGATGGATTGCGTCGCCGGCACACCCGGATTGCGGTCCGATGCGCAAGCTGCGCACATCCAGCGCCCTGCACGACCGCGCCCGATGTCTCGCCGCCCGCGACCACGAATTTGCGCACGCCCGCATCGCACAACTGACGCGCAATCGACGTCAACGCATCCTCCACCAGATGCCCCGCCTTCTCGACGCCCAATTCCTTCTGCACCGCCTTCACCTCGTCGGGCGACGACGTCGCGTAAATCAGCACCGTCTCATCCTTCGCGAGATGATCGCGCGCAAACTGCACCGCCTTGTCGACGACCGGCTCGCCGCGCGAGAGCGCCATCGGTTTGACACGGAAGCTCGGCTTCGACTCGCGCCACAGCGCGACCTGCGCGTTCGTCGCCTTCGATGCGCTTCCCGCCAGCACGACCGATTTGCCCTCGAGCACAGGCAGATCGGCGGCGTGTTCGGCATGCGCCAACGCATTCGCGACGCGGAAGTTCTGCGGCAATCCAAGCGCGATGCCCGAGCCGCCCGTGATCAGCGAAAGATCGCGGCACGCTTCGCCCAGCACGTAAAGATCGGCGTCGGAGACGGCATCGGCGATGGCCAAACGCACGCCATCCTTCTTCAATTCGTCGATACGCGCGCGGATCGCGTCCGCGCCCTTCGCGATCTTGTCGTAGCGGATCAGCCCGACCTTCGACTTCGTCTGACGCTGCAACACGCGCACGAGATTCGGATCGGTCATCGGCGTGAGCGGATGATTCTCCATGCCCGATTCGCGCAGCAACACATCGCCGACAAACAGATTGCCGCGATAAATCGTGCGGCCATTCTCGGGAAACGCGGGGCAGGCAATGGTGAAATCGTCCTTCAACGCGTCCAGCAACGCATCCGCGACCGGACCGATATTGCCCTTGTCGGTCAAATCGAACGTCGAGCAATACTTGAAGAAGAACTGCTTGCAGCCCTGCGCGCGCAAGTATTCGAGTGCGTCGAGCGACTGGCGCACGGCGTCATCGGCGGGAATCGTGCGCAACTTCAGCGCGACGACGATTGCGTCTGCGTCGAGCTGCACGCCCGACTCCGGAATGCCGATGGTCTGAACCGTGCGCATGCCACCGCGCATAAGCATGTTGGCGAGATCGGTCGCGCCGGTGAAATCATCGGCGATACAGCCGAGCAGTGCCTGCGTCATTTACTTCGCTCCCTTCGAAATGTCGATGCCAGGAAAAATTTTGATGACTGCGGAATCGTCCTCGCCGCCGTGGCCGGCGGTCGAGGCCATCATGAACATCTGATGCGCGGCCGCCGACAGCGGCAGCGGAAATTTCGACGTGCGGGCCGTATCGAGCACGAGCCCGAGGTCCTTCACGAAAATATCGACGGCGGATAGCGGCGTGTAATCGCCCGTCAGAATGTGCGGCACGCGGTTTTCGAACATCCACGAATTGCCAGCGCTATGCGTGATGACGTCGTAAAGCGCGTCCAGATCGACGCCTTCGCGCAAGCCGAGCGCCATTGCTTCGGCCGCCGCCGCGATATGCACGCCCGCCAGCAACTGATTGATGATCTTCACCTTCGAGCCCGCGCCGTGCGCGTCGCCCAGGCGATAGACCTTGCCCGCGATTGCATCGAGCACATCTTCGCAGGCGGCGTAGGCATCGGCGGGGCCGGAGGTCATCATCGTCATTTCGCCGGAGTTAGCTTTGGCTGCGCCACCGGACAAGGGCGCGTCGAGCAGCTTCATGTCTTGTTCCGCGAGCCGCTTGCCCAGATCGGCGGCGAATTGCGGCGATCCCGTCGCGCAGGCGAGCACGACGCTGCCGGACTTCATGCCCTCAGCCGCGCCGTTTTCACCGAACAACACAGCTTCTGTCTGCGCCGCATTCACGACGACGATCAGCACCACATCGCACTTTGCGCCGAGTTCCGCCGGCGACGCGCACGCGATGCCGCCTTCGCTGGCGAAGGCATCGAGCACCGGCTGGCGCACGTCGCACGCGTGCACGGCGAAACCCGCGCGCAACAGCGAACGCGCGACGCCCAAGCCCATGCCCATCGCGCCCAATCCGATCACACCGACGTTTCGAGACATAAAGTTTCCTTAGCTGATGCCCGCTTCCGCCAACCGGCGCGCGGCGTTGATGAGATGCGTCTGCGCGGCGTTGCGCGCGGCGGTGGCATCGCCCGCGCGAATCGCTTCGACGATCGCCGCGTGCTCCTCGCGCACTTGCTGCATGAAATCCTCGCGCAGCGCTTCGTTGCCGCGCGTGACGAGCGTGCCGGCTTCGAGATACTGATTGAGAAAGGTGAGGGTTTTCAGGAAGTACGGATTGCCCGTCGCATTGGCGATTTCGCGATGAAACGCCACGTCTTCCGCGACGCCGTCCTTGCCGTCGCGCACCGCATCGCCGATGCACTCGAGCGCGGCATCGATCGCGGCCATGTGTTCGTAGGTCCGTCACAACGCGGCTTCGGCTTCGATCGCGCGTCGCAACACGAGAATATGCAGCACCGCGCCCGGCTCGCTCGCCTGCACATAATCGATACGCAGCGGCCGAATACCCGCCCGCTCGACGATAAACATGCCGCTGCCCTAACGCGGCTCGACCATGCCTTCGTTCTTCAGCCGCGAAATCGCTTCTCGGATCACCGTGCGGCTCACGCCGAATTCCTACGCGAGCACGGTTTCGCTCGGCAGCTTGCCGGTCGCGGCGAAGCTTCCCGCTTCGATCAGCTTTTGCAATTGCTGCGCGACCGTATCGCTCACCGCGCGCGGCGGAATTTTCTCGAACATTCGACTCGATGAGGCTTGTAAGGTCATCCGGTCATCGTACAAGTTTTTGAGATGGACGCAGACCAAGGGATAACCCTCGGTTTGCGCTTATTGCGCCAGTGGCTCATCGATCAGAGCGAGCGCATCGCAGATTTCGCCGACATCGCCCGGACGAACGAGGCGCGCGACTTCCTTGCCGCCGAGCATAAAGACGAGCGTCGGCCAAAGCTTGACGCGGAAAGACCGGCCGAGCGGCCGTCCGCTGCCATCCTCGATTTTCATATGCTTCACGCCGCCGTGTCCCTGAAACGCCTGCGCGATCAGCGGCTGCGCGGCGCGGCAATAGCCGCACCAATCGGTGCCGAATTCGACGACGGTCGGACCGGTGAGCGCATCGACTTCGCTACGTTCGGGCCCGGTTTTGGCGTATTCAGTGTTCATGCTCATGGCGATGTCCTCTTGTTGCCTTCGTTATGAAGTCCAGCAGAAACCTTGCCTACTGCCCCACTCCCGACAGCCTGACCAACGCGCCCGCCGCCAGCAACCACAACGGATGCATCTTCATCCGATACGACACCAACGCGACGATCACCGTGATTCCCACCAGCACGCGATCAACAACGCGCTCGCCGACACGAGGCCCGCCGTAATCGGCACGAGCCCGATCTGCACATAGCGCCGCCACGGCCGGTCCTTGAAGCGCTCCCACGCGTGCAGCGCGAGAATCGTCACCAGCGATGACGGCCCGAATTTCGCGATCGATGACCAGCACGCCGGGCCATCCGGCCACGTGCCAGCCGATCAGCATGACGACCATCATGTTCGGTCCGGGCGCGGCCTGCGCGAGCGCGAACAGCGCGGAGAAATCGGCCTTCGTCATCCAGTCGTGAACCTGCACGACCTGACGCTGCATCTCGGGAAGAATCGTGTTGCCGCCGCCGAACGCCAGTAACGAAAGCTGACTGAAGATCGCGGCGAGCGAAAGGAGCGTCCCGGTCATCGGCGTATCTTCCAGGCGATGAGCACGGAAACCGGCGTAAGCACGAGCATCGACGGGAGCAAGGGAAAGCGTAGAAACGCGATGGCGACGAACATGACCAAGGCGACGATCGCCGCTTCCGGTTTCTTGCGCAACGGCCAGAGAATCTTGACCGACATCGACACGAGCAATCCGGCTGCGGCCGCCGCGAGTCCCGAAAAAAATGCGCAATGCGCGGGTCCTGATGCGTGCGCTGATAAATCACGCCCAGCCCGATCACGATCAGCGACGGCCCGACGATCAACCCGAGCAGGTCCGCAAGCGCGCCCGGCACGCCGCGAAAACGCATGCCGACGGCCAATTGATGACATTGCCGCCCGGCAGAAACTGGCACAGGCCAAGCAGATCGGTGAACTCGTCGGCATCGAGCTACTTACGGCGCTCGACGATTTCGCGCCGCGCGAGCGGCAACGCGCCGCCGAACGCCGTGAGTCCGAGCGTGAGAAAGCCGGTGAATATTTCCGCAATGGTCGGGCGCGGAGCGTGGAAAGTGGCGTCGGCGGACATGATGAGAACGCGCTGATCGAAATGAAGAAGCAGCGGAAAAGGCGAAAGCGTACAGCGTGCGTCCGCGCGTTTCAAGCGGCGCGCGCGGACGTCAGCGCCTTGAAAGCCCGCGCCCTTATTTGGCCGAGGTCCGTGCGCGCTTCGCCTCGTAGGCCTTCAGATTCGCATACGCGACTTCGAGCATCGACCCGCCTTCGGGCTTGCTTCGCCGGCGCGAAATCAAATCGCCGACGATGTGATCCGCCTCGATCGGCGCGCCGTTTTCGAGATCGCGCAGCATGGATGCCGTCATCGTCGAACTGCGGTCCGCGAAGAACGAGCGCGCGCGCATGAGCGTGCCTTCGCTCGGCGGATGATCGTTGTCCGCCGCGATGCCCTCGCATTCCGTGAAGAGCCCCCGCAGCACGTCTTCGCCGCCGGGCGCTGCGAGAATGTCGCAGATCGGCGTGCGCATCAGACATGTGCCGGTGGCGAGCGTCGCGAGAAATACCCACTTGTCCCACATCGACTGGAGCACGTTCTCGCTCACCGTCAGATCGAACTGCGCGCCGTCGAGTTGCGCGGCGACGGCATCGACGCGCGCCGAGCGACCGCCCGCGCGCTCGCCGAATACGAGCGCATGCATATCGGTCATCTGCACGATTTCGCCGTGCGCGTTGAGCGTCGCGGCAATCTGGCACTGGCCGCCGAGCACGTTGGCGGCATCGAAATGCGCGTCGAGGGCATCGAGATGCGCCATGCCGTTCAGCAGCGGCAAAATCAGCGTGCCCGGACCGACGGCGGACGCGAACGAATCCATTGCGTTTTGAAGGTCGTACGCCTTGCAGCTCAGGATGACGAGATCGAATGGCTGCGCAATCTCATTCGATAACACGAGCGGCGAATTGTCGATGCCGAATTCGCCATCGAACGCCTTCACCTTCAGCCCGCTTTCACGCAGCTTTTCCGCGCGTCGCTCGCGCACGAGGAACGTCACATTTCTGCCCGCTTCGAGCAAACGCGCGCCGAAGTATCCGCCGATCGCGCCCGCGCCCACCACCAGAATCCGCATAACTTGCTCCGTTTGAATTGTTCGATTTTCAAGCCTGCCACACGCCGTAACCCGCTTCGCGCAGGCCGATCGCCAGCTCCACTTCCATATCGCGCGCGCCGTCGTAAGGCATTGGGTTATACATGTCGTACAGCTTCGGCAACAGTTGCATGCCGAACTCGCGCACGTATCGGTTCGACTGAATGCCCGCCTTGTGCTTGTCGAATCTTACGTTCGAATCGATGCCCGTCATCCCCACATAGACGAACGGCATACCCAAGACGTAGTCCGGATTCGCGCGGCGAAAGCGTGCTTCGTTCCAGACCTGGTCCGACAATTGAACGACATAAACGCTGTAATGATGACGATGCGCGCGCATGCTTGCGGCAAGCTCGAAGCGGCTTGTGACGGGCGTTCATTCTATTCCGGCCGCCTCGCCGATGCAGCGCGCGCCTTGCTCGATCACGCCCAAAGTGGTAAATTCGCTCGGTCTGCGTTCGCGCACCGAGCGCGCTGCTGGTAGGTTCCGGCCCGCGTCACGACGCGGCCCGTCGA
>LFMX01000091.1 GCA_001184405.1 Candidatus Burkholderia humilis
GAAATCGCGGGCGCCACGCCCGTCAGGTGCAAATGACGCGCGCCGAGCACGTAATCGGCCGCGTAATCGTCGAGGGAAAGATGGCTCGCCGCCGAGCCTTTGCGGAAATATTCGATGGCCGGATCGCTGCCGTCATCGCACTTGCTTTTCAACTGAAAGCCGGTCGGATAGCGGGCGTCGATCGTCACGCGCGACGCGTCGATGCCTTCGGCGGCGAGTACATCGAGCACATAACGGCCGAATGAATCGTCACCGACACGGCTCGCTCATCCAGCCCACCTTGAAGCTGAGCCGCGACAGGCCGATTGCCACGTTCAGATCGGCGCCCGCGACGCGCTTGGTGAATTGCGCGGCCTTAGCGAGATCGCCGGTTTGCGCGGCGACGAACATCGTCATGGCTTCGCCGTAGGTGACGACATCCAGATTCGACTGTTGCACTGACATGGAAAACCTCGATTGCATACTGAATTCAAAAAGCCACAATGCGCGCGACCTGACGCGCGGCGTCGGCATCGAGCGAGCCGTGGGCATCGGCAATAAAGGGATACTCGATACCGCGCGGCACATCGCCCGGCAAATGCGCGAGCAGCGTGGCGAAGCGCGTGTCGCCATCGGCGGGCGCGGCGGCGAACCGGCGCGCGCCCTCGCCCATCACGGCCTTGCAATGCACATAGCCGACGTGCGGCGCGAGACGGCGTGCGGCGTCGAGCGGCTCTTCATTCGTCCAGCGCCAGTTGCCCGTATCGAATGTCATAGCGATGCCGCTTTGTTCCGGCAGCGCGTCGAACAGCGCCCCGAACGCGGCGATCTTTCCACCGCCGATCAACTGACTATTCTCGACGACGACTTTCGACCGCGACGCACCCGCCGCCGACATCAGATGATCGAGCGCGGCGGCATCGGTCGCGACGCCGTCAGGCCTGCCGCTCAACTGCAATTTGACGATGCGCGCGCCGAGCGCGTCCGCTTCACAGATTGCGAGCGCGAGCGCCGCGCGATCGAGTGCGCCGTCGTCGGAAAAAAGCGTCGTGGGCGTCGAATAAACAGACCAAACGCCCGCCGCGCGTATGCGCTTGCCCAGACGCACAAGCGGTTCGAGACGCGCATCGTCATCCGATGCGAATAGCTCGCGGCGCACTTCGAAGCCATTCGTGCCCGCGCGGGCGGCGGCGGTCGCCCAGACCGCGTGGCCGTCGCGACGAACGGCATCGGCACCGAACGCGCTTGCGACGATCACGACTTCAGGACTTTGCATCATTGGCTCGATTCCCTTTGCTGGCGTCCGGTTTTATCATCTGGAACCGGTTCCATATTTCGGATAGTGCGCCCGCTTGCGCGAGTCGCGCCATAGTGGAAATCCCTAGCCGAATCGATCAGTCGAATCCGATTCTGTGCACAGTTCCAGAAAGCGCGTCGCGACACGCGAAGGCGTCGCGGCATGCGGCACCAAGATGGAGAAACGGCGCGTCAGCGGCTGCGGCGCGATCCGCAAACGCCGCAGCGCGCTGTCTTCGTGGCGAATCGACATCGCCGACACGAAGCCGATGCCCATCCCCGCGCGCACCGCCTCCTTCACGCCTTCCACGCCCGCGATTTCCAGCCCGACGCGGCGCGGCATCGCAATCCGCGAACGCGCACTCGACGATCTACCGCACGCCCGAACCCATTTCGCGCAGCACGAGCAGGTACTGGCTCAGCACGTCGAGCGTGGCGGAATCGCGTCCGTCGGCGAGCGGATGATTGCTCGGCACGATCGCGACGATTTCGTCCTCGCGCCAGGCCGTGACCGTCGTGCCGAGTGGCAAGTTGTGGCCGGTCGGCCCTTCCACCAGCGCGACGTCGAGCGCCGCCAGGGCCGCCACGATATCCGACGTATTCCCGTCGATGGTCGTCACCGCGACATCCGGATAGCGCTTGTGAAACGCTGCGATCAGATACGGCAGCACATAGCTCGCAGGCGTCATGCTCGCGCCGATGCGCAACGTGCCGCGTCGAGGCCGCGCAATGCATCGCGCAGCGCATGCGCCTGGCGAAAAGTCTCACGCAGCCGTTCCGCGTGCCCGAGCAGTTGCTCGCCCGCCGCCGTCAGGCGCGCGCCGCGCCCATCGCGCTGATAAAGCGGCTCACCGAATTCGTCCTCCAACACCTTCAGTTGCCCCGATACCGCGGGTTGCGACAAATGCAGCGCGACCGCGGCGCGACTAATGTTGCCGTGCTCCGCGACTGTTGCAAAAGTTATCAGTTGTTCCGGGGTCATCGGTGTGAAGTATTGGCTGAGGTAATACTTAACATTCTAAATCACGATTTTTCATATGCATATATCTTCCATAGGATTAGGACATTCCCAAACCAATCCTTCAAAGGACGATGCATGTCCACGGTACAGCCTACTTCAACGCTCTCACCCGCCGCCGCTTCCACGCGCGGGCAACTCAACGGCATTTTGTTCGTCGCGCTGTTCGCGGCGGTCATCACGCGGCTCGCTTCGCTGCCCGCCATCGGGGATTGGGCATCAAGCCCGTTGATCATCGGCATCGGCGCGGACGCGGTGTATGGCAATGCGCTGCATCACGGCATGCCGGATAGCTGGGCCGCGGGCGTCAACTTCTCCGCGCACAAGCTGCTGCGCATTGCGGTCGCGTTCTTCGGCTTGCGGGTCACAGCTTGCAGGAAATCGCGCAAGTCGGCGTGTCGGGATTCACGGTGTCGGTGTTGGTCGTTGTGAGCACGCTCGCGATCGGCACCTGGGCCGGCATGAAGCTGATGAAGCTCGACCGCGACACCGCGCTCCTCACCGCCGCCGGCAGCGCAATTTGCGGCGCGGCCGCCGTGCTCGCGTTCGAATCGACACTGCAATCCAAGCCACACAAGAGCGCGATGGCCGTGGGCAGCGTCTGCTGTTCGGCACGCTGTCGATGTTCCTCTATCCGCTCGCGATCCAGACCGGCCTGCTGCATCTCGACACGCTCGGCGCGGGTCTGTTCTTCGGCGGCACGATCCACGAAGTGGCGCAGGTCGTCGGCGTGACGAGCAATGTGAGCCCGGAAGCGACGCATATCGCCACCATCGTGAAGATGACGCGTGTGATGCTGCTCGTGCCGGTGCTGCTCGTGATCGGCTTCTGGATCAGCCGCTCGAAGAACGGCAGCGAAGCGCAAGGCAAAGGTAAGATCGCGGTGCCCTGGTTCGCGCTCGGCTTTCTCGCGCTCGTCGTCGTGAATTCGCTGCATATCCTGCCTGCGCCCGCAACCAGCACCATCAATATGCTTACCTTCGCGCTCACGATGGCGATGACCGCGCTCGGCATGGAAACGCGCATCGAGCAGATTCGCAAGGCCGGTCCCCGTGCGCTTGCAACCGGCGCGATTCTGTATGTGTGGCTGATCGGCGGCGGTCTCGCAATCACGCTCGGCGTGGAGCGTCTCTTTGGCTGATCGATAAACCCTGCCATACAGCGCGATATGCTCGAAGAAAGCATGTCGCGCTTCATCGCTTCAAAAGAAGGAGCACAGCATGGAACACGGCGCGCGCACCCAGAATGAGAAGCTTGATGTCAAAACCACGACGTGCTATATGTGCGCATGCCGATGCGGCATCTGCGTGCATTTGCGCGACGGGGAAGTTTGTTATATCGATGGGAATCCTGAACATCCCTTGAATCAGGGCGTGATTTGCGCGAAAGGTGCGTCGGGCATCATGAAGCAGTACTCGCCGGCGCGCCTTACGCAACCGCTCATGCGCAAGCCCGATGCGTTGCGCGGCGAAGCGCAGTTTGAACCCGTTTCATGGGAGGTCGCGCTCGATAAGCTCGAAAAGCGTCTCGCTCATCTGCGCGCCACCGATCCGAAAAAATTCGCCCTCTTCACCGGCCGCGATCAGATGCAGGCGCTGACCGGCCTCTTCGCCAAGAACTTTGGCACGCCCAATTACGCGGCACACGGCGGCTTCTGTTCGGCGAACATGGCCGCGGGCATGATCTACACGATGGGCGGGTCGTTCTGGGAATTCGGCGGCCCGGACCTCGATCGCGCGAAGCTGTTTTTCATGATCGGCACGGCGGAAGACCATCATTCGAATCCACTCAAAATCGCCATTTCAAAGTTCAAGCGCGCGGGCGGCCGGTTTATCGCGATCAATCCGGTTCGCACGGGTTACGCCGCCATCGCCGATGAATGGGTGCCCATTCGTCCCGGCACCGATGGCGCGCTCTTCATGGCGCTGATTCATCAACTCATCGCCAACGATGCCTTCGATCACGAGTTCGTCGCGCGTTATACGAATGCGGGCGAACTCGTCGATATGAACGAGGCGAGCGAGCGTTACAGGTTGTTCGTGGAGGACAAGAACGCGCCCGAAATGAACGCGCTCTTTCCGCAAAATCACTTGTGGTGGGATGCAAAGAGCAATCGCGCCGCGCATCACGCGGAGAATGTCGAGCCTACGCTCGATGGCCGCTATACGCTCGAAGACGGCACGCCCGTTGCGCCGTCGTTTGCATTGCTTGCGCGAGCAGGTTGCATCGTGCACGCTGGAATGGGCGGCGGAGATCACCGGCATTCCGGCGGCGACCATCAGGCGTCTTGCCGATGAAATGATCCAGACGAGCCGCAATTACAAGATCACGCTGCCGATCGAATGGACCGACGCATGGGGCAAGGAACACGAAAGCGTGACGGGCAATCCGGTCGCCTTTCACGCGATGCGCGGTCTCGCCGCCCACTCCAACGGCTTTCAGTCGATCCGCGCACTGGCGGTGTTAATGTCGATGCTCGGCACCATCGATCGGCCCGGCGGATTCCGGCACAAGTCGCCGTTTCCCCGCGCCGTGCCGCCGTCCGCCAAACCGCCGAATCATCCGAATCAGGTCAAGCCGAACACGCCGCTCGCAAGCGGACCGCTCGGCTGGCCCGCCGCACCCGAAAACCTCTTCATTCACGATGACGGCACGCCGATGCGCATCGATAAAGTCTTCTCGTGGGAGTATCCGCTCGCGGTGCACGGCGTCATGCATAGCGTCATCACGAACGCATGGCGCGGCGACCCCTATCCCATCGACACATTGATGATCTTCATGGCCAACATGGCCTGGAACTCGTCGATGAACACGACCGAAGTGCGCAAGATGCTCGCCAACAAGCACGACAACGGCGAGTACAAGATTCCGTTCATCGTCGTGTGCGATGCGTTCCAGTCGGAGATGACCGCATTCGCCGATCTCATCCTGCCCGATACCACCTACCTCGAACGCCACGACGCCATGTCGATGCTCGATCGCCCGATCTCCGTGTTCGACGGTCCCGTCGATTCGGTGCGTGTGCCGGTCGTGCCGCGCACCGGCGAGTGCCGGCCGTTTCAGAAAGTGCTCGTCGAGCTCGGCAGCCGTCTGAAACTGCCTGCGTTACGACGCCCGACGGTGCGCACAAGTATCGCGCTTATCCGGACTTCATCGTCAATCATCAGACTGCGCCAGGTTCGGGCGTGGGCTTTCTGATCGGCTGGCGCGGCAAGGACGGCAAGGACGCGCTCGTCGGCGAACCGAATCCGAATCAATGGGAGGAATACGCGAAGCACAACTGCGTCTTCCATTACACGATGCCCGAGGAACTGCAATACATGCGCGGGCAAAACGGACCGTATCTGAAATGGTTCGTGGAAAAAGGCTTCAGAAAGTTCGATACGCCGATCCTCATTCAGCTCTATTCCTATGTGATGCAGAAGTTCCGTCTCGCCGCGCAAGGATGCACGAAGGGACGGCAACCGCCCGAGCATTTGCGCGCGCGTATCGAGCAATATTTCGATCCGCTGCCGTTCTGGTACGCCCCGCTCGAACTCGATACGACCGATCTCGCGCAGTATCCGCTCGCCGCCGTCACGCAGCGCCCGATGGCGATGTATCACTCGTGGGACTCGCAAAACGCGTGGCTGCGGCAGATTCACGGCGAGAACATGCTGTATATGAATCCGTGCATGGCCAAGGGCAATGACATCGAGGATGGCGCGTGGATTTACGTCGAATCGCAATGGGGCAAGGTGCGCTGCATGGCGCATTATAGCGAAGCGGTCGAGCCGGGAACCGTGTGGACCTGGAACGCGATCGGCAAGGCGTCCGGCGCGTGGAATCTGGGCAAGGACGCGAACGAATCGCAGCGCGGCTTTCTGTTGAATCACCTCATACGGATGAGCTGTCCGCATCGCAAAGCAACGGCGCGCGCTACTCCAACTCCGATCCGATCACCGGACAAGCCGCGTGGTACGACATGCGCGTGCGCATCTATCCTGCCGAAGCCGATGCAAATCACACGCTTCCGCAATTCGCGCCGATGGACGCCGCGCCCGGATCGACGAGCCGCATTCAACGCGTCGTGCAGACGTATTTCGCAGGACGCGGTGAGTTCGCCGCGCGCCTTCGCAATGCCGTCAAGCGCAACGCAAACTGAAGGAGATCATCATGACGCAAATGGCACTCGTGATCGACCTGAACGTATGCGTCGGTTGTCACGCTTGCGTGACGAGTTGCAAGGAGTGGAACACGTCGGGCGAAGCCGGCAGTCTCGCGGATCAGCGCCCTTACGATGCGGACCCGTCCGGCACGTTCTTCAATCGCGTGCAGACGTATGAAGCGGGCGAGTTTCCGCTGGCCGACACCATCCATTTTCCGAAGTCGTGTCTGCACTGCGCGTGTCTGCACTGCGAAGACCCGCCGTGCGTGCCGGTGTGTCCGACCGGCGCGAGCTACAAGCGCAAGGAAGATGGTCTCGTGCTGGTGGATTTCGACAAGTGCATCGGCTGCAAGTATTGCGCGTGGGCGTGCCCTTACGGCGCGCGTGAACTCGACGAAGAACGCAAGGAGATGACCAAGTGCACGCCGGGCGCGGATCGCATCCATAACGAAGCGCTGCCCGAGCGCGATCGCAAGCCGGCGTGCGTGCTCGCGTGTCCGACGTCGGCGCATCTGTTCGGCGATATTCACGATCCGGAGTCGGTCGTATCGAAGGCGATTGCGGAACGCGGCGGCTATCAGTTGATGCTGGAATGGGACACGAAGCCCGCGAATCATTATTTGCCGCGCCAGCCGGTGAATGCGTGCGGCAGCGGGTCGTGTTCGTGTCAGTCGCAATCGGCCGATGCAAACGACGAGATCAATCTGGCCGCTTTGGCCGTGCGCGTTTGAACGGGAGACATCGACATGAAACCTGCATTTTCAGTCGTGTTTCTCACGACATTGAGCGGCGCGGCGCAAGGTTTGTTGATCGCGCTCGTCGGGGTGGAACTTGCGGCAAGACTCGGTTTGATCGATACGCCATCGCAAGCGTTTTATATCGTTGGCGCGGCCTTGTCTGTCGTGCTCAGCGGGCTTGGTTTGATCGCTTCGTTCTTTCATCTCGGGCATCCGGAACGCGCGTGGCGTGCCATTGCGATGTGGCGCACGTCGTGGCTATCGCGCGAATGCCTTTGCTTGCCCGCGTTTCTCGCGTGCGGTGCGGCTTATGGCGTCGCGCACTTCTTCGGCGCGCCTTATTCGTGGATGATCGGATTGATCGGCGTGCTGGCATCGGCGGCACTGTTTGTCTGCACCGCGATGATCAACGCGTGCCTGTGCTTCCTTCAGGAATGGGCGACGCCGCTCACGATGGTCAACTTTGTGCTGCTCAGCTGCGCGTCCGGCTTTACGCTGGCGACGGCGTGCGCGGCGTGGCTCGCGCCAGCGCTCGTCGTGGGATTGGCGACGTGTGCGTGCACGCTGACGCTTGCGGGCTGCGCGACGCGTGTCGCATCGTTACAGCGCAATGCGCGGCTGCGGCCCAAGTCGACTGTGCAAAGCGCAACGGGCATAAAAGGGCCGAACGTCGTGCAGAAATCGCGCGGCTTTACGGCGGGCGCGTTCAATCTGCGCGAGTTCTTTCATGGGCAAACGGCGCAGGCCATTCGACGCATCAAGTGGACGTTTCTGATCGGCGCATTCGGCGTGCCGTTCGTGTTGATGCTGCTCGCGTTGAGCGCGCAATTGCCGGTGATGTTCTGCGTGGCGTCGATCACGCAATATCTCGGGCTCGTCGCCGAGCGATGGTTCTTCTTTGCCGAAGCGCGGCATTCGCGAAACATCTATTACGCGCGGGCGTCCTGATCGTCGACGCATGAAAAAAGCGAGGCGCTGTGCCTCGCTTCTTTTACTACGCCAAACGCAGCGCCTGTTCGAAATCGGCAATCAGATCGTCGATATCTTCGATACCCGCCGACAAGCGCAACATGCCGTCCGAGATGCCCATCGCCTTGCGCGTTTCGGCGCCGGCTTCGTAGAAGATCGTCGGGGCGACGGGAATGATAAGCGTGCGTGTATCGC
The DNA here is from genome assembly GCA_001184405.1 of Candidatus Burkholderia humilis. GTDB lineage: Bacteria > Pseudomonadota > Gammaproteobacteria > Burkholderiales > Burkholderiaceae > Caballeronia > Caballeronia humilis. The sequence continues at coordinate 8,342 of LFMX01000091.1, forward strand.
CCAGACCGGTTGCCTTGATCGGCAATTGCAGCGCGTTGACGACATCGATCATGCGATCGGCATTGCACAACTCGAACGACAGCAGCCACGATGCGCCCTTGAACAGCGTCTGCGCGATCTCGTATTGTGGATGACTCTTCAGCCCCGGATAAAACACCTGGCCGATGGCCTCATGTACTTCGAGATACTGCGCGAGTGCGAGCGCATTGTCGCTGCTCTTCTGCACGCGCAGCGCCAGCGTTTCCGCGCCCATCGCGATGGAATGCGCCTGCTCCGACGACAGCGCCGCGCCCATATCGCGCAGGCCTTTCTTGCGAATCTGCAAGAGCCCTTGTTCCTTCGATGGCGCGCGCCGATATTCATCCGCGATATTCGGATACGCGCTCCAGTCGAAGAGTCTGGTATCCGTCACCGCGCCGCCGAGCGCCGCGCCCGGCGATCGTCTTCGTCAGCGAGTTGATGACGAGAGAGACTCGCGCCGACCTGCTTCGGCTTGAAGAGCGCGGGCGAGGTGATGGTGTTATCGACGAAATACACGATGCCGCGCTCGCCGCACACATCACCGATACGCTGCAAATCAGGCACCTGCGTGCCGGGATTCACAATCGTCTCGACGAACACCATGCGCGTGTTCGGCTTGATGGCACGCTTGACGTTCTCGGCATCGCAGGCATCGACGGTGGTCACTTCCACGCCGAGCGTGCGCAGCGTGCCGAACAGACTATTCGCGTTGCCGAATACGGCTCGACACGAGATGATCGCCCGCGCGCAACAGCGTAAGAAACGTTGCGGTAATGCCCGCCATGCCCGTGCTGAAGCAGATCGAGCCTGCGCCCTCTTCGCGTTTCGTGATCTTGCGCTCGAGCGCGGGCGTGGTCGGCGTGCCCTGACGCGCGTAGTTGAAACCGCCCTTTTTCGTGCCCTGAAACACGCCGATCAGATCTTCGACACGCTCGAATCCGTATTGCACCGATGTGTGAATCGGCTGACGCACGCCGCCGTGTTCCGAGCCCGAAATCCTGTCGCCGTGAACGATGCCTGTGGTGAAGCCTTGCTTGTCCATCCCTTCTCCGCTTCGAAGTCGAAATCAATCCTCTATCGCACTTTAAAGGATCGGGTTCCGATCTCGTCAGGAACGTGCGTTGCTGCGCGTTCTCCTCGCCCGCGCGCTTTCGAATCGACGATACGAAAAGCGCGCATCATGCCGCTGTACAGGCATGTCCGACGAGGATCTCACTGATGGCTTACGAACTCTTTTACTGGGACGGATTGCAAGGCCGTGGCGAATTCGTGCGGCTCGCGCTGGAAGACGCGGGCGCCGAATATGTCGATGTCGCACGTAAAACGAACGGCATGGACGCCATGATGAAGATCATGAAGAGCAAGACGGAGCCGCATATTCCGTACGCGCCGCCATTTCTCAAAGACGGCGATCTGATCGTGCCGCACGTTGCGAATATTCTGTTGTATCTCGGTCCGAAGCTCGGCCTCGCACCCAGGGACGACGGCTTGCGTTATGTCGCGCATGACTTGCAGTTGACGATCGCGGACATGATCGCGGAAGTGCACGATACGCATCATCCGCTCGCCACCGACCTTTACTATGAAGATCAGAAAGACGCCGCAAAAATCCGCACGCGAAATTTTCTCGATAGCCGCGTGCCGAAGTTCATCGGCTATTTCGAACGCGAGCTCAAACAGAATCCGCACGGCGACAAGCAACTGGTCGACGACACGATCACCTATGTGGATCTCTCGCTCTTTCAGGTCGTCGATGGATTGCACTACGCCTTTCCGCGCGCGATGAAAACATTCGGCAAGCACTATCCGCGCGTCGCCGCCATTCACGATGCCGTGTTGCAACGCCCGAATATCGCCGCGTATGTCGATTCGGAACAACGCCTCGCGTTCAATGAATCGGGCATCTTCCGGCACTATCCCGAACTCGATCAGGACGCAAAATAAGCGCGCCGTGAGTCTATCAACGAACAGGAGAAGAACATGATCGAAACGATTCCGTCCTTTGGTTTGGGCACTTTTCGTGTCGATGCCGCGAAGACCGCGGCTGCGGTAAAAAGCGCGTTGCAGATCGGCTATCGTCATATCGATACGGCGCAGTACTACAACAACGAGGCGGCTATCGGTGAAGGCGTGCGCGATTCGGGCGTAGCGCGCGACGATATCTGGGTGACGACGAAAGTCTGGTGGGAACGCCTGTCGCGCGATGCATTGATCGCGAGTCTGAAAGACAGTCACGCGAAACTCGATATCGGCACGATCGATCTCGCGCTCGTGCACTGGCCGTCGCCCAACGGCGAAGTGCCGATCGCCGAAACGCTCGCCGCGTTGCAGGAAGCGCAGCAGCTCGGGCTAATTCGTCACTATGGCGTGTCGAACTTCACCGCGCCGCTGCTCGAGCAGGCGTTCAATGCGCCGGGCGGCAAGGAGATCGTGACGAATCAGATCGAAGTAAGTCCGTTCCTCGCCAACCGCACGCTCGCCGATGCAACGCAACGGCTCGGGATTCGCGTGACCGCGTATATGCCGCTGTCCGAAGGCCGCGCGCACAAGGACACGACGATCAAGGCCATCGCCGACAAACACGGCGCGACGCCTGCGCAGGTGACGTTCGCGTGGCTGTTGTCGCGAGATATCGTGGTGCTGTCGGCATCGACCAATGCGGAACATCAGAAGAGCAACTGGGAAACGCAAAAGCTCAAGCTCGATCCGGAAGACATTGCGAAGATCGATTCGCTCGATGAAGGACGGCGCAACGCCAATCCTTCGTTTGCGCCGAAGTGGTGATGGCTTAGCGCGTGCCGGACCGTCGAAAAGCCCAGTCTCCGTCGAGGCTGGGCTTTTTTTCGTACTGTTTCGCGCGCGAGCAATGCTATCCTCTCAACGCCCTTATTCCATTTCCTTCTAAGCTTTCCACGTTTTCGCAAAAGTGCTCTCATTCCTGCTCAAGCTGCGCCCGCGCGCCCAACAGTTATTCCGTCTGTCGGACTCGCATACGATGCTCGTCTGGGCGGTCGTCGTCGGTGCCGCGGGCGCGTTTGCCACGGCCGTGTTTCGTGAAGGCATCGCGCTGACGCAGGAGATGCTCGGCAACCATTCCGAAGGGCTCGTTGCGCTTGCGAAGGAACTGCCGTGGCCGGTGCGGATCGTGTTGCCCGCCGTGGGCGGATTGATCGCGGGATGCTGTCTGCTGATCGCACGGATGCGCGCAAGCAAGCAGGCGAACACGGACTATATGGAAGCGGTGACCATCGGCGATGGCGTCGTGCCCGTGTGGCAGAGCGTATGGCGCAGCCTTTCATCGCTGATCACCATTACGAGAGGCGGTTCGATCGGCCGTGAAGGTTCGATGGTGCAGCTCGCCGCGCTCGTTTCATCGCTGATCGGCCGCTGGGTGCATTTCGATCCGCCGCGTCTGCGGCTGCTCGTCGCGTGCGGCGCGGCGGCGGGGATTACGTCGGCGTACAACGCGCCGATCGCGGGCGCGTTCTTTGTCACCGAACTCGTGCTCGGCTCAATGGCAATGGAAAGCTTCGGGCCGATCGTCGTGTCGTCGGTCGTCGCCAATATCACGATGCGCGAATTCGCCGGTTATCGGCCGCCGTACGAGATGCCAGTGTTCCCGACCGTCACGGGCGTCGAAGTGCTGCTCTTCGTCGTGCTCGGCTTGCTGTGCGGTGCACTCGCGCCGCATTTTCTGCGCTTGCTCGCGGCATCGAAAAAACGCTTTGCCACGCTGCCGCTGCCCTTGCCGATTCGGCTTGCGCTGGGCGGGCTGATCGTCGGCATTATTTCGGTGTGGTGGCCGGAAGTCTGGGGCAACGGCTACGAAGTCGTGAACTCGCTGTTGCACGAACCGTGGACGTGGACCGCGTTGCTGACGGTGCTCGTGTTCAAGATCATCGCGACGGCCGCGACGGCCGGCTCGGGGACGGTCGGCGGTATCTTCACACCGACGCTGTTCGTCGGCGCGGTGCTCGGCTGTCTGTATGGCATCGCCGTGCATGCGATCTGGCCGGACTCGACGTCCGCGCCCTTCGCCTACGCGATGGTCGGCATGGGCGCGTTTCTGGCCGCCGTCACGCACGCGCCGCTGATGGCCATTCTCATGATCTTCGAGATGACGCTGTCGTATCAGGTGATGCTGCCGCTCATGCTCTCGTGCGTCATCGCTTATTTCGTTGCGCGCACCTCGGCGCAGACGTCGATGTACGAAGTCACGCTGCGCCGCACGCGCGAGGAAAAGGAGCGCGTGCGTCTCGCCGCCACGCAGATGCGCGAACTCGTCAAACCCACCGACACCGTCGTGCCGCTGACAGCAAACGTCAAGGAAATGACGCACGTGTTTCTCGAGTATCCGGTGAAGTATCTCTATGTCGTCGATGAAGCCGAACGCTTTCGCGGCGTGGTCGCGTTGAAGGACATCACCTCCGATCTGCTCGATGAAAAAGGCTGCGAGAGCAAGACCGCCGCTGACTATCTGCAGCCGCAGTTCGACGTGCTTACGCCGGACATGTCGCTCGGCGAAGCGCTTCAGCACTTCCTTGCGTTTCAGGGCGAACGACTGCCGGTTATCGAACACACGACACAGCCGCTCCTGCTCGGCGTCGTGTACAAAACCTCGCTTCTGGACGCATACTTCCGTCTGAACCCGACTTCACGCTGAATCTGCGCCGCCGTGCAATTTTGCGGCGCGCAGCGTGTTTGCGTTTCCGATACATGAGCGTCGGGAGAACTTAAACCATCACTCGAAGTATCAGCGCACGGTGCTTGAGCATCGCGCCCGTGCACGAACGGCAATGCGCCATCGAACGCACGGACGGCAGGCGGGACGGACATCGGCATAGGCTTTGCTTCGTGCTTTCGTGCATCTCGCTGCTTGACGAAAGGAGGGGTTGCCCGATGAAAACCTCAACGTTGTTTTCGATGGTTTTGGTATCGGTCTCGTGCTACGCCGCGCCGCTACACACGAGTTTGACGGATGAAAACGCTGTCGCCGTGGCCGCCATGCGCGCCGCGCTGCGGGTGAATGCCGCGCCGGTTGCGCCGCCCGCGCCCGATATCGCAGCCGAAAGCCTCGATCACGCGAAATGGCGTCATGTGCCATTGCCGAAGTCGCGCACGCCGAGTCACGGCATGGCGAGTCAGCGCGTTCAGGTGCAGACCTGAGCGTTTTCTCTTTCCTCTTCAATAGAAAAGCGCCCATGTCGGATAAGCCCGCA
>LFMX01000092.1 GCA_001184405.1 Candidatus Burkholderia humilis
GTAGTCGTCCGCGCCGGCGGCGAAACAATCCACCTTGTCGTCGATGGAACCGTGCGCGGTGAGCATCATGACCGGCACACTGTCGCCGCGGCGTCGCAGGCGGATCAGCAAGTCCTTGCCGCTCATGGAGAGGGCAGCCGGATATCGACGAGCGCAACATCGTAGTTTTGATTGTTGGGGATGGATTCGGCGCGTTCGGCGTCGGGAATGTGATCCACGACGAAACTTTCCGAGCGCAGCAGATTCACGATCCATTCAGCGAGTTCGACGCTGTCTTCAACGAGCAGGAGCTTCATCGCGGGTACTCTTTGCCGTCCCATGCGGGCAGCGTCACGGTGACAGTGAGGCCGGCGCCGCCCAAGCCCGGACCGAGCTCGACCGTGCCGCCATGATGCCGGGCGATTTTCTTCACGATCGGCAGGCCGAGGCCCGCGCCTTCCGCCGGCGTGGAACCGCACACGAAGCGCTAAAGACATGCGCAGCAGGTCCGCGGCCAGGCCCGGACCGTCGTCGATGACTTCGAGCCGGACCCATTCGCGCTCGCGCTTGACCGTGGCTGTTACATGGCCGCCGGGTTGCGTGTAGCGAATGGCGTTATCGAACGACGCGATCACGCGTTTCGCGTTTAGATCGTCTTCGATCAGCGAGACATCGCCGATCGTCACGCCGAGGCCTTGATGGCGAAGGACATCGCGAGATCGAGCGTATCGAAACGCTGCGCCTTCGCCGATGGCAAGCCGGCGAACCATACGCATTCAGCCAGCGCAGCCAGTCGCGGCGATCGCGCGTGGGATGCAGCAGCGTTTGATCGGCGAGATCGCCGGGCGTCGGCACACCGGGCGTACGCGGCTTCCACGTTTCCGGCGCGCACACGGGCGTGAGCAGTTCATCGAAGAGATGATGCGCGCTCATACCTTTGAGCGCGGGTTTGCCGAACACGATGGCCGCATCGAACGGTTCGGCGTTGAAATCGACCCCATGCGATACCGATGCCGTCACTTCCACCGCGCTTTCCGGCCGCTCGTTTTGCAGGCGGATCACGCGTGGCAGGATCCAGTGCATGGCACAGGTCGGGCATTTCACGCGCAAGGTGCCGGATTGCGCGCTGCCTTTGGCGAGCGCATCGCCGATTTGCGCGAATGCCTGCTGCAAAGGCGCGACGAGCAGCACGCCGTGATGCGTAAGCGCCAACCTGCGCGCCTGCCGCACGAAAAGCGCATAGCCGAGATGCGTCTCCAGTCCCGCGATCTGCCGGCTCACCGCGCCCTGCGTGACATTGAGCGTCTGCGCCGCGCGCGTGAAATTGAGCTTTTGGGCGACCACCAGAAAGGTTTTTAGAACGTCGAGCGACGGCAGCGGTTTCATCGGGTTTTCAGCACGTAGCCATGATCTGTAAGCATGGCTAGTATGACAAAGTTTCGATTGTCCGGGCTTTTTTGCCGCGGTTGAATCGAGGTCTGCAATATCGGAGACGAACGCCGTACAAAGCGCCTGCATTCCCGCATCGAAACTGCCGAACGTCGGCACGACCATTTTCACCGTCATCGGCCAGTTGGCCGAGGAACATCACGCGCTCAATCTGTCTCAAGGCGCGCCGAACTTTGCATGCGACCCGAAGCTCATCGATGGCGTCGATCGAGCCATGCGGGCAGGACATAACCAGTATTCGCCGATGTCCGGCGTCTTCGCGCTGCGCGAAGCCATCGCGGTAAAGACGGAAAAGCTGTACGGCGCGCAGTACGATCCGGGCACGGAAATCACCGTGGTCGCGAACGCGAGCGAAGGCTTGTATGCGACGATCAGCGCGCTCGTGCATTCCGGCGACGAGGTGATCTACTTCGAGCCGTCGTTCGACAGTTACGCGCCGATCGTGCAGCTTCAGGGCACGACGCCCGTGGCGATCAAGCTTTCGCCCGACACGTATCACATCGACTGGGACGAAGTGGCCGCGAAGATCACGCCGAAGACGCGCATGATTCTCGTCAACACGCCGCACAATCCGACCGGCAGCGCGTTCTCCGCGACGGATATCGCGCGATTGACGGCGCTCACGCGCAGCACGCAGATCATCATGCTGTCTGACGAGGTCTACGAGCACGTGGTGTTCGACGGCGCGCCGCATCACGGCATGGCGCGTTATGCGGAATTGGCGGAGCGCAGCGTGATCGTGTCGTCGTTCGGCAAGTCGTATCACGTGACGGGCTGGCGCGTCGGCTACTGTCTCGCGCCGACGGCGCTCACGGCGGAGATTCGCAAGATTCACCAGTTCATGACCTTTTTCGCCGATACGCCCATGCAGATGGCGTTCGCCGAAGCGCTCGCGGATGAATCGAGCTATCTGAATCTCGGGCCGTTCTATCAGCACAAGCGCGATCTGCTGGCGAAGTTGCTCGAAGGATCGCGTTTCGAATTGCTGCCGAGCGCGGGCAGTTTCTTCATGCTCGCGCGCTACCACGCCATTTCCGATGAAAGCGACAGCGATTTCGTGCTGCGCCTGATTCGCGAGGCGCGCGTCGCGACCATTCCGCTGTCGGCGTTTTAAAGCGCGCGCCGCCTTTGCTCGATCTGACCTTTCCGGAAGACCTACGATGAAACTCAAACATATCGCCGGCGCACTGTTTGTCGCGTGCACCTTCGCTAGCGCCGCTGCGCTCGCCGCCGACACGCTGCGCTTCGGACTGGAAGCGCAGTATCCGCCGTTCGAATCGAAATCGTCAACGGGCGAGCTGCAAGGGCTCGACATCGACGTCGGCAATGCGGTCTGCGCCGCCGCGAACATGCAGTGCAAATGGGTCGAAACCTCGTTCGACGGTTTGATTCCCGCGCTGCAGGGCCGCAAGTTCGACGCCATCAATTCCGCGATGAACGCGACCGAGCAGCGCCGTCAGGCGATCGACTTCACGACGGTGGTGTATCGCGTGCCAACGCAATTGATTGCAAAGACGGGCAACGGCATCGAGCCGACATCGGCATCGCTGAAAGGCAAGAGCGTGGGCGTGATGCAGGGCTCCATTCAGGAGACGTTCGCCAAGGTGCACTGGGAAAACGAAGGCGTGAAGGTCATGCCGTATCAGGACCAGAATCAGGTTTATACGGACCTGAAGTCCGGCCGTCTCGATGCGACGCTCGTGCTCGTGCCCGCCGGTCAGAGCGGATTTTTGTCGAAGCCGGATAGCGAAGGTTTCGCGTTCGTCGGCCAGCCGGTGCGCGACGACAAGATTCTGGGCAGCGGGATCGCGTACGGCATCCGCAAAGGCGACGATGCGCTGAAGACAAAGCTCAACGCGGAGATTGCAAAGGTCAAGGCGGACGGGACGATCGACAAGTACGCGAAGAAGTATCTGGGGAATATCGATATTTCGGCGAAGTGAAGTGCATTGAAACGCGCGCGGCGAACATGCCGCGCGTTTTTGCTCACAATTGCAGGAACGATCGGATCGCGTATTTGGCGGCGTCGAGTTCATCTTCGGAGACGGTCTCGCCTCTGAAGATGAGTTCGCGATGAACATAGCTCCACGTTCGAATCTGATCGACCAGGGCGACGCCGGGACGTGCCGGGACGTTGCAGACTCTCGATCGGAACCTCCGTTTCCCACCCCCGAATCGTGGAAGTAATCGGCAGACCTGTGAATCGTTTGGTGATCTCGTTCATCATCAGGTCGGAAATGACGAGCACCGCGCGATAGCCATCCTGCTCATTACCGCTTGACGGACCGATTCGAAGCCGCACCACATCGCCAGCGTCCGGAACGCCATTTTTCATGCGATGCCCTCGCTAAACGGATCTTCCGGGCCGCCCCATTCGCTGCCGAGGGGATCGCCAAAATTGACTTCTTCGTGAGGCTGCAATTTTCCCTCTCGATACTGCTGAATCAGACGTTCGCGCGAAAAGCGGCGCGTCGTCCGATGCGGCTGCACGCTAAGACGGCCATCAATCACTTCCAGCTGCACTTCTTGTCCCTCCTGTAAAGAAAGCTCACTGGCGATGTTGGCAGGGATACGCACGGCAAGGAAGTTGCCCCAACGCTTTAGGACTTGTCTGGGCATGGCGTCTCCGAAGGCGTAGAAACGTGTCGATACATATGAGCGTATCGCCCGTCAGAGAAACGTGTCAACGTGTGTAGACGCTTTTGGGATTGTTCAACATTCGTGCATAGTCCGTTCGGTCATGCAGCTTTTTCCGAGCACAGGCACACTGGGGGATTGTGTGGACCTGTTTTTTTTTTTCATTTGCACATCCCATCAGGGACAGCGAGCAAAAGTGTCTCGCGTGAAAAGTCCGAATGTACGGGTGCAACCTTCCTCTTCTTGCTGTCACGGAATGAAAGCTTGGCAAACTGGAGGCGTCCATGTACGGCTCTTGGTCGCGCCGTTCACGAAGGAAGTGCGCGAAGGACGTCTGTTCGATCGCGCGTGGTTAGGTGTCGATGACGATGTGACGATACGCGTCGTCTGGGCCGCATGTGAGTGAGGACACGGCACGCGAGCGCATCGTTGCGCGCGGCGATTTGAATGATGCATACAAACTCGCGCATTGGGACGAGTATCGCAAACGTCTCGTCATGCCGGAAGAAGCGGTGGCGAAGACGCTGTTGATGTTCGACACTACCGCGCCGACGCCCGCCGATTACGACGCCCTGCTCGCGCGTCTGGCCGCGCCCTGATCAGGCGGCAGCGAGCTTGCACGCCGATGTCACCGCGTTCGCGCCTTCATACAGCTTACCGAAGCGGTTATCGAGGAAGGCCTCGAGCGGAACCTGCTCCTGACGCACGAAACCGCTTTGCGGCAACACGCCTTCGCGAAACAGATCAAGCTCGCCGCAGATCGCGCCTGCGGTTGTGATCTGGATCGCGCTTATCGGCACGCCGCACACCTGCTTGGCGAAAATCTTGCGCGTGAACACGTCCTGCACGAGCTGGCCGTGGCGCATGCCCGTCACCGTGACGAAGATCAACACGACATCCTGCGCGGTGGACGGCACAGCGCGCTTGAGCATCGTCTTGAGTCCGTCGCGATCGGTGGACATCCGCAGATCGTCGAGCAGGAATTTCATCAGCTCGCGATGCCCCGGATAGCGCACCGACTTATAGTCCAGCGACTCCACCTTGCCCGCGAGCGTTTCGCATAGCGTGCCGAGTCCGCCCGACGTATTGAACGCTTCATACTCGATGCCATCGAGCGAAAAATGTTCGACGCCTTCGAGCGGCTGCACCCATTGCGTGCGCCCTTCGCGAATGGCTTCACACGGCTGATAGTACTCGTTGATCAGACCGTCGATGCTCCACGTGAGGTTGTATTTGAGCGCATTGGTCGGAAACTCCGGCAACGCGCCAACGCGCATTTTCACTTCGCGCAGATCGCGACAGACGCGTGGCCAGATCGTGCACAGCGATGCCGATGAACCCCGACGCAAGGCCGCATTGCGACATGAACGCGACTTCACTGTCCTCCGCGATGGCGCGGATCGCGTGCGTGGCGCGCACGTCTTCGGTGAGATCGAAATAATGCACGCCGGCCGCTTTCGCCGCGGACGCGACGCTGATCGCGAGGTAATACGGCAACGCGTTCACGAGCGCGTCGAAGCCGATCAAGGCCTGACGCAACGCGGACGTATCGGCGGAATCGACGCGGCGTGTCGCGATGCCTTGCGCATCGAGCAACGCGAGCGCGTGTTCGTGGCGATCGAATGCCACGACGTCGAAGTCGCCTGTTTCACGCAGCAGATGCGCAATGCTTTGACCAATTAAACCGGCGCCGACGAGGGCCACTTTCATTGTCTTCTCCTTATGTGTTCGCGTGTATTCAAAACGCAATCGCGCTTCACACAGTGTAGAAGTGGCCGAATACTGATCGTGCGATGCGCGCGATCACCGTCGTGCGCGCCACGCCGAGCTGCCACGCGAGGTTCGCAACGCTTTCTCGCGCGTTCATTTGCAGCAGCGCGACCAGGTTGCGGTCGATATCGTCAAGTTGATCAAAGCGCGGCGGTCTCATGTCGTCGTTTGTTTCCGTTCTTGGCGCAATGCATTTTGAATGCAATCAAACAGCGAATCAAACCCCGAGCCGCGCCACCACAAAATCGACGAACGATGACAGCTTCGGCGTGGCGCGCGTATCGCGCGGATAGACGAGATGCGCGGGCGAGGGCTTCGGCAGATGATCCGCCAACAGCGCGACGAGCGCCCCGCTGCGCAGTTCATCCTCGACCAGCGCATGAGGCTGAAGCACGATGCCGAAGCCCGCGAGCGCGGCCTTCTTGAGCGCCTGCCGTTGTTCGCGCGAAAGCGCGCCGACTGCGTGCGGTTCGCGTGCGTGGCATCGTCCTCGCCTTCCAGACGCCAGCCCGCTTCGCGACCGCGATGCACGAAGCCGAGGCACTCGTGCTGCGCAAGATCGGCGGGCGTCGCGGGCGTGCCGGCGCGGGCGAGATACGCGGGCGATGCGCAGACGGTCATCGCGTAAGGCTGAAGCGGGCGCGCGACGAAGCTCGAATCGGGCAACGCGCCGATGCGCACGGCGGCATCGAAACGCTCTTCGACCAGATCGGCCATGCGGTTGGTCAGATCGAGTTCGACGCGGATCTGCGGATACTTCGTCAGAAATTCGGTGACCACGGGCGTCACGAGCTGCATGCCGTAGGTCAGCGGCACGGTCACGCGCAAGAGGCCGCGCGGCGTCGCGCTCATGGCTTCGGCGAGCGTATCGGCATCATCGACATCGGCGAGGATGCGGTGCGTTCGTAGTATTCGCGGCCGATCTCGGTCAGGCTCCGGCGTCACGTGGTGCGCACCATGAGGCGCGCGCCGAGCCGCGCTTCGAGCGCCTGAAGATGTTTGCCCGCCATCGGCGCAGAAATCGAAAAGCGCTTGGCTGCGGCGCTCAGACTGCCTTCATCGACGATGGCGACAAACACCCGCATGCTCAACAAGGTATCCAATGCGATTTTTCCTGAACGTATCGAATGTAAGCAGATGTGCCAACGCGGGCGCATCATCGCGCAATCGTGATACTAATACCCGCCATCGGCGTTTGAATTTTGCATGGTATCGCCTGCGATGCGGTATGCAAAAAACAAAATGACGCGCCTTATCCACATCGTTAGAAGGTATCTCGAATGAAGAAGACACTCGTTGCACTGGCGGCCTTCGGTGCAATCGGCACAACAATGCCGACCTTTGCACAATCGTCCGCACCGCTGGCGGCTTCCGCGCCCGCCGGCGCTTCCATGCAAACCAACACTACGAAGCGTGAAGCGCGCGTCGAAGAACGCATCACGCAATTGCATTCGAGCCTGAAAATCACGCCGCAGCAGGAAGATCAATGGTCGAAGTTCGCCGATGTCATGCGCGAGAACGCGCACACGATGGGCGATCTGTATCGTCAACGTGTTGCGCAGCGCGACAGCATGTCCGCGCTCGACGACATTAAACAGTACGCGCAGATCACGCAAGCCGATGCCGACGGCACCAAGCGTCTCGTCGATGCCTTTGAGCCGCTTTACGCCAGCCTTTCGCCCGAGCAGAAGAAGCTCGCGGATGACAGCTTCCGCCATACCGGTCCGGGCAAGGGGCGCCATCATGGTCCGGCGCATCGCAAGCCGGCAGCGTCCGATGCAGCATCGGCGAACAAGCCTTAAGACTTCCCTGTAAAAGCGCAAGGCCCGCATCGGAAGCTGCGGGCCTTCTTTCATTTGCGAAGGTGCACAAAGGTGCAAAATAGCGCGATTGACGTTACGATCCCGCATCTCCATTCCGGTGATCGTTTCATGCACTTGTCTCAACTCGATCTCACTACCGACTCCGCCGCGCGCCGCGTCGTCAAGGACGACGCCGTCAGCGTCGAGTTTGCCGCGCACGCGGGCGGACTGATGAGCCTCGAAGGACCGAACCGCTATGCAGCGGGCGATGTCAGCGGCAGCGGCAGCGGCAGCGGCGGCGAGCGCTGGGTCGTGTCGCGGGAGCGCTTCGATGCGAAGTATGTCGCGCAAGGCGGCATTGCGCATGGCGAGGCGGGGACGTATCGCAAACCGGCCGAGCGTCGTGCTGGCCAAAGAGATGCACGCGCCCTTTTCCATCGCGCATTCGAATGACGGCGATGTGCTCACCGGCGAGGCTGGCGATTGGGTCATGCAAATACGCGCCCGGCGATTACGGCGTCGTGAAGGCCGCGCGCTTTGCGAAGGTGTATCGCATGGTCAGCGCATTAAGCACATCAAGCGAAGTCATCGCCCGTTTCGATTTCCATCTCGCGCGGCACGTTCTGACCGTCCGCATACATCTCTTCGAGCGAGCCGAGCGTCGCTTCGACATACGCGCGCAACACCGCATAACTGCGTGCATGCATGCGCACCGGCATCGCCCGATAACGCGCGAGCGCATCGGGTGCGAAGCGCACATCAATCGTGATGCGGCGCGCCGTCGAACCGAAGCGCATCGCGACATAGTGAATGGATAGCGTCGTGCGGCCCGCATCGTCGATGCGTTCGGCAAATTGCGTCTGCTCCGGGAAAAGATCGCAGATCACATGCGCGAGCATGTCGATGTCCGCGCTCGGGCAGTCGTATTGGTAATCGTCCATTGCGATGACTTGAAGTTAGGCTTGATTCGATGCCTGGCGATAGTAGCGCACCAGCGTCACCGCGACAACCACGCCAAGCACGAGATACAAGGCATCGGCGGCGAGCAGCGGCAACGAGTCGCGCCTGAAAGAGCGCCGCGGGCAAGCCGACCAGCGCATGCGCCGCGATCAGCACACCGAGCGCATGACGCGAACGCTCGCGCAACAGTTGCCACATCAGCGCGGAAAAACCGAGTTGGAACGCGAACGCACTCGTGCGCTCGATCAGGAAAATCGCGGCCGACATCGGCGAAAGACTCGCGAGAATCATGTGAATGCGCGCGATGGCATCGACGGGAGCGCTTTCGAAATGCGAATCCAGCGTGCCGTGATTGGCGAGCACGGCATAGACGATCCATTGCACCTGCACGAGCACGCCGACGATCCACGCTTCCGCGCCGCCGTGCCCGATGCCGAGTCCGAACCCCGAACCGACGCGCTCCAGCGAAGCAGGCTCGCGCGAGATCAGCCATTTCATCGCGAGAAAACGGCCTGTTTCTTCTCACACGCCCGCTGCAAGCGCGCCGTACGCGACAAAGACGACGGAATTCGTGAGCCACGCCGAAGTCACCGCGTTGCTCAGCATGAAGTCATGCAAGGCGCGTTCGATGACCATCGCGAAGAGCGCGAAGGGGCGACGCCGAGTATCGTCGCGCGCGGCATGATGTTGAAACGCGGCCGCGCGATTCGGTACAACGCGACCGGCAACGCGACCGGCAACGCGGCCACGACGAGCGTCGCGATGGCGAGACACAGCAAGGTCGAAACACTGACCATTTACATTCCTTGTGATGCGGTTCGATTCGCGCCTGCAGTCGACGAACGGATGACGAGTTCGCCCGGCAAGAGCCATTCGCGGGCGAGCATCGCCGCTCCGCCCAATCGTTCGTGCAGGAATTCGACCGCGCGCCGGCCGATATCATAAGTGGGCTGACGCACCGCCGTCATGTCCGCGAGTTGCGCCCACTCGGAATCGTCGATCGACATCAGCGCGACTTGTGCCTGCCAGCCCGCGCCGAAACGCGCTTTCAGATGCACCGCGACGCGCAGCGCCACCGGCCCGTTCGCCGCGAACAACGCCACGCGTCTGCCTTTCGTACGCGCTAGTTCAATGCGATGATCGAGTTCGTCGAGCGCGAGCGTGACATCGGAAAGATCGATGATGAGCGTCGAACCGTGCACCTTCGAATCAGCGACAGTCTCGCGAAACGCCGCTTCACGCAAACGACGCGAACTCACATGCGTGACCGGCTGCACCACGAAGATCAATTCATCGAAACCTTGGTCTATGAGATGACGCGTCGCCAGTGCGACAGTGGCGAGATTATCGAGCCCGACCATATCGGTCACGATGCCTTCGACCGTGCGATCCACCAGCACCACCGGAATGCCGCCTTGCGTGAAGCCTTGCAGCAGCTCTTCCTTTACGCCGAGCGCGTTCACGATCACGCCTTCCACGCGATACGTCGTCAGCAATTGCAGATAACGCCGCTCCATGTCGATCTCATTCGCGGCGTGACAGATGAGCGGCATATAGCCGAGCGCATGACACGCGGCTTCGACGCCTTGCAGCACTTCGACGGAATACGGATTGGTCAGGTCAGCCAGCAACATGCCGATCAGCCGATTACGCCCGCGCTTGAGACCGCGCGCCATCTGGTTCGGCCGATAGTCGAGCTTCGCAATCGCCGCTTCGATGCGTTCGCGCAAGTCCGGCGATAAGACGCCCGTTTCGCCATTCAGATAGCGCGAAATGCTGGTTTTGCCCGTGCCGGCTTCGCGCGCGACATCGGTGATGGTTGCGCGGCGTGTGCTGAAACCAGTCGGGCGGCCAGTAAGTGTGGGATCGTCGGACATGGTCGTCGTGTGATGAACTTGTTTTCGTTCTCCTCGCATGGCAGATGTTAACGCATGCGGCAGACGATCCCTTGCTCTCAGGCTTCTTTAACGCGCGAGCACGTCGCGATTCACGATGTTGTCCTCCAACGTGCCGTCGAGCGCGCCGATCAAATTCTCGGCTGCATTGCGGTTCATCGCGTGACGCGTTTCGTGTGTCGCCGATCCGATATGCGGCAAGGCGACCACGTTCTTCATTTTCAGCAGCGGCAAATCGGCGGCGAGTGGTTCATGCTCCAACATATCGAGACCGGCGGCGCGAATCGTGCCGCTCTGAAGCGCTTCGATCAGCGCGTTTTCATCGACCGTCGGTCCGCGCGACGCGTTGATCAGAATCGCGCTTCGCTTCATCTTCTTCAATTCATTCGCCCCGATAAGACCGCGCGTTTCCGCCGTCAACGGCACTTGGAAACACACGAAGTCGGACTGCGCGAGCAAGTCGTCGAGTTCGACGCGTTTCGCGCCGTATTCCCGCTCGGCCTCTTCGTTCGGATGCCGGTTCGTGTACAGCACGTTCATGCGAAAGCCGAGCGCCGCGCGCCGCGCCACCGCCCCGCCGATGCGTCCCAATCCGACGATGCCGATCGTCTTGCCCTGCACATCGACGCCGAAACACGCCTCGCCGATGCTGCCCTTCCAGTTGCCCGCCTTGACCCATTCCGCGAGTTCGACCACGCGGCGGGCGCTGGCGAGAATCAGCGCGAAAACGGTATCGGCGGTGGATTCGGTCAGCACGTCCGGCGTGTGCGTCAGCACGGTGCCGCACTTCGTGAGATCATCGACATCGAAATTGTCGAAACCGACCGATACGGTCGACAGCGCTTTGAGCCGCGTCGCGACCTTCGATCATCACCGGCGTGATCTTCACGCTCGCGCCGATTGCGCCGTCCGCGTCTTTCAGCGCTGCGACGAAAGCGTCGTGATTTTTCGGATCAACGTTGATCACTTCGGCGTGTTCACGCAAATACGCCTCCACATTCGACGGCAAGGCTTTGTAGGCTACGATTTTTCGCGCCATGGTTTTTTGCATGCAAAGAACAATCAAGAGCGGACCGGCACGCCGGTATGCGCGGGACGTTGCGGCTTGACCGCGAGCGTCAGCCACACCGACAACAACAGCGCCGCGCTCATGAACACATACGAAGCCGCGGGCGAACCCGTCGCACCGTTCAGATAGCCGACAAAATACGAGCCGACGAACGAACCCAGCGCGCCCATGCTGTTGATCAGCGCCATCGCGCCGCCCGCGACATTCTTCGGCAACAGTTCAGGGACGATCGCAAAGGCCTGCAATCACGCGCAAGGTGTACGACGCCCAGAAGTTCGTCGATCCAAGCAGATACGAACCCGCAAATGCGATCGCACCGACGAGCAGGAACGGCCACACGAACGCCTTGCGCGCCTGCAATTTGTCCGATGCCCACGAAGCCAGCAGCATCGCAATGGTCGCGGCGAGATACGGCACGGCGGAGAGCCAGCCGGTCTCGACCATGCCGAACGTCGAACCGTTCTTCAGGATCGACGGCAACCACAGCACGAAACCGTACACGCCGATGCTCCAGCAGAAATATTGCGCACACAGCTTGATGACGGCCGGCGACTTGAACGCTTCGCGATAGTTCTTCACCGGCTTGATGGCGGCTTGTTCGGCGCGCAACGTGGCATTGAGATCACGCTTTTCCTGCTCGCTCAGCCAGCTCACCTGCGCGGGCTTGTCCTTCACGATGAACCACCAGATCACCGCCCACAACACCGCCGGCAAGCCTTCCGCAATGAACATATGCCGCCAGCCGAACGAGTTCACGAGATAGCCCGATACGACCGACATCCACAGCACCGTCACCGGATTGCCGAGAATGAGGAAGGTGTTGGCGCGCGAGCGTTCGGACTTCGTGAACCAGTTCGCGATAAAGACGAGCATGACGGCCGCCTCGACGACGCCGAGCACGAAGCGGATCGCCATCAGCGATGGAATATTGCTGACCATGCCGGTCAACGCCGCGCATCCGCCCCACAAAATCAGGCTCCAGAACACGAGCTTTTTCATGCTGCGACGTTCGGCGTAGATCGCGCCGGGAATCTGGAAGAAGAAGTAACCGAGAAAGAACAGCGCGCCGATCAGCGACGACAGCCCCTTGCTGATGCCCAGATCGCTATTGATGCCCGCCGCTGACGCGAAGCCGTAGTTCGCGCGGTCGAGATACGCGAGGCTGTACGTGATGAAGACGATCGGCATGATCGCCCACCAGGGGCGCATCGCGAGCTTCGGGGTCGTGGTTGATTGCATGGTTGTCTCCTTCGTTTGAGGCTTAGGCCGCGTCCAGCGACAATTCAAGTGCATCGAGTGCGGCACGCGAGGGCAGGCCTTCGCTATCGCCGATGACCCGAATCGCCAGCGCGCCGATGCGGTTGCCGCTCGATAGCGCATGCCGCACGTCGCGGCCTTCGAGCAGCGCGCTCACTACGCCGACCGCGAAGCCATCGCCTGCGCCGACCGTATCGACGACATGCGTCACCGGCACGATGCCCTGATCGCCGTCCGCCGTGCGGAAATACGCGGCCGTGCGCGCCGAGTTTCACGATCACGCCCTTCGAGCCCTGATCGAGATAAAACGCGGCGATGTCCTCCGGCTTCGCATAACCCGTCAACGTCAACCCTTCGCTCACGCCCGGCAACACCCAGTCGGCGAGCGCGGCCATCGCCTCGCGCGACGGCCAGAGCGTCGGGCGCAGGTTCGGATCGAAGGAGATGGTCTTGCCTGAAGCATTTCCCGCGCCATGTGAAACGCCAGTTCTCGCGATGTCGCC
>LFMX01000093.1 GCA_001184405.1 Candidatus Burkholderia humilis
CCGATATCTTCCGGCGCGCGCACGAGCGACACGGGCCGGTCCTGCAAATGCGGCAGCATCCATTCGGCGACGGACGCGTAATACTCGACGACATCGAGCTTGGTATGTCCCGTCGATTTGTCGATGACGCGATCCGGATGGCTGATCTTTACACCTTCGATTTCGGCTTTATCCGCCGCCTTCTTGGCTGCGGTCTTTTTCTTCGCGACCTTCTCGGTCGAAGCCGCTTCTTCCTTCACTATCTGCCGCGCGGGTTTATCGTCGCGCAGACTGACGAACGATGCTTGACGCACGATGCGCTCCTTGGTCCATTCCGCAAAGTTGCATTCGGCGACGAGTTCAGGCTTGACCCAGTGCACCGGCGTACGGCTGCGTTCCTGCGGTTCCTTCGCAAACGGCATACGCTTCGTTTCGCGCTTGTCGAGTTCTTTCTTGATGGCGGCGAGCGTCGTCTGATCGAAACCGCTGCCCACGCGTCCCGCGTATTGCAGCTTGCCGTCGGCGTCGTACACGCCGAGCAAGAGCGCACCGAAAGCCGCGCGGTTGCCCGACGGCTCCGAATAACCGCCGATCACGAACTCCTGTTTGCGGCGGCACTTGAGCTTGATCCACGCACTGCTGCGCCCCGACACGTAACCGCCGTCGATCCATTTGCCGATGATGCCTTCGAGCGCCATATCGCACGCGCTTTTCAGCAGATCGTCGGCCTGAAACGCGAAGTCCTGCGAATAACGCAGCACGGGATCATCGACAGGTTCGATCAGCGCCTTGAGCAACGCGCGACGCTGCACGAGCGGCACGTGGCGCAAGTCGTAGCCATTGAGAAACGGCAGATCGAAGAAATACACGACGATGTCCTGCGGCCTGCCGACATCGAAGGCATTTTGCAGCGCCTGAAAATCCGGTAGATCGCGGTCATCGAGCACGACGGCTTCGCCATCGAGCCAGGCGCTGTCGATGTCGAGCTTCTCCAGCGCCTTGACCTGCTTGCTGAACTTTGCGGTCCAGTCGTTACCGTTGCGCGTGTAGATGCGAATTTCATGCTTGCCCTTCACGCGTTCGATGCGCGCCAGCACGCGATAGCCATCGAACTTGATTTCATATGCCCAGTCGTCGCTCGCGGGCGCGCTATCGACGAGCGTGGCCAGCTGCGGCTTGAACGTCGCGGGCAGTTTCGCCTTGACCGCGCCTTCGATCGCCGGTTCATGCAACAGCGTGCGCAACGATTCCGCGCTGCGTGTCGCCACGATATCGGGATGATCGTGGCCGTTCGCTTTTTTGCGGGCGGGCGTCGACTTCTTCCGGGTATTGCGTTCGCGCACTTCGCCGTTCTTGTTGTGTGCGCCCAGTGAATCGGACATCACGCTGCCGGGCTTTTTCAGCAGAACGTCGTATTCGCTTTCGGGTCGCGCTTCGTCATCGCGTTCCTTGATGAGCAGCCATTGCTCCTTGTCGCCGCTGCCGCGCATATGGCTTTTCACGAGCGTCCAGCCGCCGTGCAGCTTTTCGCCATCGAGCGTGAACTTGAGCTTGCCCTTTTCGTAATCGCGCTCGGCGTCTTCGATACTTCCCGCCCGCCTGCGGCGCCCACGTTCCGCGATCCCACACGATCACGCTACCCGCGCCGTAATTCCCCTCGGGAATATCGCCTTCGAAGGAACCGTAATCGATCGGATGATCCTCGACATGCACCGCGAGCCGTTTGACCGCCGGGTCCAGACTCGGGCCTTTGGGCACCGCCCACGACTTGAGCGTGCCATCGAGTTCGAAGCGAAAGTCGTAATGCAGACGCCGCGCGTCGTGTTCCTGAATCACGAAAGACAGCGCTTGCGCCTTAGCCTTGGATGCGCGCTTTCGAGCGGCTTTTTTTGGCCGCGCCCGACGGCTCGGGCGTTTCATTGAAGCGCCGTTTCGATTGATAGGTTTCGAGTTTGCCGGCCATCGTTTCGTCCCGGACAGCTGATGTCTTCTGAAGTGCTTAGGCGTTCTTGCGCGCGGGACGTGTAGGTTCTTCAGCGGAATCGTCCTCGTCCTTGGTTGCGCCTTTTGTTTGCTTCGTGGCCCCGCCGCCCTTCTTCAAACTGCGCTTGAGCAGTTCCGACAAATCGAGAATATCCGCCGATGCCTTCGCCTCGCCGCCTTCATCGATCTTCATCACTTCGGCGACCTTGCCTTCCTTCACCTTCTTGTCGACGAGCGCCATGATGTTGTCCTTGAACGTATCGTGGTACTTGTTCGGATCCCATGTATCGCTCATATCGTCGATCAGGCGCTTGGCCATCTCCAGTTCCTTGGGCGTGACGCCGGCCTTTTTCGTGTCCTCGTCGGGGAACTTGAACTGGTCGAAATCGCGCACTTCATCGCCCCAGCGCAGCGTGTTGAGCGCAAGCGCCGGACCAACCGGAATCAGCGCCGCAAGATGCTGCTTGTTATGCAGCACGACACTCGCGATGCCTACTTTTCCCGTGTCCTTCAGCGCATCGCCCAGCAGCGCATAGACCTTTTCGCCCTTGCGATCGGGCGCGAGGTAATACGGCGTATCAAGCGAGAGAAACGAGATTTCGGGCGCATCGATGAACGCGAGGATATCGACCGTCTGCGTGGATTCGGGATTGGCCGCGCGGATTTCCGCATCCGTCATCACCACGTACTTGCCCTTTTCATACTCGAAGCCGCGCACGATGTTGTCGCGCGTCACTTCCTTGCCGGTGTTCTTGTTGATCTGCTTGTAGCCGATGGGATCCATCGAACGCTTGTCGAGCAGATTGTGAAGCCGACCTTTTCCGATTGCGTGGCCGGGTAGAGTTGCACAGGCACGTGGAGCAGCCCGAAGCTGATCGCGCCTTTCCAGATCATGTGCAGCATCGCGATGTCCTCGCGTCGTTCGGTCGATGGCCGGCACGCTTGCGACATGCCGTTGCGCGCGATTGCGCGTATCGAATGATTAAGCAGAAAACATGCCAAAGGATGCTTCCGCTCGCGGTTAGTTGCGAGCGGGGGCCGGCGCGCGTTCGAGTGCCGGCGCAGCGAAAAGGAAGAACTACTTGCGGCATGCCGTGACGGTCAATTGCGTGCCGTCATCGAGCGTGACGGTTTTCTTCGAACCAGCCGATGTCGGCATATTGAAGCGCACGATCTGGCTGAACTTATTGCTCACCGGACATTGCAGGCTTTTCGCGCCGACCTTGACGGTGTTCACGCCCTTGGGCGCATACGCGCGAAAGCTGAGCTGGACGTTGGCCGCGCCATTGTCGCCGACCATCGGCGCGAAGCGGATCTGGACTTGCCGCACCGCCGCGCCGTCCGCGCTTTTCGGCACCGACGATACTTCCGGGCATTCGCCGGGCACCGCCTGCGCACCGTTGGGCGCGGAGCCTTGCCACGTGAAGTCATCGGTCTGGCCGGAGCGGATGGTGCGCGTTTCCTGCTCGTTGCCGAAGTTTTTCGACACCATTTTCACGGTGTACTTGATCGGGCCGTCGTTCGCCGCTTCGTTGAGAACCTTGATGCCCGGCGTCGCGTGCGCACCGAGCGGGCTGAGTGCGCACGCGAGCGCGGCGGCGAAACCGATGCCACGTACGTGGGGACGACGCTTCATGACGGCACCTCCGTATTGAGCGCTTCTTGAACTGAGCGCGGCGCAAAAGCCGCGCCCACGGCGCAGTGCGGAGCCAGTCTAGCGCCGCGCCATCAGTTTCATCCTAGTGGAAAACCCGGCTGCGCGGCGTGTGCTTGTCGTGTGTTTGGCGATCGTCAATAAAACGCAAAACTGTGTCAAAAACCGGTCAGCACGAGCTTGCCGATCGCGCGCCTTTCCTCCAGCAGCCGATGCGCCTCGCGCAGATTCGCCGCATCGATCTTGCCGAGATTTTTCCCGATCGTCGTGCGCAGCGTGCCTGCGTCGATCAGCCGCTCCCCTCGGAGCAGCTTGTGCTGTTCGATCATGTCGGGCGTCTGGAACATCGCGCGCGTGAACATGAATTCCCAGTGAAACGCCGCGCTCTTCGCTTTCAGCAATTAGCAATTCGACCGGCAACGGCTTCGCATTTTCGATGATCGTGCAAATGCCGCCCTGCGGCTTGATGACTTCGGCGGCCGCCGGGAAATGCTTGTCGGTATCGTTGAAAATCAGCACGTAATCGACTTGCGGAAAGCCGATGTCCTTCATCTGCTTCGGAATATCCTCGAAGTGATTGACGATGCGATCCGCGTCCAGATCTTCCGCCCATTTCGCCGATCCCGGCCGCGATGCGGTGGCAATCACCTGCAACTTTCCGACGCGCTTGGCGAGCTGAATGCCGATCGACCCCACGCCGCCCGCCCCGCCGATGATCAGCACCGACTTGCCCGCATCCTTGCCTTCCGCCGACACGCCCAGCCGGTCGAACAGCGCTTCCCACGCGGTGATCATCGTGAGCGGCAGCGCGGCGGCGCAGGTGAAATCGAGCGATGTCGGCTTCGCGCCGACGATACGCTCATCGATCAGATGAAACTCGCTGTTCGCGCCCGGCCGCGTGATATCGCCCGCGTAGTAGACCGCGTCGCCCACCTTGAAGAGCGTCACGTCCGGGCCGACCGCTTCCACGACGCCCGCCGCGTCCCAGCCGAGCACGCGCGGCTGCGGCTCGACCTTGTCCTTGGGCGCGCGCACTTTGGTATCGACGGGATTGACGGCGATCGCCTCGACTTTCACGAGCAAATCGCGGCCCGTGGGCGTGGGTTTGTCCAGTTCGATATCGATCAGCGATTCGGGATTAGAAATTGGCAGATAATGCGTCAGGCCGATGGCTTTCATGTCTTTGCTCCGTTTGATTGTTTCGATATCGATGATCTTAGTGCGCGTTCGGCTTCTGGAAAACCGTCATAATCGCTGAAACATTTTTCGGAAAATCCATCTAATGAAGAAGTTTTCGACAAACGGCGCGCCGCGCGAACACCTCGATTTGCTCGATGTCGCGCTGTTCGTGCGCGCCGCGGCGCCTGCGAATCTGTCGTCGGCGGCGCGGGAATTCGGCTTGTCGCTCGCCGTGGCGAGCGCGCGCATCGCGGGGCTGGAGCGCATGCTCGGCGCGCGGTTGTTGCATCGCACGACGCGGCGCGTGTCCGTCACGCAGGAAGGCGAAATCTTCACGGAGCACGCGCGGGGCCTGCTCGATGCCGCTCGCGCATCGGTCGGACAGGCGCGCGAGCGCCCGCACGGCCGCCTGCGTGTGACGATGCCTTCGTCGCTCGGACGCCAGCATATCTCGCCGCTCATTCCCGCGTTTTTGCGCGCGTATCCGGGCGTGTCGATCGAATTGCGCATGACGGATCAGATCGTCGATCTCGTCGATGAAGGCATCGATCTGGCGATTCGCATCGGCGCGCTGAAGGATTCGACGCTCATCGCGAAAAAGCTGGCGAGCAACCGGCGCGTGCTGTGTGCGTCGCCCGCCTATCTGGAGGCGCATGGTAGGCCGCGCCATCCCGCCGATCTAGCGCGGCACGAATGCATGATTCTCGCCGATCAGCGCAACTGTGCGTTCGTTACGCCGACCGGTGTGATCGATGTGCGCGTGTCCGGGCGGCTCGTCACGGACAACGGCGAAGTGATCCGCGATGCGCTGGCGGCGGGCATCGGCATCGGATTGAAATCGACGTGGAGTGTCGCGCCGTTGCTGGCGAGCGGCGAGCTCGTCACGGTGCTGGACGGACTATCCGCTTGCGCAGGAAGTCGCGATCTGGGCGGTGTATCCGAGCCGCGCGTTCGTGCCGCCGAAGACGCTGGCGTTTATCGAGTTTCTGGCGGCGCAGTTCGGCGAGCCCGCCGTATTGGGATGTGGAGCCCGCGCGGGTGCAGCGTTAGACCTTCCGTACAATAGCGCTTTCGCGTCTCAATTTTCCTTCGCCGTCGATGAACCTCGTCATTCAAAGCCCCCACTCCATTTCCGATTCGCATCTGAAGCCGCTCGCGGCACTGGCCCGCTCGCGCGAAACGCAGCGCATCGACGACACGCTTTTACGCCTGACCGATGCCGATCCGCTCCAGCGTCCCGACATCGACGCGTATTGCGGCACGCATCAGCTCGATTTCGCGTTTATCGAGCCGGACGCGAAGCTCGCGGACTTCGGCCTCGTCGGGATGGACATGGATTCGACGCTCATCACGATCGAATGTATCGACGAAATTGCGGATTTTTGCGGGCTGAAGGCAGAAGTTGCGGGGATCACGGAAGCGTCGATGCGCGGCGAAATCAAGGATTTCAACGAAAGCCTGACGCGACGCGTCGCGCTGCTCAAAGGGCTCGACGCGAGCGCACTTGAGCGCGTTTATGAAGAGCGGCTGAAGCTGTCACCCGGCGCGAAGCGCATGTTCGACGGCACGCGCGCGGCGGGCCTGAAAACGCTGCTGGTGTCGGGCGGATTCACGTTTTTCACCGAGCGCCTGAAAGCGCGCCTCGGCCTCGACTACACGAACGCGAACACGCTCGAAATCGTCGATGGCAAGCTGACGGGCAAGGTCATCGGCGAAATCGTGAATGCCGATGTGAAAGCGCGTACGCTGCGCGAAACGTGCGCGAAGATCGGCATCGATCCGAAACGCGCGATCGCGATGGGCGACGGCTCCAACGATCTGAAAATGATGGCCGAAGTGGGCCTGTCGGTGGCGTTTCGCGCGAAGCCGGTCGTGCAGCAGGCGACGAGCGTCGCGTTCAACTTCGTCGGTCTGGACGGGTTGCTGCGGTTGTTCTAACAAAAAAACGGCGCTTCGAAAAGCGCCGTTTCTTCTTTAAGCGAAGGCTTTCGCCAGAGCCGCTTCGATATCCGCGCGCAAATCGCCTGCGTCTTCCAGCCCGATGTAAAAGCGCACCAGCACGCCCTCATGCGGCCATTGCGATGCGGTGCGCATCGAGCGCACGTTGTACGGCATCGCAAGACTGTGCGCGCCGCCCCAACTCCAGCCGATCGAGAACAGGTCGAGCGCTTCGACGAAGGCATCGACTTGCGCGACGCTATAGCGCTTGTCGAACACGATCGAGAACAGACCGCCCGCGCCGCCTTTGAAGTCGCGCATGAAGATGTCGTGGCCCGGGCAATCCGCGATCGCCGGATGCAGCACCGCCGCCACTTCGCCGCGCGTCTTCAGCCACTGCGCGAGCGCGAGTGCGGCGCGGTCGTGCGCTTCGTAACGCAGTTTCATCGAAGAAAGACTGCGCAAGACGAGCGATGCATCGTCCGACGATACGCCCACGCCCAGCCGCATGCGCGCGCGCTTCAACTTCTTGTGTAGTTCGGCATCGCGCGTGATGGTTGCGCCCATCAGAATGTCGCTGCCGCCCGACTGATACTTGGTCAGCGCCTGCACCGAAATATCGACGCCGTGATCGAACGGCTTGAACGCGAGGCCCGCCGAATACGTGTTGTCGATTGCCGTCACGATGCCGTGCGCACGCGCCACCGCGGCAATGGCCGGCACGTCCTGCACTTCCATCGTCACGGAGCCGGGCGCTTCGAGCCAGACGAGCTTCGTGTTCGGCCGAAGCAGCGCTTCGATGCCCGCGCCGATCATCGGATCGTAATACGTCACTTCGAGGCCGAAATCCTCCACGAGCCAGTCCGCGTGATCTCGATTCGGGCCGTAGGCGTTATCGGGAATCAGCACGTAATCGCCGGACTGGATCAGGCCGAAGTACACGTTGGAAATGGCCGCGAGCCCGGATGGTTGCAGCAGCGCGAATTCGCCGCCTTCGATGGTCTCCAGACGCTGCGCAAGCGCGATGGTCGTAGGCGTGCCGTGCAGGCCGTAGCGCCAGCGGGAATCGTCGCTCCAGACGAGCGAGCGCATGGTCGCGAGATCCGGAAACACGACCGTCGAGGCACGCGCGACCGGCACCGGAAACGCATCGAAACCGGGCGTGATGTTGTCCTTCGGCTGCACGATCTGCGTTTGCAGATCGCGCTTCTTGTTCGAATCGGTCATGGGTTTCAAAACGATGAAAATAAGCTGAAAAAGCGAATCATTCGCCGATGATCACGTTGCTCGTGCCGCCGACGCTGTTCTTCGGCGGCGCCGGTTCGAGCGATGGCGCAGGCGGCGATTTCTTAGGCGCAGCGCTGGCAGCGCCCGCCGCGCCGGCCGCAGGCAAGGTCTTGCCCGGCACGGCCGGACGCAATTCGAACGGCTGCGGGTCGGAATCGTCGGGATTCATGCGCTCGCCGGACACGCTGCCGTCCGGCGCGAACTGGCCGATCCAGTTGCCCGTGATATGCGTGCCGTCGTTCGATTCCTCGATTTCGAGCGTCGTGCCGTCGCGATCTCCCGCGACGAGAATCACCGCCGGTTTGCCGACGAACTGATACTCGCCGTGCACGCCGGAGGGATCTTCATCCAGACCAGTTTTCGCGCCGAGCTTCATTTCGATCTGCTGGCCCGCGAGCGTGCCGACATAACGCGGAAAACGCGCGTATTCCGGATTCGGCGTGAGCGGCTTGACCGGCGGCGCAGCGAGTTCCCTGATCGCGTCCTGCGCGCCGTGCGCGTCCACGCTGATCGGGCGGCAGCACGCCGCGCGCGGTTGCGTTGGCATTTGCATCGAGCGGCATCGGCGAATTGCAGTCGCTCAGCGCGGCGAAAATCGTCAATGCCGCGACGAAACACGGCAGCTTCCTGTTTTTCGTCATTTCAACACTCAAATGCGCTCGAAGATCGCCGCGATACCTTGCCCGCCGCCGATACACATCGTCCGCATAACGCCCGCCGATGCGCTGCAGCTCGTACAGCGCCTTCACGGTGATCAACGCGCCGGTCGCGCCGATCGGATGCCCGAGCGAAATGCCCGAGCCGTTCGGATTGACCTTTGCCGGATCGAGCTTCAATTCCTGCGTGACGGCGCACGCCTGCGCGGCGAACGCTTCGTTCGCTTCGATGACATCGAGATCGTTCACCGTGAGGCCCGCGCGTTGCAGCACTTTCTGCGTCGCCGGCACCGGACCGATGCCCATGATCTTCGGATCGACGCCCGCATGCGCATACGCGACCAATCGCGCGAGCGGTTTCGCGCCGCGCTGTTCCGCGACGCTGCGCTCCATCAGTACGACGGCGGCAGCGGCATCGTTAATGCCGGACGCATTGCCCGCCGTCACCGTGCCGTTTTCTTTCGCGAACACGGGCTTGAGCTTGGCGAAATCGTCGGCGTTCGCATTCAGGTGCACGTGCTCGTCCTGATCGAACACGGTGTCGCCCTTCTTCGATGCCAATGTGACCGGCAGAATCTGGCCCTTGAAATAACCGGCTTCGATCGCCTTAGCCGCGCGTTGGTGCGATTCCAGCGCGAGCGCGTCCTGCATCTCGCGCGTAATGCCGAATTCCCGCGCGATGTTTTCCGCCGTCACGCCCATGTGAATCTTGCCGAACGGATCGTTGAGCGCGCCGACCATCATATCGACGATGCGCGCGTCGCCCATGCGCTGGCCGAAGCGCGCGGCCAGCATGATGTACAGCGCGCGGCTCATGCTTTCCGCGCCGCCGCCGATGGCGATATCGGCATCGCCCAGCAAGATGGATTGCGATGCGGAGACGATCGCCTGCAAGCCCGATCCGCACAGGCGGTTGACCGTCAGCGCGGGCGCGTCTTTCGTGACGCCGCCGTCGATCGCCGCGACGCGCGCGAGGTACATATCGCGCGGCTCAGTCTGAATGACGTTGCCGAACACGACGTGGCCGACGTCATCGCCCGAAACGTTTGCCCGCGACAGCGCTTCGCGCACGACGCGCGCGCCGAGATCGCTCGGCGTGAAGTCCTTCAACGCGCCGCCGAAATCGCCAATTGCCGTGCGCACGCCGCTCACCACCACTACTTCACGCATGATACCGTCTCCGTTGGTTGTGTGTTCCCGCGTTATTCTGCCAGCGCGCGCTCCACCGTGGCTTTGTCGGGGATCGGTGCGACCGCGCCGAAACCTTGCGTCGAGAGCGCCGCTGCGACGTTCGCATAGCGCGCGGCGGTAAAAGGATCATCGCCCGCGACGATGCGCGCGATAAACGCGCCGCCGAAGCAATCGCCCGCGCCGGTGGCATCGACGACGGCCTGCACGACGCGGCCCGGCACCACGCGCCGCTCGTCGGGCGTGGCGATACGCGCCTTCCTTGCCGAGCTTCAGCGCGACGACTTTCGGGCCGAGATTGAGCAAGAAATCGACGATGGCGTCCTTGTCTTCGTGACCAGTCAGCACGTAACGTCGTCCCAGCTCGGCAGGCAGATATCGGTCGCGCGAACGGCTCATCACGGCGCGGGCGCGCGAGCGGCCAGAGCTTCAGGCGCAGATTCGTATCGAAACTGACCTTGACGTTGTGCGTGCGCGCGTGATCGATGGCGGCGAGCGCGGCATCGCAAGCCGACACGCCAATGGCCAGACTGATGCCCGACAGATGCACGACCTTCGACGCCGCGATCATGTCGAGCGGCAAATGCGACGGCGCGTAACGGCTCGCCGCCGAACCCGCGCGCAGATAATCGAAGCGATGCCCGTTCTCGCCGTGCGACACAAAGTAGATGCCCGTCCGCCACAGATCGAGCAGCATGCCCGAACTGATCGTTGCCGACGGCGGACACGAAGCCCGTCGCCGCGCCCTGCCGCGACGCCGCGATCAGAAAGTTCGATACATCGCCGCCGAAGCCTTGCAGATAGTTCGACTCACCGCGTTTCGACTGATTGAATTCGACCATCGCCTCGCCTAAAGCGAGCACTTGCGGCATGCGTGGCATGGCTTAAACCTCGCCCCAGAGATCGTGCACATCGGCGCCGGTGATTTTCACCGAAACGAAATCGCCGGCTTTATAGCGTTTCGATGCCTTCGTCGCCGGCGCGATATACACGACGCCATCGCTTTCCGGCGCATCCGCTGCCGCGCGGCCGACGCCGCCATCAGTCGAAACTTCATCGACGAGCACGCGCAGCGTCTTGCCGACCTTCTTTTTCATGCGCTTGGCCGACAACTCTTCCGCGAGTTCCATAAAGCGTGCGGCGTTCTTCGCGTACTTCGTCGGGCAATGCGCCGTCGAGTTCATTGGCCGTCGTGCCTTCGACCGGCGAATACGCGAAACAGCCGACGTGATCCAGATCCGCTTCCTTGATGAAATCGAGCAGCGTCTGGAATTGCTCTTCCGTTTCGCCCGGAAAGCCCGCGATAAACGTGCTGCGAATGGTCAAATCCGGACAGATTTCGCGCCACGTTTTCACGCGTTCGAGCACCTTTTCGGTGTTGGCCGGGCGCTTCATGCGCTTCAACACCTCGGGATGCGCGTGCTGGAACGGCACATCGAGATAAGGCAGAACGTGGCCGCGCAACGGGCCTTCGGCCATCATCGGAATGACTTCATCGACGCTCGGATACGGATACACATAATGCAAACGCACCCACGCGCCGTACTGCGCGGCGAGTTCGCCGAGCGCGCCGACGAGATCGGTCATGCGCGTCTTGAGCGGCTTGCCGTTCCAGAAACCGGTGCGGTATTTCACATCGACACCGTACGCGCTCGTGTCCTGCGAAATCACCAGCAGTTCTTTCACGCCGGACTTGAAGAGATTTTCCGCTTCGAGCATGACTTCGGCGACGGGGCGCGAGACGAGATCGCTGCGCATCGACCGACGGAATGATGCAGAACGTGCAGCGATGATTGCAGCCTTCCGAAATCTTCAGATACGCGTAGTGACGCGGCGTAAGCTTGATGCCGGCGGGCGGCACGAGATCGACAAACGGATCGTGCGGCTTGGGCAAGTGCGCATGCACGGCGTTCATCACTTCGTTGGTCGCGTGCGGGCCCGGTGACGGCGAGCACTTTCGGATGCACTTCCTCGATCAGACCGCTGCCGCTCGCGCTCTTCTTCGCGCTTAAGCAACCGGTCACGATGACCTTGCCGTTTTCAGCCAGCGCTTCACCGATGGCATCAAGACTTTCCTGCACGGCTTCATCGATAAAACCGCAGGTATTGACAACGATGAGGTCCGCGCCGTTGTAGGTGCCGGAGATTTCGTAGCCTTCGGCACGGAGCTGGGTCATGATTTGCTTGCTGTCGACTAAGGCTTTCGGGCAGCCGAGCGAAACCATCCCAATTTTGGGCGCGGGCGTGCTAGTGCTTGATTTCAATGAGGTATTCACGGGGACATCCAGAGAAAAACGCGCGGAGCGAACGCGCGCACCGCGAAAAAAGGCGAATTTATTATTTTACCCGGTTGCACCGATTCGATCGTCGATGCGCCCTGTAAAAGCATAAAGCCCCACGGAAACGCCGTAGGGCCCGACAGCCTGCGCGATTAGCAGATCAGCGGTTCATGGAGACGCCGTCCGCTCAGTTGGCCGATCTAACCGGCTGATCTCGAGCACGATCTGATCGCCGCGCCACACTTGCATGCGCAGCACGGCATCGGCAGGCGATATGGTCAGCTGGAAGCTCGCGAGCGAATCTTCACGATGTTCCGTCACCAGTTGCTGCAGTTGCAGCGGATAGCGATAGCCGCCCTTGGCCGTCTTGAGCACGAGCACGTAGCTGTCGGCGGCAGGCGCAGCTTCCGGCGCCAGCGCAACCGTATCGGGCGTCGCACGAACGCTGAGCGGCGTCTGCATGCTGACCTTGCCGCCGATCTGATCGACGCGTCCGCTGATAAACAGCGATGCCGGCTCCGGCGCCGTCGTGCGCAGCAGGCTCGGACGCGCCGACAGCGGCAGATTCGGACGGAGGTAATCGTAGGCGCCCGCATACGTATAGGCCGACACGGCATCCGGCGTGTCATACGACATGATGTCGTAGCGCGACGCAGGATCGACGAACGACAAGTCCGCGCCGACTTGCGTCCATGCGCACTTCGTCGCCTTCCTGCGCGCTGGAGACGGAGAGCGAAGTCGGCATCGGCAACGCCTGATAGGTCAATGCCGTCGCCGACGTGACTTGCGCATTGTTTTCGCGCATGACCGTGACGGGCCCGCTCATGTCCTCACCCGTATCGATTTTCGGAAGAAGGATGGTGATTTCATGATCCGAATTCACCTGAGCCTGAAATAAACTGCCGCGCCACTGCACGCGCGTGGCGCTGGTGAAACCCGTACCCGCGATGGTGATGAGCTCGCCCGCAGCGCCCGCCATCGGC
>LFMX01000094.1 GCA_001184405.1 Candidatus Burkholderia humilis
AAACACGTTTTGAACGATGAACCGATCGACGATGAAATCGCCACGGTGCTGAACGCCGTGCCGTATCCGGCCAACAAGGACGCCATCGTCGATGCCGCGCGCGAAGCGGGCGTGAGCAACGATGTCATCAACCTGTTCGACGGGCTCCCGAACAAGATTGAAAGCCCTGTGGATAACCACTTGGCGACTCGTCCAGATTCTTGATTACGCTTGGGAATCGCCGTGCGATGCGGATCGCGTCACGCATATGTCCATCGCATGACGGCTCGGGCGACACTTCACTTATTCACATTTTCTGTGGACAACATTGTTGAAATTCGCCGAGAAGACGAGTTAAGTCGTTGATGAATAACGATTAGTCGGACGTGACCGGCCGATGCGCGTTTCCGGAAAACTCAACTGCCTTTATAAAGCGATGCACTCGCGGGCGTCGGCGCAGCAGGCTTTTTCTTACCCTTGTCCGCGTCCGCAGCCGCTGCGCCCGACGACATATACGGCGGCGCAGTCTTCGTCTGCTGCTTTTGCCCCGCCGGCGGCGCAGTCGGCGTACGCGACATATCCGCGAGCATCTGCTGACAAGGCAGCGGCTTGTTGTTGCTCGGTGCGATCAGCGGAATCAGCGCCGCAAACGGATTGATGATGCCCAGCCCGACCATCGCGCCGCCGCGCACCGCAAGCGCACCGACGTTCACGCCGACATGCGGATCCTTGAACGTGCCCTTCACATACAGCGGCGAGCGCAGCGAGAAAATCCGGAAGCCCTTTGTATGCGAATGAATGCCCAGATCCATCGCTTCGGTTTTCAGGTTGATGTTGCCATCGACATTTATCACCGCGTCGTCGGTATAGAGCGCGAAGACGCGTGAGTCGAGCACGCCGTCGGTCACGACGAAATCCGCCGCCGCGCAGTTGATGTTCACATCTCGCTTGCCGAAGAGCTTCTCGTACACCACGTTCGCCACGTTCAGGCCCGCCGCTTCCATATATAAACGGCTGACCGTGCTTTCCGTGATGAGCGTTTTCACCTCGCCGTTCGATGTCGCCGCCAGTGCCGCCAGCGAATTGCCGGTCGTGGACAAGGCCGCATCGCCGTTGATTTCGCCGAGCGCGGATTGCATCGTCTTGACAGTCGGGAAAAGCTGCTTGAGTTTCAGATGCCTCGCCTCCGTGCTGAAGCGGCCCTTCAACGGCACGCCACTGCCATCGAGATGAATGTTGTTCGCGATCGTCCCGCCCGCCTCGCCGAACTTGAGCGGCTCGAACGACAGCACGCCGTTGTTCATGATCACGTGCGTGTAGAGATTCGTGATCGGCAAATCCGGATCCTTAATTATGCGCTCGCCGGTGAACTTCACGTCCGCGTCGATGGCCTTCCAGCGGTCGGTCTTGAACTCCTCGGTCGGCAGCGCCTTCGACGACGGCTGCTTCTCCGTCTCGCCGCGCTTGGCTTTGCTCGCGTTCGAATCGGCGCCGATGATCGGTGCGAGATCCTTGAACTGCAGCAAGTGCGACACGAGTTCGCCCTTGAGCAGCGGCCGCGGCTTCTTGCCCGCATACACCAGCGATCCGTTGATGTCGCTGCCGCCCACGCGCCCGGTGAAGTTCTCGTAATGAACACGTTGCCGTCTTCGCGGAACTGGCCGGTGAGCCGCCCTTCCGTTGCTAACGGCGACGTTTCGGGCAGCGTCACGCCGGTGAACGGATACAGATGCGCCATGCTCACCGCCTGAATCCACAGACGCAGATCGAGCGACGCGAGATGCGCGGGATCGGTGACGGTGCCGACAAACGCGATATGCGTATCGCCTAGGCGCACATCGGCCTGCACGGGGAACTGGCGCATCGCGTCCTGCACGGCGAGCACGCCGCCCAACTTGCCGTCGCCGGACACCTTCCCGCCGTTGTACGTGCCCTTCACGGTCCAGCCGAACGCGTACGGCGGAATCGGCGGTTTGACGCCTTCCTTCGGTTGGAATCACGATGTTGTGCGCGAGCAACGGCAACACTTCGACCTGAAAGTCGATTTCATCGAGCGTCGCGAAATGTTGTTGGCGCGTCCAGTCCGGATTCGCGATGGTGATTTTTCAGCGGAAAAACGCGGCCACGGCACCCAGCGTTTCCAGCCGGTTTCGTTGGGTGGACACTTCCAGCCGACTTTCAGATCGCCGGTGATTTCGAAGCGATGGCCGATCGCGTCCGATACTTTGTCGTCAATCCACGGCCTCAGCCGGTTCCAATCGAACGTCAGAAAATGACGACGAGAATCGCGATCAGAACAGCAAGAATCCCAAAAAACCACGCAGCGATCTTGCCAATTCTTCTTCCGGTTCGGGCTTGCGCCATCGACGGCTCCATCCTTTTTTCTGATTAGGTTGCGTAAGCATAAACCATGCCCGTCCACGCCCTAAGCTTTGCGCAACGCGCGCGCCGTAAGATGGCGGCTTTCGTCCAAACTTCGCTCTCTCCGATGCCGAACATCGAGTTGATCGCCGCGCATGGCGTGGCGCGCGGCGTCGCGGCGCGCCACGCCCTTTTGCTTCAATCCGACCGATTTCACGCTCGAAGGCGCGCAGCGTTGCGCGATCACCGGGCCATCGGGTTCGGGCAAGAGCGTGTTTCTGCGCACGCTCGCGCTGCTCGATGCCTGCGACGAGGGTTACGTCACGTGGCGCGGCGAGCGCATTGGACGCGGCGGGATTCCGGCGTATCAGCGGCGTGTGGCGTATATCGCGCAGCGGCCCGCCATGCTCGATGGCACCGTCGAGGACAATCTGCGCTATCCGTACACGCTGAAGACCTATCGCGATGCCCAGTTCGATCGTGCAAACGCAATGAAGCTCGTGCAGGCCGCCGGTCGCGGCGCGGACTTTCTCGACAAGTTCGCGAGCGATCTGTCCGGCGGCGAAGCGCAGATCACGGCGCTTGTGCGCGTGCTGCAACTCGCGCCCGATGTGCTGTTGCTCGATGAACCGACGGCATCGCTCGACCCTTCTTCCGCGCGGTCGATCGAAGCATTAGTCAACGCGTGGTTCGATATGGATGCCACGCGCGCAAGCTTCTGGGTATCGCACGATCACGAACAGGCGCGGCGCGTGGCCGATCGTCATCTCACGGAGAACGCGCGATGGCGGCTACCAAAATCTGAGCCCCGTCGATGTCGCGCTCGCCGCGATGCTGATCGTCGTGAACGGCGCGTTGTCCGTCGCGCTCAATCTCGGACTCGAGCACAAGCTGCTGATCGCGGCGGTGCGCACCGTCGTGCAATTGCTGCTGATTGGCTATGTGCTCGGCTGGGCGTTTGCGTTCAGCCGCTGGTACATCGTACTGCCGCTGATGGCGCTGATGACCGTGATCGCCGAACTCGCCGCTTCGGATCGTGGACGGCGCACGTATGCCGGACAGCGCGCGGACAACATCGTGTCGATCTGGTGCAGTTCGTGGCTGATCGGCGTGTTTGGGCTCTTCGTCGTGATCCGTATTCATCCGTGGTACGAGCCGCAATACGCCATTCCGATTCTCGGCATGATTCTCGGCAACACGCTGACGGGCGTATCGCTCGGTACCGAACGGATGACGGAGGAGCTGACCGCCGGACGCGCGGCCGTGGAGATGTCGCTTGCGCTCGGCGCGACGCGCTGGGAAGCGGCACAAGGACCGGCGCGGCAGGCCGTGCGCGCGGGCATGATCCCGACGCTCAACGCGATGGCCGTGGTCGGCCTCGTCAGCCTTCCGGGGATGATGACCGGTCAGGTGCTCGCCGGGCAATCGCCGTTGCAGGCGGTGCGGTATCAGATCGTGATCATGTTTCTGATTGCGGCGGCGTCCGGATTAGGCGTGGTCGGCGCGGTGGTGTTGACGTACCGGCGGTTGTTCTCGCCGGATCATCGATTCATGGCGTCGAAGCTGGTCGAGCGGCGTGCGAAGAAACGCGCCACCTGAGCCTGCTTGTTATGCGCCGTCGTACGCCTTCTGCAACGCGGCCATGTCGAGCTTGATCATGCCCATCAACGCCGCCATCGTGCGATTGGCCTTCGCCGGATCGGGGTCCTGAAGCATCGAACGCAGCGGCGTCGGCGCGATTTGCCACGTCACGCCGTATCGGTCCGTGAGCCAGCCGCACGCCATCGCTTCACCGCCGTCCAGCAGCTTGTCCCAGTAATGATCGATTTCGGCTTGCGTATCGCAATTGACGAACATCGAAATGGCGGGCGTGAACTTGAACTCCGATCCGCCGTTGAGCGCCATGAACTCGCCGCCTTCGAGTTCGAACAGAATGGCGAGCACGCTGCCCACCGGCCCGGGACTCGCCTCCGTATGACGCATGATTTGCGTGTGCGCACGTTCTTGAAAATGCCGAGCCAGTAATTTACGGCCTCCTCGGCGTTGTTGGCTTCGAACCAGAGACATGGGGAGATCTTCTGCATGAGCGCCGCTCCTTGATCTGACGTTCGTTGGACGTTCGGCTCAGCCGCCGCACTGCGCGTTGCTCATCGCCGCTTTCATTTCCTCGGGCGACATGTCGCGCTTGTGCGTGGCGATCGACCAGGAATGGCCGAACGGATCTTCCACCCGCCCGTAGCGGTCACCCCAGAACATGTCGGCGAGCGGCATCAGCACTTTTGCGCCGGCGGCTTCGGCCTGACGGAACGTGGCATCGGCATCTTCGACATACATGTGGATGGTCACCGGTGTGCCCTTCAGCGCGCTTGCGCCGAGCATGCCGAACTGCGGATTTTCATCGACGAGCATGAGCATGGAATCGCCGATCTTCACCAGCGCGTGCATGAGCTTGCCGTCCGGGCCGGGCATGCGGCCCAGCTCGACGGCGTTGAACGCGCGCTTGTAAAACTCGATGGCTTCGGCCGCGCCCGCGCAGACGAGATGCAGGGTCAGCGTGTGCATGCCTTCGGGAATGGGTTTGACAGCGGGTGTCGACTGTTGGCTCCGTATGGTGAATCAGGCACGCCAGGGCTGGCGCAGCTCTCGTAACCTACAACGATCGGACGATCCGTCGATCGACATGCCGACGTACACGGCCGACAAATTTTTTTACCCGAAGGGCGTACCGATAGCGTAATGCGACGACCGCCCGTGATGCCGTTACTGATAGGTCACGGTCATCGTCGCGGTTGAGGCCAAGCTGCCGGCGGCTACCGTGGCCAGGCTCTGATATAGCGAGCGGTCAAGGGCAGCAAGGCCGCGGAACTGTCGGCGACCTTCTTGATGACGGCGGAGTTGATGGCGTAAGCGCGCCGCCCGAGAGCAGTTGCAGACCGACGCCTGACGCCGTGCCCGTCGAGGCGAGGACGGAGGAGTTGCCGGCATTGCCGTCGAGGGTTCCGCTGATCGTGGCGTTGATGGACGCGCCGATGTCGCAGGTCAAGCTCACATTGAAGTTCGTGTCTCCCGTCGTCGAGCCCTTGCCTGTGAATGCTTTGGTCAATACCGGCGGAAGCGGGATGGTAAGATTGCTTGGCGAAACCGAGCAGCCGAGCACCTGAATGTAAGTCTGGGGAAGAAAGTAAGTGTCCAGCCGGCGTTCTGAACGTTCTTGCTGACCGGTGTGCTGTACTGGAGCGCATAGCTGCTGGCGGCAAGCGTGCCTGACGAGATCGGGCCGGTTTTCACGAACTCGAAGGTGTCAGTGAAGGTCGTGACCGCATTCCAGTCAATGCCGCGACGGCTCGTGCTCGTGTTGCCGCTCGCTAGTGAGTAGGCGCTGAAATACTGCGTGGTGCCGGTATAGGAGTTGAGGTTGGCCCAACGAATGCCGACACCGGGATAACCGGTCGCCCGAACATTCGAAAGAGACGTGGCGCCGTTGTCCCTGTTCGACGCGGCCGGAAACACCCACCAGGACCCGTCTAGCTGAAGGTCGATGCTGTTCTTGTTGCAGGTGATTCTGTTGACGGTCTGCACACGTCCCCCTCTCAGTATGGTGCCGACCGGCGCGTCGCGCTGGATCGTCAGCGTCGCCGGAA
This sequence comes from Candidatus Burkholderia humilis, assembly GCA_001184405.1. Lineage (GTDB taxonomy): Bacteria > Pseudomonadota > Gammaproteobacteria > Burkholderiales > Burkholderiaceae > Caballeronia > Caballeronia humilis. The sequence continues at coordinate 5,982 of LFMX01000094.1, forward strand.
CGGGGACGTTCACGTTAGGCGCGCTACAGGTGGCAAGCGCCGCGTCGGCATGAAGCAGGCACTTAAGCAGAACGAACATGCAAAACAGCAGGGTGGAGCAGCGAAATTTCATGGGGGGATTCGATCGTGATACTCGGAATTCCAAATTCGCTAGCATGAGACTGGTTTTTCGCAACACCCGAGAAGACTGGTTTTTCGCAACACCCGAGAAAACCTGCAGTCTAACGATTTTCTTCCATTTTTATTACGGAATTGACAAAATATGACAATTAGTACTCAGCCGAATCGGCCAGCGATTGAATCAGCGATTCGAGCCGCGCGAAATTCACCGGCTTGGTCAGATGATCGCGAAATCCGGCTTCGCGGCAACGGCGAATGTCTTCGTCCATGCCGTAACCGGTGATTGCCACCGACGGCTTGCCAGGCTGCACCTTCGTCCACGCGCGCGCGATATCCAGCCCGCTGCCGTCCGGCAAACCGATATCGCTGACGAGCAGATCGAACGCGCCCTCGTTCGCGCGCTCAAGCCCTTGCGCAACAGTCGTCGCCACGTCCACGCGATGCCCGAGCATTTCGAGCACTTCGGCCATCGCCAATGACGTCTGCTCGTTGTCCTCCACGAGCAGCACGCGCAGCGAGCGCCCGTGTTCCTCGCGCGCGGCGGCGGGCAGCGGCGCGGCTTCGTGCGTCGGCTGGACTTTGGCGAGCGGCAACGTGAGCGTGAAGCGCGCGCCCGCGTCGCGGCCTTCGCTGTACGCGGACAGCGTGCCGCCGTGCTTCTGCGCGAGCGTGCTGGCGATCGCCAAACCGAGACCGAGACCGCCGAACGAGCGCGTGATGGAATCGTCGGCCTGTTCGAACGCCGAGAAAATGCGCGGCAACGCTTCCGCGCTGATGCCAATGCCGCTGTCCGTTACGGAAACCGCAATGGTCGCATCGTCCGGATTCCACGTTTTCACTTCGATGCGCCCGCCCGCCGGCGTAAACTTCACCGCGTTCTTCATCAGATTCCAGACGATCTGCTGAAGGCGCGCGACATCGCCGAGCACCATGAAGCGCGCGGCATCGAAATGGGTTTCGTGCGTGAGACCTTTGGCGCGAATGTCGGATTCGGACATATCGAGCGCGCTGGTGAGCAGCGTATCCAGTGCGACGTTGGCGAAATTCAGGCTCAGCTTGCCGCGCGCGATGCTCGTCAAATCCAGCAGATCGTCGATCAGACGCGCTTCCAGTTCGACGTTGCGGCGAATCAGATCGAGCGTCGGATGCGCTTCGGCCGACAGCGAATGCTTCATTTCGAGCAGTCGCACGGCGGCGAGAATCGGCGTGAGCGGCGTGCGCAATTCGTGCGACAGCACCGCCAGAAAATGGTCCTTCGCGCGATTCGCGGATTCGGCCTGATCTTTCGCGAGACGTAAGGCGTCCGCGGCCATGTGCGCGTCGGTAGCGTCGCGCACGATCTTCGAGAAGCCGATGAGATCGTCCTGCTCCGAGCGAATGGCAGTGGTCACGCCCGAGGCGAAGAACGAATGGCCGTCCTTGCGCCAAAGCCAGCGGTCGTCGCTCGCGCTGCCTTCGCGGCGCGCGGTGTCGAGTTCGGCATCGAACACGCCGGTTTCGCGGTCTTCCTGGTTATAGAAGATGCTCGCGCTCTGCCCGAGCACGTCCTGAGCGGGAAAGCCCAGAATGCGCTCGGATGCCGTGTTCCATGTGCGAATGCGCCCTTCCGGATCGAGCGTGATGACGGCGTAATCCTTGAGCGCATCGATCAGCAGGCGAAAGTGCGTTTCCGTTTCACGCAGCGCGCGTTCGACCGCGATGCGTTGCGCCCGTTCGGCGGTTTCGCGCATCGCGCGGCGCACGACAGCGGGCAAGCGCTGCAAGCGTTGCTTGAGCACGTAATCGGTCGCGCCGCGCTTGAGCATATCGACCGCGTGTTCCTCGCCGAGCAAACCCGACACGAAGATGAACGGCGTATCCGGCGAGCGCTCGCTCGCGATCGTCAGCGCTTCGATGCCGGAGAACGTCGGCATCACGAAATCCGCGAGAATCACGTCAAAGCGCTTTTTCTCCAGCGCGGCCACGAAGTTCGTCGAGTCGTAGACGATGGACGCGTCGACGGCATAGTCGGCGCGTTCGAGTTGGGCGATCGTCAGCTCCGCATCGAGTGCGTTGTCTTCGACGAGAAGCAGATGCAGAGGCTGCATGATTCAAGCGCCCTCGTTCATTGGCGGGCGCACTTGCGCGGAGAAAGTCGTAAAAGCGGACATGAGCACGGCCGTCATTGGGCCGGCGGCGGCCGGCGAAAGCGCGTCGAACCCGGCGGCGGCTCGTTGAGCACGGCCCAGAATACGCCGAGATCGCTGATCGCCTCGACGAATTCCGCGAACTCGACCGGCTTTACCACATACGCATTGACGCCCAGCTCGTAGCTGCGGATCAGATCCTGTTCCTCGCGCGATGACGTCAGCATGACCACCGGAATGCTCTTGAGCGCCGCGTTCGAGCGGATCATATCCAGCACTTCGAGGCCGTCGATTTTCGGCAGCTTCAGATCGAGCAGAATCACGGCCGGATTGCCCGGCGCGCGCTCCTTCCATTCCCCTTCGTTGGTCAGATAGTCGATGGCTTCCTGGCCGTCGCGCGCGACGATCACCTCGTTGGCGAGCTGGCTCTTGTCGAGCGCCACGAGCGTGAGTTCGAGGTCGTTCGGGTTGTCTTCGACGAGCAAAATCGGTTTAAGCATGGTCTGGTCTTGATGATGTTGCGGACGCACCGGCTGGTGTCCGGGCGCCCGCGCCCGGCCCTTTCACATCGCGGAAAACGACGGGCAGCGAGAAGAAGAACGTCGCGCCCTCGCCGAGCCGCCCTTCCGCCCATGTCTGCCCTTCGTGCCGTTCCACAATGCGCCGCACATTAGCAAGGCCGATTCCCGTGCCTTCGAATTCCTCTGCGCGATGCAGCCGCTGAAACACGCCGAACAGCTTGGCCCCGTATTTCATGTCGAAGCCGACGCCGTTGTCCCGCACGCCGAAGATGTACTTGTCGCCGCTGCGGGTGGCAAATATCTCAATTTTCGCCGATTCCCGCGTTCTCGTATATTTCACCGCGTTCGAAAGCAGGTTACATAGCGCGAGTTGCAGGAAAGCGGCATCGCCCGTGACGCGCGGCAAATCGCCGATCACCCACTCGATTTTCCGCGCCGATGTCTCTCTTCGAACTCCTGCACCAGCGCGCGCACGATCTGCCCGAGATCGACCGGCGCAGGCCGCAGCGCCGCGCGGCCCATCTGCGAGAAGGTTAAAAGATCATCCACGAGCGTGCCCGCGAAGCGCGCTGAATCCAGCATATTGTTCAGAAAGCGCCGGCTTTTCTTCGACATGCGATCGCCTTCCATCTCGCGCAGCAAATCGCCGTATCCCGCGATATGACGCAGCGGCGCGCGCAGATCGTGCGACACGGAATAGGAGAAAGCCTCTAATTCCTTGTTCGCACGCGCGAGTTCGGTCGCCAGTTCGGCGCGTTCCTCGGCGCGGCGCAACACGATATTGAGCAGCGCGCCGCGCAATTCCTGCGCGATTTCCAGCTCGCCTGGCCGCCACAGCGCAGAATGTCCGCGCACCGTTTCTAGCCACGGCAAGAAATTCGTGCGCGGCGCGCTCGCGCCCTCGGCGTTAGTGATCTTGAGCGGTTCGCCCGCCCATTTGATGGGCTGCATCAGTTCAGGCCGGAACCACAGCAAATAGTTGCAGAAAATCTGCGAGACCGGCACGGCCAGCACGCCGCACGCCTTATCGATATGCGCCTTCGCGGGTGGCCATTCGCGCGCGAGCGAATCCGTGGCCCACACGCCCGTGGTATTTTCCGCGAGCCAGTGCGTGAGATCGCGCACGGTGTCTTGGTCGGGCGTTGCGCCCATCAGCGTGATCTGATCGTTCATCACGATGGCCGCGCCCGCCGAACGCGCGAAGTTCAGCACATCGTTCGGCACCGCGCGCAGGCCCGCGACGAAGTTCTCGTGCTCGCCCATCCCACCGATCAGACGGCCCATCGTGCAGCGCAAGCCCGCGAGATATTCGCCCTCGGCGCGCTCTTCCTTCGCCTCGATCTGCAAGGACAGCATATGCCCGAGATGCTCGACGGCGACGCGCGTGTTGAACGGCACAAGGCGCGCATCGTGATCGTGACAGGAAATGAGGCCCCACAATTTGCCGAGCACGACGATCGATACCGACATCGACGCATGCGTGTTCATGTTGCGCATGTACTCGAGATGCACCGGCGAGAAGCTGCGCAGCGTGGCGTAGGTGAGATCGGTCGGCTGGCCGGTCAGCGGATTGATCGGCGGAACGAGCCGCGCGGGCGTGTAGTTCACGTTCGCGACCAGCCGGATGCGGTTCTTCAGATACAGCGCACGCGCCTGACGTGGAATATCCGACGCCGGAAAGAACTGATGCAGGAACGACGCGTAATCCGTATCACGATCTTCGGCGAGCACATGGCTGCGGCCTTCTTCGTCGAAGCTATAGAGCATCACGTGGCCGAAACGCGTGATCGCGCGCCCTTCGCGCACCGCGAGTTCCGCGAGCTCCTGCACCGTGCCCGCATCTTGCAAGCCGCGCGCAAAGGTGCGCACGAGCGGATACATCGATGCGAACGCTTCGCCGGTCGCCGCCGCGCTTTCCATTTCGACGATCAGCGTGCCGTCATGCCGATGCATCGTGACATCGAACCGCTGCTGCTGGGTCGATTCAATCGCGCCGACGTATAGCGGCGCGTCATCGAGTGCGATATGCGTGGCCGCATGCGCGATGCGCTTCGCGCCGTCCGCGCCAAGCAGCGCATCGACGGGCTGATCGAGCAGCGCTTCGACCGGCGCGTTCGTCAGAGACGCGAGGTTGTCGCTCGCCTGCACGATGCACAGATCGTCGCTCAGCGCAAGCAAATAGCCATGCGGTTGAATACCGCCGGGAATGTGGATCGGCTCGGCGTCGCAGTCCTTGCTCGCGACGCCGGAATCGAGCGTGCGCCGACGCGCTTCGGCGTCGGGCGGTCCGTCATGCGGTCCGTGGTGAGGCTCGCTGGACGTATCGTTCATGCGCCCGCTCCCGGCGATTCCGTCAGTGCCGGACACAGCCACGCCTGCAGACTATCCAACGTGGCGATGGCCGCGGCAACGGCATCGTCATACTGCGATTCGGGTACTTGCGCTTGTGCCGTCGCGCGAAACGCGTTCCACATGCTGCCCGTGCGCGCGCCGTAGCCGTCGAAGTACGCGTTGTCCTGACCGTGCGTGAGATCGAACAACTTGGCAATATGCGGCGCGATAAACCGTCCGCCGAGCGTCGAGCCTTCCATCACGTACATCGAGCCGAATGCTGCGCCGAGGTTAGCAAAACGCGGCAAGTCATTGCGCGACATACAGACGCTCACCGTGCGCTCGCCGCTCAGCACGGCGAGATCGGCGGCAAGCAAGTGCGCCTTGCGTCGCGCATCGAAAAAGTCTTTGAGCGATGCAGGCATGCAGTGCCTGAGCGTGTCTTCCCACGGCGCGACATAGCCGTAAAAACGCTCGAGCAGCGCGATGTATTCGTCGCGCTGAAGATCGTTCCGCATCAGGTCGAGCGCGTTCTCAAGCCGCGTATGACTCGCCGACGTTTCGTGCTTGAGGCGGGACAGGAGATCGTGTTGCATGTTCCGTTGGGTTGAGCTTCCTGCGTTCGCGACGATGAAATCGGAAGCGCTTACCGGCTGATTGAATGGAGGCGTGAGCGGAGCCGGTAGAAAACGCGCGGCATGGCGCGAAATGTCGTCCGCTCGGGATTAGCGATCTATTCTACGCAACCGTTCCGTTCAATGTTATGCGTGGCTTGCAATCTGTCAGGGCTTTGAGTCGCTATTGATATTGGCGTGCTCGTCGCGTTGCGTTTGATCCTGATACTCGCCGCCGCGCCGGTCCGTATCGACGAGACCGCGCTTCAGATCTTCATGCGCCTGCTTGCCGACATCGCGCGGCTCGTGATCGTTCTGCGATTCCACGCTTTGATCGGATTCGTGCGGCAGCGGCGCGTCCTTGTCGTCGTCCGCTTTCGGCGTGCTCTTGGGTGATGGCGTTGCGTGTGTCATGTGTTGCCTCCGCGTTCATTCCTCGTCAGTCTTGCGCGCGCCCGTCATGCCGAGGCGCTTTTTCATGGCGGCCGTCACGCGCTGGCGCGTCTTCGCGTAGTCCTTCCACGGATCGCTGCGCAAGGCATCCATCCGTTCGCGCACATTGCCGATGTTCCATTGATCGCCGCTCGTAACGTCATCGAGTTCGTCCCAACCAGTCGGCATCGATGCGCCCAGTCCCGGTCTTGCCCGCAACGAAAATGCCGCGCGGCGTGCTCGATCCGCGGTTATTGCGCAGATAGTCGATAAAGATCTTGTCCTTGCGATTTTGCATGCCCATCTTCGCGGAGAAGAGCTTGGGCAGCGTCTGCGCCATATGCTGCGCGACGGCTTGCGAAAACGCCTTCATCTCGTCCCAGCCCGCCTGCTTCGCGAGCGGCACGATCACATGCAAGCCTTTGCCGCCGCTCGTCTTGCAAAACGACGTGAGATCGAGTTCGGTCAGCAGATCGCGCGTGAGCTTTGCCGCTTCGATCATGCGTTTCCAGCCGACGCCTTCGCCGGGATCGAGATCGAACACCATGCGATCCGGCTTTTCGATATTCGATGCCACCGCGTTCCACGTATGCAGTTCGATCGTGCCCATTTGCGCCGTGCCGACGAGCGCCTGCACCGATTCGATCGTTAGCAGCGGCGGATGCCCCGGATCGATATCCGATGCTGCGTGATATGCGGAATGGCAAGCTTCGCGCTGTGCTTCTGAAAGAACAGTTCGCCG